>DKQG01000051.1 GCA_002471575.1 Alphaproteobacteria bacterium UBA7314 | reverse complement strand
GATCCTCCACCAGTTCGTGCAGACGCTCTATCGTGCCTTTACCGAAATAGTTGCCGGCATTGATCTTGGCGAGCGGCACATTCTCAGCCGCGACGACGTTCAAATCTATCGCCGCTGCGAGGCCAACGGCTTCTTCCAATCGCGATTTAACCGAGCGGTCGCGGGCGTTGCCGGATTTCAGGAATGGGTGTAGGACGACCGCGCGCGTTCTTTGGTCGTCCTTGTCCACCCCGTTGAGGTTTGTCAAATCAGGTTTCGGCCTCTTCGATGACACCTTCTTCATCATCATCGTCGCCGTAGAGGGAAACGGGCGTCACCGGCATAACGGTCGAGATCGCATGTTTGTAAACAAGTTGGGAATGACCGTCGCGGCGCAACAGCATACAGAAGTTGTCGAACCATGTGATAATCCCCTGTAGCTTTACACCATTGACCAGAAAAACTGTCACGGGAATTTTCTGCTTCCGGACGTGGTTAAGAAATACATCCTGAAGGTTTTGTATTTTATCTGAAGACATTGTTCTACCTTCTTGTTTTATTGAATCTTTGTATCTTCACTTATTGAACAGAGAGTTCTGTCTGCGGGTGATGGCTCTGCCAGCGATCTATCGACACGATTTCTGAAATGGTATCTCAGAATTTTCTGACAACCTCCATCAAGACTCGGCAATCCGAAAAATGCTCGTCCGGCGGATGATCGACGAATTCTGGGTCTTCGGGCATATTTTTGCCAATCAGTATGGTATAGCAATTTGCGGCGCGACCGCACGCGATATCTACCCACGTGTCGCCTATGAACCAAACATCCTGGTCAGGCTCAATACCGGTCCCTTCCAATGCCATGAAAATCGGATCGGTCGCCGGTTTGTCCCGCGGCGCATCGTTCGCCCCCACCAGATAACCTTCGAAATACCGGTCCCAGCCCAGCTTGCTGGATTCTGCCCGAAGATGGCCGCCGGATTTGTTGCTAACGACGCCCAGATGGCTACCCAGTTTTTCCAGCAACCCGATCAGCTCCTCAGCGCCGTCTTTTTTCTCAACACGCTCCAGATGAACCGCCCGGTAGGCAGTGTAGAAAATATCGCGAGCCTCTTTCCAACGGTCGCCAAACAACGGCGGGAATGCCTCGCGCAGCGATTTGCGCACACGCTCCAGCGTCTCATCCATAGTCCATGGAGTCTGTCCCATCGCTTCGAGCGTACGGTTCATGCTTTCGTGGATGATGGGCCAGCTATTGACCAGCGTACCGTCCCAGTCGAACAGTACCGCTTTTGGCAGTCTGTCAGGCATCTGACGACCACAAATGACTAGAATACCCCTCCAGTAGCTTCCTCGAAACTGGCCCCGGCTTCCCGTTTCCAACCCGGTTACCGTCAATATCGACAATCGGGATAAGAAACGCGGTCGAACTGGTCAGAAAGGCCTCGTCCGCGCCCTTCGCTTCATCGACACTGAACGGCCGTTCCTCCACTTTGATCTTCGCCTCCGCTGCGATTTTCATCAATGCAAGGCGCGTTACCCCATTCAGGATCGCGTTTTCGGGTGGATAGGTGATCACACTCCGGCCCTCTACGATCCATGCATTGGTCGACGTTCCCTCAGTTACCATCCCTTTATTGTCGACCTGCCATGCCTCGTAGACGCCATCGCGCACGGCGACATCCTTGGCAAGAATATTGGGGAGCAGTGACACGGACTTGATATCAGGCCGCTTCCAGCGGATATCGGGGACCGTAATGATCGAGACGCCGTCCTTGACCCATTCCCGCTTCGGTACCGCCAGCGGTCGGACTGTCATGACGACGGCCGGTTGGATTTCATCCGGGATCTGGTGGTTCCTGGGCGCCACACCACGAGACACCTGGATATAGAGGTTGGCGTTTCTGAGATGATTGAGCCGGAGCAATTCCGCCACTTTAAGCCGAAAGACATCCACGCCAAATGGCATTTCCATCCGAATTTCCCGAAGCGAGCGTTCCAGCCGGGCGAAATGGAGATCTTCGTCCACCATTCGCCCCTCAACCACGACGATGACTTCGTAAACCCCGTCGGCGAACTGGTAGCCGCGGTCCTCGATATGGACTCCAGCCTGACTGTGACGGATATAGCGCCCATTTACACAGGAAATTCTTGGCATTGGAATGCTATCAGAAGAATTCGAGACTGACAGCGAACAATTTCTCGATTTCGCGCACAGCCGCCGGGCGCACAAAAATCACAACCCGGTCGCCCTTGTTAACGATCGTGTTACTACGAGGCGTTATCACCTCGTCTCCCCGCACGATCGCCCCAAACATCACACCGTCAGGCAATTCCATCTCGCGGATCTGCAATCCCGCTAGCGATGACGTTTCGAGAATTTCCGCTTCCATCATCTCTCCAAAATCTTCGCCCAACGAATGTACTGCGCGGATGCGTCCCCGCCGGACGTGCTGCAAAATTGTGGAGGCAGTAATCGACCGCGGACTAATGACCGCATCGACACCAAGCGTAGTGATCAGCGGCGAGTAATTCGTGTTATTGACCAGTGCAATCGCCCGCTGCGCGCCATGCCTTTTGGCAAGTAAAGACCCGAGTATATTTGTTTCGTCGTCATTGGTAACGGCAACGATCGCCTCAGTGACGGCAACGCCCGCTTCCTCCAAAATCGTGGGGTCCAGCGCATTGCCATTGATGACGGTCGTATCAGGCAACCGCCGCGCCGCCCGTTCGGCGCCTTCGCGATTGGACTCGATAATGCGGGCATAGACGCCCGGATGCTCGTCTCGGATCAACTGAGCTAGGAAAACGCCGACATTCCCGCCACCTGCGATGATGATACGGCGCGCCTGGCGTTCCTCATGGCCGAACACGGCCATTGCCCGTGGCACATGCTCGTTATCTGCAATGAAGTAAACATCGTCGCCGGCCAGCATCTGTTCGTCGGCACTCGGCACGAATGCCTTGCCATCCCGGATAATTCCCACAACGACGATGTGCAGGTCGGGGAAAACGCCTGTCAACTGTCGCAGCGGCGTGTTGATGACCGGACAGTCCTCGTTGCAGCGAACGCCGATGACGCGCACCCGCCCCTCGACCATAGGTATCGTGTCGAATGCCCCCGGCACAACCAGGTCGCGCGAGATCGCCCGCGCAACTTCCAGTTCCGGCGAGATGATTACGTCTATCGGCATATTTTCACGGCTGAAAAGATCGGCCCAGATGGGCCGCAGGTAACTTTGATTCCGCACCCGCGCCAGTTTGGTCGGCACATTGAATAGGGAATGGGCGACCTGGCAGGCGACCATGTTCACTTCGTCGGACTGAGTGACAGCGATCAGCAGGTCGGCATCGGCAGCATTCGCGCGTTCCAACACATCCGGATAAGAGGCAAAACCCTGCAGCGCCTGGACATCAAGCGTTTCGTTAACCGAGCGGATATTGTCTTCCGACGAGTCCACAACCGTTACATCATGATTTTCCAGCGATAGCTGGCGCGCGATGTTGTAGCCAACCCGGCCGGCGCCGCAAACGATGACTTTCATTTTTTAACGTCCCATCAGATCGGACACCTTTCCGCCGGACCGTTCGGCGATCTCCCGATTTGTAACGCCCAACGTCCTGAGCTTTCTGTGTAATGCGGAACGCTCCATACCGACAAATTCAGCCGTACGCGAGACATTTCCACCGAACCGCGATACTTGGGCCATCAAGTATTGTCGTTCGAAGTTCTCCCGTGCCTCGCGCAGCGGTAGCGACATCGTCTTCGCCCCGCCTTCGAAACCGACTGATGCTGCCGTTCCGGTCCCGATGTCTGGCGGCAAATTGTCGACGCCGACGGGTTCTTCGGGACCTCCCGGGACCATAATCAATATCCACTCCACGGCATTTCGCAACTGACGGACGTTTCCCGGCCAATCATATCCCTGAAGCGCTGCCATGGCCTCCGGCGAAATTACCCGCGGTGACACTCCCGACATGCTTGCCGCACGGTCCATAAAGTGTTCGATCAGTTCCGGTATATCGTCTGGCCGGTCGCGCAGCGGCAGGATTTTAATTGGAACGACATTCAAGCGATAATAGAGATCCTGCCGGAAGTTGCCCTCGGACATCTCTGCTTCCATATCATGATTGGTAGACGCGATGACCCGCACGTCGACCTGTAAAGGGTCGTCCCCGCCGACCCGAGTGAACGTTTGTTCCTGAAGAACACGAACGATTTTCCCCTGTGTCTCGGAAGGCATATCGCTCACTTGGTCCAGCAGCAACGTGCCACCATCGGCCTGTTCCAGGGTGCCGACCTTGACCGAATCATCCTGGCCAGCCGCTTCCTCGCCGAATAGTTCGACTTCCATTCGGTCGGGACTCATCGCCGCGCAATTCAATACAATGAACGGCGCATTCGATCTGTTCGACATGCGATGCAACTGTCGTGCAAAAACTTCCTTGCCAGCGCCTGGCGGTCCCGAAATCAATACGCGGCTGTCGGTCGGGGCCACTCTCTCAAGCGCACTGCGAAGCTGTTTCATTGCCGCAGAGACCCCGACGAAGTCAGTCACATCGCCGGTGCGTCTCCGGAGCTGTTCGTTTTCCTTTTGTAGTATCGACGTTTCGAGGGCGCGTTTCACCGTCAACAGCAGCCGGTCGGCCTTGAACGGCTTCTCAATGAAATCATACGCCCCGAACTTGATCGCGTTGACCGCTGTTTCGATGTTTCCGTGGCCGCTAATCATCACCACCGGAATATCGGCGTAGTCGTTATAAACCCGCTCCAGTATGTCCATGCCATCCAGCGTACTGCCCTCGAGCCAGATATCGAGGATCAGTAGATCGGGACGCCGCTCAGATATCGCCGAGAGTGCGCCATCGCTGTTGGATGCCGTGCGGCAGCTATAGCCCTCGTCCTCCAGAATGTCGGCGATCAGGGTGCGAATATCGTCTTCGTCATCGACAACCAGAATTTCGTTTGCCATGCGCTTATGCGCCTCCCACATCCGAAACTGGCGTCGATGCGTCGCAGTCAAGCAGTGGTATTCTGACTTTTACGCATGCTCCACCCTCTTTCCGGTCTTCAAGTTTAAGGTCTGCGCCGTGATCTTCTAGGATGGTTTTTACGATCGCGAGACCCAGACCCGTTCCTTTCGCCCGTGTCGTCACATAGGGCTCCGTGAGACGGTCGCGCGCTTCGTGCGGCAACCCCTTGCCGTTATCCAGAACTTCAATCGTCGCTTCGCCGTCGAACGCGGTAAGCGCCACCCGAATCTCGCCTTCAAAGGAGACGTTTTCGTCGTCTTCCTGTAGACGCCCCTCTATCGCATCGACCGCGTTCTGCACGAGGTTCGTCATAACCTGCGATAGCTGACGCGGATCGCCGGAAATCCAGACCGGTCCATCGGGCAAACCGACATCGAACCGGATTTCAGGATGAGCGCTGCGCGGCAGTACCAATGCCTCGCGGCAGGCCGAGACAACATTCATGTCTTCCATCTGCGGGCGCGGCATTCGAGCAAAAGACGAAAACTCGTCGACCATGCGCCCGATGTCGCCGACTTGGCGGATGATGGTATCGGTACAATTCGAGAATGTGTCGGGGTCGGTGGTTATCTCGGACAAGTATTTGCGCCGCAATCGCTCCGCCGAGAGCTGGATTGGCGTCAGTGGGTTCTTGATCTCATGAGCGATCCGGCGAGCCACATCCGACCACGCGGCCTTACGCTGTGCCGCGACGAGTTCCGTGATATCGTCAAAAGTTACCACGAAACCGACGACTTTTGCGGAAACGATGTCAGCGGCCAAGCGCACGAAAAGTGTGGACGGACGGCCATCCCTCTGAATCGATATCTGGGCTTCGATCAGAGAATTCGGTCGTGCATAAGCATCGGGTATCAGGTCTCCGAATTCCGGAACGACATCGCCGATCTTGCTGCCGATCTCTCCGCCAAGGTCGACCGACAGGAGCAGGTTGGCAGATTTATTGGCGAGGTTGATACAGCCGTTTTCATCAAGCCCGATCACACCGGCAGACACACCGGCCAGGACGGTTTCGATAAAATGGCGCCGTTCATCGAGTTGACGGTTAGCCTGCACCAGCTCATGGCGCTGTCCCTCAAGTTGGTCAGTCATCCGGTTGAACGCCCGGCTTAAAAGACCAAGTTCGTCGGAATTTGGTTCTTCTTCGACGCGCGCCGACAGGTCGCCTGCACGAACGCGCTCCGCCGCCGCCGCAAGACCCGAGATCGGGCGTGACAGCCGGTTCGCGAAAACCAGGCCGATCCATATGGCAACGAACAGGAGCAACAGCCCGACGAGGATAAAGATCATCGCAAAGGTAATCTCGATGGTCGATCGTTGACCCTCGATTTCCTCATATTCCTGCGCCGCCCGTTGGGTTTTTTCTATGTGCTCCAGAACGTTGGGCTCGACAAATCGGCCGACATAGAGAAACGCGTCGACCAGACGGTCGAGTTTGATTACAGCCCGCAACCGGTCATCGGTCTCGCTCGTCAAGACGACGACCTCACCCTGACGCGCTCTGTCCATCACATCGCGAGGCACGGGTTCCCGATCTAGCACAAAGCCAAGGCTCCATTGAGCTAGCACGCGTCCGGTTCCGTCGAAAACGTAGATCTCACTCAAGCTGCGAACCATCCCCTGCGCGGCCAGAATACGTCTGAACTGGCGGGGGCTCCCATCGATCAGGGGCAAAGCTCGGTCCAGATCGCGCGCCATCGACAGAACGTCGCCGCGAATTACCTGCCGGTGTTCTTTCAGGTAGGCGTCGGCCACCGCTCTAGAATCAATAATCGCGGTCCGGACCCGTTCGCTGAACCAGTTCTCCATACCGTAATTGAAGAAAAATGCGGAAAAGGCGGATACGACGATCGCGGGCGCGAGGGCTATCAAACTGAAGAGCACAACCAGCCGCGTATGCAGGCGCGAGCCCACCTGGCCGCGCCGGCGTTCCATCCACAGTCCAACCAGATTGCGCGCCACGACAAGTCCCAGTAGCAAAAACACTACCAGATCGATCTGCAACAGTATTAGGACCGTGCGCGTATCCGCGCCCAGCGGTGAACTCCCCGTTATCGCAGCATAGGTGGCAAACGCCGCAGCAAGGGCGACGATCGTGAGCAAGATGGCAAGCTTCCGACCCAATCCGTAGCGGTCGCTCAATGCCGAAAGTCGCGCATAAACCGTTGCCGCCCGGGACATGGGCGTTACCGGCTCTATCATTCTCTCCGCTTCTGCCATTTCAAAACCAACGGGTCATGAGCTTTGGGTCACTGCGTTCCACGAACGACCTCGATATCCAGCTCGCGGATTTTCTTCCGCAACGTGTTTCGGTTCAGACCAAGAATCTCAGCCGCCCGGATCTGATTGCCTCGGGTTGCACTAAGGGTGAGGGCAATCAGCGGCCGCTCCATCTCGTGCAATACCCTCGTATACAATCCCCTTGAAGGTAACCCGCCTTCGGACTTGGAGAAAGCAAGTTCCAAATGACGTCGAACAGCATCTGAGAGTGTCTCGTCATCAGCATCGGCTACGGCAGCGGCTTCCACGCTTTCAGATAACTCCTGTTGGACGGTTTCCGCTGAAATAATATCGTCGGTATACAACGCGGCGAGGCGCTGGACGAGATTATCCAGCTCGCGGACGTTGCCGGACCACGGGTGATCAAGCAAGAGCGCCAACGCATCCGGCGTCAGCGTCTTGAACGGCAGGCCGTTTTCCGCGCCGCGCGCAAAGAAATGTTCGACGAGCTCCCTGATATCCTCCGTACGTTCGCGCAGCGGCGGCAGGCGTATCGGGACCACGTTCAGCCGGTAGTAAAGATCTTCCCGGAAGTGGCCCCGGCGAACCTGGCGCGACAGGTCGCGGTGGGTCGCGGCGATAATGCGCACATCGGCTTTTATGGGCGCTCGGCCGCCTACCGCCGTGTATTCCCCATCCTGCAGCACCCGCAGCAGTCGGGTTTGCGCATCGAGCGGCATGTCGCCTATCTCATCGAGGAAAAGCGTGCCTCGCTGCGCCTGCTCGAACCGACCGATGCCGCGCGCGGTGGCGCCGGTAAACGCACCCCTTTCATGCCCGAACAACTCGGCCTCGACTAGGTCGCGCGGGATTGCGGCCATATTAATTGCGACGAACGGTCCGTACCGGCGTTTACCATAATCATGCAGCGCCCGGGCGACCAGTTCTTTGCCGGTACCGGACTCCCCTGTGACCATTACTGTAAGGTCCGTCGCCATCAAACGCGCAAGAACCCGGTATATGCTCTGCATTGCCGTCGAACGGCCGATCAGCGGCAAATCCTCCGTTGTCTCGTCCGGTAAGGTGGGGCCGGCCTCGGATGTATCGCGCAACGCCCTATCGACGACAGCCAGAAGCTCCGTAAGATCGAACGGCTTGGGGAGATATTCGTAGGCGCCGCGCTCGTTGGCTTTCACCGCCGTAAGGAGCGTGCTCTGAGCACTCATCACAATCACTTTCAGTTCCGGCCGCAGCTTGCGTATCTGCGGAACTAGGTCTAGACCGTTTTCGTCCGGCATGACCACGTCGGTGATCACCAGGTCCCCCTCTCCGTCGGCCACCCATGACCATAGGGTCCGCGCATTACCCGAAAGTTTCACGTCGTAGCCTTCTCGCACAAGGGCACGTTCAAGAACCGTTCGAATCGCGCGGTCGTCGTCCGCTATGAGAATAGTCGACGGATTGTTCATGACCGACCAACCCCGGAGGGTTTGCCGTCCTGAAACATCGGCAACCGAAGGCGGAACTCAGTTCCCTCACTGGATGAATCGAACTCAATAATACCACCGTGATCGCCCACAACTTTGGCAGCCAGCGCCATCCCGAGACCGGATCCGTCCGGTTTCGACGTCACAAAGGGATCAAAGAGATTCGCTGCCAGATCGGGTAGAATTCCCGGCCCGTTGTCCGTGATGGTCACCAGCAGGGGAAGCTGTACCCGGGTTGCACCGCCAGGAAGCGCCAGCCGGACACCGTGCTGATACGCAGTCCGCAAAACAATCCTGCCATTTGTAGCCGGTACGGCTTCACAGGCATTCTTTACGATGTTGAGCAGGACTTGGATGAGCTGGTCCGCATTGCCGTGCACGGGAGGCAGCGATGGGTCGTATTCCTCTAAGAATGTGACATGGCTACCAAAACCGGCCTCTGCGACGCGACGCACTCTTTCCAGCGCCTTATGGATATTCACCGCCGACCGATCAATGCCGTCGTCCGAGAACAGGCCCATCCGGTCGACTAGATCGCAGATACGATCCGTTTCCTGACAGATCAGCCGGGTCAGTCCGATGTCGTCCTCTTCGGATACCGATGTTTCGAGCAGCTGAGCTGCACCGCGAATGCCGGAGAGCGGGTTTTTGACTTCATGCGCCAGAATTGCCGCCAAACCGGTCACCGACCGGGCCGCATTTCTGTGGGCGATCTGGCTATTAATCCGCCGCGCGATAGTCTGTTCGTGCAGGGACACAACCGTCAGATCTGACGCCTCCCCCAGCGGCGCTGCGGTAATTGCAAGATTTCGGGTCTTCCCCTCCGAAAAGGACAGCGATACATCATATTCCGCGACGCTGGTTCGACCGTGCTGTACTTGGGATATCAGGGATAGCAACGGGCTGTGCGGCGGGACCAGTTCTTCGAGATGACGGCCCGTCAGGCCGCTGGCGCCGAGGCCGAAAAACTGCTCAGCCGCGGTGTTAAGAAACCGGATATGCATGCCGGGATCAACCGCTAGAACGGCGAACGGCAACGCACCGAGTAGCATTTCTGAGTCGAAATGTCCCGTCGCCGTGGTATCAGTTTTCGGCAACGATAACATCAGGCAGCCTCTAGCACAGAGCCGCCCCCAAAGAAGGTCATTACTTCATTTTTTACTTCATAAATATCTTCCATCTTATTGATCTTATTTCGAAATTCTGATGATAATTTGTAGCCCCGACTGTACCATGCGAGGTGTTTTCGCGCCATGCGCAACCCGGTATAGCCGCCGAAATGATCCAGCATATCTTCGAAATGCCGGCGTACAATCTGCGCCCGCACCGAGAGATCAGGATCGGCCCGCCGCTCGCCTGTTGCAAGATAATGCACCACCTGACCCAGAAACCAGGGACGCCCGGTGGCTCCACGCCCGATCATGACACCCGCCGCACCTGACTGTTCGAGGGCGGCATCCACATCCTCGTACGTCTGAATGTCTCCGTTGGCTATAACAGGCAGGGAGACAACGTCCGTAACCCGCCGAATGAAACGCCAGTCGGCCGTTCCGGTATACATCTGGCAGCGGGTACGACCATGCACCGTAATGAGCTGCACGCCCTCGTTTTCCGCGATTCTGGCCAGTTCAGGGGCATTGAGGCTGTCGTCGTCCCATCCCTTCCTCATCTTGAGCGTCACGGGAATGTCGACAGCTTTGACCGTCGCCTCGATAATTTTTCGCGCATGACCTAGATCCCGCATCAACGCCGACCCCGACTGCTTGTTAACCACTTTTTTTACCGGACAGCCCATATTGATATCGATTATCGCCGCCCCGCGATCCGCGTTCATTTTCGCCGCTTCGGCCATCAGGTCTGGCTCGTACCCTGCCAACTGCACTGCCATCGGTTGCTCTTCGGCACAGTTGGTGGTCATCTTGAGAGTCTTGCGGTTCGCGTTGACCATGGCATGGCTGGCGATCATTTCCGACACGACCAGCCCGGCACCCCACTCCTTCACGAGCCTGCGAAACGGCAGGTCCGACACACCGGACATGGGCGCCAATATAACCGGCGCATTGAGTTCAACGGATCCGATACGAATGGACATTATTTGAGCAACGAAGCTGTTCTGATTAAAAACTGGGCAAACTTAGTGCCGACTTCCCGAGAATTCAATCGGTTATGCGGGGGTCGCCAAAACCACGTCCGTCACGAACTTGACACCAGGATAAGCGAGGGTAATCAGTAGATAGGAAGCCAAAAAGTACCGGGCCGCTCTGCGGCCCCGAATGCCGGTGCGCGCGTGCATCAGCAACAACACCATGATAACTGCGAACGTCATCAGTGAAAGCGCTGTTTTATGTTTTAAAACGATCAGCTCTCCTGACTGGAAGAATTCTGCCGCCATTCCGCTGAGCAGCCCGCATGCCAACACGGCACCGCCCATCGCAAGCAGGCTGACCTGAATCTGTTCTCCGTCAGCAACGGAGGGCAGCATGCGCACAAAACCGCCCGGTTTTTTCCGTTTTAGCGCGCGTTCCTGTAGGACGACCGCAAACCCGGAAATCGCGCCGATAGTCAACAAACCGTATGTAACAACGGAAATCAGGATGTGAAACTGGACCCACACCGTTGGCGCCTGATCCACCATCGGCCGCCCAGGTTGATCAATCCATAGCGTCGCCACCGCAGCCAGAAGCATCATATACGGTAGCAGCAGCGGTGCCAGCCGCCACACTTCCCTCATAAGCGCAGACAGAACGCCGAATACGAAGAGGCTCGCTGCGATGGTTATCCACAGCGCCGGAGCCAGCCCGGTTCGCCAGCCAGTCGCAAACATCGCCAAGACACAAACAACCGGCCCCGCGACCGCAACGACCAGAAGCGACCAGAACAGCGCATCGCGCACCGGAGGGCGGCGGAACGGCAAAATGGCCGCGGGCATAAGCGATATGAAGGCCGCAACAGCAAGCGTTGTAGTCAACAACATGGCGGCATATTAGCATCGGCCATGCTCCGTCGTCGTCATCAATCTGGTGCAGGGATTCGCCCGAGGCCGGTTGGCGGTGCCACGCCTTTCCCGTAAATTAATTTTCCACCCCGATACGGAGTTCCAATGGCCCAATGTGCCGCCCTGATACTCGCCGGAGGCTCCGGCAGCCGTCTCGGATCCGATATTCCGAAGCAGTATCTAAGCCTGAATGGTGTTTCGATCCTGCGCCGCACGGTAGATACCTTCCTCGCCCACCCCGACATCGACGCGGTTCAGGTCGTAATCGGCGCGAAGGACCGGGAACTGTATAACGTAGCCATCGGAGACGCCGACGTGCGCCCTTCAGTTACCGGCGGTGCATCGCGCCAGGAGTCAGGCCGAATTGGCCTAGAAGCCCTGACCGACGACGCGCCGGACTATGTCCTGATCCATGACGCGGCGCGGCCCTTTATCGACGCCGCGACCATCGACCGGGTGCTGTCGGCCCTTGTAACCTCGTCGGCGGTGCTACCAAGCGTACCGGTGACCGATACGCTTAAACGCAGCACCGGGGACCCTCCCATAGTTAGCGAAAACGTGGACCGTCGGGACCTGTGGCGGGCGCAGACGCCGCAGGGGTTCCGCTATATAGATATTCTCGATGCGCACCGCACCTGCGCAAGCCAGGGGCTGACGGACGATGCCTCCATTGCAGAGCATGCCGGGTTATCTGTTGCGCTAGTGCGCGGCAGCGAAGACAACTTCAAGATTACCACTGTAGACGATCTCGAGCGGGCCCAGCGCATGACTGAATACTCCTCCGACGAATTCCGTATAGGCACAGGTTTTGACGTTCACGCCCTCGTCGACGGCGATCATGTCATCCTTTGCGGGGTCCGAATCGATCATTCCCATGGTCTGGAAGGACATTCCGACGCCGACGTCGCGATGCACGCGGTGACCGATGCACTGCTCGGTGCTATCGCGGAAGGCGATATCGGCACCCACTTTCCGCCGTCCGACGATCAGTGGTGCGGTGCCGCATCCAGCGTCTTTCTTGAACATGCGGGCAGACTGATTACCGAACGCGGCGGCAGGATCGGCAATATCGATGTGACGATAATCTGTGAAGCACCGAAGATCAGTCCTCACCGCGAGGCAATGACATTATCTCTTGCCGGGATATTGGGGATAGCACCGGACCGGGTCAGTGTGAAGGCAACGACGACCGAAAAACTGGGCTTTACAGGCCGAGGCCAGGGAATCGCGGCGCAAGCGTCGGCCATCGTCCGGCTGGGATAGCGAACGATGTTCGGCAAGCTTCCTCACGGCCTGCCGCTCTGGCATCCAGCGGCATTGATTTCCACGTGGGGTGGCAGCGGGCTGCTGCCCGGGGCGCCGGGGACCTGGGGATCGCTTTTCACCCTGCCCTTTGCATGGGTTATCGCATCCCGTTACGGCAGTGAGGGCCTTCTAATTGCCGCAGCGGTTACACTGCTCGCAGGGCTTTGGTCCTCGGCCCGCTATCTTCAGACGTCGACAAGCAAGGATCCGGGAACCATCGTCATCGACGAAACCGCCGGCCAGTTCCTCGCCCTCGCGTTCGTGCCGGTGGATGTCTGGTGGTACCTCGCCGGATTCATCCTGTTCCGAACCGCCGATATCCTCAAACCCTGGCCGGCCTCATGGGCGGATCGGACCATCCCGGGCGCGTGGGGAATTATGACGGACGACATCTTTGCCGCACTCTATCCGATGGCGCTACTCTACGGTGTACAGACTTACCTTACGGGATACTGAGAATGATCGATCCGGACATCCGATCCACCGCGGCAAACCTGCTGAATACCTGCCGCAACGCTGGGCTGATGGTCGCAACAGTGGAGTCCTGCACCGGTGGGCTTATTGCGGCCTCGCTGACAGAAATCGCCGGATCGTCGGACGTCGTCGACCGCGGGTTCGTAACCTATACCAATGAAGCGAAAAACGAGCTCGTAGGCGTGCCCCTCGACCTATTTCAGAAGGTAGGTGCCGTTAGCGAGGAAGTCGCCCGCGCAATGGCAGCGGGCGGACTGGCACATTCCTGCGCAGATATCGCCGTTGGTGTTACGGGCGTCGCTGGCCCAGGCCAAAGCGAGAACAAACCCGCTGGCCTCGTCCATATCTGTGCCTCGCGTGAAGGTGGTGACGTTCTCCACGAACGCTGCATGTTCGACGGCGACCGGTCGGCGGTGCGCAAGGCGTCCGTGCTGAAAGCATTCGAGCTAATCGAGCGGCTGACATGAGGCCCGCATGACGCTCAGGCCGCACGTCGCCGGTGTCGATTTTTCCGGTGCTCGGGATGCAGGAAAGCATATCTGGGTCGCGGAAGGCACGCCCACGCCGGACGGCGTTCGGATCGACAGGCTGCGTCGGGCCGATACGCTTCCCCGAAGCGGCCCGGACTTCGACGACGCTATGCCCGGCCTCTGCGCCCACATAGCGACACTGACGGACAGTATCGTCGGCTTCGATTTTCCGTTCAGCATCCCGGCACCTCTGATCGAGCAATCGACGTGGCCTGCTTTTATTCGCGACTTTGCCGACAGATACGCCACGCCGGAAGAATTTCGCGAAACGTGCCGATCTGTAACCGGCGGCCGAGAATTGAAGCGGGAAACCGACATCGAGGCAAAGGTACCTTGGTGTGCGTACAATCTTCGTCTTTATCGCCAGACATGGGCCGGGATTCGTCACGTTCTCGCGCCGCTGGTTTCTCGCAACTTCGCGCGGATCATCCCGATCCAGCCCCCCAAAGACGGTCTAACGGTTATCGTCGAAATTTGCCCGGCTTCATTCCTGAAACGAGAAGGATTGTATTTTCCTTACAAGGGACGCGGGCCGGAACTGCAACGGGCCAGGTCAAAAATCCTGACCGAACTCGCCCGCCGCAAGAGGATAACACCTGTGCGTGGACATCTGCGAAGGACGATGGTCCGGGATGTGGGCGCCGACGCGCTTGATGCGGCTTTGTCGGCGGTCTGCGCCGCCGGAGTTGAAGAAATCACGCCGCGCTCTGCAGCCGATCGGCTGGAATGTCGCGTCTACTTCTAGGAGTATCTTTGCGCGGCCCGCGTCTCGAAGGCCCGCACCATGCGCCGGACCGCTTCGTGAAACAGTGGTTCCATCACCTTTCGCAACAGGCGTGACCGGAATTCGAAATCGATAAAGAAATCGATCTCGCAGCCTCCCTCTTTCTCGATAAACATCCACCTGTTTTCGAGGTACCTGAAGGGCCCGTCGAGATATTCCACGTCGATCCGCTCCTTCGGGGTCAGCGTCACCCTCGACGTGAACTTTTCGCGCAGCATTTTGAAGCCAACGATCATGTCTGCACGGATAACTTTTTCATCGCGCGCCGTTACGCGAAGGCCGATGCACCACGGCAGAAAATCGGGGTAATCCTCCACATCCGATACTAGGTCGTAAAGCTGTTCCGCAGTGTGCGGCAGGAATCTTCTCTCTGTATGGGTTGGCATGCGGAAAACTAGGAGGTCTTCGCCAGCTTCGCTTCGCGCGCGGCCCGCATCTCCGCGAAATCGCTGTCGGCATGGTAGGACGAACGTGTCAGCGGCGACGACGACACCATTAGGAAGCCCTTTCCGTAAGCGGCGTTCCTATAGGCGTCGAATTCATCCGGCGTAACGAAACGGTCGATCGCATGATGTTTCACGGTCGGCTGCAGATACTGGCCTATGGTCAGGAAATCCACGTCTGCGGCTCGCAGGTCGTCCATCACCTGCAAAATCTCGTCCTTGCCCTCGCCTAGCCCCGCCATCAGGCCCGATTTGGTGAAAATCGTCGGGTCGATCTTCTTGACCTGGTCGAGCAAACGCAGGGAATGGAAATAGCGCGCGCCGGGGCGCACCGTCGCATAGAGCCGCGGCACGGTTTCGAGGTTGTGATTGAACACGTCGGGCCGAGCCGCAACAACGGTCTCTATCGCCCCATCCTTCTTCTGAAAATCGGGCGTCAGGATTTCAATGGTGGTGTCCGGAGAATTTTCACGAATCCTTCGTATTACCTCAGCAAAGTGTCCTGCTCCGCCGTCATCCAGATCGTCTCGGTCAACTGACGTGATAACAACATGGGCGAGGCCTAGTTCGGCGACTGCCACTGCGACATTTTCGGGTTCCAGCGCATCGAGCTGGCCGGGCACGCCGGTCGCAATGTGGCAGAACGCGCAGGCCCGCGTACAGGTATCGCCCATGATCATCATGGTCGCATGCTTCTGCTCCCAGCATTCGCCGATATTTGGACAGGCCGCTTCTTCACACACCGTGTTCAGCTTTAGCTCACGCATCAGGTCTCGGGTCTCCTGATAGACCAGCGATGTCGGTGCCTTTACCCGGATCCAGGGTGGCTTGCGCTGGATCGGATTGTCCGGCCGATTTACCTTTTCCGGGTGGCGCGGGCGTTCTGATTTCGCGGGTTTAGTCATGTGTCAGAAGTGGACAGCGCGGCCGTAAGCGTCAAGCACTGATTCATGCATCATCTCGGACAGAGTCGGGTGCGGGAACACGGCCTTCATCAGTTCAACCTCGGTCGTTTCCAACGTCTTGCCGACCATGTAGCCTTGAATCAGTTCGGTCACCTCCGCGCCGATCATGTGCGCGCCCAACAATTCTCCGGTTTTGGCGTCGAACACCGTCTTAATCATGCCCGCGCTGTCACCCAGCGCGATGGCTTTACCGTTGCCGAGAAACGGAAACCGCCCGACCTTAACTTCGTGTCCGGCATCTATCGCCGCCTCCTCCGTCATTCCGACGCTGGCGACCTGCGGACGGGAATACGTACAGCCCGGAATGAGCGACTTGTTAAGGGGGTGGGGTTTCTCTCCGGCGATCTTCTCGACGCAGATAACCCCCTCGTGGCTGGCCTTATGCGCCAGCCAGGGCGGTCCGGCCAGATCACCGATGGCATACACGCCGGGCTCGCCGGTTTCCATCCACTCGTTGACAACCACATGCCCACGGTCGACCTCGACCTTCGTGTTTTCAAGGCCGATGTTTTCGACATTACCGGTGATCCCAACGGCGATGATAACGCGGTCGACCGTGATTTCCTTCACCTTGCCGTCGCCCATCTCAATTTTTGCGGTGGCGTTATTGGCGCCGGTCTCCAGCCCGGATACCCTCACACCGGTGTGGATCGTCATCCCCTGCGTCTCGAATGCCTTCCGAGCCATCGCGGAGATTTCCTCGTCCTCCACCGGTAGGACGCGACCCATGACTTCGACAACGGTTACATCCGCACCCAGATCGGAATAAAAGCTTGCGAATTCGATACCGATGGCGCCCGACCCGATGACCAGCAGCGATTTGGGCATCGTCTCGGGCACCATGGCTTCCTTGTAGGTCCAAACCAGCTTGCCGTCGGGTTCCAGCCCCGGCAAAGACCGTGCCCGGGCGCCCGTCGCCAGGATGATGTGTTCCGCGGACATCTCCGACGCATTTCCCTCGGTGTTGGTCACCTCCAGTTTACCGCCACCGGCCAGCGCACCGGTGCCCATGATCACGTCGACCTTGTTCTTTTTCAACAGGTGCCCTACCCCCTGGTTGAGCTGCGTGGCGACGCCACGCGAACGCTCAACGATATTTTTGATGTCGAAGGACACGTCCTTGACCGACAATCCGAATTCCTCCGCATGGTCGATCAGGTGCTTAATTTCGGACGTTCGCAGAAGGGCCTTGGTAGGAATACACCCCCAGTTCAGACAGATACCGCCGAGATGTTCACGTTCCACGACAGCTACTTTCATGCCGATTTGCGCGGCACGAATGGCGGCTACATAGCCGCCGGGACCACCCCCGACCACGATCAGGTCGTATTGATTGTCAGCCAAAGGATATCCTTTCCCAACGGCCAAGGATGGCCGGTATTTTCCATACGCCGAGAGTCACAGAGATACATACGAAATTTCACCGAAAAGTTCGAGGATTCTGTTAACCAAAGCACCTCGAATCATTGAATTATTCCCGGTCCGCCGTCTTCGTCGCGGTCACCACGGCGCAGTACGCTGGGCAAAGCCGAACACTATCGGCTTTATGCAGGCTTGGCCCACTTTAATCCAACCTCGAGGAAATGGCTGGTCTCGCCGCGGCCTCCGGGCTTCGAGTCGAGCTGACCACGCAGGAAAACGCCGGCTGCGGCAATTCCCTCTGCCAGTTCAACATATGTTTCGAGAAACCCTGAACAGTTTTTTACAGCAGCATCAGTGCCGGGTTTTCGACGTACCGTTTGATGGCCGCCAGCAGCTCAGCGCCGATCGCGCCGTCCACCACACGGTGA
Organism: Alphaproteobacteria bacterium UBA7314; assembly: GCA_002471575.1. Classification (GTDB taxonomy): domain Bacteria; phylum Pseudomonadota; class Alphaproteobacteria; order MPNO01; family UBA830; genus UBA830. The sequence goes on along the minus strand of DKQG01000051.1, from coordinate 39,159 downwards.
TCGACAGATAACGTCGTGCTCATCACCATCGCCGGCATGATTTCGCCGTTCTTGACGACAGGTCTCTGTTCACCCGCGCCGACCGCGAGGATACAGGCCTGAGGAGGATTGATCACAGCATCGAACTGCTTCACCCCGAACATACCGAGGTTCGAAACCGAGAACGAACCACCCCGGTATTCTTTCGGCAACAGCATGCCTTCACGGGCTCGGGTCGCAAGGTCTTTCATTTCGGTCGAAATATGTTTGAAACCTTTTTGTTCCGCGGCACGGACTATCGGCGTGATGAGCCCGCCGGGAATCGCCACAGCGACGGATATATCTGCCGTGTGAAATTGGCGAATCTCGTTATCACTCTCAAATGCCACATTGGCGGCGGGAACATCCATCAATGCCATCGCACAGGCCCGGATAACGAAATCGTTGACCGAAATCTTGACGTCTTCTTGCGCCTCGTTCAGCGATTTTCGAACCTTGAGCAGCTCGTCCAGTTCGCAGTCCATGGTCAGGTAGAAGTGCGGTACCTGGGTTTTGGACTCGATCATTCGCTGCGCAATGACCTTTCGCATCGTCGAGAGTTTGACGATTTCAGAGGCGCCGCCCGCTGGTAGGGATACTGATGCAGCAAACGGCATGTCTTCGGTCACTGTCGACTGAACCGGCGCGCTCGCAATCGCCGCCTCCACGTCGGACTTCACGATCCGCCCATCTGGACCTCTTCCCGAGACGCCGGCAAGCGAGACCCCCGCCTGGGCAGCAATCCGGCGTGCCAGCGGGCTCGCAAATATTCGATTTCCATCCGCGTCTAGGGCTTCCTGCAAGGGGCCGTCGTTAACGACGTCGACTTGACCACCTGAACGCGCTGCCCCAACCGACATGGCGGATTCGACATCGGCCTTGACAACTTTCCCGTGCGCACCCGACCCGGCAACCGAGCTCAGGTCGACGCCGGTTTGTTCAGCAATGCGCTTTGCCAGCGGGCTAGCCTTGGCGTCCGCGTTTCCGGGTGGGCTGCTGACCGCCGGTGCCACCCTAGCGGAAGCGCTTCCCTCGCCGATGGCGGAAGCGTCTTCGCCGTCTTCTAGAAGGACGCCGATAGTCGAGTTTACCTGAACCGCCTCTGTTCCCTCCGGTACTAAGATTTTGCCAACGATCCCCTCGTCGATCGACTCAACCTCCATTGTTGCCTTGTCGGTCTCGATCTCGGCGATGACATCACCGGGATTGACCTCGTCACCCTCCTTGACGTGCCACTTGGCAAGATTGCCCTCGGTCATCGTCGGCGACAGCGCCGGCATCAGGATTTTGATGGTCATATCCGCCCACCCACTCGATCAGTCGGCGTAACAGACGGCTCTGGCCGCCTGTACGACGTCGTCAACTTGCGGCAGCGCCATTTTTTCCAGATTAGCCGCATAGGGCAACGGCACATCCGCCGCGCAGACACGCCTGACCGGCGCGTCAAGCCAGTCAAATGCCTGTTCCATCATTATCGCCGCGATCTCGGAGCCCATGCCAGCCACCGGCCAGCCTTCTTCGACCGAAACGATGCGGTTGGTCTTCTTGACAGATTGGACAATTGTCTTGGTGTCGAGTGGCCGGAGCGTCCGGAGGTCGACTACTTCCGCCTCGATCCCCTGCTTGGCGAGCTCCTCCGCGGCATCGAGGGCATGCCCAACCATAATCGAAAAGGCAGTGATTGTGACATCGCTGCCTTCGCGGACGACATTTGCCTTTCCGATAGGTACGGTCCAGTCGGGGTCATCCGGTACGTCGAAATTCTTACCGTACAGAATTTCATGCTCCAGAACGATCACCGGGTTCGGGTCGCGGATCGCTGATTTCAGCAGCCCCTTTGCATCAGCCGCCGAGTAGGGCGAAATCACGTAGATGCCGGGCACGTGGGCATACCAGCTCGCGAAGCACTGCGAATGCTGGGCCGCAACGCGCGCCGCTGCACCGTTTGGTCCGCGGAACACCGCGGGACATCCCATCTGACCGCCGGACATATAATTAGTCTTCGCTGCCGAGTTGATCAGATGATCCATTGCCTGCATGGCGAAGTTGAACGTCATGAACTCGACGATCGGCTTGAGCCCCGCGAATGCCGCGCCGACCCCAAGCCCTGTGAAACCGTGTTCCGTGATCGGCGTATCGATAACGCGGCGGTCGCCAAATTCTTCGAGTAAACCCTGGCTGACCTTGTACGCACCCTGATACTGGGCAACTTCCTCGCCCATGAGAAAAACGTTGTCGTCAGCCCGCATTTCTTCCGCCATCGCATCGCGCACGGCCTCCCGGACGGTGAGGCTAATCGTGTCGCCCACATGGTCGGGTTCAGCTACGACCTGTATGGGCATCGGCGCCTTCGCTTTAGTAGCGACGGTATCGGCATTTGCCGGAGTTTCGACGGCGGGCTCGGGGGCCGGACTATCTGTTATTTTGCCCGCGTCTTCACCGTCCTGGAGCAGAACGCCGATCACCGCGTTAACCTGGACGTTTTCGCTGCCTTCAGACACGACAATTTTACCGAGTACGCCCTCATCAACGGCTTCGACCTCCATGGTAGCCTTGTCGGTCTCGATCTCCGCGATCACATCACCTGCCGACACATCGTCGCCTTCGGTTTTGTGCCACTTAGCCAGATTGCCCTCCGTCATGGTGGGCGACAGTGCGGGCATCAGTATCTCGATAGGCATGTCTCTCTCCCGCTCAGGCGTTCACCAGGACGTCGGTAAAAAGTTCGGACGGATCCGGTTCCGGGCTCTCTTGCGCGAATTCCGCCGCCTCGGCAACGATGGCGCGAACTTCCTTGTCCAGTTCTTTCAGTTCGCCCTCGGTTTTGTGGCCCGCATCGACGATCACCTTGCTCAGATTGCTAATCGGGTCGTGCTGTTCGCGCATCTCGGCCACTTCCTCCTTGCTGCGGTACTTGGCCGGATCCGACATCGAATGCCCCCTGTAACGGTAGGTCATCATCTCGAGCACGTAGGGACCATTGCCGTCGCGGCAGTGTTTGACGGCCTTGTCTGCGGCCTGGCGTACCGCGAGCACATCCATCCCGTCGACCTGTTCTCCGGGCATCCCATAGGGCTCACCCAGCTTATAGAGCTCTTTCGCCGCCGACGCGCGGGACACAGAGGTGCCCATGCCGTAGCGGTTGTTTTCGATGATGTAGATCACGGGCAGGTCCCAGAGTTCGGCCATGTTGAAGGCTTCGTGAACTTGGCCCTGATTGACCGCGCCGTCGCCGAGATAGGTCAGCGACACGCCGCCGGTGTTCTTGTATTTAGCGGCAAATGCCAGACCGGTCCCGATCGGGACCTGCGCGCCGACGATGCCGTGCCCGCCGTAAAACCGTTTCTCCTTTGAGAACATGTGCATCGACCCGCCCTTTCCCTTGGAATAGCCGCCGATCCGGCCGGTCAATTCAGCCATCACGCCTTTTGCTTCCATCCCGCAGGCGAGCATGTGACCATGGTCCCGATAACTAGTGACGACCGCGTCACGGTCGTCAATCGCGCCCTGCATACCAACGACGACGGCTTCCTGTCCGATATAGAGGTGGCAAAACCCGCCGATTAAGCCCATGCCGTACATCTGCCCCGCGCGTTCTTCGAATCGCCGGATAAGTAGCATATCCCGGTAATAGTCGAGAAGTTGGTCCGCGTCAGGCGCCGCCCTCTTGCTACGCCGGCGCGATGTTGTCTTGCTTTTGCCTTTTCCGGTCTTCGACTGAGATACTTTTGCCATAGTTCCTCGCTCAGGTGCGGAATATACGTGCATATACCCGCATATTTATCGATATCCTGGCTTACAAAATACTGAAACGCTCCCGCACCGCAACTGCGACGTGAGAAAGGAACGATCTTTTTATGCCTTGTTGCGTTAACAAAATTACAAAACTGGCCAAAGAAGCATCAGCATGGGAACAACCTAGCTTCGGCTCACTAACTAGGAAAGTCTAACTAGTTCTGAGCGTCCACGATGATTATCTCGTCTGGCCGGACAAGGCCCGCCATTACACGCGCACGTTCATCTAGCATATCCGCGTCCAGACGTTCCGATTTCAGCAGCGATGTACGCCGCTCGAAGTCTTCTCGCACCGACCGGGTTGCAGTAAGCGTCTGTTCCGCCGCCGACACCTGCTTCTGCAGATGCATCCAGGCAATGATGCCTCGGTCGCCGTGAAAAGCATGGACCAGGAAATAGCAGACGATCAGTGCCCCCACGATCGGGACGATCATGCGGCGCGATCGACGTTTGATTTCGAGAGCTGTTCCCATATCTGAATCGAATCACATTTCGATTCATCAGGTCAAGAAAAAAGACCCCAATAGGAAAATCGGAGGCTGACCAACGAAATTTCGCTGCCCACTGGCTTTTTTAGTGCGCTCACTGAATGGTCAAACCGGAAGAACACTTCGCCCGGCATAGAGCGCCGCCGGCCCCAGGTCTTCCTCGATCCGGATAAGCTGATTGTATTTGGCCAATCGGTCTGAACGCGCAAGGGATCCCGTCTTGATCTGCCCGCAATTAGTCGCGACTGCCAAATCGGCAATCGTCGTGTCCTCGGTCTCGCCGGACCGGTGCGACATCACCGCAGTATAGGACGCCATGTGCGCTACCTCGACCGCCGACAGAGTCTCGGTCAGCGTGCCTATCTGGTTAACTTTGACGAGGATCGAATTTGCCACCCCGCGGCCGATCCCGTCCGCCAGGCGAGCCGGGTTGGTAACAAAAAGATCGTCGCCGACCAGTTGCACGGTGTCGCCGATCGAGTCGGTAAGCGCCTTCCAGCCATCCCAGTCGGCTTCTGCGAGCCCGTCCTCGATAGAGATAATCGGATAGTTTCTGCAGAGTTCGCCGTAATAGGTCGCCATCTCTTCTGCAGAGAGAACTTTGCCCTCACCTTCGAGGTGATACTTTCCATCTTTGAAGAATTCTGTTGATGCCGCATCGAGCGCCAGGTGAACATCTTCGCCGACTTTGAAACCTGCCTCGCCGACCGCCTGCATGACGAAATCCAGCGCATCCCGGGTACCACCCAGATCCGGGGCAAATCCGCCTTCGTCTCCCACATTGGTGTTGTGTCCCGCCTGAGACAAACGGGTCCGCAGCGCGTGAAAAATTTCCGCGCCCCAACGAACCGCATCTGACAGGCTTCCGGCGCCGACCGGCATGACCATGAATTCTTGGAAATCGATCGGATTGTCGGCATGGGCGCCGCCGTTCAGGATGTTCATCATCGGAACCGGCAACACACGGGCCGACGCACCGCCGACATAACGGTAAAGCGGCAGACCGGCATCGTCCGCCGCTGCCTTAGCCAGCGCCAGGCTGACGCCGAGGATGGCATTCGCTCCGAGCCGCGCCTTGTTGTCGGTTCCGTCCAGCTCAATCATTCGCTCGTCCAAGAGCGCCTGTTCATCCGCATCCATGCCGGACAGCGCTTCGAAAATCTCGTTGTTAACGGCATCGACCGCGTTCAAAACACCCTTTCCACCGTATCGCTCCGCGTCGCCGTCGCGCAGTTCCACGGCTTCAAACGCACCGGTCGAGGCACCGGACGGAACCGCAGCGCGGCCGGCAGCCCCGGTTTCGAGCTCTATTTCGACTTCGACGGTGGGGTTCCCCCGGGAGTCGAGAATTTCACGGGCATGGACGTCGACGATCGCGGACATGATTTCTTCCTAACAAGTAAAGAGCTGGAACACGCGATTAGATACCTTCCGCGATTGCGCCGCGCAATCGTCCGATCAGATTTTTACGGGATCCGCCTTAGCGATGCGGTCGATTTCCAACAATGTCTTTAGAATTTCCGACAACTCCCCGAGCGGCACCATATTCGGCCCGTCCGACGGTGCTGTATCCGGACTCTCATGTGTCTCCATGAACACGGCGGCAACTCCGATGGCCATGGCCGCGCGTGCAAGGACGGGGACGAATTCGCGCTGGCCGCCCGACGTATTGCCCTCCCCGCCCGGCTGCTGGACGGAATGGGTCGCGTCATACACCACCGGATAACCGGTCTGAGCCATGATTGGTAGAGACCGCATGTCGGAAACTAGCGTGTTATAGCCGAACGATGCGCCACGTTCACAAACCATGACCCGGTCGTTACCCGCTGCCTCAGCCTTTTTCACCACGTTGGCCATGTCCCAAGGTGCCAGGAACTGACCTTTCTTGATATTCAGCGCCCGGCCAGTTTCCGCAGCTGCTACGATCAAATCCGTCTGACGACAGAGGAACGCCGGTATCTGCAGCACGTCAACCGCTTCGGCGACGGCAGCACAATGATCCGGGAGATGCACATCCGTCAGCACGGGACAGCCGTGTTTTTCGCGCACATCGGCAAGAATCGGCAGGCTTTCTTCAAGTCCCATGCCGCGCGGACTGTCAAGCGCAGTGCGATTGGCCTTATCGAAGGACGTCTTATAGATCAATCCAATACCGAGCGACGATGTGATCTCGACCAGCGCCGCCGACATTTCCATCGTATGAGCGCGGCTCTCCAGAGAACACGGCCCCGCGAGCAGCACGAAAGGCGCGTCATTTGCGATCTTCATTTCGCCGATCTCGACCGTTTTTGGGGCGGTCATGTCTTAGACTAGCCGCGAGTGTTCGACGGCCGCACCGACAAAGGAACTGAACAGCGGGTGCGGCTCGAACGGCTTGGACTTCAGCTCCGGATGGAACTGAACACCGATATACCAAGGATGATTGGGCAGCTCGACGATTTCCGGCAGAACACCGTCGGGTGAGAGGCCCGAAAAACGGACGCCTGCGGCCTCGAGACGGTCGCGATAATTGATGTTCACCTCATAACGGTGACGGTGACGTTCACTAATATCCGCTTCGCCGTATATTTTCCGCACGAGCGAACCGTCCGCCAACCGGCAGTCATAGGCTCCGAGACGCATGGTGCCGCCCAGATTGTCCCCAGCGCCGCGGCGTTCCACCGAATTTCCCCGCGCCCATTCGGTCATAAGCCCGACGATCGGCTCCTCGCATTCGCCGAATTCCGTCGATCCTGCCTTTTCGATCCCGGCCATACTGCGCGCCGTCTCGATCACTGCCATCTGCATGCCGAAGCAGATTCCGAAATACGGCACGTTGTGTTCGCGAGCGAACTTAGCCGCCGCGATCTTGCCCTCCGCCCCGCGTTCGCCAAAACCACCAGGAACCAGGATACCCTCGACGTCAGAAAGGTGATGAACCGCCTCCTCGGACTCGAAAATTTCGGAGTCGATCCAATTCATATTGACCCGCACGTGGTTCGCGATACCGCCATGATCCAGCGCTTCGGCCAGAGATTTATATGAGTCCAGCAGGTTCGTGTACTTGCCAACGACCGCAATCGTGACTTCGCCCTCAGGATTTTTTACCCGGTCGACGATCTGGTCCCAGCGGCTAAGATCGAGGCCGTTGCCGACGCTGCGCTCGTCTTCCAGCCGAAAGTGACGGGTAAGTTGCCTGTCAAGCCCCCGTTCGTGATAACAGATGGGCACTTCGTAGATTGTGCCGACGTCCGGCGCGCTGATCACGTTGTCGACCGGCACGTTGCAGAAAAGCCCGATCTTTCGGCATTCGTCGGCCGGAATATCCTGTTCGCATCTGCACAGTATCATATCTGGCTGAATGCCGACGCTTTGTAGTTCCTTAACCGAATGCTGGGTCGGCTTTGTTTTCAGTTCCCCGGCCGATTTAAGGAACGGAACCAGCGTCAGATGCATGAACATAGAACGTTCCGGCCCAAGTTCATTGCCGAGCTGGCGGATGGCTTCGAGAAAAGGCAGGCTTTCGATATCGCCCACTGTCCCGCCGATTTCACAGAGAACAAAGTCCTCATCATGCACGTCGCTGAGGGTGAATTCCTTGATCGCGTCGGTTACATGGGGAATGACCTGCACGGTCGCGCCCAAATAGTCTCCGCGGCGTTCTTTCTCGATCACGTTGGTATAAATACGCCCGGTCGTCACGTTGTCGGTTTTGCGCGCTGGCACGCCGGTGAAGCGCTCGTAGTGGCCGAGATCGAGATCGGTCTCCGCACCGTCGTCAGTGACGAAAACTTCGCCGTGCTGGGTCGGGCTCATGGTGCCCGGATCGACATTGAGATAGGGGTCCAGTTTGCGCAGCCTCACCTTGTACCCACGTGCCTGCAGGAGTGCCGCGAGGGCCGCCGATGCCAAGCCTTTGCCGAGTGATGAGACCACGCCGCCGGTGATGAATATGTACCGCGTCATGGATCGGTAACTTAAAGCATTTCACTACGCCTGTGAAAGCGTCACCAGCACCTAAATCAACGAAAACGACGAAAGCGATTCGTTTATGTGGATATCCTATCTGCCGAGCGGGACTGCCGGGCCGGACGGCGGGGCCGCCGGTGCGGAAGGTGACGGCAAGGCGGCGCCCGGACGGTCGAGGATCGAGGTCGGCGCGCGGTTGGACGACGACAGGATCGCAAGCGTAAGGCTGGTCGCGATAAAACAGGCCGCCAGGACCGCCGTGGCGCGGGTCAGCAGGCTGGCCGTTCCGCGGGTCGTCATCATGCCCCCCATAGTGCTGCCACCGCCCATGCCGAGCGCGCCACCTTCGCTTCGCTGCAATAGCACCACGGCAACCAGCGCAATAGCCAGAAGCAGGTGTACGATCAGTACAACTTGGATCATCGGATGTCTGCCCTAAATTCGCGCCGATGTGTACTGCCAAATCATCCGTTTGGCTAGGTATTTTCGAAGCCGCGATAGGCGTCAGGCGGATTGCGCTATCGCCCAGAAATCGTCGGCCTTCAGACTTGCACCGCCAACCAGAGCACCGTTTACGTTTTCGATTGTCAGAATTTCCGCCGCATTGATGGGTTTCACCGATCCACCGTAGAGTATGCGGACGCCGTCACCCTGAGTGGTGATCGCGGTCAGGACGTCCCGGATCGCATCGTGGATCTCTGCGATGTCTGCAGGGGTGGGCGTTCGCCCAGTGCCGATCGCCCAAACGGGTTCGTAGGCGACGACCAGGGTCGAAGCCGAAGATCCTTCAGGAACCGACCCGCGCAATTGCGATATCACAACTTCAACCGCCGTACCCGCATCGCGCTGGTCAAGCGTCTCACCTATGCACACAACGGGGACTAGCTTGGCCGCTTGCGCCGCTTCCGCCTTTGACTGGACCAGCGCATCGTCTTCGCCGTGATCAGCGCGTCGCTCTGAATGACCGACGATCACGTAGCCGCATCCGGCGTCCGCCAGCATTGCTGCCGCGATGTCGCCGGTATGGGCGCCCTGCTCGGCCACATGACAATCCTGCCCGCCAATTGCGACGCCGGACGCCCCAACTGCCGCCCGCACGGACCCCAATAACAGCGCCGGCGGACACAGCAGCATTTCCACGCCTCCGCCGCCGTGGCCTGCCATCCGATCGGCCAGTGATCCCGCGAGATCGGCGGCAAATACTTCCGAACCGTGCATTTTCCAGTTTCCGGCGATCAGCGGTTTGGGAGAGCCTGTCATCTTTTAATTCACCCTTGCGAGTCCGTTTAAGTGCGGTATCTAGCATATAGGATACACCCCTCCAATGGGTGCCCCCGAAATGCCGAGCCATCAAGCGTGTTTGCCTTGCTGCGGCCATTGGTGCTCCCTATGATGTCGCGCCATCCTCCCCCGGGGGATATCCGCCTAAAAAAAAGAGAGACGGAGACGGTATGCTGCTCGAAAGTATGAAAAAAGGGATCGGCAAGTACGTGATGATCGTGCTGGCCTCCCTTCTGATTCTCAGCTTCGCGGTCTGGGGCATCGGAGATATGGCCGGGGTCATTTCAAACCCGAATGAAGTGGCGACGGTGGGCGGCACCAAGATCACCCAACGCGAATTCCAGGATCAGTTCCGCCGCGAAATGAATCGGATCCGCGCCCGGGTCGGCAATATCGACGCCGAACAGGCGCGCGACCTGGGGGTTGCGGATGCGACGGTGAACGGGCTGGTATCGCGGCGACTGATGGGATTGCAGGCGTCGGACCTCGGACTGCTGATCAGCGACGAGCAGATCGTTCGGCAAATTCAGCGGCAGCCCGCTTTTCATAACGCGCTCGGCCAATTCGATCGCGCCGTTTTCCAGACTACGCTGGCCAATAATGGCCTATCGGAGGACATTTATGTCGCGTCGCTCCGCCAGGAAACGCAGCAGAATTACATCGGCGGCACCATCACGGCTGGCGTCGAAGCACCGCCGAACCTAGTCAAGACAGTCTATCAGTACCGAAACGAACGGCGCTCCGCGGAATTCATTCGCACCAAGCGGCCCGCCGCAGGCAGTGCGCCCGAACCGACCGAAGCCCGACTTGTCGAATTTCTGGATAAGAACCCAGCTCAATTTATGGCACCCGAATACCGCAGTCTCAGTGTGCTATATCTCGATCCTCAGGAAGTCGCCAGGGAACTCTCACCTTCCGAAGAAAATATACGGACCGAGTACGAAGACCGTCTGTCCTCTCTGTCGGTGCCGGAGCGCAGACGACTGGAACAGATTCTGCTGCAGGACGAAGAAGTCGCGAAAAAAGCCCACGCCACGCTGATGGCAGGGCGGAGTTTTGCCGCCACCGCAAGGGAAACCAGCGGCAAGTCTGAAGAAGACATTAAGCTGGGCCTGGTAGTGAAAGGCGACCTGCTCCCCGCCCTCGCCGATGCCGCTTTCGCCCTCGAAAAGGATAGTTTCACGCCCCCCGTCAAATCGCCTTTGGGCTGGCATATAATGCGCGTCACCGAGATCGAGCCGGGACGCGAACCCAAGCTGGAGGAAGTCCGCAAACAAATTTCCGAGGATCTTGCCCTCGACCTAGCGCTGGACGTCCTCGTAAAACGTGCCAACCAGGTGGAAGACGCCCTTGCAGGCGGCGGGTCGATGGTCGATGCCGCACAGGATATCGGCTCGAAGGTCTTGAAGACCGCGCCCGTCGATGCGGCAGGCAAGCTGCGGTCGGGGGCCATCCAGCCTGGCCTCCCCGCGGACGGGCGTTTTGCGCAAACTGCCTTTTTAATCAAAAAGGGAGAAAGCAGCGATCTGCTAGAATTATCCAATGGCGGGTTTTTCATGGTCAGGGTTGACGACATCGTGGCCTCGGCCAAACGGCCGCTCAACGAGGTACGCGCCGAAGTCGCGGCTGCTTGGAAAGCCGACTGGCTGAATAACCGGGCAAGGAAAGCCGCCGAAGAAATTCGCGATGCGGCAAAGGGCGGCACCCCGCTTGCCGAGCTCGCCGCCGAAAAGGGCTTAAATGTCGAAAAAGGCGCGCCGGTGGCGCGTTTTAGCTCCCTTTCAGGAATTACCCTGCCCCGCTCTTTACTCGAAGAGCTATTTAAGGCCGAAGTGGGAGAAATTGTTATGGGGCCGACCGCCGACGGTTATGCCGTAGCGCGCCTGAGGGAAATCCAGTCGGCAACCGCCACCAGCAATGTCGAAGACCTGAACCAGCTTCAGGAGACGCTCTCAACCGCGATCGCCAACGACGTTCTCCAGCAATACACGCAGGCACTGCGCGATGAATACTCGGTGTCGGTTAACAAAGGCGCCCTCGACGCATATTTCAGCAACCAAGGTTACGGCGGACGCCGCTGAGGACAGGGCCCTAAAGCCCGAAGATATCTATCTCGTCGTCCGTCACGGCCGTCGATTTATCCCAGCCGGCCACGATTTCATCCAGCGCGCGCTGGTCCGCCATGACGACTGAGGTTTCAACCTGTCGGTCTGGTATATCCCAGTAGGTCCTGAGCAGTCTGTCTTTTTCGTCTCCCTCGATCAGGTTGAAACCGTGCTTTTCATAGAACCGCACGGCCGAGCGCGCCGCTTTCCAGGTCCCGATCATTACAGGCCGCATCGCGGTTTCCAATAGATGCTCCAGTAATCGCCCCCCGTCACCCCTGCATTGCCGCGCGGTCCGCACGTAGGCATGGCGGATCAGGATCACATCTTGCACCAGCTGCGAGCCCATCACCCCGACCAGACTGCCGCCCGCCTCAAGACCGGCGAAGCGGACGCCCGCCGCCATCTCATTTCGAAGTTCCCCGGCGGGCATATAGGGCTCGCACCAGCGGTCTGGAGGGATCACACCGCGATACGCTTCCGCGCCGTCATTGATGATGGAGAGAATCGCCTCGAAATCGGCATCAGTGCACTCTCGGATCAAAGTGGACGCTCCGAATTTAGTTTCTGGTGGCGGAAGACTATTCCGGTGGCTGAAACTGCGCCAGCAAATTCACCGAATTTAGAGAGAAGTTTCGCCGATATATGGTTACGGAGACGTTTCGCTTGTCATACGCACTTGCCGAAAAGGCCATTTCCCCGCACGCGGTTTCCGCGTATTAACGCGGTTCGCCAAGTTGCTGTATAAACACCCCAAATTAAAAACCGGGAACCAGGGAACTGATGGACTTCAAGAGCATCCTTGCACTGGCTGCGGACGGCCACGAATTCAATCGCCAGGAAGCCGAATGCGCTTTCGACATTATCATGTCGGGCGACGCGACGCCGTCGCAGATCGGTGCCTTCTTGATGAGTCTGCGGATGCGCGGCGAAACGGTTACAGAAATAGCGGCAGCCGCCACCGTCATGCGCGCCAAGGCATTGAAAGTAGCCGCACCGGCGGACGCCATCGACATCGTCGGCACCGGCGGCGATCGCAGCGGCACGCTGAATATCTCCACTGGTTCTGCACTGACCGTCGCTGGCTGCGGCGTTCCTGTCGCCAAGCACGGCAACCGCGCGTTGTCTTCAAAGTCTGGGGCGGCGGACGTGCTGATGGCTCTCGGCGTCAATATCGACGCCGATATCCGACTGATTGAGAAATCTATCGCCGACGCCAAAATTGGCTTCATGATGGCGCCTCGGCATCACAGCGCCACCCGGCATGTGGCGGGCCCTCGGGTCGAACTTGCCATTCGAACGGTCTTCAACATTCTGGGCCCCCTGTCCAACCCTGCCATGGTCGATAGCCTAATGGTCGGCGTCTTCGCCCCAGAGTGGGTCGAGCCGGTTGCCCGCGTCCTTGGCGAACTCGGTGCGAACCGCGCGTGGGTGGTGCATGGGACCGGTGGACTGGACGAACTTGCCACGAATGGCCCCGCCCGGGTGGCAACACTACAGGACGGAAAGATAGACACTTTCGAGATTACGCCGGCCGATGCTGGGCTTGAAGCCTGCGACATCGCCGAATTGCAGGGCGGCGACGCAGAATTCAACGCCGAAGCATTGACCAATCTTCTCGCTGGCAAGCCAAGCGCCTATCGCGATACCGTAGTGTTTACATCTGCTGCCGCGCTGATCGTGGCCGGTAAAGCGGATGACCTGAAACAAGGCGCCGCCATCGCGGCTGCGTCGCTCGATAACGGCAAGGCCCGTGCCGCTCTCGACCGCATGATCGAGATTTCGCATGAGGTCATTGTCGACCCGGAAGAGGAAGGCCGCGATGAGTGATGCCCTAACCAAGATTTGCGCTGACAAGGCCAACCACGTCGCCGCATCCAAGGCCGCACGTTCGTTGTCAGACGTGGAAACTTACGCGCAGCAGTCCTCTGCGCCCCGCGGGTTCTTCAACGCACTGAAAACAGCGGCGAATGATGGCCGCTACGGTCTGATCGCCGAGGTAAAAAAGGCGTCGCCCAGCAAGGGCCTTATCCGGGAAGATTTTGATCCGCCTGCCATCGCCTCCGCATATGAGCGTGGCGGTGCAACGTGTATGTCGGTCTTGACCGATATTCCGTATTTCCAGGGTGCCGATGACCATTTCGTCGCCGCTCGGAACGCGGTTTCCCTGCCTGCGATCCGTAAGGATTTCATGATCGACACCTATCAGGTCCCGGAAGCCCGGGCGCTGGGCGCGGACTGCATTTTGCTGATCCTTGCCGCAATTGAAGACGGGCTGGCAGCTGAGCTGGAAAGCGCGGCCTTCGACTGGGGCATGGACGTGCTGATCGAGGTGCACAATGCGAAGGAACTGGACCGTGCGATGAAACTGCAATCCCCGCTGCTGGGCATCAACAACCGCAACCTTAAAACGCTGAAGACCGATATCCAGACCACTCGCGAACTTGCGCCGCGCGTGATCGACGCCGACCGGTTGGTGGTAAGCGAGAGCGGCCTTTACACGCCGGAGGACCTGGCATTGATGTATGATGCCGGCGCCCGGTGTTTTCTGATCGGGGAGTCCCTAATGCGCCATGACGACCTCGAAGCTGCCACGCGGCTACTTCTGGACAGTCAGAACCCGGCGCGGGCAGCCGAATGATGGCAAAACTGACACATATCGGCGAAGACGGCGAAGCCCGCATGGTAGATGTGTCCGAGAAAGACGTGACTGATCGCACGGCGACCGCTCAGGGGTCGGTGCTGATGGAAGCGGAAACCCTGAAGCTGATCATCGACGGGTCGGTCAAGAAAGGCGATGTCATCTCTGTCGCCCGGCTTGCCGGCATCATGGCAGCTAAACGCACAGCTGATTTGATCCCGCTATGCCACCCGCTGGCATTGAACAAAGTCGACGTCGACCTCACCTGCGATGAAGCCCACAATTCGGTCGATATCGTTGCGACGTGCCGGGTAAGCGGGCGCACGGGCGTCGAGATGGAAGCCCTGACCGCCGTGTCGGTCGCCGCGCTGACCGTTTACGACATGTGCAAGGCGGTCGACCGAAGCATGCGGATCAGCGATATAAAACTCGTCCACAAGGCCGGCGGAAAATCGGGCGAATACCGCGCCGACAACGTCCTATGAACGGCGGAGGCCTGCTTCCGGTCGCCGATGCACAGCAGCGCATCTTGGAAGCGCTCTCACCGCTGCCAGCGGAGCTGATTTCCCTCTCTTCCGGTCTCGGCCGTGTTCTGGCCGAAGACGTGGTTTCCCGCCGCAGCCAACCGCCGATGGCGGTTTCGGCGATGGACGGGTACGCCGTTCGCGCCGTGGATGTTGCCACCCTGCCTGCCGATCTGGCCGTCGTCGGCTATGCCCCGGCGGGCCACGCGTTCGATGGTTCGGTCGGCCCCGGCGAGGCCGTACGCATCTTTACCGGCGCTCCCCTGCCGGACGGCACCGATACCATCGTCATTCAGGAAAACACCAAACAGACCGGTGAAACTGTTCGCGTCATCGAAGGCGAGGCGCCGGTGGGCCGGTTCGTGCGGCCGCCCGGGCTCGATTTCGCCTCGGGCGATACGCTGCTGAAAGCCGGAAAAGTATTGACCGCCCGCGACATCGGACTGGCCGCTGCCATGAACGTGCCGTGGCTAATGGTGCGCCGAAAACCTCGCATTTCCATCCTCGCGACCGGCGACGAGATCGTCATGCCGGGCGATCCGGTCGGACGCGACCAGATCGTCAGTTCCAACGCACTGTCGCTGTCGGCATTTGTGTCAGCAGAGGGCGGCGACCCGCTGAACCTCGGGATCGCACCGGACGAGAAAGACGGGCTGCGCGCGCTTGCCTCTGGCGCGTCGGGTAGCGATATCCTGGTCACAACCGGCGGCGCGTCAGTCGGCGATCACGATCTGGTCCAGAGTGTTTTGGGCGATATCGGCCTAGAAGTCGATTTCTGGCGCATTGCTATGCGTCCTGGCAAGCCACTGATGTTCGGGAAAATCGGCAACACCTTCTTGATTGGCCTACCCGGAAACCCGGTATCGTCGCTGGTATGCGCGATTATCTTTCTGGCGCCGGCACTGCGGACGTTGCTTGGGATGGAAAAAGTGCTGCCCGAACCTGTTCCGGCACGGTTGGGCAGCGAACTCGGCGAGAACGACGAACGGGAAGATTACCTGCGCGCCTCGCTCGGCCGCAGCGACAATGTCGGGCTGATCGCGACCCCCTTCAGCAAGCAAGATAGTTCGATGTTCGCTACCATTGCGCGATCAGACGCCCTGATCATCCGCCCCCCTTTCGCACCCGCCGCAACATCCGGCGAAACCGTCGAAATCATTCCTCTTGAAGGCAGCCTGTTCAGCATTTGATTGTCATGATTCTTGACGGCGAATGAGAACTTAACTAGAACACTCGCCCGTGTTTATGATTTGTTCCATATTTGTTGGGCTTTAAATGGGGAAGTCGCATGCTGACGCGTAAGCAGTACCAACTACTTACCTATATCGACAACCACCTCAACAGTAACGGCGTACCGCCGTCCTACGAGGAAATGAAGGACGCGCTCGGGCTGAAATCGAAATCGGGCATTCACCGCCTGATCACTGCGCTAGAAGAACGCGGTTTCATCCGCCGCTTGCCCCATAAAGCGCGGGCACTGGAAGTGCTCAAGAAACCGCAGAACATGATCGACGATCCCCCAGCGAAGGGGTCGTTCGAACCGCGGGTCGTCGACGGTACATTAGGCCAGCCGTTCAATACTGGAGATAACGCCGAATCCGGCGATGAAAGTGTCGGCCTTCCCTTTTACGGTAAAATCGCGGCTGGTACCCCGATCGAAGCACTTCGAGATAGTTCCCGTTCTTTCGATGTGCCGCCGGGGATGCTCGGCCGCGGCGATCACTATGCGCTGGAAATCGAGGGAGACTCGATGATCGAGGCAGGTATCCTGGACGGCGATGTCGTGCTTATCAAGCGCACGGACACAGCCGATAACGGAGAAATCGTGGTCGCGCTCGTGGACGGGTATGAAGCGACGCTGAAACGCCTGCGCCGAAAAGGCGCCTCGATCGCACTGGAACCGGCAAACGCCGCGCACGAGACCCGCATCTTCGGCCCGGACCAGGTTCGCGTTCAGGGCCGGCTTGTGGGGCTTGTCCGCAAGTACTGACCTGTGACGGTCGAAAGCCAGCTCCACGGCGAGTCGCCCAGCAACTCCGATACTGTTTCGACCACCAAGGGACCACCTGCCACACTAACGGCATTGGCACCGTCGTGCCAAAGGTGGAATTTTGAGACCAGGACTTGAGCTCGGCGAGAGTAAAACGAGGAAACGCGGGCCAAGAGAATTGCATGTTCCTCATCCCGGCAATCCACCACCGCCAGCGAATTACATATCACAACGACCTTCCGGCACCCGAACCGGGAAATACAGTCTGCCTCGTCGGATCCCAAACAGCCCTCTTCAAACCCTCCATCCGGTAGGGGCAGTGTCGACGACGCCGTCAGCCGGCAAAGCTACATATCCCGCTCGAAGCTGCTCGCCCGGCCTCGGGACACGCAACACCCGTCCACCCCTGATGTGCAACGAGAAGAACCTTGCCTCCCGGCCGATCAGAATAGAGCGGGGGAAAATCCTGGGAACGCAAACGCCACCACGAGAGTAGGCAGCGGCGATAGACGGGCCGGCCGTCGCCAGATACGTAGCTAGAGTCCGCCCAACAACAGAATGGCAAGATTGGGGGGCGGGCGGCGCCCCAACGCGACCGCGTGTAGCAGATCAGCCGTGAACGCGGCTGACCACCGATCCACCAGCGCGAGCATGCACTCGCCAATTCCCGTTGGCGTTCGTGCCGAAATTTTGGCCGGAAAGTGCGATCATTTTACCGAAACCGCGTCTGTCAGGTGGACCTAATACGGAATGTACCCGAATGGGCCAGAATGTGTTACACCCCGCGCGATATTCCAATCCACCGACCCGAGAGCGAAACGCCATGAGCGTAGTTACACGTTTTGCCCCGTCGCCGACGGGTTTTCTTCATATCGGCGGTGCCAGGACGGCACTGTTCAACTGGCTTTATGCCCGCCACACCGGAGGCAAATACCTGCTGCGGATAGAGGACACCGACCGCAAACGGTCAACAGCGGAAGCCATTAACGCGATCCTGACGGGGCTGGACTGGCTGGGCCTTAGTCCTGACGAAGAGCCCTCTTACCAGTTTTCCCAACGCGAACGGCATGTAGAGGTGGTTACGGAGCTGCTGGCTCGCGGCCAAGCCTATCGCTGCTACTGCACGCCAGAAGAACTTGCAGAAATGAGGGAAAAAGCCAGGGCCGAGAAGAGATCGGCACGTTATGACGGCACCTGGCGCGACCGGGATCCGGCGGACGCCCCCGCCGGGATCGACCCGGTAATCCGCTTTCGCGCACCTCAGGACGGAGAAACGGTGCTGGCGGATGCGGTCCAGGGCACGGTCACCGTTGCCAACAGCGAGATGGACGACTTAATTATGCTTCGCGCCGACGGCACGCCGACCTACATGCTTTCGGTCATCGTGGACGATCACGACATGGGGGTCACCCATGCCATCCGCGGTGACGACCATCTGACCAACGCCTTCCGGCAGACGCAGATTTTCCGCGCCATGGACTGGGAACCTCCGGTGTATGCCCATATTCCGCTCATTCACGGACCAGACGGAGCGAAATTGTCCAAAAGGCATGGCGCGCTTGGCATAGAAGCATATCGGGACATGGGATATCTGCCAGAAGCGGTGTTGAATTACCTTTGCCGTCTTGGCTGGAGCCACGGAGACGATGAGTTCTTCTCGATGGATCAAGCAATTTCGTGGTTCGATATTGCGCACATCAATAAGGGTGCTTCACGGATTGATTTCGAAAAACTCGCTAATCTGAATGCAAAATACATCGATGCCAGTTCGACCGACCGGCTACTCGAGCTAATGACGCCTGGCATCGAAGAAAAGACCGGCCAACCTCTGTCGGATGACATCCGCGGTCGCTTGGACGCAGGCATGGATTCCTTAAAATCACGCGCACAGACAATCCCACAACTTATTGATAAATCTCTATTTTATTTCTCCAATCGCCCCTTATATTATAACGACAAGGCCCGCAAAATACTTGATGGTGACAGCAAATCCCGGCTCACTAGCCTGCTACCAAAACTAGCTGCCGCAGAAGATTGGACACAGGATTCGCTCGAAGAGCTAGTCAAATCCTACGCTGCGGAAATAGATGAAAAGCTGGGTAAAATTGCGCAACCCCTGCGGGCTGCGTTGACCGGCTCCAACGTGTCTCCGGGTATTTTCGAGATCGCAGCCGCTCTCGGAAAAGACGAAACGCTGGGCCGGATTGAAGATGCTATTCTTGCGTAGCGACATTGTGCAGTGCAGCGTTTGATTAAGCCCGTCAAAGGGGCTATTTTCCTGCCACAAATCGGCGCCGTCCTTGGCCGCAACGCCGAACCCCACCACTTAGAAACGACCAAAGGGATACCGACATGAGTCAGGACGCTGGCAGCAACGCCCCGAAAGATAGTGTAACGCTGATAGATCACTCCACGGGTAACGAGTTGAACATGCCGCTTCTGGAGGGAACGGTCGGACCAAAGGTCATCGATATCCGCAAGCTGTACTCGGAGCTGGACTACTTCACGTTCGATCCGGGATTTATGGCTACGGGCAGTTGCGACTCTAGAATAACCTATATCGACGGCGATGCCGGTGTCCTGCTCTATCGCGGTTACCGGATCGACGATCTCGCCAAACACTGCGATTTTCCGGAAGTCTCTTACCTACTATTGAAAGGAGAATTGCCGGACGAAGAGAAAAAGAACAAGTTTGTCAGCGACATCACCTATCACACGATGGTGCACGAACAGCTTCACAAGTTTTATGATGGTTTCCGCCGCGATGCGCACCCGATGGCGATCATGTGCGGTGTGGTTGGCGCACTGTCGGCTTTCTATCACGACTCAACGGATATATCCGATCCGCGCCAACGCATGATCGCCTCTTACCGCCTGATCGCGAAGATGCCAACGATTGCCGCATGGGCCTACAAGTACGCGATTGGTCAGCCGTTCGTTTACCCTCGCAACGACCTATCCTACGCAGCTGATTTCATCCATATGATGTTCGCAACCCCGTGCGAGGAATACATCGTCAGCCCGACGATCTCCCGCGCGATGGATCGTATCCTGACGCTGCATGCAGACCATGAGCAGAACGCGTCTACGTCGACCGTGCGCCTGGCCGGATCGTCCGGCGCAAATCCATTCGCCTGTATCGCTGCGGGAATCGCAAGCCTTTGGGGCCCCGCACATGGCGGCGCCAACGAGGCCGTGCTGAAGATGCTGAATGAAATTGGCGATGTGAAAAAAATTCCGGAGTTCGTTGCGAAGGCCAAAGACAAAGACGACCCATTCCGGCTGATGGGTTTCGGCCATCGCGTCTACAAGAACTTCGATCCGCGCGCGACCCTGATGCGGGAAACCTGCCATGAAGTCCTCGGAGAACTGGGCATCAAGGACGACCCACTGCTGGACTTAGCAATGGAGCTAGAAAAAATCGCGCTGGAAGACGAATACTTCGTCGAACGCAAGCTGTACCCAAACGTCGATTTCTATTCGGGCATCATCTTCAAGGCGATCGGTATCCCGGAATCCATGTTTACGGTCCTGTTCGCCGTGGCCCGTACAGTCGGCTGGATCTCGCAGTGGAACGAGATGATCGAGGATCCCGGCCAGAAAATCGGCCGGCCGCGCCAGCTATATATCGGCGAGACCGAACGCGATTTCGTCCCGCTAGGGGACCGCTGATCTCCAAAAATCCGCTTACGGCGGGCTTTTTTTATAAGCCTGTTTCCGCTAGGAAATCTTGTTGTTCACGACCGTTCGATCAGTTCGATTTTGTAGCCATCTGGGTCTTCGATGAAGGCGATCACAGTTGTGCCGTGTTTCATGGGGCCTGGCGGTCGCGGAATGCTAACGCCTTCCTTTTCCATCTGCTCGCAGACACGGTATATGTTTGGCACTGCAACGGCCAGGTGGCCGAAACCCGAACCGTGTGTATAGGGCTCTTGCTGGTCCCAGTTATGGGTCAGTTCTAGCACCGTATTTTCGGTTTCTTCACCATATCCCATGAATATATTGGTGAACTTCCCTCCCGGAAAATCTTTGTTTCGCAGGACCTTCATCCCGAGATGACGTGAATAGAAATCGATCGATTTTGCGGCATCCTTCACCCGGATCATCGTATGTAAAAGTCGGAAATCGCTGGTATCGGTTGTCATGAGGCTGGTTCTTCCTTTCGTCCATTCCCGCGAAGTACTGACATTACAAGATCTGCCGCCGCCCCGCTCGGTGTTCCTTTTGGCGGCCGTAGCGCATCCAGCGCCTGTTCAATCGACGCCCGCTGGCGATCTAGGGTCTCCCCCTCTTCGAGAAGATCTATCACACCGCCGGCAACACGGTCCGCCGTACATTTTTCCTGAATGAATTCGGGCACAACCTCGCGATCGAGCAGAATGTTCAGTAGATTTGCAAATTTCTGGTTGACCCCGTGAAGCATCTTTACAAGCGTAACCGTCAGCGCGTTCATGCGGTAAGCAATCACATGAGGAACCCTTGCCATCGCGAGTTCCAGAGAGACCGTGCCGGAAGCCGCCATCGCCGCATTACTCGCCGCAAACGCGTCGTACTTATCTTCCACCGTGACAACAACGATCGATCTGCCCGGCCAGCCGGCCGTTTTGCGAGCAACGGTGTCCTCAAGATACGAAACCGTCGGGAATACAAATACCGCTTCGGGGTATCTTTCCACGATCCACGTCGAGGCGGACCTGAACACCGACAGCAACTTTCTTATCTCACCGCGCCGGCTCCCCGGCAGGACGGAAACCACCGTCTGATCCGGACGGATATCATGGGCCACTCGGAACGCGGCACCAGCGCCGTTTCCGGCGTTTCCTTCCAGAACAGGATGGCCGACAAACGTTGTATCGAGGCCTTCTTTTTCGAAATACGGCGGCTCGAAAGGTAGAAGTGTCATTAGGTAATCGAGTTCGGCGGCGAATTTCTTTGCCCGGTCCGGTCGCCAGGCCCAGACCGTCGGTGCAACATAGTGAACGAGCGGAATATCGCTCCCCCGCAGACCTTTCCATATGTCGTAACAAAAACCAGGAACATCGATCGAGACCACAATATCCGGCCGATCGGATTCTATACGCGAGATGGTTTCCCGCATCCGGCGCTTGATTAACGGTACCCTGGGAATGATCTCGATCAATCCCATCACCGCGATGTCGGAAATCGGAAAAAGACTCTCAAGTCCCTCTTCCAACATCGCTTCGCCCCCGATACCGGCAATCCTCACGTTCCCACCCGAGCGCTCCCGTAGCGCCACGATCAGGCGGGCGCCAATCAGGTCGCCAGAGGGTTCGCCCGCAATCAGCCAGATCAAGGGAACTTCTTTTTCGCGCGACATCGCGGATACCGTCAGTTTTTCAGTGATACGCCGAACAGAAAAATACCCGCCGCATCGGCTGCGCGGATCATCTTCGGTCGGTCGATAATAAGTGCCCCGCCGGTCTCGACCGCAATTCCCCGCAACCCAGCCCTAACGACATGTTCGACGGTAGATAGTCCGACAGCGGGCAGGTCGATCCGTCGGTCCTGCGTCGGCTTCGCGGCTTTGACCAGGACGCCGCCGGGAAGTTCCTGGGATACGAACTCCGCGCATCTCTCCACAAGGCGGTCGGTTCCCTCGGCTGCCTCCACGCCAATAACGAAACCGTTCTGCACGATAGCCGCCTGCCCAATATCGAGGCGACCGATTTGATGAACCACATTCAGCCCCCTTTTAATATCCGCCAGATCGTCGCTCGTGGGGTTGACCACACCGTATGTCCCGGCCGTCGACAACAGATTTTCCAGTAGAGTTTCCGGCGCGATTACCCGAAAGCCTTCCACCTCCTCCAGTTCTCTGACGACGGCAGACAGAATATTGTCGTCCCCCAGCATGCGTGTGCCGACCTTCGCCATAAATTTCGCCGACCGAACATCCCGTATCAATTCGAGAACGCTGGGTCTCGGAATTTTCCCTACCAGGACGAGTTCGGTAACGCCTTCGTTACGCGCCGCGTCCAGTGCGGCGCTTAGAGACGACATTTTGATCCATTGGATCGGAACATCCCTAATCATCTCGGAGTCAGCACTGCCTTCGAAAGCCAGAACACAAAATGCCCTGCCCGATTCTCTGCAAGCCGCGACGATTTTCCTCGGAAGAGCCCCCGCGCCAGCGATAACGCCAAGCTTATCCACCTTGCTCAGCTTTAGGCTGACAGATCGCGCGACTGGAGTCGGATCGAATAAAGTCGACAATCTCCATGATCGCTTCATGCTCGGAGAAGCTCTCAACGACGTCCTCCAGCCGCTCCGACATGGTGCCTTCTTCCGCGAACATCAGTCGATAAGCCTTGCGAAGCGCAGAAATATCGGACCGGGAAAAGCCCCGCCGTTTGAGGCCAACGATGTTCAATCCGCTTAAACGTGCGCGGTCGCCCATGACGGACCCGTAGGGAATTACGTCATTTTCAACCCCCGACATCCCACCCACCATCGCGTGACGGCCGATCCGACAAAACTGGTGAACCGCGGACAGGCCTCCGATAATCGCATAGTCCTCGACAGAGACGTGCCCCGCCAAAGTCGCATTGTTAGCCATTATTACGTGATTGCCAACCTGGCAGTCATGGGCAACGTGCGAGCTCATCATGAAGAGGCAGTTATTACCTATCGCGGTGATCATTCCGCCGCCTTCGGTACCCGGATTTACCGTCACGTGTTCACGAAAAATGTTATTGGCGCCGATTACCAGTTTCGATGGTTCACCCTGATATTTCATATCCTGTGGATGAGACCCTATCGATGCGAACGGGTAGACCCTGCAATTGGGGCCGATATGGGTCCGTCCATCCACCACGACGTGGGAGAGAATCTGACAGCCGTCGGAAAGTTCCACATCCTGGTGAATTATCGAATAGGGGCCTACCGAGACGCCTTCGCCGATCTGTGCACCGGGATCGACGATTGCGGTCGGGTGTATTTCTGTCATGTAATTCTCAATCGTTCATAATCATCGCGGCATACGTCGCTTCAGCAACAAGATTGCCGTCTACATTGGCCCTGCCCGTAAATTTCCAGACATTTCCGCGGCTGCGTTGCTTAGTTACTTCCACATGCAGCTGATCACCCGGCTCCACCGGCTTTCGAAACCGGGCGCCGTCAACCGACATGAAATACACCAGCTTGCCTTCCGACTCCGGTCCAAGAGTATGGACAACGAATACCGCGGCGGTTTGCGCCATGGCCTCAATGATCAGCACCCCAGGCATTACCGGCCGTTCGGGAAAATGGCCCGCAAAAAAAGGCTCGTTGATTGTAACGTTCTTCACCCCCGTCGCCTTCACGCCAGGAACTATATCGACCACGCGATCAATCATTAAGAACGGATAGCGATGCGGGATCATCTCCATAATGCGATGAACGTCGATCTCGTCTGCGGTAGAACCCGTTTCCAACGTGTCCATTTAACTTTCCCTCTTCTGCAGCAAGCGCGACAGCGCCGCGGTCTGCCGAAAAAACTGCTTGATCGGCATCGCGGGAGTACCTGCGACAGTCTCACCTGCCAATATATCCCTCATCACGCCCGAACATGCCGCGATACGGGCGCCGTCACCAATTTTGAGATGACCGGCAATTCCTGCCTGCCCACCGATTTGAACGCCATCGCCAACTTTTGTACTACCTGCAATACCTACATGCGCAACGATTATGCACATTCGGCCTACCTCGACGTTGTGCCCGATCTGTACGAGATTATCAATCCTCGTCCCTGCGCCAATAATGGTATCCGGTGCCGCCCCCCGATCGATAGTGCTGTTAGCGCCGACTTCCACGCCGTCACCGACAACTACTCGGCCGACCTGGGGGACGCTGACGGGACCCGTCTCTGAGACGGCGAAGCCGAACCCCGGTTCCCCTATTCTTGCGCCAGCATATATGGTGACATTGTTTCCGATTACTGAAAACCGGATGCTGGCGTTCGGGCCAATACGGCAGTTGTTTCCGATCCGGACGCCACCGCCGATAAAGGCGTTCGGCGAAATTTGACAGCCGTCTCCTATTACCGCACCGGGTCCGATAACCGAGCCCGTACCGATAACTGTTTCGTTTCCCACCTCAGCAGTCGGATGCACTCGTTCATCCTCTGAGCGAGGACAATATGTCTCGTCCCAGTCCGGATAAAAAGCCGTAGCCACTCGGGCATAGGCAAGGTACGGGTTGTCCGAGGTCAGCGCCGCGGCCGTGCCGGGGACAAGGTTCAGATTCTCCGGGCGAACGATGCAGCATCCCGCACCGGTTTCGCAGAGTTGGTCGGTGTACGACTTGTTGTCGAGGAAACTAACGTCGGATATGGCTGCCATGTGAAGAGCCGCCACACTATCCAAGCGATCCGGACCCTCCCCCTGTCTAGCCATGACAGCGCCGGATATCGATGACAATTCCTCTAAGGTAAACGGCCCGCGAGGCGAAAAAAAACGGGGATCAGGCGACATAGCTATTTCCGGCCCTTGGGATCGCCCTTTCCAACTTTGCTGAAATCTATCGCAACCTTGGGAAGGCGCTTATCCAGGCGTTTTCTGATTTCATCGGTCACATCCAGTTTCTTTGCCGAAATAAACACAAACCGCTTCTCGATCAGAATATTGAGCTTTTTCTCGGTCGCCACTTCCTGAGCCACAATGATTAGGCTTTTGAGAATCTCGTTCTTCGTCTCATTAAACGCCCGATCCAAGTCGCGGCGCCTTCTCTGGACGCTTTTCTGTGCGTCGCGCGCCTGCTCGCTGAAGATACGCCGCTTTTGCGCAAAGGCTTCCGGCGCCAGTATCGCTCGCTGTCGGCTAAGCTCTTGCTCGGCTTGGCGAAGGCTTTGTTCTTGCTCACTGACCTGTTTCTGAAATTCCTTGCGCATATTATCGATCGTCGGGCGGATACTCTTTGATGCCTTCGAGTCCCTCAAGACCTTCTGAACGTCAACAATACCTATCCCCAGGGACGGCACCCCCTGCGCAAAGGTCCGGCCCGCTGCGGGAACGAATATCGCAACGATAAAAAGGGCAATACCAATATTCTTACCAAATGCGTTCATTAGAAACTCGCACCAAAGCTAAATCGAACTAGTTCGGTCTTATCGAAGTCTTCTTTCAAGATCGCCTGCGCGATGTCGATATTGACCGGCCCAAACGGCGAATTCCACATAATTCCTGTGCCGACCGACATTCTCAAAGATCCGGTATCCGTAATCGATCCTAGTGTACGGTCGCTCTCTCCGATACTTCCCGCGTCAGTGAAAACACGGCCTCGGAGGCCAAACTCACTTGGCAGGCCAAGGGGGAAACCAACCGCAACCGTACCGCGGTAAAACCAATTACCGCCGACGGCATCCTGCGTGGCCAGATCCCGCGGCCCCACGCCGGCATCATCAAAACCACGCAGCGAATTACCGCCCAGAAAGAACCGGTCGATAATTCGGATATCCTCGCCGATCCCGACTATGTAACCACCACCACCGCCGATGTTAAGTATCCAGCGGTCGGCAAGTGTGAAGAATTTCCCGGATTTAATCTCGCTGCGGAAATATTTTGAATCACCCCCAAACCCAGCAAGCGTATTCCCGACCTGGATAAAATATCCGTCGGTCGGTGCAAAACGGCTATCGCGTCTATCGTAAAGCATCGATTGGCCCACCGACGATGTAACGAACTCGCCTTCCTGCTCCTTAATTGCGGCTGAGGCATCCGAAGAGACCCCCGTGATATCGTCTTGACGGATCGTGTACTTCCAGCTTTGGGACAAGACGTCGGTAATTTTGTATCCCGCCCGCAAACTGAACCCGATCTCCTCACGGTCGAACGAGCTTTCCGATTGCAGATCACGCGTTGTGCGGAATACGTCGAAACCTGCCGAAACCTCGCGGTCTAGAAAATACGGCTCGGTAAAGGACAGGTCGATTTGTTGTTGTTTTTCCCCGACCTTAAGGCCAAGATTCAGGTCCTGACCGCGCCCGAGCAGATTTCTCTCACGAATACTGGTGTCCGCCAATATGCCAGAAGATGACGAGAAGCCCGCCCCGAACGAAAGTTCACCAGTCGATTTTTCCCTGACCGAAACTTCGATTGCGGTCTTGTCCGGAGAGGAGCCAGCCTTGTTGTTTATCTCGACCCGTTCGAAAAAACCAAGATTGCGAATACGTTGACGCGACCGTCGTAGTTTCGATGTATTGAAAGCGTCGCCTTCGACCAATAGGACTTCTCTGCGGATGACTTCATCAACCGTACGTACATTGCCTGATATGTTCACAAGCTCGACAAAGACCCGAGGTCCTTCCTGAATGGTGAACGTAACGTCTATCGTTCGTTTATCCCGGTCGCGGCGTACCCGCGGGCGAATATCGAGGAATGCATAACCGAGACTGCCCACAGTATCGGTCAGCAAGCCGATAGCCGTTTCAACTTCGTCCGCGTTGTACCAATCGCCCGAATTGATCGACAGGTCAGCGCGCAGTTTCTTTACGTCCACTTTCTTCAAAGCGGTCCGGACATCGATTTTACCGAATTTATACCGCTCGCCCTCCTCCACCGTGAAAGTGACGAAAAACGCTTTATTGTCGGGCGTCAGTTCGGCGATGGCGGAGACAACGCGGAAATCCGCGTATCCCTCGGCCAAGTAGTGCCTGCGCAGCAATTCCCGGTCGAAGGCAAGCCTGTCCGGGTCGTAAGTGTCGTCGGATGAGAAGAACCGGTACCAAGCGCTTTCCTTTGTCTGAACCACTTCACGCAGATCGGCATCTTCGTATTCCTTGTTTCCAACGAAGGATATTTTCCGGATCTCCGTAAGGTCGCCCTCTTTGATCTCGAAAACCAGATCAACCCGGTTTTGCGGCAACTGAATAACCTTCGGCACCACTACTGCGGAAAACCGACCACTCCTCCGATAAAGGTCCATGATACGCAGAAGGTCCGTTTGCACCCTAGAGCGGGTAAACACCACACGCGGGCGCAATTTTACCTCGTCCCGCAGAATATCGTCCTCGATACGGCGGTTTCCTTCGAACGCCAGCCTATTGATGATGGGGTTTTCGACGATACGCACGACGACATCCGGACCATCGCGCCGGACCTCAACATCGGCGAATAATCCGGTCGCGAACAACGATTTCAGCGAACGATCAAGGGCGCCGGGGGAGATTTCGTCGCCCGGCTGGATCCCCATGTAGGAACGCACCGTTCCGACCTCGATCCGCTGCGACCCCTCGACCCGGATTTCCCGCACGCGATTGTCGACACGCTGGGCGTACCCGTCCTGCGGTAGGGCAATGCAACATAGGAATATCGCGAGACCCACCCTTAACAACTGCCGAAAGCGTCCTGATTGTGCCACGCCGGTCCCGATCCTTTCACGTCACCAGATTGACGAAGAAATCGACAACGCGCAGCTGGACCAAGTCGTTCCAAGTCGCGAAAACCATCAGCGCAAGCACCATCGCGATCCCGATGCGCATGCCGTTCTCCTGTGCACGTTCGCCCAGCGGGCGGCCGCGCAATGCCTCGATCGCATAAAACATCAGATGCCCGCCATCCAGCATGGGCACTGGAAACAGATTGATGAGGCCCAGATTGATAGACAGAACGGTCGCAAACATCAGGACGTTAATCAGCCCGGCGTCCCAAACATCGCCCGACATCTGAGCAATCCGGATCGGACCGCCGATTTCCTTAGTCGTGCGTGTCCCCTGTATGATCTGCCCAATGGCGGAAAAGATTGTTCCGGTCAGGACGTAGGTTTCCTCAACTGCGCGCCACACGGCTATGAACGGGCCGTGCTTTACCAATTCTCGGTCGAGGCCCGTTCGCGATATACCCAGCTGTCCGTATCGCTGATGACCAAACCGTCCTTCAAGGTCGATGACGTCGGGCGTTGCCGTCAGATTGACCGTCCGCCCGTCGCGTTTCACGGTGAACACCAACGGAACACCCGGGAACAGCCGCACTGTGCGTACAATTTCCTCAAAGCGCTCGATCGGCGATCCGTCAATGGCAACAATAAGATCACCGGGTTTGAAACCAGCCCGGTCCGCTGCTTTACCAGGGATAACCGTTCCCACATCGGCTGGGGTGAAGGGCTGGCCCACCGACATGAACATGCCAGACATTATGACGACCGCGAGCAGAAAATTGGCAACGGGTCCTGCCGCAACGACAAAGGCGCGCTGTCCCAGCGATTTAGTATTGAACGCTACGGCGGCGTCCTCCGGACACATCGATTCCGTCGGATCCGGTTCGCCGTCCTCGCGCCGAACCGCAAGCATCTCACCGAACATCTTTACGTAACCGCCGAACGGTATCAAGCTGAGACGCCAACGCGTTCCCAGTTTGTCGGTCCATCCGACAATTTCGCGACCGAAACCGACGGAAAACACCTCCACCCTGATGCCGCAGGCCCGCGCTGCAAGATAGTGGCCGAGCTCGTGCACGAACACCAATACTGTCAGCACCACCAGAAACGGCGGCAGGAAATTCCAGACCAGGGAAGCGAATTCAATCATACGTTTTTATAACTAACCGCCAGATACATCCACCGCTCAGACCTGCAGCCCTTCCGTGGACATCAGGTCCCGCGCCACCCGCCTCGCCTCGGCGTCCACCATTAACACATCGTCAACCGACCTGATTTCCGAGCCAGACATCTTTTCCAGGGTTTCCTCGACGATGCGGGCGATGTCCGGAAATCCGACTTTTTCGGCGAGGAAGCCCGCAACGGCTTCTTCATTGGACGCGTTTAAGATAGTAGGCGCGGACCCACCCGTTTTCAAGGCCACACGGGCGAGTCTAAGTGCAGGAAACCTCTCAGAATCCGGAGTTTCGAATGTTAGCTTCGCAATCTGGCCGAGATCGAGCCGTGGGCTCGGCGCCTCCATCCTGCGCGGCCAGGCCAGCGTATAAGCGATTGGTGTTCTCATGTCCGGCGAGCCCAGTTGCGCAAGCACCGAACCATCTACATACGATACCATACTGTGAACGATTGACTGCGGATGAACCAGAATATCGATGCGGTCTTCTGGCAGGCCAAAAAGGTAAAATGCCTCGATTAGCTCAAGCCCCTTGTTCATCATGGTAGCTGAATCCACCGAAATCTTGGCCCCCATATCCCAGTTGGGATGCGCGATGGCCTCAGCTGGCGTAACGTTGCGCATCTCTTCTAGGCTCCAAGTCCTAAACGGACCGCCTGAAGCGGTCAGAATGATTTTTTCAATGGTTTCGCGCCGGTCGAACTCGAACACCTGGAAAATCGCGTTATGTTCGGAATCGACGGGCAGCAGCGTGGCGCCGCTACGAGCGATCTCGTCGAGCATAAGATCGCCGGCGCAGACCAGACACTCCTTGTTCGCGAACGCCACAACGGCGCCTTGTCGGGCTGCTTCTAGGGTCGGCTCTAACCCAGCGGAGCCAACGATGCCGGCCATCACCCAGTCGGCATCCCGCGCCGCGGCCTCGACGATGGCCTCCGGCCCCGCCGCCACTTCCGTATTAGATCCGGACATGGCCTTTTTCAGGTCCGCGTACTTATCGTAATCGCCAATGGCAACGAACTGGGCGTCGAACTTCCGCGCCTGCTCGGCGAGGAGGTCAACATTGCGATAGGCCGTCAATGCCTCGACCCGATAGGAAGACGGGTCGCGTTCGATCAGATCGATAGTGCTGGTTCCGATCGACCCGGTGGACCCAAGAATGGTGATTCGGCGCGGCGTATCGCTACTGATGTTTTCGTTCAAAACCTTGTTATCCTCGGTCATCAAATCCACCCCCTATCTGACGACAGTATCGCGAACGCAACCCAGGGCGCGGTCATAAGCATCCCGTCAAGCCGGTCAAGGATGCCGCCATGGCCCGGGATTAGACCGCTGGTATCCTTTACTCCGAACTTTCGCTTTACCGCCGAAACCGCAAGATCCCCAAACTGCGCGACGATCGCAACGATAGCACCGGCGGCGACCTTGAAGATTACGTCGGTATCGCGGTCCGCTGTCAGCCAAAAACCACTCCAAATCGATGCGAGCAAGATACCTCCTCCAAGTCCCGCCCAGGTTTTGTTCGGACTTATCCTCGGTGCCAGCTTGGCGCCGCCCACTGCCCGGCCAAAAAAATATCCGCCCGTATCCGTGAACCAGACCGCGAGAACCAGCCAAATCGTAAGTTCTTTGCCCGAATCAGGAAAATCACGGATCCATAGAAACGACACCGTGAAGATGCCGATCAAAACGACGCCAAAGGCAAGGTATCCCGCCATACCGCCCCCCGCCATCCTGCCCACAAGCACCAGAATAATCGCCACAATGGCGACAACCGCAATCCCTAAAAGAGGGGTCCCTGCCATCGTCGCCGCCGCCGCACCGGCGATGCCCACGGTCAGCAACCAGCCGGGCAGCGCGTATTCGCCATCGCAGCACATCCGCGCCCATTCCCAAGACATCAGCAGGCCTGCAATTACCACCACGGCGTCGAACCAAGGCGATCCAACATGGATTACCGCGAATACGGGAGGGGCGAAAACCAGCGCGGACAAAATCCGCAGACGCAGATTTCCCGGTTTCCGGTCAGGCGGTGGTTGCGCCATAACGCCTTTCGCGGCGTCCAAATTCTGCAATCGAATTTTCGAGCTCTTCGCGCGAAAAATCAGGCCAGAATACACCGGTGAAAACCAGCTCTGCATAAGCGGCCTGCCACAACAGGAAATTGCTGAGCCGCTGTTCCCCGCTGGTTCGGACGATCAGGTCCGGGTCCGGGATATCGCGCGTGAATAAGCGGGCATTGAGGGTATCTTCGTCAATCGTATCGGGATCGATTTCGCCTGCCACGGCATCGAGCGCCAGCTGTCGGGCGGCCGTCGTGATCTCCTGACGGCTGCCGTAGCTGAGCGCGACGATCAGGTCGAGCTGAGTGTTCCCCCTCGTTTTCTGCTCGGACATCTCAATCAGGGAGACGATATCCGGCTCCAGCAGAGTTCGGTCGCCGATAAAGCGGATCCGGACGCCTTCGCGATCGAGCTCGGCTATTTCCTTGCGCAAATAAAGCCGCAACAGCCCCATGAGATCGGCGATCTCCTTGGCAGGCCGCTTCCAGTTTTCGAGCGAGAAACCGTATAGCGTCAAGTATCGGATGCCGAGTTGCTTCGACGCTTCGACGGTACGCCTGACGGCCTCGGCCCCCTCTAAGTGGCCGGCGGCGCGTGACAATCCGCGAGACTGCGCCCAACGGCCGTTTCCATCCATAATGATGGCGACATGGACTGGGACACCGTTCGACTCCGGCTGACTGGGGACTGGCTTCATAAAACTACACCTGAAGGATTTCTGTTTCCTTGGCGGCAACCGCGTCGTCGATTTCCCTGATCGTGGCATCTGTGAGCGCCTGTATTTCGTCTGCCCAGGCACGTTGTTCGTCCTGGGAAATATCGCCGTCTTTTTCCATCTTTTTAAGATCGTCAATACCGTCGCGGCGGACATTACGGACGGCGACCCGCGCCTGTTCCGCATACCTGCTAGCAACCTTAGTCATCTCGACGCGGCGCTCCTCGGAAAGCTGTGGTACCGGCACACGAACAACGTTGCCCTCGGTTTGCGGATTGAGGCCCAGATCGGAGTCCCGGATTGCCTTTTCCACCGAGGTTATCAGCGAGTTGTCCCAAACCTGCACCGACAGCATACGGGCGTCCGGCGCGCTGATCGTGCCGACCTGGTTCATCGGCATAATGGACCCGTAGGCGTCAACCTGGATAGGTTCGAGGAGAGCCGGCGTCGCCCGCCCAGTCCGCAACCCGCCGAATTCGTCTTTCAGGACGTCTACGGCGCCTTTCATGCGCCGTTTCAGATCATCGGTATCAGGATCAGCCATGTCCATGTCTCAACTTTACGGGTGGTCGGAAATTATAGTGAAGGTTCCCTCGCCTTTCACAACCTGAGCAAAAGTGTCGGGATTGTGTATGGAAAACACTAGAATCGGAATGTTATTTTCCCGCGCAAGCGATATTGCCGAAGCGTCCATCACCCGCAGGTCCCGCGACAATACATCCATATAGGTCAAGGTGTCGTAACGTTCGGCGTCGGGTTCTTGCTTGGGATCTGCGGAATACACCCCGTTGACCTGCGTCCCCTTGAAAATGCCGTCGCAGTTCATTTCCGTTGCCCGCAGTGCCGCCGCCGTATCGGTCGTGAAATACGGGCTGCCAGTCCCGGCGGCAAAGATGACCACGCGGCCTTTTTCCATGTGACGGATCGCGCGACGGCGGATAAAAGGTTCGCAGATTGTAGCCATGGGGATCGCCGACTGCACCCTGGTCGGCACGCCGATGCGTTCCAGCCCGCCCTGCATCGCCAGCGCATTCATGACAGTGGCCAGCATGCCCATGTAATCGGCGGTGCCGCGCTCGAGGCCGGCCGCCGCGCCGGAAATCCCGCGGAAGATGTTACCGCCGCCGATGACCAGGCAGACTTCCCCTCCGAGATCGGTTACAGCCCTTATTTCATTGGCTATACGGTCGACTGTGCCAGGGTCTATCCCGAACTGGTTGTCGCCCATTAAGGCCTCTCCTGAAACCTTCAGAAGGACCCGCTTGAACCTCAGTTGGTCACCTTCCGCCATGCCGGCCGTCTCCGCCTGTTATCGCTTAACCGCCCGCCGTCGCAGCGACCTCTGCCGCGAAATCAGCTTCTTCCCTCGCTATGCCCTCGCCAATTTGGAAACGGACGAACCCGGCGACCTTGATATCGCTGCCGGCATCGCTGCCGGCCGCCTCGACCGCCTTGGATACCCTAGTTTCGCCGTCGATCACGAAGGTCTGTTCGAGCAGGCAGACTTCTTCGAAGTATTTGCGCATGCGACCGTCGACCATCTTCTGGACGATTTCCTCAGGCTTGCCGGACTCGCGGGCCTGTTCCGCCAGGACTTCGCGCTCGCGTTCGACCGCAGCCTGGTCCACCTGATCCTGCGTCACCCATTGCGGGTTGGCGGCGGCGATGTGCATCGCCAGCTGTTTGCCGAAATCTCCCAATTTCGCCTCATCCCCGCCAGATTCTAGACCGACCAGCACGCCGATCTTGCCCATGTTGGGCGCCGCCGCGCTGTGCACGTAGGACGCTACGACGCCGGATCTGACATTCACCCCTGCCGCACGGCGGAAAGTCAGGTTTTCACCGATTGTGCCGACCATCTCGGTGACCGAATCCCGTACCGACTTGCCGCCGACCAGCGGCGCTGCCGCCGTGGCGTCGAAATCGCCGCCCTGGTCAAGCGCCGCACCGGCGATGCTGCCGGCAAACGACTGGAAGTCGGGGTTACGCGCCACGAAGTCGGTTTCCGAGTTAAGCTCTATCACCGCACCGGAAGTACCCGACGTCGCAACCGCGACCAGTCCCTCCGCCGCCACGCGACCCGATTTCTTAGCCGCCGCGGCAAGACCCTTGGTCCTCAGCCAATCGATGGCTGCTTCCATGCCGCCATCGTTTTCAGTCAGTGCCTTTTTGCAATCCATCATGCCGGCACCGGATTTTTCGCGCAGTTCCTTGACTAGCGCCGCTGTAATCTCAGCCATTATACACCTTCTCAATAAATATTCGCAACCTACTGAAATTAATGAGTATTTCTACTCTGCTGCAGGCTTTTCTTCTGCCCCTCCCGCCGCCAGTTCAGTAGCCGCCTCCGCAGGTGCTTCCTCGGCTGGCGCGGCCTCCGCAGGTGCTTCTTCGGCTGGCGCGGCCTCGGCAGCGGCAGCTTCAGCCGCTGCGATATCTTCCGCCGGAGCCTCTTCAGCTTCGCCGGTGTCTACGCCAGACGTCGTCGCTTCCTGCTGCAGGCCATCGAGAACCGAGGCTGACACCAGTTCACAGTAAAGCGCGATAGAGCGGATGGCATCGTCGTTGCCAGGGATCGGAAATGTGATGCCCTTAGGGGTAGAATTGCTGTCGACCACAGCAACGACCGGGATGCCGAGCTTGATCGCTTCCGCGACCGCCAGTTCCTCCTTGTTGGTGTCAATGACGAACAGCATGTCCGGCCGACCACCCATATCCTTGATGCCCCCGAGCGAGCGATCGAGCTTGTCGCGCTCCCGTGTCAGGTTCAGCAGTTCCTTCTTCGTCAGCCCTTCGGCGATTTCCGCCGAGCCGAGCATTTCCTCAAGCTCATGCAAGCGCTTGATGGAAGCCGTGATCGTCTTCCAGTTAGTGAGCATACCGCCGAGCCAGCGGTGGTTGACGTAGTACTGACCGCAGCGCCCTGCAGCTTCTGAGACGATCTCGCTCGCTTGGCGCTTAGTGCCGACGAACAGCACGCGCCCGCCGCGAGCCGTGACCTCGCGCACCGCAGCGAGGGCCGCATGCAGCATAGGCACCGTCTGCTGCAGATCAAGGATATGCACCTTGTTCCGTACACCAAAGATGTACGGCTCCATCTGAGGGTTCCAGCGCCGTGTGTTGTGTCCAAAATGAACGCCGGCTTCCAAAAGCTGACGCATCGAGAATTCTGGCATTGCCATGTTCTTTGTCCTTCTCCGGTTATGCCGCCGCGGGAATGGTCAGAAATTTCTGTGAGTTGGCACAAGGCCGCCCCGCGTCTGCCTGACACCGGATCGAACGACCAGCCTATGACGCCGTCGCCCGTAACCCCGCGTGTGGATTTACGGTCGGGTCTTTACGCCCCGACGACTGGTTTTGCAAGTGCTTTTGTAAGCCTTGGCACTGCATAGATCGCGCTGATCTGCGTATCGCGTCGAGTAAAAGTGTAAGCCAAAACTTGAGCCCCTAATTCCTCAAGGGTCTAATACTGCCACCACGCCCGGCAGATGCGCCACCGCCGCCCGGAAATCACCCGTCAACGCAATTTTCTTCGGCAGTTTGACCTCGACCTCTTGGTGATCGCCGATATCGACTATCAGGGCGACCTTGCATTTACCGGGCTCACCCGTCTCCAGCGCGTGTTGGATACCGGGAATGGCTTCTTCGTCCTCGATCACGATCTGCAGTTCGGTCGACGCGTTGGCCAAGGCTTCGTCCAGCGGTCGCACATTGGTGGCCGACAGGCGCACTCCGGCGCCATCGTCGGCACGTACGTCGACGGTTATCAGCAAACGCTGGCCACCCTCCAGCAATTCGCGGCCAGTGGCAAGCAGTTCGGAGAACACCACCACCTCGAACACACCAGACGTATCCGACACCTGGACGAAGGCGAAGCGGTTCCCCTTGGCGGACGTACGTTCCTGGCGGCTGATGACGACGCCGGCGACGTTGGGCGCGGTACCCGCCATACCGGTAGTCAGGTCGGCGGCGTCAGTGACGCGCAGGCGTCGCAGCTGGCCGGCATAGGCATCGAGCGGATGGGCGGACAAATAACTGCCTACGGCCTCGAATTCGTGGGTCAGGCGTTCCATCACCGGCCAATCTAGCGTATCGGGCAGACGCAGGCGCATATTGTCGTCTTCGGACAGTGCGCCACCAAATAGGCTTTCTTGGCCACTGGAGCGTTCATGCGCTGATTGGGTAGCGAGACGCATTACGCCCTCCGCCCCTTCGAACAGGCGCTTGCGATTGGGATCGAGGCTGTCGAAAGCGCCTGCCCGGACCAGATTTTCGAACTGGCGCTTGTTGGCGCCGGACTGGCCCAGTCGGGTCGCGAAATCTGCTAGATCGGCATAAGTGCCGTTGGTATCCCGTTCGGCGACCAACTCCTCCATCGCTTGGCGGCCAACATTCTTGATCGCGGCCAGTGCGTAGCGCACCGCGAAGACGGTCGTTCCGTTGACAATAGTCTCTACACCGAACACGACGCCGGACTTGTTTATGTCCGGCGGCAGCAGCGGAATTTTCAGCCGGTCGAGTTCCTGACGGAACACGTTGAGCTTTTCGGTGTTGCCGAGGTCGAGTGTCATCGAAGCGGCGAGGAATTCCACCGGATAATTGGCTTTCAGATAGGCAGTCTGATAGGCGACCAGCGCATAAGCTGCGGCGTGGGATTTGTTGAAGCCATAACCCGCGAACTTGTCGACCTGGTCGAAGATGCGCCCCGCCTGCGCCCTGTCGACGCCATTCCCGACCGCACCGTCAACAAAATCTTTGCGCTGCGCCTCCATCTCGGCGGCGATCTTCTTGCCCATGGCGCGGCGCAGCAGGTCGGCGCCGCCCAGCGAATAGCCCGACAGAAGCTGGGCGATCTGCATCACCTGCTCCTGGTAAATCATCACGCCGTAGGTCTCCTCTAGGATCGGCTGCAGCGTCGGGTGCAGGTAATCCGGTTCCTCTTCGCCGTGCTTGCAAGCGATGTAGCGCGGGATGTTGTCCATTGGGCCGGGACGGTAGAGCGCGACCAGGGCGATGATATCCTCGAACGTATCAGGGCGCATATTCCGGAGCACGTCGCGCATACCCGAACTTTCAAGTTGGAACACGCCAACCGTGTTGCCCTTAGACAGCATTTCGAACGTTTTCTTATCCGACAGCGGAAGCTTCAGCAAATCCGGCGGGTCTTCGCGCAGCGCGATAAGCTTCACCGCGCGATCCAGCATCGTCAGCGTTTTCAGGCCGAGAAAGTCGAACTTCACCAGCCCGGCTGCCTCGGCGTATTTCATCGAGAACTGCGTAGCCGGCATCTCAGAGCGCGGGTCTTTGTACAACGGTACGAGTTCCGCCAGCCGCCGGTCACCGATAATGACCCCCGCCGCGTGAGTCGATGCGTGACGGTACAGGCCTTCCAATTTGAGCGAATTGTCGATTAATTGTGCTACCGTTTCATCACCGTCGCGCATCGCGCGTAGCTGGGGTTCGCCGTCGATCGCTTCCTGCAACGTCGGCGGTTGCGCCGGATTAAATGGTACCAGCTTGGTGATCGTGTCGACCTGTCTGTAGGGCATGCCGAGCACGCGCCCGACATCGCGCAGAACCGCGCGGGCCTGCAGCTTTCCAAAGGTGATGATCTGGGCAACCTTGTCGTCCCCGTACTTGTCCTGCACGTAGCGGATCACCTCGTCGCGTCGGTCCTGGCAGAAATCGATGTCGAAATCCGGCATCGACACGCGTTCGGGGTTGAGGAAGCGTTCGAACAGCAGGCCGAATTTCAGTGGGTCCAGATCGGTGATGGTGAGTGCCCAAGCAACGACCGAGCCTGCGCCCGACCCGCGCCCCGGCCCCACCGGGATGCCGTGGTCCTTCGACCACTGGATGAAATCGGCGACGATCAGGAAGTAGCCGGGAAAGCCCATCTCGATGATGACGTTAAGTTCGAAGTCGAGACGCTCGCGATAGGGCCTCGCGGTTTCCTCCCGTGCCTCCGCATCCATATCGTCGATATAGACCTGGTTTTCCAGCCGCGCCTCAAGCCCTTCGCGTGCCATCAGACGCAGCGCTTCCTCCTCATTCGAGGCGCCCTCGATCTCGAACGGTGGCAGGATCGGCGCCCGCTCCGGCGGCATATAGGCGCAGCGTCTGGCGATGACGACCGTGTTGTCAACAGCTTCGGGCAGGTCGGCGAAAAGCTGACGCATCTCTGCCGCCGACTTGAAGTGATGGTGCTCCGTCAGGCGGCGGCGCTCTTGTTCCGCCACATAGGTGCCGCCGGCGATACAGAGCAG
This sequence comes from Alphaproteobacteria bacterium UBA7314, assembly GCA_002471575.1. Lineage (GTDB taxonomy): Bacteria > Pseudomonadota > Alphaproteobacteria > MPNO01 > UBA830 > UBA830. The sequence goes on along the minus strand of DKQG01000051.1, from coordinate 781 downwards.
CGCATCGTGCGCCTCGTACATGTCGGCGGTCGCGAAATAGGCGTCGTTGGTAGCGACCAGCGGGATATTGTGATTGTAGGCGAGTTTCAGCAGACCGGCTTCAGTCTGGCGCTCGACCGCCGTGCCGTGACGCTGAATCTCGATATAGAAGCGGCCGGGAAACATGTCGCTCAGGCGCTTGCACATTGCCTCCGCCGCCGGGCCCTGACCGTCCGCGATCAGCCGGCCCAGCGGCCCGTCCGGCCCGCCCGCTAGGCACAGCAGGCCGTCGGCGCGTTCGGCGAGTTTCTCCAGCGTGGTGTGAGTATCGCCGTGCTCGGTTGTCAGGAACGCTTCGGATTCGATTTCCATAACGTTTTCGTAGCCGATCTCGTTCTGCACCAGCAGCACCAGCCGGTCGTGGCGCGTCACCTCGGCCTTGCCGTTGGATTTACGCGCGGCTTCGCCTTCGCGCGCAATGTCGATCTGGGTGCCGATGATCGGCTGGATGCCCACCCTTGACGCCGCCAGTGAAAATTCCAGCGCGCCGAACAGGTTGTTGGTGTCGGTCACCGCCACGGCAGGCATGTCGTGTTCTCTGCACAGCTCGACCAGCTTCGGCAGCTTAATTGCGCCTTCCGACAGCGAATAGGCGGTGTGCACCCGCAGATGGATGAAAACTGGATCGGACATCGAATGAGTTTAGAGCGAATCGGCGGGGTTTGGAGGTGCGATGGCCTGATTTCTGTGGACGAAAAAGCCGCCCGAAGACATGCTCTTATTGCCTCGAGACAAGCCCCGG
>DKQG01000033.1 GCA_002471575.1 Alphaproteobacteria bacterium UBA7314 | reverse complement strand
GTTTCGTCGCCCCGCGCTTGGCGCCGCTGAAATGCGTCATGACAGCAAACCGGGGGTACCTCAGTGATTACGGAACGCCGGAGCGCTCGCAAGGTGCGGGCGTTTCTCTTCAACCGGTTCTGTGACGCCGATTTCTGAAAATCAAATTCCGAATAATCGCCGGGCGTTGTCTTCAAAAATCATCTGACGGTCGTCGTCGGTGCACCGCAAGTTTTTCAAAACCTCCAGCGTAGAACGGATATTGTAGGCGCCGCCCTCATGATCGTAGGGCGCATCGGTCGCGAACACTGAATGATCGGCACCGAAGAAATCGAATCCGGCCTGGCTTGCGGCCTGGGCCCCGAACATCGCGGTGTCGCCGTAGAAATCCTTTTTAAAGTAATCGACCAAAGGTTTTTTGAGTTTGCCCGCGAAACCCTGTTCGTCGCCCATGACCGCATTGCGGCTTTCCCATGCGGGCGTGAACCGGCCCTCCGCATGAGGAGCGTATGCGCCCCAGTGATGGGCGATGATCTTGAGGTCGGGAATCTCGTCGAACATACCCGAGCAGACGATCCGCGCCATCGCGACGCTGGTTTCGTAGGCCCAGCCGAAACCCCAGAAAATTTCGTAGAACGAACGGTCCTCCGTCAGGTAATCCGGATGCGTCGCCGGGCGGGTGGGATGCAGCCAGATAATTTTTCCACGCTCGGCGATCTTTGCGAAGATGTCGCGGAATTCCGGCTGGTCCAGCGCTTTGTTATTCACGTTCGTGAAAAGCTGAAAGCCGACGGCGTTGTGTTCGTCGATCACCCGGTCGACTTCCGCGACGGCGGCGGCGGTATTATTCATCGGTAGGGAGGCAATAAACCAGGGCATTCGGTCGGGGTGCTCGCGGCAGATGCGTGCCATTCCGTCATTGGCGACACGGGTAAGCGCCGGGCTGTCGTTCGGGCCGGCGATCGCGTCGGTAGGCGGTTGCGACATCGAAATTATCTGCTGGTAGTCGTCGAATTCGTCCAGCATGCGGAGACGCGCATCCATGTCGTAGATCGTCTTGATCGATTTCCACCGCTTCACAGCGGCGTCTGGCATCAGCCCGTCCACCTGCTCGAAAAACTCGATCGGAAATACGTGGTTAAATACGTCGATTTTCATAGTAGCTCCCCTGCATCGGTCGGTTAGTGATTAGTCTGACTGTACAACAGCGGTGTCCGTGGAAAACCTACTATTTGCCCGTATCAGATACCGCCGTGACTTTAATGGGTTGCGGCAGGGCGCGAATTTCGGGACAACGCAGTCATGCACGATTTACAAGCCGCTTTTATGCTAGCCGCGAGCTTGATTTATACAGGCGATGCCGATCTGGCGGAAATCATCGGGCTATCCATGAGCGTCAGCCTGACGGCGGTACTGGCGGCCTGCGTGATTGGGATGGTGCTTGGGGGCGCCGTCGGCGTGCTGCGGTTCCGCGGTCGCCCGGCGGTGATTATTCTGCTGAATGCGATGATGGGGTTGCCGCCCGTCGTGGTCGGGCTAGGCGTTTACCTTTTGCTGTCCCGGGCGGGGCCGCTCGGCGTATTCGGGCTGCTTTATACGCCCACCGCGATGATTATTGCCCAGACCATCCTGGTGACGCCGATTGTTGCCGCGCTGACCCGGCAGGTCGTGGAAGATCTTTACGAGGAATACGACGAACAGCTCAGATCGCTTGGCGTATCCGGTTTAGGGTTGGTGCGGACCTTGCTGTGGGATGCGCGTTACAGCCTGATCACGGTAGCGCTTGCCGGGTTCGGCCGGGCGGTGGCGGAGGTTGGGGCGGTCATGATCGTTGGCGGCAATATCGACCACCTGACCCGGGTCATGACGACTGCCATCGCACTTGAGACATCGAAGGGCAATCTCGCGCTGGCGCTTGCCCTCGGCGTGATCCTGGTCGGCATCTCGCTGCTGGTGAATGGGGCCGTCGCGGTCTTTGGCGGCCGGTCGGGAAGGTCGAAACATGACTAAATCAATCCTGCCGCTGCGCGTCGAAGATTTGCGGTACTCAGTAGACGGAAAAGCGCTTGTCGACGGCATTTCGTTGACCATCAACCCGGCAACGTTCACCGTCGTGCTCGGCCCTAACGGCGCAGGCAAGAGCCTGTTGTTGCGGCTCCTGCATGGCATGCTGGCGCCGACATCCGGCACGGTGGCGTGTACCAACGGAGTTAACGGCGACCTTCGACGGCGCCAGGCAATGGTGTTTCAGCGGCCCGTCCTGCTACGCCGCTCGGTCGAAGCGAATATCGCCTATGCGCTCGGCGCTCTGGGTGTTCCGCGAGGACAACGGCCCGCGATGATCGAACTGGCGTTGAGCCGTGCAGGCCTTCGCGATGCGCGGCGGGTCCATGCGCGCCTGTTGTCGGTCGGGGAACAGCAGCGCCTGACCGTCGCCCGCGCGTTGGCCTGCGAGCCCGATATCATGTTCCTGGATGAACCCACTGCCAGCCTTGACCCGGCGTCGGTCCAACAGATCGAGACCCTGCTGTTGGATGCGAACGCCCGCGGTATGGCAATCGTTCTCGTCACCCATGATGTCGGCCAGGCGCGCCGCCTTGGCCGTGATATTGTGTTCGTGCATACTGGCAGACTGGCCGAGCAGGGGCGCGCGGACTCCTTCTTCAGCACGCCGCAGTCCGACGTCGCGCGGGCCTATCTGGCGGGAGAAATCATTGTCTAGGGTCCTAATTGCGACCGGGCTGGCCGCAGTGGCGTTGACTGTGAGCGGATTTTTAAACGTGTCCGGCGCAGCGCCGCGGGAGTATATTGTTCTGCAATCGACGACATCGACCCAGAACTCCGGTCTGCTCGATTATCTGATCCCAATTTTTAGGAACAAAACTGGTATAGGAGTGCGAGTTGTTGCCGTCGGAACGGGGCAGGCGCTGAAAAACGGCCGCAACGGTGACGGCGATGTGCTGTTGGTGCATGCGCGGGCGGCCGAGGAGCGGTTCGTCGCTAAGGGTTTTGGGATCGAACGCCGCGATGTGATGTACAACGATTTCGTTGTCGTCGGACCGGCGGCGGACCCCGCCGGCATACGTGGTACCTCCGACGTCACGGCCGCCCTCGCGAAAATTGCCACACGGCGCATAGCGTTCGTCTCGCGCGGCGACGAGAGCGGCACCCATATGCGAGAGCGCAGTTTGTGGGCGTTTATAGACATCGATCCGGACGGGTTCAGTGGCGGCTGGTATCGGGAAACGGGCAGTGGCATGGGGGCGACGTTGAATGTCGCTGTCGGCATGGGGGCCTATGCGATCACCGATCGGGCGACCTGGGTCGGATTTCGAAACAAGGCCGATTTCGGCATTTTAGTGGCGGGAGACCGCCGGTTGTTCAATCCATACGGCGTCATTCTCGTTAACCCGTTGCGGCATCGGCACGTAAATGCAGTCGGGGGCAGGGCGTTTATCCGCTGGCTGACGGGACCGGAGGGGCAGGCGGCAATTGGTTCGTTCCGTGTCGACGGTATCCAGCTCTTCCACCCTGCGGCGGCGCCATAACGGTCGGACGGAGGACATAAAAAGGCCGGAGCTTCTGAGCGGGCCTTTTTATTCGTTGGGGAGGATGGGTTCGGGCCGCGAGGCGGGTTTCACTGTGCCGGGGTTGGCGGGCATCTAATTGGTCCCGTTCGAATGTGATCCGTTTGACAAGGTCGGCGTTTCGCGTGAAGACACTCTGGTCCCTGAGGGCGGCTTCCTCCGAACGCGCATTCTCCGCTTCGCGAAGGACTTGCGCTAGCCGCTTTTCCCCTTCGGTGGGTGTTGGTTAGAACGATTAGATATTGCTGTTCATATTGGCTCTCTTGATGTTGGGGGTAGCATGACGCTGCGGTAGCGATGCATATGGTTTGTGTTGTGAAAGAATACAATGATCATATAATATCAATGATCTTTGCAAATTACGCAAAGAATGGGATACAAACGGACCAATTTGAGTAGGAGGGCGGCGCATGGACACACTCACGGGCATGCGCTTATTCAACAAAGTCGCTGAAACCGGCAGCTTTTCGGCGGCCGGACGAGCGATAGGGCTGGCACCATCCTCGGTTTCCCGACAGATTAGCGCGCTGGAGGACCAGCTCGGAACGCGGCTGTTCAACCGGACGACCCGAAAGCTGCATCTGACTGAAGCCGGCGAAATTTATCACGGTCATACGGAGCGGATTCTCTCCAACATCGAGGAGGCGAACGCGGCCGTCACGGAACTGCAGGAAGAACCGAGGGGAACTTTGCGTATAAATATCCCAGTTGTTTTCGGGCGTCGCTATATCGCGACCACGCTGCCGGATTTTCTGGATCGATATCCCGAACTTTCGGTCGAACTTCAGGTGACCGACAATTTCGTCGACCTGATCGAAGAAGGTGCCGATTTGGCGATCCGGGTAGGCGGCCTGACCAATACCAGCTTTATCGCACGAAAACTGATTGGAATTCAGCGGCTGTTGGTGGCAAGCCCCGCCTATATCGAAAAGCACGGCATCCCAAAATCGCCGGGAGATCTGCTGAACCACAATTGCCTTCGGTTGCGCTTCAGCCCGGGAGAGAGCCACTGGGAACTGGAACAGAAGAGTTCCGGCACAGTCACCGATATCCACGTCCAAGGAAATATGCAGTCGAACAACGTCGAGGCAATTAACGCAGCGATGCTTAATAATGGTGGCATCGCGTTGCTACCGTCCTGGGTGGTGGGCAAGGATATCCAGCGGGGAGACGCGACTGTGATCCTGCCAGAATATCATGCCAAGCCGCAGCATGTGGATTCGGCCGTCTACGCCGTCTATCCCTATACTCGGAACGTTTCAGCGAAGGTGCGCGCGTATATCGATTTCATTGCGGAAAAGTTCAAGACGGAGCCGGATTTTCGAATGGATGACGGGGACTGATCCATCCGAATGAAAACCGGGGGCCCGTGGACCTGAACGGCCCGGTCGTATCAGGACTTGGCAGGCGGACAGATCTGTGGTCGCCGCTAGGGTTCAAAGGTCCTGATACGAAGATAAGCAGGACGATGTAAGTCAATGATATTTATCGATAAATTATCTGGTATGAATTTTTCTTAACCACTCCTCAACGATTAACCACTCCTCAACGATTACGTTCGGGAGTGAGTCATGATCGATATACACGTTTCCCGTTATCCTTTCGTCGGCGTTTTTTCGCGGCAATCTGACGTTGCTGAACCAGACACTGACGTCGAAAAATCAGGTGCAGACCGATGGGGATGACGATTTCAACGGTTTTGCGATCGGATTCGACTTGGGCGATACCACCAGCCTGGCGGCTGATTATCTGCTCCCTGACTGGAAACGGTCTCTCAAAAACACAGTGTCCCTCAGTTCTGTTTTCAGTACTTTGCCGTAGTTATTCTTTGGTAGAGCGTCGATTAAAAGATAAGCCTTCGGGCGTTTAAACCGGGCGATGTGCTCAAGGCAGAGCGTGTCGAGATCTTTTTCCGCCACTTCGGCGCCGTCTTTCGCTACCACAAAAGCAACGACTTCCTCGCCCCATTCGGGGTGGGGGCGGCCAATGACAGAACATTCCAGCACGCTGTGGTGTCGCAGCAGAACCTCCTCGACCTCCCGAGGATAAATATTCGAGCCACCCGAGATAATAAGGTCCTTCGACCGGTCTTTCAGTGTTAGGAACCCGTTCGCGTCGAGAGCGCCCATATCGCCGGTATGCAGCCATCCTCCGCGCAGGGTCCTCGCGCTGGCTTCAGGGTTGTTCCAGTAGCCTTTCATGACCACGTCGCCCTTCACCAAGACTTCGCCAATCTCGCCCAAGGGCATGTCATTATCATCTTCGTCGACGACACGCACTTCGACGCCGTGTTGTGCCGTTCCGACAGAAGCCAACCGTTCGTGATAGTCAGGGACACCCGCCTGGCTGTGAAGGTTACGGGACAGCGACGTAATCGTCATGGGTGCCTCCCCCTGGCCGTAAATTTGCACCAGTTTCGCACCGAGCAGGTCTAGCGCCTTCAGACAATCCTCCAGGTACATTGGTGCGCCGCCATAGACAATGGTCTTCAGGTTGCCGGTATCGGCTTCTTGGGCACCCGGATCATTGATCAGTCTCGTCACCATGGTTGGTGCCATGAAGAAGGTCACGCCTTTCCATGTGGTCAGAAGGTCATAGACTTCCGCCGGATCAAAACCACCCGACGCCGGGATCACCTGGCAAGCGCCGCGTTCGACGTGCGGCAGCAGGTACAGTCCCGAACCGTGGCTGTACGGGGCAGCGTGCACAATGCATCCATCCCCGTCGATGTCGTCGACGCTCTTGAAATAGGCAGCGTTCATGGCGCGGAGATTTGCATGCGTCAGCATCGCACCCTTGGGGCGACCGGTCGTGCCAGAGGTATAAAACAGCCATGCCAAATGGCCCCCATCAACCGCAGCGGGCTCGACCGCTTCGCCCGATCGCATTTCCTCGTATCGTGCGGACCCCGCTAGCACGATGTGTTCCAAGCAAACGATGTCGCCCGCTATTTCCGATATGCCGTCTGCAAGGTCATCGCTGACGAAACAGACCTTGGCGCCAGCATCTTCGAGGATATAGGCGAATTCCCGGGGGTGCAGACGCGCGTTCATCGGCACGACGGCGAGCCCCGCGTGCCATGCTCCGAACATAATCTCGGAATATTCAGGGGCGTTTTTCATCGCGATGGCGACCCGATCTCCAGGCTCGATGCCGGGCAGCGCCAACAACGCCTGGGCAAGACGGGCGGACCGACCGGCATGCTGTTCATAGGACGCGACGGTTTTTGTGCCGAATGCTAGCGCCGAGGCATCAGGAAACTGTCGTGCGGAATCGATAAGGAGGTTCGCGAGGTTCATAACCCCGTTTTTAGCACCACCGAGGCATTATCGGGAGGGGCTACCTCCGAAATAGGGGCCTTTAACTGTGATTGTTTCGATGCGTATCTCAACTATGTTCTGACCATGAGACGGTTTTTTTCTCTTTCATGCCAGCGGTACTGGCACCGACGTTTGTCGCTGGCGACCCGGTGCCGATTGCGGGGTCGGGTAAGTTGACTGTGATCGACCCCAGCGCGCAGTCGCCAAAGTTATCGTCGACGCCGTTGCCAAGCCCCTGTCTAACCTATGTGACAAGGGGCCGTTTCTAGACATCAACGCCTGCTTTCGGCAATCACGGGACCAGCTGGTGTCGGCTCTGGATGTGTTCGTCGTGCCGGACCTGAAAAAAGGGCGGCTTAGCGTCACGTAGAACAAGCCCGAGCCTTACGAATCTATCGTCCTGATGCCGAACTAGGTCGCGGTTTGCCCTTGCCGGCCTACCCCCATAAACGTACAGCTAACGCACGGCTTCCAAGATGGAGGCGTAGTTGGCGACCGCCGATCCGCCCATGTTGAACACGCCGGCGATTTCCGCGCCGTCGATCTGCAATGCACCGGCATTGCCGCGTGTTTGCATCGCCGCCATGACATGCATGGAAACGCCCGTCGCACCGATCGGGTGACCCTTCGATTTCAGTCCGCCGGAAGGGTTTACCGGGAGCTTGCCGTCCTTGGTTGAAACGCCGTCAGCGATCACCGAGGCACCTTGGCCCTTTTCGGCCAGGCCCATCGCCTCGTAAATCAGCATTTCGGCGATGGTGAAACAGTCGTGGACTTCGACCACGTCGAGGTCATCGACGCCGATTTTCGCCCGGTCGAATGCCTGGTGCCAGGCTTTGGCAGCTCCTTCGAACTGGGTGACGTCGCGCTTGGTCATCGGCAGGAAATCGTTCACGTGGGCGGTTGCGCGGAACAAAACCGCCTTGTCCATGCCCATCGCCGTCTTTGTATCAGCCAGCACCACCGCGGCGGCACCATCGGTCACGGGTGAACAGTCGGACCGTTTGAGCGGGCCAGAAATCAGCGGGTTCTTATCTGACGGTTCACGGCAGAACTCATATCCCAGGTCCTTCTGGAAATGGGCGAGCGGGTTAACCGCGCCGTTGGCGTGGTTCTTCGCCGCGATCTGCGCCAGGGCGTCCGACTGATCCCCGTATTTCTGGAAATAGCTTTCGGCGATGCGAGCGAAAATATCAACAAATGAGCCGCTCTCGTCGCCTTCTTCCTTGTAATAACTCGCTTTAGTCAATACCTCGCCGATGGCGGCGCCATTCAGTTCGGTCATTTTCTCGACACCGACGCACAGCACGATGCGGGCTTGGTTCGCGGCGATCGCCTTCAATCCCTGGTGGATCGCGGCGGTTCCGGTGGCGCAGGCGTTTTCCACTCGGGTGGCCGGTTTGAAGCGCAGATCCTTGTGCGCCTGCAGTACCAGGGAGGCGGGGAAATCCTGCATCACGAAGCCGCCATTGAAATGGCCGATATATATCTCGTCCACGTCGACCGGAGCGACCCCGGCATCGACCAGCGCCTCGGTGGCGGCGTCAACGATCAGGGTTTCAAGCTCAACACCTTCGTGCTTGCCGAATTTGGTATGGGCCCAGCCCACGATGCAGCCGGTCATGGCGGATCCTCAATGGCGAACGTTAAAGCCTAATTTGGCAGGTAAAAGGACAGGGTCAAGAACCCTGCTCGGCATGTCGAGCTTACATTCGATCATAATTGGCTCCCGTTTCCACTTATGGGGAAGATCGCTGAGTATATACTCATTCAGCCACCCGGATGTAGGATGGATGATCGATTATTCATCCCAGATAGACGAACTTGCTCATGGGGAAGAAATCCGTAATCTTCTTTTGGCGGATCAATAACACTGGGAGAACCCGATGCCGCGCCGTTTCGTCGACATTTCGGTGGCGCTGGAAAACGGGATCAAATCTAACGCCGATCAGGTTGCCAAGATCAAACGCATCGTCGAAGATCTGTCACTCGAAGTCGCGACGCCCGCCGAAGCCCGTGAACGACTGGCGCTCAAAGGTGGCGACATGGTGAAGTTCTAGCTCTTTCCCGCGGGCTTTCGTCCGGCCTTCCGGTAAACTCGCGAAGGCGGAGGCATTCCACCCTAGTTGCGTATAGTGACAAACCTCTCGCCGTCTCACATATAAACCTGCTCTGTATGCGCGTATTGGAGACGCGTAAAACAACCCCATGCAACCGAAGTCTCGGTAAAGGCTTTTTGGGGAAACGGCATGGTTGGCGGCGGGGATCCCCTGTAATCGGCTGCCCTTTCACAACATGTCACCGGTTAGTTTTCCGATAGCTATGTCTTGCCGTGGCGGTGTGTCGCTACGAATAGATATCGCGCTGGGTAGCGCAGGCGCACAACGAAAACGCCCGCGCAAACGGCGCAGGCAGGCACGCGGCATCGAGGGTGAAGCACCCTGCATCTGTGCGAGTGGCGAAGGCGTTGGAGGGTTTGATCGGTTCCCGCGCAAAGCCCAGAACCCCGAAATTGATGTCCGCTGCCGACATGCTAGCCCGGAAGCGGTATGGCGGGTTGAACTGTAAGTTGCTTTCCTTTTTCAGCCCCCTGTTCCGGCGCCACCTGCCCGAGAAAGACGGCATAATGCTGCGCAATCACCAATACGTCCCCACGTTTTTATTTCCAGCAACTCTCCGCTATGGTCCGCGCGTCCTTTTTTACGGAGCCCTCTCATGCAGCGTCTCGATCCCCCGGACCCTTCAACTTATACTGACGATCAGCAGCGTATCGCTGCATCCATCGCCGGCACGCGCGGATCGATCCGCGGACCGTTTGGTCCGTGGCTGCATGCTCCGGGGCTTGCGGATCCCGCGCAGCAGGTCGGCGCTTTCCTCCGCTACGGATCGAAGATGCCCGGAAATCTGCGAGAACTCGCGATCTGCACGGTCGGCCAGCACTGGCAGGCGAATTTCGAATGGTTCGCTCACGCACCGCTAGCGATCGAAGAGGGGGTCGATGCGGGGGCAATCGAACTGCTCCGCACCGGCAATTCGCCGGCACCGCTGACCAATGAGGAACAGCTGGTTTACGACTTGGCGCGGGAAATTCTCACCGGCGGCCACCTGTCGGACAGCTCTTATGCCCGCGGCATCGATGCGCTCGGCGACGAACTGATGGTCGAACTGATTGGCATCTGCGGCTACTACTCCCTGATTTCGTTCACGCTGAACGTATTCGAAGTACCGGTGCCGGATGGGGAAGACGTGCCTTTCCGCGGCTAGGACCGTTCACTCGCCCTTGAAAACCGGGTCGCGTTTTTCGAAGAAGGCAGCCATGCCCTCCTTGTGGTCTTCCGACTGCACCAGGCAAGACTGCGCCATGCGTTCGATGTCTCGGCCGGTTTTCATGTCGGCATTGACGCACATATTGACTACGTGCTTCGCCATGCCCATCGCAAAGGGCGAGTTCTTCAATAGCCGTTCGGCATAGGCGTAGACGCGGTCCATGAATTCCTCGTCCTTGTATACTTGGCTGATCAGTCCGATCCGCCGGGCTTCGTCGGCGTGGATCGGGTCGGCGGTAATGATGAGTTCCTTCGTCTTCGCTAGGCCCACATGGTGGATCATGCGGTTGCACGCTCCCGACGCAGGGATTGCGCCAAGCTGGTTTTCGACTAGGCAGTAGGTTGCATTATTGGAAGACAGGACAATGTCGCAACTGAGCGCCAGTTCGACACCGCCGCCGTAGCATAGCCCGTTGACCGCGGCGATTACTGGTAACTCCAGCGCTTCTAGGTCATCAAATGCTTGGTGGGCCTGCCTGTAATAGAAGCGGAAGGCCGGCGGTTTCAGCTCGTCGCTACCCAGTACCGTCAGGTCGACACCGGATGAAAACGAACGGCCTTGGCCGGTGACGATCAGCACGCGAATATCGTCGCTGAACGCGCAATGGGCGACGACGTCGCGCCATTCGTCGAACATCCGGCGGCTGAAACTGTTTAGCCGTTCTGGCCGGTTCAGGATCATCGTGGCGATGCCGTCTTCGCGAATGTCGAACTTGATCTCGGTGTAATCCATGGGTTTCTCCGGTTCTGTTTGGCGGGATGGTATGCGCGACGCACGGAACCGGCAAGCGAGCTGCCGACTTGATTTCGGCGTTCTTAGCCCGCACTCTTGGGCCAAGGTAAAAGAGAGCGATCCATGTATCCGGCACACCGTATTCTTGACCGGGCGGTCAGGTATTTCCCAGACCGGTTGGCAATCGTTGACGGCGATATCCGTTGGACATACCGGGAACTCGGGGCGCGGGTTAACCGCCTTGCCAACGCGCTGGCCGGGCTGGGCCTTCGAAAAGGCGACCGGGTGGCGATCCTTGACTGGAACTCGGCCCGCTATGCCGAAGCCTACTATGCCTGCGCGCTGTCGGGTCTTACGTTCTTGCCCCTGAATTCGCGGCTGGCGGCGCCGGAACTGGAATACATCTTCGATGACTCTGATGCCCGCGCTCTGTTGCTGTCGAAACCATTCGCCGGGATCTACGACGAGCTCAAATCCCGCGCCCCTTCGCTTGAAATCACCATCGGGATGGGGCTAGACGAGCTGTCTGACGGCATGCACGACTACGAGGCGCTGCTGGCGGCGGCGACCGACCAAGCGCAACCGGTGGCGGCATCTGGCGACGATATTATCCAGATCTACTACACGTCCGGCACCACGGGGGATCCCAAGGGCGTCTGCCTGACCAACGACAATATTTACTGGTGCGGCGTCGACTGCGTTTCGGTAATGGATTTCCGATTGGGATCCGTGTGGCTGCATTCCGCGCCCATGTTTCATTTGGCCGACGCCGTTGCATTCTGGGCTGTGCCCCTAGTCGGAGGGGCGCAGGTCTGCGTTCACTTCGAGCCAGAGCGGGTGCTTCATCTGATCGAGAAGGAGCGGGTGACGATCACCTCACTGCCGGCGACGCTTATCGCTTTGATCGCCAATCACGCAGACCTTTCGAAATACGACCTCTCCAGCCTGACCCAGATTATGTATGGCGGCTCGCCAACGCCGCTCGGCGTTCTGCAGAAGGCGGAGGAATTCTTTCCAGGCGAAATGTTACTGCATACCTACGGCATTACGGAAACGGCGGGGCTAGCCTGTTGCCTGCATCCGCAGGATCATGACCTGACCATTGGAGAAGATGGTCATTACCGGGCGGCTTCCTGCGGCCCGCCGACACCGCTGATCGATGTGCGCGTTATCGACGAAAACGACCGGGATCTGACTGCCGGCGACATCGGCGAAGTCGTTTTCGGCGGCCCGAAGATCATGAGGGAATACTGGCGCAAGCCGGAGATAACGGCCAAGGCCCTGCGCGGCGACTGGTATCATACCGGCGATATGGGATATCTCGACGAAACGGGTCATCTTTACTTGGTGGACCGGAAGAAGGACATGATTATCTCCGGGGCCGAAAATATCTATTCGGTCGAAGTAGAAAACGTGATCTCTACCCACCCGTCGGTGCGCGAAGTCGCGGTGATCGGCATTCCCCACGAAGTCTGGGGCGAGCAGGTGCATGCGGTGATCGTCCCACTGGAGGGAGCGCTGGACGTGTCTTCAGAGGACATCATCGAATTCTGCCGCGGCAGGATCGGCGGGTATAAAATTCCCAAGTCTATTTCGTTTGACGATGGTCCACTTCCGACCACCGGACCCGGTAAAATCGCTAAACGACGGCTGCGCGACCCGTTCTGGGAAGGAGCGGACCGGCGGATTTGATTCCCGAAGGAGATGGAATACAGTCCCGCTATGCAGGATAAAGGTACATGACGACTTTCATTCATAATGCCTGGTACGCCGTCTGCTGGTCGCACGAACTAGTCGACAAGCCGCAGGCGAAGCGGGTTTTGGGTGAAGATATCGCAGTGTATCGGACCAAATCCGGACTTGCGGCGGCGGTCGAGGATTGCTGTCCGCACCGTTTCGCTCCGATGTCGCTCGGTCATGTCGACGGCGAGAGTATCGTGTGCGGCTACCACGGAATGGAATTCGACCGTGCCGGGTGCTGCAAGTCGATTCCGGGACAGAAAAACGTCCCGAGCCGGGTGAAGATAAAAACCTATCCTGTCGTCGAAAAACACAACCTTATCTGGGCCTGGACGGGTGCCCCTGAACGAGCCGACCAAGCCCTGATACCGGAGGTCCACTGGCTCGACGCGCCAGGCTGGACACCGGTAACCGGAACGACGCGCTACGAATGCAATTGGATCTTGCTCGTCGACAATCTTCTCGACTTAACACATACGACGTTTGTCCATCAGTCCACGATTGGTACAGAGGATGTCGCCAGCACGCCTATAACAACCGAGTTCGGAAACGATCGTGTCTACGTCGTGCGCGATATGAAAAACACCGTACCGTCCAATTTCTATAAGCGGGTGGGCGGTTTCGACGGCATGATCGACCGTTGGCAGCGTATCTGGCTCGAACCGCCGTCGGTCGTCGTGATCGATGCGGGCGGTGTCCCCGCTGGCGGCAGCAGGAAGGAAGAGGCCAGTGACGGTTATACCGGGATCGACACCCGAGTCGTTAGCATGCTGCTGCCCGTCGACGAGGGGACGGTCGACCAGATCTGGGCGTTCGTCCGGGATACGCAGCCCGACGATAGGGAACTGGACAGTGATATCAAAAAATCGCTCACCGTCACCTTCGGCGAAGATGCGGATTTTCTGGCCGGACAACAGGCTAACATGGAACGGTTTCCCAACAAGCAGATGTTAAATAACACCGCCGATGCAGGCGTGGTTCAGACCCGACGTTTGATTGAACGCTGGATCGAGTCTGATACCGCGACTGCCGAGGCGGCGGAATAGCGTCGGGCAAATTGAACACGTGCATCAGATAAAATTAATGCGTTCGTTAGCCGGTTTCGCGCTGGGGGCTGGATCGGAGAAGCCCTTCTGCAGCGCTTCGCAAATGCGCGGTCGTTCATTTGACGGATCAACGTGCCGCTGGTCGTAAAGTAATCAATGACAAACAACACAATACATATCGGGTGCGATATCGGCGGCACGTTCACTGACATCGTGGCACAGCTTGACGATGGAGCGTTGCATGTCCGCAAAGTCGCTTCCACACCTAACGATCCGGCACAGGCTGTCGTAGACGGTCTTGCCGGTCTACTCAAAGATGTCGGCGCGTCGTTCAAAGACGTGCGCGAGGTTGTCCATGGCACCACGGTGGGCTCGAACACAATCCTCCAGAAATCCGGCGCCCGGACGGGGCTGATAACCACGCGCGGGTTCCGGGACATTCTCGAGATCGGTCGGATTCGGACGCCTACTATGTTCGACCTCACATGGGAGAAGCCCGAACCGCTGGTGCCGCGCCGTCATCGGCTGGAGGTTGGGGAACGCATGGGGGCAGACGGCCTCGCTGTTGCAGACCTGCCCCAAGACGAGGTGATCGTCGCGGCAGAAATGCTTGTGGAAGAGGGCATCGAATCTGTCGCCGTCTGTTACATCAATTCCTGCATCAATCCGGCGCACGAACGCCGGACTGTGGAAATTCTGGAGGAGAATTTTCCCGACCTGCTCGTAACGGCATCCTGCGATGTCTTGCCGGAGATGAAGGAATACGAGCGCACCTCGACGACGGTTGTGAACGCCTATCTATTGTCGGCAATGCGTCGCTATCTCGCTAATCTGACCCGCTGCCTTTCGGATGTTGGGATGACCGCGCCGCTTCTGGTAGTGGCGTCGTCGGGTGGGATGATGCGGGTTGAAACCGCCAGCGATATACCAGTCTTTGCTGTCGGGTCGGGACCTGCTGGTGGGGTGATGGGGGCAGCCCGCCTAGGGCAGGCGAACGGACACGAAGATGCGATTGCCTTTGACATGGGTGGTACGACCGCCAAGGCATCGATAATCGAGGGCGGCGAGCCCATACTGACGTCGGAATACGAGTTCCGCGACGGCATTTCGACCCCCAGCCGGTTTATCAAGGGCGGCGGTTACATGCTGAAGGTTCCCGCTATCGATATCGCCGAGGTCGGTGCCGGCGGCGGATCGATTGCATGGATCGATGACGGGGGATTGTTGCAGGTCGGACCGGTTTCCGCCGGTGCCGACCCAGGGCCAGCATGTTACGGACGTGGGAACGAGCGGCCGACTGTGACGGACGCGAACGTGGTGCTAGGATATCTCAATCCCGGGGGTCTTGCGGGCGGTAGCCTCGAGATCGATCCGGGGCTATCGGAAAAAGCGGTTATGGACCATATCGGAACGCCGTTGGGTCTCAACGTGGTGCAAGCAGCGGCGGGTATCCGAAAGATTGCCAATGTCGCGATGGCGCGCGCGATCAGGTCCGTGACGGTCGAACGAGGCCGTGATCCCCGCGACATGGCGCTGATTGCCTTCGGTGGGTCCGGACCGGCCCACGCGGTGGAGGTAGCTGGGCTGCTCGGGATCAGCAAGGTGATCGTGCCGGCGATGTCCGGCGTTTTCTGCTCAGTCGGAATGCTGGCGTCGGATGTGGAGCACAATTTTGTGCGAAACCTGCTGCGTCCGTTGGCCCGGCTGGATGCAGCACCCTTCGCGGAGGCCGTAGAGGGATTACGCACGGACGGTGTCGACCGGCTTAGTTCGGACGGGTTCCCCGACGACCAGATAAGGCTGTCATTCGGGGCAGACCTCCGCTATCTCGGTCAGTCGTCGGAACTGACAGTGACGATGGAACCCGACGGCATCCTTGATCAGGGGTTCGAGGCACTGGAACAGGCTTTCCACGCCGCTTATCAAGATACGTACGGATACACCAACGACGAGCCAGTCGAACTGGTGAATATCCGGCTGGCAGCGCGCGGCGTGCGCGAAAACCGGCTCAGCTTCCAGGGGATCGACTCCCAGATTGTTGCGCTTGATATTGCCGACGGAGAGCGTTCAGCCTGGTTCGCCGCCTCCGGGGATTACGCCGCGATCCCCACTCGGGCACGAACGGTGATTGCCGCTGGGCCGGTTTCCGGCCCAGCCATTCTTGAAGCATATGACACCACGATCGTGCTGCCGCCCGATGCGACCGCCGGATCGGACGGATGCGGTAGCATCGTCATCGACGTTCCTGCCAGCGCGATGGAGCAATAACTATGGATGCCAAAATCGATCCAATCACCTTTGCCGTCATCAAGAATGGTCTGGATGCCATCGTTGACGAGATGGCGTATGACGTCATGCGCACTGCGCGTTCCGAAATCGTTAAGGACGTCATGGATTTCTCAGCCGCCATCTGCGAGATGTCCGGGAACATGATCGCTCAGGCAAAGACCGTTGCGTTGCATCTTGGAGCGGTGCCGGAAGCGATGGGCGTAGTGCTGGAACATTACGGCGACGATCTTGCACCCGGCGATGCCGTCGTCCTTAACGACCCCTATCAGGGGGGGATGCACCTGCCGGACATTTTCATGTTCATGCCCGTTTTTCACGGGCCGGACTTGCAGGGATTTACTGTGGTCATTTGCCACCACACGGATGTTGGCGGCAGGGTTGCCGGATCGAACGCCAGCGACTCCACCGAGATATATCAGGAAGGCCTCCGCATTCCCGCGCTGAAGCTGTTCGAAAAAGGCGAGATTAACAGCACCTTGGTCAAAATGATCGACCTGAACGTCCGGTTGCCGGACCGCGTGATTGGCGATCTTAAAGCGCAGTTCGCGGCTTGTCAGACCGGCGCGCGCGAAATGGGCAAGCTATTTGACCGGTACGGCGCGGAGACCGCGCAGGCGTACTTCACCGAGCTTCTAGATTATGCCGAACGAATGACCCGTGAGGAAATCCGTGAGTGGCCGGACGGCACCTACGAGTTTACCGATTACATTGACGATGACGGTTTCATCGACACGCCGCTGCCCATCGCCATCGCGATTACCGTGCACGGAGACAGTGTGACGGTTAACTACGAGGGAACGGCGCCGCAGGTTCCGGCAGCACTAAATTCGACCAAATCCTATACCAATTCCTGCACGTATCTCTCAATCCGTTGCGTCTTGAAAGGCGATGTTCCAAACAATGCGGGTGTGTTTCGCGCAATCGATGTAAAGGCGCCGGATGCGTCGATCGTAAATCCCAAACTTCCGGCGGCCGTTGCCGCGAGGGCGTTGACTGGCTACCGCATCGTAGATGCCATGTTCGGCGCGCTGGCGCAGATCGTGCCTGATCGCGTGCCTGCGGCGGGCGAGGGCGGCAATACGGTGGTTTGTCTCGGTGGATACCGCGAGGACGGATCCCCGTTTATCATCGTCGACATGATCTGCGGCGCCTGGGGGGGGCGGCCCGACAAGGATGGGATCGAAGCCATCACCAATCCGTCGCAGAACCTTTCGAACACGCCGGTGGAAACCATGGAGTCGCAGCACCCGGTGCGGGTGGAGGAATATGCCCTAGTCCCCGACAGTTGCGGCGCCGGTGAATACCGCGGCGGGCTCGGCGTTGCGCGATCCTATCGGCTGCTGGCCGACGAAGCGAGTTTGCAGCTTCGCGCCGACCGGATGAAAATCAGGCCCTACGGTCTCGCTGGCGGGAACGAAGCGGGGCCTGCAGTTAATGAAATCACGACGAGCGACGGCAATTACGTATCGTTACCGAGCAAAATCAATCGCAAGATGGACCGCGGCGAACTTGTCCGCCACGTGCAGCCGGGCGGCGGCGGATTCGGAGATCCGTTTATGCGCGACCCGCAGCGGGTCGCGCGCGACGTATGGAATACGAAGATATCAGCCGGTTATGCCCGTGAACATCACAGGGTCGTGGTAGACCCGGATACGGGTGAACTTGACGAAGCGGCGACAGCGGTGCTTCGTGGAGAAGGTTAGGCGGCTCAGTTAAAAAGCGACTGCCAGGTGCGGTCACGACTTATTTCGGAACAGCCCGAATATCAGTCAAGAGCAACGATATTGTCGGCGGCGTTCCTGCCGTCACGGCTCGGCACGAGTTCGAACTCCACTTTCTGGCCTTCGCGAAGTCCCGGAAGACCGGCTCGCTCAACCGCGGAAATGTGTACAAACGCGTCTTTTCCGCCTTCGTCGGGCTCGATAAAACCGAATCCCTTTGTCGGATTAAACCACTTAACGGTACCTGTCGGCATAGCAATTCCTTCATAGTCGTCTACACGTTTACCGCAATGTTGTGCGGATTGCGCTATTACGATCGTACTGTCCGGGAGTCGCTATGTCAGGCGTCGAAAGCGTCGACAAGTACGCCTGGTCAAGTACCAATCAAAATAAGCTTAGCGTTATTACTGGCTTGAACGCAAACGGTTTAATTTTTCGCTTTTTTATCAAAGAACGATGCCGGGACAGGTGTCCGGCGCGATTAAACCTTGCGTACGGTACTTGAATGCCTCCAGGTGGGTGCGAATACTTGGTTTTTCAGCCAAAGCTGCACAACTCGGTGTTGGAAAGCCTTAAATCCGTGGCAGAAGGTGCCTTTATTGGTGACAAAGCTGACTGCGTTCTGCGACGTCGCGGAACGCCGCGGCGTCCCGTCGCCAGAACCGAACGTTATGTCCTGTTTCCGATGCGTCGGCCGCGGCCGCATAACAGGCGTGCCCGCCGCCCAGAACGGCTACTTCCATGATCTCCGCCTCTGGTGTGAAGGAAAAGGCTTATATTCATCTTCAAATAAATGACGCAAACGGGATTATTTAATACGCAGCACAATTTTCCCGCGGGCATGATTGGTTTCGCTCAAACGATAAGCGTCCATTGCGTCCGAGAAGAAGAAAACGGTTCCTACGCTTGGCTGGACAGCGCGGGTCTGGATCAGTTGGGCGATCCGCTCCACGCCGGCGCGGTCGTACTGGACCAGCGGAGTCTCGACCCGGATATCGTCGCGCGGCTTTTCGTCGGGGATTGGCTCCGCATTCAGACAGACCATGAGGCCGCCCGGCTTTAGCACGTTGTACGACCTCAGATGCGTCTCGCCGCCCATGGTGTCGTAAACGACGTCGATATCGGATGCGACTTCGGTGAAATCCACGTTGCGGTAGTCGATCGCTTCGTCCGCGCCCAGCCGTCTAACGAAATCCGCATTGCCCGCGCTGGCGGTGGCAAAGACCGTTGCACCCCGCGACTTGCAGTACTGGATCGCGAATGCGCCGACGCCTCCGGCGCCTGCATGGACGAGCACGCGCATGCCGTTCTGGATGGTGGCGGTTTTCTCCAGTGCCGTCAGTGCGGTAAGGCCGACGAGCGAAATGGAGGCCGCCTCGATATGCGAAATTTCCGGCGGTTTAATGCCAACGACGCTCGCCTCGACGGCGATCAGCTCCGCATGGCTTCCCCAACGGTTGGGCGGACAGGTTCCAAAAACGGTGTCGCCCTCCTTCAGGTCCGTCACGTTGCTGCCGACAGCGACGACGACGCCCGACAGGTCGCGCCCGGCGACATCGGGGAATTCGAGTTCAAACCGCGCCCGCATGTGGCCGGCACGGACCTTCCAGTCGATCGGGTTAATTCCGGCGGCATGGACTTCGACCAGGACTTCGTCCGGTCCGGGCGCCGGGTCCGGTATGTCGGCGAGCCGCATGCCCTGCAGATCGCAGTAATCGTCGTATACCAGTGCTCTCATGTCATTCTTCCTCGTATGGGTTGGGAGGAAGCGTTATATCGAAATGATTGCGCAGCAGGTTGTCGATCAGGTCAAAACACGACCCGTAGCGGATCACCTCCATTGTGCTGACATTGATCATCGTTGACGAATGATTGTAACGGTTCCAGCGCATTAGTCCGTAGTCGATTACGATGTCGGCGGCGTCGATAATTTCCTGCTCAATCTCGCTGACTCGGAACTTCACTCCCTGCAGCGATACGTTGGCAGACGATCCGATGGCCATCCGGTTGTCATTAAAAGCGAGCCGCGCGATATTGTCCATCAGCGGCCCGGCGTTTAGCAGCATGGCCAGCGTGCCGTCATATGTCGTCTGGTTCAGCGTGTCTTTCGGCAGACTGGCGATCGCCGGGTGATCCATGTGCACTTTCGCAGCAGTACCCATGGGGAGATCCCACTCCTCCGTGATGGCGGAGACAATTGCGCGCCGGTCGTCCGGCAGGTCATGCAGCGCAATGTGCATTTCCCGGCAGCCGCAGACCGCGTTCAGTTTTTCGGGTTTGCGTTTCTTGGCCCTAAAAATCCGCCAGATGGCATCCGGGTCGCAGGCGACTACAACGTATCCGACATGGCTGGGAATCACGCTAATCCCGCCGTTCTTAAGAATGTCGTATACGCGTCGCGCATCGAGCTCGTAGTTGTGGATTGTCACCGTGTCGAATCCCCGGTTTTCTTGTTAGTCGTATTATAAAGGTTGGGCATCGCAATTCTACGTGCGGCGGCGGAAACTCATGCTATACACCCGCAAATTTGACCGGAAAACACTATGACCACAGATTTAAGGGCCCCCAACGGACTGCGCCGAAGCCTTGAAGACCTGCCCGGATCGCTGATCCGCCACGTTGCCGAGCCCAACATGGGCCGCAAAGGGCTGTTGAAACTTTGGTTCGGCGAACCGGACGTGCCAACGCCCCAGTTCATCAAGGATGCGGCGACTGCGGCACTGGACGACAACCAGGTTTTCTATGCCAAGAACCGAGGTGTGCCGGTGTTGCGTGAAACCATTGCAGCCTATGCGTCGAACCTTCACGGCCGTGACATCGCTATTGACCGGATCACTGTTACGGGGTCCGGCATGAACGCGATCATGATGATCTCCGAGGCGCTGATGTCGGCAGGCGACAACATGGTTGCGGTTGGACCGGTCTGGCCGAACTGCAAGGAAACCGTCCGTATCATGGATGCCGAGCCGCGCCAGGTGGCGCTGAAACTGAGTGACGACGGACGCTGGAAACTGGATATCGACGAATTGTTCGCCGCCTGCGACGAGCTGACCCGGGCGATATTCGTCAATTCGCCCGGCAACCCGACAGGGTGGGTAATGCCGCGCGCCGAGCAGCGTGCGGTGCTCGACGAATGCCGCAGACGTGGCATCTGGCTGGTCAGCGACGAGGTCTATATTCGTCTGGCGTATGAAACCGATCTGCCGCTGGGCCGGGCTCCGTCGTTCCTTGATATTGTAGAGCCCGAGGATCGGGTGATTGTCATCAATTCGTTTTCGAAATCCTGGTCGATGACCGGCTGGCGGCTCGGCTGGATCACGCACCCCGACGATGCCGGCGAAGGGTTTGAAAAGCTAGTCGAATACAACATCGCCAACCCAACGACATTCGTGCAGTACGCGGGCGTTACGGCAATTCGGGAAGGGGAGCCCTTCATCACGGAAACCTTAGAACGTTACCGGCGTAACCGGGATATTGTGGTCCAGCGGCTGGGCGCTATGAAACGGGTGACGTTGTCCCGCCCCGAGGGTGCGTTCTATGCGTTTTTCGCTGTCGACGGCATGACGGATTCCGTATCGTTTGCCCAGAAACTGATCGACGAGGTTGGTGTTGGACTGGCACCCGGACTGGCCTTCAGCGAGGACGGCGAAGGATGGATGCGGCTCTGCTTTGCCGCTGATACGCAGACGGTGTCGGCCGCGATGGAGAGGTTGGAGCCGGTTCTGGGGTAATGCCCGCCGACCGATCTAACCCGTCGGCCCGCTACTAGTCCTTGTTCAAAGAATGTTTCTTAGATTGCTGCCGTTTCGAAACTGAAACGGTGGCTCCCCTTTTACCGGACGTGGATCGCAATATCGCGGCACCGACGAGACAACTGTTTTTGGCAGCGCATGCCAAGGCCAAGCATGCCGCAGTCGTGTGGATGCTGAAACAGGCCGGGCACTTGGTGAATTTGATTTCCGACGGCACCAAGGCTGTACAGGCGATCATACGCCGGACTTACGATTCGGCCCTGACCGGCGTCCGTTTGCGCAACATAGACGGGGCAGATACGACCGCCGCCATCCGCGATCTTCCGGGTGCGCACACGCTGACAACGAGCTACGCCATTGTCGGTGCCCTGAAGCTGTCAAATGCGGTGAACGTTATTCTTGTTTTCGCCCGGAGCGGCGACATGGACGGCGCCATATCCCGGCGCGAAGTCCCGTGTAAGGATTCCGACTGTGCCTACAAGGCGCTTTAGGAAATGCTCTAAACCACCGGCGACGCGCCGCCATCGACGTTGATCGACGTTCCCGTGATATAGCCCGCCTGATCCGACGCAAGGAAACAGGCGATATTGGCGAACTCCTCGGTTTCGCCGATCCGGCCCAGCGGAATATTCCGGTCGTTCGCCATGTCCTGGACGAAGACCTCGTAGTCGCCGCTATTATCGGCTTCCGTGAACGCCCGTTCCCACTGGCCGGACTTAATCAGTCCGACCATCAGCGCATTTACCAGCACGTTGTGGGGCGCGCCGTCGCTGGCCAGCACCTTGGTCAGCGCAAGTCCGGCGGCGCGGGATACCACTGTCGGGGCGCCGCCCGCACGCGGTGCCTTCGCACCGATATTAAGCACGTTGATGATGCGTCCCCATTTCCGCTGCTTCATCGCGGGCAGCGCGGTGCGGCAGAGACGGACCGCGGCCATGAGTTTCAGTTCCAAATCTTCATACCATTCCTCGTCGGTAACGCTTTCGAACGGCTTGGCGCGCGACGTACCCGCGTTGTTGACGAGGATGTCGATCTTGCCCAGTGCCTGCTCCGCATCCTTGAATGCTTGAACGGTCGCCGCCGGGTCCAGCAGATCGCAGGGCAGGGCGACGACTTTTCCGGTGCCTGCGGCGTCGACCTCGGCCTTGGCAGACCCCAGAATTTCGGGCCGCCGGGCGACAATGGCAACATTAGCGCCCGATGCCGCGAACCGGATCGCCATGCCCTTGCCCAGTCCTTCGCTGCCGCCGGTGATCAGCGCCGAGCGCCCTTGCAGTGAGATTTCCATCGGTGTGTCTCCTTATGGGAAAGTTTAGGCCGTCGCGCCTTCTGGTTCCCGTGGGCGAGTCCTGGTGAGGAGCGCCCCGATGATAACCAGATTAATGCAGTTGGCGACGACGCCGATCAGGAATGCCAGGTCGTAGCTGTCATACGCATCGAAGATTGCGCCGCCCATCCAGCTTCCGACCCCCATTGAGACGGCACCGAATAAAAATACGATACCCGTGCGGCGGCCGGCTTCCCGAGCCGGCATATATTCGCGGATTATGACGGCGTAGACTGGGAAGACACCACCGTAGCCAAATCCGAACCCGATCCCCACGATATAAAGCAGGAACACGGAGTCAGCGTAAGCCAGCAAAGCCACCATGGCGGCCTGCAGGGCGGAAAAGCAGAAGAGCGCCCATAAACCGCCAAAGCGGTCAGACAGCAGGCCCACAAAAAGGATTCGGCTGACGAAGGCGGCGGTTAGGGTCGCCGAGAAAATCCATCCGGCCTCGTTCAGCGACAGGCCGAAATCCGTACCGAACGACACCAGGTGCGCAAGCGGCAGCGCCATCGAGATGCAGCAACCGATAATGGCGACGCACAGAACGATCTGCAGTTGCAGATAGCTCAGGTCCGTGGCGCTGTTGCGCGCGCCGCGCCTAGGACGCCCTTTGCTATCGGGTCCTTCGGATTGCTCCGCTGCCTGCAGTTGTTCGGTGCTTGGCGGCTTGCGGACGAAGATCAGGCACATGGGCAGCATGATGATCCCCGCAATGATGCCGAACCCGATAAAACCGTTGCGCCATCCGACCTCGGTGACGGTTGCGGTGAAGATCGGCGGCCAGACAATGCCGGACAGGCTTTGCCCGCTGGCGACGATGCCGACGGCCATGCCGCGCCGCCGGTCGTACCATTTCGAGATATTGGCCATCAGCGGCGCATAAAGGCTGCCCTGACCGAGAAATCCGAACAGAAACAGGTAGACCGCGAATAGCTGCCACTGCACGTCCACCAGGGTGGTGAGGATCGAGCCCGACACCACGGCGAATGTGGCAACCACGGGGAGCACCACGGCGCCCACACGGTCGAGCAGGTATCCCATGAGAATGCCCCCGAGCCCGCCGCCGATGAACTGGAGCGAAAACGCCAGCGACGGTACTTCGCGTGGCCAGCCGAATTCCCCTGCGAGGTCCTTTAGCGTGACTGCGATCAAAAATAGGCTGCCGGAGCCCACGAAGATCATTGCGTGTGATCCTAGCAGGACGATGAAGCGGAATCGAAGAAGCGGTTTGTGTTCGTCTGTCATCCGGTATCTATACCGGGTTTGCTGTGAAGTGCTAGCAGCGGGTGCACGCCAGATGTGCATACCGGTTACGCATTCTCTTATTTGGCCATTCCAGCGAAGACGGGCATCTTTATTGCCGTTGGTGTCCCACCTTCGCGGGAACGACAGCCGCTCGTGCCCTATTCGATCCGTGCCACGAAAAGGCAGGTATCGCCGCCGGTCACGGCCGCGCATTCCACCTCTTCGACGACCGGATCGACGGGAAAAATGATCCCGCCAAGCGCCTCGATCATGCCGAGGATGGGCGCGCAGATCGGTGTTTTCAATACGCCATGACCTTCAACAAATGGGCTGTTGGCCACATCGAGCGTCATTTCTCCCGGTGTATTCGGGCCGAACGCCCAGCCCCCCCAGCCCATATCTGCGGCCATATTGACGGCAGCATTCAGGAAGATTTCGCGCGCCGCCGGGCCAAGTTCGTGGCGGTAATGTTTGACGGACTGGCCGGAATGTTCGGCGATCGATTGAGCGAAGGCAGAAAACATGGAGTAGCGGGCGTCCTCATCAAGGCGCCTGAAGGCATCCATAAACGCGTCGGCGCGCATCAGGAAGAGCCGGGTATTGCCGTCGCGTAGTTCTCCCATAGACGGGTCGCGCGAAATGCGGTCGTAAAGACGATTGGAAGTCATCTGCGGACCTGTACTTTGGTTGCGCCAGTTGGCTGCTCTTCCCGGCCACACATAAGGATCATCCTGTGGGTGGCCGGGAAGGAGAGCGGGCCGGTGCCGTCAGACATGTCTATTCCTACCCCGCAATAATATGCGGCACGAAGCGGGCGTCGTCGCCGGTGACGAGCGAGACGTCTTCGCGGATGCAGATACCGCAGGGCTGGCTTGCCACGAGCCACGAGCCGATCATCGGGTAGTTGCCGCCAAAATCGGGTAGGGGGTGCAGCGCTTGGACGATGTGTCCTTCGGCGCCGTAGTCGCCATCGACGCTGATCGTGCGTTCGCCTTCCTGGAAGATTTCCACATTTGCGCCTTCGCGGGAAAACAGCGGTTTACGGACGAAGTTTCCGCTCAGCGCCGCGGCTGCTGGATCGCCATCGAACCAGGCGGGCAGCAGATTGGGATGGCCCTCGAACATCTCCCACAGCAGCGGGAGCAATCCCTTGTTCGACAGGATCGCCTTCCAGCCCGGTTCTACGAACCGCGTACCGCTCCTCGGGATATGTTGTCCGAAGTCGTCGGCCATCAGCCATTCCCAAGGGTACAGCTTGAACAGGTGATCGATCGGATTTTCCTGCAGGTCGGTAAAAAGGCCGTCGGTATTGATGCCGATATCCTCGATATAGATCAGCCGGGTTTCCAGTCCGCTCTGGCGCGCGCAGTCGGCCATGTATTCGACCGTGCCTTCGTCCTCTTCCGTGTCCTTGCAGCAGGCGAGGTGCAACGTGCCGTCGACCCCCATATTGGCCCACGCGGCGGTCAAAGCCTCGTGCAGCGAATTGAACTGGTCGCTTCCGTCCGGAATCAGGCCGCGTTCGATCGCTTGTTCCAGCCATACCCACTGGAACACGCCGGATTCGTACAGCGATGTCGGCGTATCGGCATTGTATTCAAACAGTTTGGCGGGGCCGGAGCCATCATACGCGAAGTCCATGCGGCCATAAAGATTGCGTTCCTGGTTGCGCCAGCTGTTGGCGACGTAATCCCAAAACGCTTCTGGGATGCCCAGGCGTTCGAGCACGCTATCGTCTGACAGTGCGCGTTCAACGACCTGGAAACAGAGTTGCTCTATTTCGGCGGTCGGGTCTTCGAGATCGTTTTCTATCTGGTCCAGAGAGAACCGGTAATAAACGCTTTCATCCCAGTACCGTTCGTCGTCGATGGTGTGAAAGCGGAACCCGTGCTCCTCTGCGGTCTCGCGCCAGTCTTTGCGCGGCTCGACCGGGATGCGATCCACCGACTATGCCCGACGGGAGACGCGGGCCCGAGTAACCTCGCGAAAACAGGCCATGTTTCAGCCGCCGAAGGATCGCCGCATTGGGCTGCGGGCATTCTTGCCGAAACCGCCGCGCGACGTGGTGCGGGTCTTTGCCGCCGGGGTCCGGGTCGCGCTCTGTGCGACCTTCGCACGGCCGGTTTTGGAGCCAACGGCCTTGTTGTCGGCGGTTCGGAAATTGGTGCTGTTTGCACCTCGATACAGGGGCTGGCCGCGACCGCCGCCCGACAGCATGCTACCCATCATGTATCCCGCCATCAGCGGCATGAAGACGCTGCCGCCGGATGTCGTCCGCTGCGGTGCCAGTTCGCATTTCTCGGCGCCGAAATCGGCTTCGCAATCGGCCTGCGATGTGTATTTCGGCGCGGCGGCTATATGCGTTTGCCGCGCCTGTTGGAAATTCGCGACGCATTCCTGCTCTGACAACCCGAGACCTGTGCATTGTTTGACGGATTCGAACAACGCGGTGTCGACTTTGGCTTCCTCGCACGCGGCGACCAGCAGCAGCCCAGTCCCCATGGCAACAAGTTTGACGGATTTGGATCTTTTCATGGCGGCGATATCTCTGTTGAACCCGATTTATAGAACTATAGCACTGTTGGGTCGGAATTTCCCGTCCTGGCGATCAAAAAAAACAGTCGCGATGTGCGCTGCACGCTAATTCCCGAAAGCTGGGCGATTACCGGTCCATACAGCGCACATTCTTCGACTTGTTGTTTATGTTCCACGTCTGCTGTGTCGAATGTTGGCACAATTTTGATGATGGCATGATGGTGTGCGGACCGCAGTCGTTTCAAGACGCACCGTGCACCAGTACTCTCCCGATATTCCAGTATATTCGGTACGGTTGGCCGACTGCGTGTTCAAAAACAGCCGATGATGCGGGCACAGATGTCGGCTAGATGTCGAAGGAGGTCAGGATGCCGCGTAAGCGAAAGTACGCGTGTTTTCTGAAAAAAGCCCTCAGGGAGAAGATCAGTAATGCAGGCACCGTTGAAGATGCGGCTGCTCTTATTCTCAGCACGCTTCGTGCCGGGACCGTATTCGATATGAGATATCTCTATGGGCTGTCGCCCGTTCGTATCGAGCGGTAGTTAAGGTTCCTGGTCGAAACGGGGATAGAAGCGGCTTCGGTAAAAGCGGATTAGACTCCGTTTTTTCCGGTTACCCCGCCAGCCGGTCGTCGGTCGGTTGTTCCCGGTCTCCGTCTAGCCCCGCATATAATTTGCCCAGAAGCTGGCGAAGCGTCGCCAGTTCTGCTTCGGAGAAATCGCCGGTGGCCTGTGCTTCTAGTTCGGCGGCATAGGGCAGGATCTTTTCCGTTACGCTTCGCCCGTTTCCGGTCAGTTCGATCGTGAAAGAGCGCGCGTCTTCTGCGTCGCGACGGCGGCGCACGAGGTCTCTCTTTTCCATTCGGTCCAGCACCCGCGACAGGGTTGAGAAATTAATGCTGGTCAGGTCCGACAGCGCTCCGACCGGCTGACCACCCCGCTGATAAAGGGCGATCAGCACTCGCCAGCTCTGAATATCGACGCCGGCCTCGTTGAGAACCGGCGTCATATCGCCGATGAAACGCTGTCCGACCCGGTTGACGAGATAGGGAAGGTAAGCGCCAAGCTCCATCGAGTGTTACTCCGCCGCCACCTGATAGGCCTCGAAGTTGGGGGCTACCTCTTCCATAAATTTGTACATCTGGTCCTTGACCAGACCGTGCGGTTTTTTACCGACGTTGAAATACAGGATGCATTCGTCGATCCCTGCTTCCTCGACTTCTTTCAGTTGTTCGGTGATCGCTGCCGCGTTGCCAATCAGCACGGAATTCTTGGACAACTTGTCCTTTTCCATGTTGCGTAGGATCTCGTTGATCTGCATAAAATAGTGCATGGTCGGTGGCATGGTTTCCGGGTCGTCCGGGAAGGCCCTCAACACGCAGTACTTGAAGTAATCCATCATCGCCTGGCGGCCGAAATCATCTTCTTCAGGAGTGTCTGCGATATGGATGAAGTAGCTGCACATGGCACGGCCGGGCTCGTTGCCGGCGGCAACGCAGTTGTTGCGGTAACTGTCCACAGCAGCGGCCAGGCTTCCATAGACCATCGAGGCCGCGAACGGCGCGTAAATGATATTGTGGCCTCTCTTCGCCGCCATCTTGGAAGACGTTTCCGAGAACGACGCCACGTAGAAGGGGATCGGGTTCTGTATCGGCTTCGGCGTAATCGACATGTCGTCGATGTGATAGAACTCGCCATGATGCGACCAGAAACCATCCTCGGTCCAGGCTTTCCACAAAACGTCCATGCCCTCTTCGAACATTTCGGCGGATTTCATGAAATCCGCGCCGAAGGGTAAGTATTCCTCCTGGTCGTAGCCGCGGCCGGTGGCGAAATCGACGCGACCGCCGGATAGCAGGTCGAGCGTCGCCCAGGCTTCCGCGACGTGGATGGGGTGGTGCAACGGCAAGACGTTGACTGCAGGCGCGAACCTGATGTTTTGCGTCTCCGGAATGATGCTCGCCAGCAAGATGTCCGGGCGGGAATTGACGCCGAGGCGGTCGAAGTGGTGTTCACCGATCCAAGCGGAGCTGTATCCCAGCTTGTCCGCCAGAATGGCCTGCTCGCGTATCTCGAGGACGAAGTCGCTCGAACTACGTGGATTGTCCGGATAGTAGTTATCGGAAAGCGTGAAATAGCCGAAATCTATTGCCATGGCGTTTTCCCTGATCAAACGTTCAGAACTCAAATGTTAACTTGCAAACTTTATTATTTGCAAGTGCAAATTTCGGTCTTAGTTGATTGCCGCGTGACGGCAGCTACCATGTCCGCGAAACAGGGAGATTGACGATGGCCGACGCCATTTACCGAGACTACGATTCAGAGGCGCTATATGCGCAGTATAACAACCGCGCGCAGATCAGCGAGGCCGACCTGGCCGCCATCAAGGACGACCAGAATGCACGGTCGGCCGACTATCGAGCTAACGCGGCGCGGAAGCATCTGGACGAACAATACGGCGACGATCCGCGCGAACGGGTGGATGTGTTCCTGCCCCACAATGACGGCGCGCCGTTATTAGCCTTCATCCATGGCGGCTACTGGCAATGGAACGACAAGGAAGGCTTCGAGTTCCTGGCCAAGGAACTGAACGCCCACGGCGCGGCTTTCGCCAACATCGAATATACCCTGTGTCCAGGCGTGACACTGGCCGAGCTGACCAACCAGTGTCAGCGAGCTGTCGCATACCTGTGGAAAGAGGCTGCGACTTACGGATACGACCGCGACCGGATCGTGGTTTCCGGTCATTCCGCGGGCGGGCATCTGACCTCAATGATGCAGGCGACAGACTGGTCGTCGCTTGAAGACGGGCTTCCATCGAACCTCGTTGCCGCGGGTCTTCCCATCAGCGGGATCTATGACCTGGAGCCTATCCGCCTGACACCGTTGAACGATGCGGTTCGCCTGCAGCCCGAGGACGTGCCGGGACTGAGCCCAATGTTTCTGCCGCCCCTCACCGGCGGCCCGTCGGTCATCGCCTTCGGTGGTTTCGAATACGACGAATTCGACCGCCAGGCATCGGACCTGGCGAAGACCTGGGCGGAGCAGGGCGTCGAGACATCGACGCTGAACATGCCCGGGCGGGATCACTTCACCGCACTCAGCGCGCTGGCGGAAACGGATCACGATCTTTTCGCGGCCGCGATGAAGTTGATGGGTCTTCGTTGATGTCTGTGCCGAATACTCGGCACACCGTCATCGATGATCGCAAGCTTGCCGGGCGCGAAGCCGGGAAGGGGTCTGCGCTGGTGTTTATCCACGGCATGGGCGGCAATTCCCGCAACTGGGAAACCCAGTACGCGCAGTTCTCGGACCGCTATCGCGTGATCGGCTGGGATGCACCCGGCTACGGCGAGTCCGACAACTGGCCGACCGACGAGCCGACGGTTGCCGATTACACAGCGAAACTGGCGGCGTTGCTCAATGCAGTGGAAGTCGACCGCGCGCACTTGGTCGGACACTCCTTCGGCGCCACGTTAATGCCGGCCTTCCGAAATGATTACCCCGACCGGGTGGCGAGCATGGTGCTGGCCCAGCCGGTCATCGGCTCCGGCCCGCTGGGGGAGGATAAGCAGGCGGAGATCATCGCCGAGCGCGAAAAACTGCTGGCCGATTTGGGTGTCGAGGCCTACGCGCGCGACCACGCGCCGAAATCCTGTGCGGCGACGGCCGACGCTGCGACGGTGCGGAAAGGGGTTGAGGTGATGTCGTGGACGCGGCTCGAGGGCTATCTCGCCCAGTGGCGGGCCATGGCGCGGGCCAACATCATGCAGGAAATCCCGGACGACCCGGGCCCGACAACCGTGGTGGCGGGTAGCGGCGACAAGACAGCGTCACAGGACGTCGTGCGCCGGATTGTCGATGCTCTGACCGGCGCCGAACTGGTGGAACTACCCGATGTCGGGCATATGATCTATATCGAGCACCCGGAACGGTTCAATGGCGCGCTGAAGGCGCATCTGGCGCGGAGTGGTTGAGTCCGTCGTACCCGCGCCGGCTGGAGTCTTCTGGCGGTAGTAGATCCCTGGTTCAGTTGGGATCATAGCTTTTTGGTGGTCACTCGTTCACGATCGGGTTGCGAAGGACGCCGATCTTGTCGAGCTCGATCTCGATCGTGTCGCCTTCTTTCATAAACACCTGCGGATCGCGGTAGAAGCCGACGCCGCCGGTAGTGCCGGAAACGATCACGTCGCCGGGGACAAGTTCGGTCACCGTGGTCAGGTAGTGGATCAGCTGAGGGATGCTGAACAGCAGGTCGTCGGTGGTCGCCCGTTGCATTTCCTCGCCGTTAAGGCGGGTCATCAGCGTCAGCGCGCCTGGGTTGGGAATTTCATCCGCCGTCACCATCCACGGGCCAAATGCGCCGGACTTGTAGAACGATTTGCCCGGCACGAACTGACTGGTATGGCGCTGGTAATCGCGGATCGAGCCGTCATTGTAGCAGGAATATCCGGCGACGACCGAAAGCGCGTCCGCCTCCGACACATGGCGGCAGGTTTTGCCGATGATTACGGCCATTTCACCTTCGAAGTCGAACATTTCGGATGCGTTCGGCTTGATCATCGCCTGTCCATGTCCGACCTGCGAGTTGGCGAACCGGGTGAAGATCATCGGCCATTCCGGTATGTCCCGACCGCCTTCGAGGACGTGGCTCCGATAGTTCAGTCCTACGGCAACAATCTTGTCCGGGTCGGGGATTACGGGGAGGAACTCAATCTCTTCCATGCTGTGGTCGGGGGTCTTGCCTGCGGCGGCTTCGGCAATTTTGTTCAGCGCACCTGCGGCGATCGCGCCGCGCAGGGTCTGCGGGCCCCCTGCCAGTGGTTTGGCGTCTATGACGCCCTCTTCGGTGACAACGCCGTATGATTCCGAGCCGTTTACTGAATAAGTCGTGATTTTCATGCCGCCCTCCTGTTAAGTGTTTTGGCATGAATAACCTTTGTGCCGCGATATGCAAGTCCGCGCAGGGGGGCGGTTTGCGAAGAGGGCAATGGCCGGCCTAAAATCGGCTTAGGTGCAATGTAATGGGCAGCGCGAAATGGCCAAACTTCCGGAAATGAAACTCGCCCACGTCGGGATATGGGTGCAGGATTTTGAGCGAATGAAGAACTTTTACGTGCGCATGTTCGGGTTCGGCATTGCCGACGAAGGGCTGCTGAACGGCAATCGATATGCTTTCATGTCCCGAGACCCGAAGGATCATCATCAGGTGGTCGTCGCCGAGGGCAGGAAACCGGAGACCGAGCAGACGACGGTCAACCAGATATCGTTCAAATGCGAAACCCTAGGGCAATTGCGACAGGTGCACGACGCGGTTACAACCGATGAAGACGTTCAGAGAGTGTTCGTCACTGATCACGGCAACGCTTGGTCGGTTTACTTCTTCGATCCGGAAGGCAACCGGCTCGAGGCATTCATGGATACGCCTTGGTACATCAACCAGCCGCACCGCCATGATATCGATTTCTCAATGTCCGACGAAGAAATTTACACCGCTTCAGAGGCGCATGCGAAGGCCGATCCGACCTTTCAACCGATCGAGGACTGGCGCGCCGAATTCCAGAAGCGGATTCCCGCTGGCGGCTAGGCTGTCTGTGGTGCGGGCTCAGGTTCCGCTGTCGAATTGGCGATCGCGGCTTCGAGCACAAAGTAGCCCAGCAGCTCCAATATCACTGATCCCGACAGCAAGCCCAACCGGCGCGATGAGTAGCGCGGTTTTGGACAGGTTGCCCGCGTAAAACAGCGCCATGATCATGATCGCGCCCAGGTCATCGATAATCGCGAAGGCGTGTGGCGCCACTAACAGCGGGTCGTTGTTCGCCCATGTGCCCGCGGTCATTTCGCGATCGTGACCACCCGTGATGAAAACCAGCGCAATGCTCGCCATCGCCGAATCGTTCCCGCGTTATAAACTCTGAATGCTCGCTCCGAGTTTCGCGTTCAGATCAGAACAAAACCGGAAAATATCTTTAAAAACAGCAGTTTTTCAGTTTCTTGAAATTGTTCTTGCGGGCGAGAACAAAATAGGTACATTTGTTTCCACACAACGATTTGCACCGACGACAGCCGTATGAAATAAGGAGAGGATGAGATGGCCGAAGCGAACCTGAGAGTAGTCGAGAGAGACAACATGGACAGATCTGACGCGGAAAAGAGCAAGGCGCTTGAAGCGGCGCTGAGCCAGATCGAACGGGCCCACGGCAAAGGCTCAATCATGAAGCTCGGCGACGGGTCCGCGCCGGTTGATATCGACGCTGTCTCGACCGGCTCGATCGGTTTGGACATCGCGCTCGGTATCGGCGGTGTGCCGCGCGGCCGCATCGTCGAGATCTATGGGCCGGAAAGCTCGGGCAAGACGACGCTGGCGCTCCATATCGTGGCCGAGGCCCAAAAGAAGGGCGGGACCTGCGCGTTTATCGATGCCGAGCACGCGCTCGACCCGGTCTATGCTAACAAGCTTAACGTCGACGTCGAAGAACTGCTGATTTCTCAGCCCGATGCCGGCGAACAGGCGCTCGAAATCGCCGATACACTGGTGCGGTCCGGAGCTATCGACGTAATCGTGATCGATTCCGTCGCGGCGCTGGTACCGCGGGCGGAATTGGAAGGCGAGATGGGCGACACCCATGTTGGCCTGCAGGCGCGGCTGATGAGCCAGGCTCTGCGAAAGCTGACGGGCTCGATCAACCGATCACAGTGCCTGATTATCTTCATTAACCAGATCCGCATGAAGATCGGCGTCATGTTCGGCAGCCCAGAAACGACGACCGGCGGCAATGCGCTGAAATTCTATTCCTCAGTCCGGCTCGATATCCGCCGCATCGGTGCGATCAAGGATCGTGACGAAATCGTCGGCAACCAGACCCGGGTCAAGGTGGTCAAAAACAAGATGGCGCCGCCGTTCAAGACCATCGAATTCGATATCATGTACGGCGAGGGCATCTCCAAAATGGGTGAACTGGTCGATCTGGGCGTCAAGGCCGGGCTAGTGGAAAAATCTGGTTCCTGGTTCTCCTACGGCGATCAGCGCATCGGCCAGGGCCGCGAGAACGCCAAAACCTTTCTGCTGGAGAACCCGGATTTGTCCGGCCAGCTGCAGCGCGAGATACTGGAACATGCGGGTGTGTTGAACGAGGCGGCGATGACCGATCCGCCCGGTATCGTCGGCGATGAGGATGAGGAATCCATCGACGCGTAACGCCCACGAAGTCATCACTTGATCGGTAAGGGAACGGGCTCCGGTGACGGGGCCCGTCCTGCGTCTGGACAGTATGGTGATAGGCCGGTAAAAACGAGCGTTTTCCGGCAGCTTTGATACGATCATCCGCCCTTGGCCCGCGCGGTGAACTGAATAGGCGAAAATACGGTTCCATGACGGCATCTACCAATGACATCCGGGCGACATTTCTCGATTATTTCGCCAAGAACGGCCACGAGATCGTGGCGTCCTCGCCCCTTGTGCCGCACAACGACCCGACGCTGTTGTTCACCAATGCTGGGATGGTGCAGTTCAAGAACGTCTTTACCGGACTGGAAACGCGCACCTATAACCGGGCGACCACGTCGCAGAAATGCGTCCGCGCGGGTGGCAAGCATAACGACTTGGAAAATGTCGGCTATACGGCGCGACATCACACTTTCTTCGAGATGCTAGGGAACTTTTCTTTCGGTGACTATTTCAAGGATGTCGCCATCGAGTATGCTTGGAACCTAATAACAAAAGAATACGGGCTGCCGGCGGACAAACTGCTGGTCACTGTCTTTTCCGAGGACGATCAGGCGTTCGACCTCTGGCAGAAAATCGCCGGCCTGTCCGACGACCGGATCATCCGCATACCGACCAGCGACAATTTCTGGTCCATGGGCGATACCGGCCCGTGTGGCCCGTGCTCTGAAATATTCTACGACCACGGGGACAAGATCTCGGGCGGACCGCCTGGCAGCCCGAACGAGGAGGGGGACCGGTTCATCGAGATATGGAACCTCGTCTTCATGCAGTTCGAGCAGACCGACGCCGACACCCGCGAAGAACTGCCAAAACCATCGATTGATACCGGGATGGGACTGGAGCGCATCGCGGCCGTGCTGCAGGGCAAACACAACAATTACGAAATCGATCTGATGCATCGCCTGATAGAGGCATCGGCGGAGGCTTCGGGCGTTACGCCGGACGGAGACCATGTCTCGTCGCACCGGGTCATTGCCGATCATCTCCGCGCGTCAAGCTTCCTGATCGCCGACGGCGTCCTGCCGTCGAATGAGGGCCGCGGCTACGTGCTCCGCCGGATCATGCGCCGTGCAATGCGTCACGCGCATATCATGGGATGTGAAGAGCCATTATTGTGGAAATTGGTGCCGTCGCTGGTCGACGAGATGGGCAAGGCATTCCCAGAGCTGGAACGCGCCGAGGC
Source organism: Alphaproteobacteria bacterium UBA7314 (assembly GCA_002471575.1). GTDB lineage: Bacteria > Pseudomonadota > Alphaproteobacteria > MPNO01 > UBA830 > UBA830. The sequence goes on along the minus strand of DKQG01000033.1, from coordinate 12,534 downwards.
GCTGGTCGGCGAAACCCTCAAGCTGGAAGAAACCCGTTTCCACGAAACGCTCGGTCGCGGCCTTCGTTTACTGGAAGACGAAACCGACAAGCTTGGTAAGGGTGAGGCGCTGGACGGCGAGGTTGCGTTCAAGCTTTACGATACCTACGGCTTTCCGCTTGACCTGACCGAGGACGTTCTTCGCGGGCAGGGTAGATCGGTGGACAATGCTGGCTTCGACGCTGCCATGGAACGGCAGCGCGCAGAGGCCCGGAAGAACTGGGCCGGTTCGGGGTCCGCAGCTGATGAAAGCGTCTGGTTCGATATCCGCGAACGCGTGGGTGCATCGGAATTTCTGGGCTACACCATGGAAACCGCGGACGGCGCGATCGTTGCGCTGGTGGTCGACGGTGCCGAAGTCGGTGAAGCCGGAAAGGGTGCCGAGGTCGAAATGATTGCGAACCAGACGCCGTTCTATGGCGAATCCGGCGGGCAGCAAGGCGATGCCGGCGGACTGACGACTGATGGCGCGGAAATCGTAATCACGGATACCCAGAAGAAGCTCGGCGATCTGCACATTCACCGCGGCACGGTCTCCCGAGGGACCGTCAAGGTTGGCGATGTAGGGGTTTTCTCGGTCGAAAACGGACGGCGATCCTCGCTGCGGGCACATCATTCTGCCACCCATCTTCTGCATGAAGCATTACGGCGGCGGCTGGGCGATCACGTCACCCAGAAAGGGTCGCTTGTCGCGCCCGACCGGTTGCGGTTCGACATTTCGCATCCAAGCGCGATCGAAGCTGACGAGCTTCGGGAGATCGAGCGTGAGGTCAATGCGCGTATTCGCCTAAATACACCGGTAGATACCCGCCTGATGACACCGGGCGAGGCCATCGAACAAGGGGCAATGGCGCTGTTCGGAGAAAAATACGGCGACGAAGTCCGCGTGGTGACGATGGGCGGGGACACGAACAGGTTCTCGGTCGAGCTCTGCGGCGGCACCCATGTTTCGCGCACCGGCGATATCGGGTTCTTTCATATTATCGGCGAAAGCGCGGTGGCATCCGGTGTCCGGCGGATCGAGGCGCTGGCCGGCGCGACGGCAGAGGCCTATGCCCTTGAACGGGAAGACCTGCTGGGGCAGGTGGCGCTGGATCTGAAAACCGGTCCCGAGGGCGTCCCCAGCCGCGTGCTTGGTCTCCTCGAAGAACGGAAAAAACTCGAAAGGGTAGTATCCGACCTGCGGCGAAAGCTTGCAACCGGCGGCGGCTCCCCGTCCGACAATGGCAATGTGACCGAAATTGCAGGTCTGAAGTATGCGCCCCGCGTGATGGAGGGAATTCCCGGCAAGGAGCTCAAATCCATGGCCGACGAGATCAAAAAACAAATTGGTTCTGGCGTGACGGCAATCGTTTCGGTGGATGACGGCAAGGCGTCGATTGTCGTCGGCGTCACCGACGATGTTACGGAACGCATTAGTGCGGTTGATCTGGTTCGTGTCGGGTCGGCTGCATTGGGCGGCAAGGGAGGCGGTGGACGTCCGGACATGGCTCAGGCGGGCGGTCCTGACGGAAGTGCCGCACGGGCTGCTGTCGATGCCATCGCGGAGGCACTTTCCAACTTATAGAAATCTTCGTTGTCAACATCACGTCCGCGGCGATCTGGCTCTTTACAGACGTGCCGGCAAATCGCATTTTACAATGCTTTTTCAGCGGGTGGTGCGCTTGCGCCCAGCATCACCACATCACCATCTCAAGAAAGTCCGCTAGGAGACCCGACCATGATTGATCTTATGTCCATTGCACGCACGGAGGCCGATGGCGGCGATCTGTTCAGCGTTTTCGACGGTATGTTCGAAGCCAGCGACGTCAAACCGGATGGATCGCCCGATGCGGTCGTTTGGAAGGGAGGCAATCACGACGGCTCAGTTAACCCTGTCGCGCATTCGCTGACCGACGCTTACGCGCTGCTTGGAACGCTTGCGGCGATCGACATCCTTGGGCTTCCCTACTACGCGGTCCCGATGTGGTCGCAGTACCGTCACGATACGGAACTGGCCTCGCTTTCCTGGTTCGGGAACATGCCGTGCACATCCATCAAGTGGTCGACTGCCGGCGATGCTTACGTGAATGATGGCAAGGGCGGCAAGGTCGTCGTCATGGGTAAATCAGCGAACGCGCCGCTGCGCACCCAGGCAGGCGTTTACTGCAACGTTCGTCCATATGGACCGGTCACGGTTGTCCGCTGTATGCCCTGCCTGCCCTATTCGCAGAACAAGGCTGTATTCGATGTTGATCCCAAGACCGGACATGTTCATTCCGAAATGAACTCGCCGGGTATTCAAATGGCGTATGCCAACCGCCTATTCCTGAAGATGGTCCACGAAACTGGACATTTGGGTCGCGTGGCCACTAAGCCGACACAGGCCATGGAAGACGGTATCAATGCCGGACTCCATTCTTGGCTGCTTCAGGGCACCAAGTTCGAGATCGGCCGAAAATACGCCGTCGATCCCTACGAAGAACACAAGGAGCGGATTGACCGGATCATCGCGCTGCTGCCGTCCGACTTCAAAGACGGGATGGAAAATTGGGGCGGCCGCATCGAGCAGCATATCGCCGATACAAATTACGGCCTGCTGCTGTGGGACCTGATCGAAAAACGGGACACGATTGTGCTGGCGACGGATCTAGATGGCGACCGTCTGACCGACCTCTTGGCTGACGTATCCGATCCATTGCGGATGTTCGGCGGCTTGGTCGCAAATCATCTGGGCAAGGATGTCGATATGCGTCAGGTCTGGGAAGACATGGGGTACACGACCGGGAACGGCCGTGACATGACGTCGGTGATGTACCGCATGGACGGACCGCCAATTCACGAACAGACCTTGGGCTCCGCCGACGCCATGCTGCTGCGTCTGCTGGATGGCGACGAGTCCATGGGCGGTACGAAGCAGCCTTATGATCCGCGTATCCACTTCGTACTGATCCGAGATGCTTATCTTGACGCTAACCCGGACAATTCGGAACTCCGGAGATGGCTGGATGGTGCGCTCGACAAGTTCGACGAAGTCTATGCGGGTACGCGTCCGGGTTTCCTCGAGGGCTATGCGGCCTTGAAGCAGGCGATTATGCCCTGGGGCTCCTGAGCAAATTATACATAATTCAAAAAACCCCGGCCTTGTGCCGGGTTTTTTTGTCAACCGTTCAGCAAATAATCTATCGCGGCGGATGGATCGGGAACCGTGGTGAAGTAGGTTGTTGTGTCGCCATGCGCGAAATCATTCGACACCACGCAGTCCACCAATTTGTCGAATGGCTGCCAGTATGCGTTGGTACTGACCAGGACGATCGGTTTTTGATGTCGACCGAGCTGACGCCAAGTCACCATTTCGAAAACCTCTTCCAAGGTTCCCAAGCCGCCAGGCAGGGCGACGAATGCATCCGACAGGTCGAACATCATGCGTTTGCGCGTATGCATGCTGTCAACCACGTGAAGCTCGGTCAGACCCTCGTGAGCGAGTTCTCGATCTCGCAGGAATTGAGGTATCACACCGATCGCTTCGCCGCCGCCCGCCAAAACCGCATCGGCGACGGTCCCCATCATGCCGACGTGGCCGGCTCCAAAGACCAGCCGAATACCGTTTTCGGCCAACCGCCGACCGAGATCCTCTGCGGCGGCACGGAATGCGGGGTCTTTTCCAACCGACGCGCCGCAGAAAACGCAGACGGATTTTATAGATGGATCAGACATTCTAGGTGTTCCCGAGTTATTGTGGATTTGCCTGTCAGGCGTCACTTGACCGAGCAAGAGAAACCACGAATATCGAAGGCCATCAAGTTGGAGTTTGATTTAAAATCCGGAAGGCATTTTAGATGCGCCTGAGATCGCTATGGATTGGCTGCCTGTACGCCTGGTTTACGATTGCCGCAGGGGTGCCGGCCCATGGGCAAAAGAACGGCGCCGTAAAGATGGGAGAATATCTCACGATCGCTGGCGGCTGTGTAAGCTGTCACACCGATTTCAGGAACAAAGGACAGCCTTTCGCCGGAGGCGCTGCGATCCCAACGCCTTTCGGCAAATTCTATGCGCCCAACATAACCCCCAGTAAAGAGAACGGGATCGGTGACTGGTCGGACGCCGATTTTATTCGTGCCATGCGAAATGGCAAAAACCCGAACGGGGCGCACTATTTCCCTGCCTTTCCATATACGTCCTATACACAGATAACCGAGCCTGACCTGAGGGCGATGAGGGCCTACCTGTTTTCTCTGAAACCCGTAGAACGGGCATCGACCCCGCACGATATATCGTTTCCGTTCAGTTGGCGGTTGCTGCAGGTCGGATGGAAGATGTTGTTCTTCCGGGAAGGCGAATTCGAACCGGACCCGAACCGGTCGGCAGAGGTCAACCGCGGCGCCTACCTTGCCAATGCACTGGCCCATTGCGGCGAATGTCATACGCCGCGTAACAAGTTGGGCGGCCTGGATTACGATAGCTGGATGGCGGGTACGCCAAACGGTCCGGGGAACGAGACAATTCCGAACCTTACGCCTGATGTCGATACCGGCTTGTCCTGGACCGTCCGAGAAATCGTGGAATACCTCAAGACCGGGGCGACGCCAGATTTTGATTTCGCCGGATCGATGATGGCGGAGGTGATTGAGCACAATACTGGAAAGTTGACGGACGCCGATCTGAAGGCCATTGCGATGTATCTAAAATCGCTGCCGCCAGTCCGCAATGCATTCTGATGCTGATGCAGTGTCGATCCGAGAAAATTGGTGCGATTCCGCGGGATTTGCCTATGTTTGATATCAGATATGAACGGGCAATGGTGATGGCAGGGTGAACAGGCCGCTGATCGTTGGAATAGCAGGCGCGTTGGTGGTTCTGGCGGCGATTCTGCTAACGTTTTTGATCGATCGCGAACCCGACAGGCCATTACCGCCTGCATCCGGCGCCGGCGATCGTCTCGACCATCTGGCGGCGGACAACTCCAAAACGTCGAAACCGGTAGCATCTCCAGTACCGGCGAAGAAAACGCTGCGCGCGCCCTCGAGCGAACTTCCGGCATTTAGACGGCCCAAAGAACCTCCCGGTAAGTTGGAGGCGACCGCGAACAAACCCTTACCGGGACAGCCCTCGTTCGACATCGTCCGTGTCAACCCGGAGGGCGATACTGTCATTGCGGGTAGAGCGCCGCCCGACTCAGTGATATCGGTGCGTCAGGGCGATAACGTCATCGGCATCGTGACCGCAGACAAACGCGGGGAATGGGTGCTCGTCCCGCAACATCCTCTCGCCGCGGGCACGCATGAACTGTTCGTGGTCGCGAAGCTTTCCGACGGGACGGAAGTTGCATCGGCGCAAAATGTCGTGGTTGTGGTTCCGAAACGCGGCATGGATATTGCGGGCGGCGCTGTTTCCGGGCCGGCGGGATCGTTAGCAGTCGCTATACCGAGGAAACCGGGGGAAGCGCCGGTGGTCCTGCAGCGTCCGGGTGGCGTCGGCGATGCTGGGTTGTCACTGGATGCTATCGATTACGGTCAGCGCGGCGATGATCTGACGCTGTCGGGGCGGGCAGATCCCGGCAAGACAGTCTGGGTTTATCTTGACAACGAGTTTGTTGGTCGTGCCATCGCTGACGAGAGAGGCATATGGCGCCTGCAGCCGGGTATTGATATTCCGACTGGGCTATACCGCATGCGCGTGGATCAAGTCGGGGCCGATGGAAAGACGATTGCGCGCATAGAATTGCCGTTTCTGCGGGCGACGCCGGTGGGCGATCTGCCCGACGGAACGGTCGCATTTGTGCAACCGGGGAACAGCTTGTGGCGCCTTGCTCGCCAAACCTATGGCAGCGGTCTCCGCTACACGGAAATCTATGAAGCTAACAAGGACCAGATAAGGGATCCCGACTTGATTTATCCCGGTCAGGTGTTCGTTCTGCCCAGAACAAATTAAGCGGACGTTCGCCCGACTGGGCGGTCATGTACTCGGTGATAAGTTTACGGAGCGGCTAATCTTAGCGATGGCTGTAACCGCGCCGGCTAGTACCTGCCTGGGGTCGACCGGGTCGTCGATCATCTCCGATACCAGCAGAAATTTTCTGGAAATGAGTCAAGATCACCCGTTGCAAGATCAAATTGCTTGACGACCTAAGAACTATGAGAACGGCTCTGCGCTCGGTTTGTTTTCGGCGCTCTAAGAAGTTTTACAGCGGACATGATAAGCAGACACGGACGTCAGAAGTCGACTCTTCAATCTAGCCGTCGTAGCGAAGGTCTTCCATGGCTTTGGAAAACCGCGGTTTTAGTCTGTTTCGGACTTGGTCCAGATTTCCTTCAGATCGCCGCGGCGGACTTTACCCCGATCCGATTTTGGCAGGTCATCCATGAAGAATACGCGTTTTGGAGCCTTGAAATCGGGCAGAAAATCCGAGCACCAGGATTTTACTTCTTCTTCTCCGAGCGTTTCCCCGCCCTTCACGGCGACATAGGCGATGACCTCCTCGCCGTAAATCCGGTCGGGAACGCCGACCGCGGCGGCTTCTCTGACCTTTGGGTTTTGCATCAATACGTTGTCGATTTCCAGTGGAGCGATATTGACCCCGCCTCGGATGATCAGGTCCTTGGTCCGACCCGTAACCGTCACGAAACCGTCATCGTCCTTAATGCCTAGATCGCCGGTCTTGATGTGCTCGTCTGACAGGTCTTCGAAAGCCCCTTCCGGAGAGATCGTACCAATGCAGGTCTGCGGCCCGCCGACCGTGATTTCGCCCTCGGTGTTGGGCGGGCACTCGGCCTCGTCGCTGTCGAGGATAACGAATTCCTGATGCCGAGCGGGTGGGCCGACGGTGCCCATCTGCCTGCGGTAGTGGCGGTTACCACAAATCCAGCCGGCTTCGGACATTCCGTAGAGCTGAAGGAGCGTGACGCCGTACATGGACTCGAACAATTTCCACTGATCCGGAGATAGCGGGGCGGTCGAGCATGTCATCAGGCGCAAGCTTGGAACGTTGCGTTCCGATTCCGGCGGCGGTTCGTTCAGCAGCATGTTCACGACTGTCGGCACACCCGCCGAAAACGTGATCTCATGATCGCGAACCCACGCAAAGAACCGCGATCGCGAAAAACGCTTTGCGATATGCATTGTTAGCCCCGTCTGAAGCCACGGCATCAGGCTTAGGATCTGCGCTGAGTTCCAACCGAAGGAACGGTATTCCAGGGTTTTGTCGTCCTCGGACAGTCCCAGCATGTCGAGCGTGTTGAGCCCGTTCAGCCAATAGGCCATATGATTATAAACGACGCTTTTTGGCTTCGAGGTGGTGCCGGATGTGCAAAATATGCAGGATAGATCTTCCGGGCCGTTTTCGCTATCAACACCGGCTCCCGTTCCGTTCTCGTAGGCCGCAAGAACGGTGAACAGTTCGTCCGACCTCGCATCCCCCGTGGAGGCCGCTCTCCAGCCTGAGAAAGAAATCGACGGCGTTTTCAGACCCGCAGTTAGCGATGGGCCGTCGAGATCAGTATGCCAAAGCGTCAAGGTTGGCTCGATCCCTGCGAGGATCTCCACCAGATGAACTTGGTTCATCTCCACGTTAAGCGGACAGACGGCAGCGCCGTAGCGCCAGATACCCATCCAGACGATCAGTTTTTCAATATTTTCATCCGAGAGCAGGGCGACCTTGTCGCCGGGTCGGACGCCGCGTTCGTTCAGAAACTGCGCAATTCGATCCGCTTCGGCCGCAATCTGCCCCCAGGTAATCGATTTTCCATCCTGATCGAGGTCCACAATTGCGGTCTTGTTGGCGTCGCGTTTACGCCACTTGGCCAGCAGGGCGCGGGTGGATTCGAACGGAAGCTTGAGTTCCGGCTGGTTCGACATGTCAAGCGGCATTGTGTTCCCCGTATTTCGCACTTTACAGGCGGGTTGGCCTTCCAGAGACTAATTAGCGGGGCGCGACGGGGCAGGTCAAGCCGGGGGCGGGGAGCTACTGCGCTGGGACCGCCTGAGCGGTTTGACGCCGTTTGCGCCGCAATTCCCGCCATACCGAGACATTGGCACGGATCATTAGTAGCGATGGCGTTACGAACATGGTTAGCAGGGTCGCGAAGGCCAGTCCGAAGGCGATTGCGGTCGACAATTGCTGCCACCACTGCGTTGACGGCGCACCGATTGCTATTTCCCGGGTGACGAAATCGATATTGACCCGTGTTACCATTGGCAGCACGCCGAATATCGTAGTCGCAGTCGTAAGCAGAACGGGACGCAAGCGCTGCGCACCGGTGCGAATGATCGCCTCACGCGGCGATGCCGCAGTCTTAACGATGCGGTCGAAGGTATCGATCAGGACGATGTTATTGTTGACCACGATTCCGGCCAGAGCGATGACGCCGATACCGCTCATCACGATGCCGAAAGGCTGTTCGATAATGAGTAGGCCCAGCATGACGCCTACGGTTGACATAATGACGGCGGAGAGGATTAGGAACGCCGAGTAGAACCTGTTGAACTGCGTCACCAGGATGATCGCCATCAGAAATAGTGCAATGCCGAAGGCGCGTCCCAGAAAGGCGGAAGCTTTCTTCTGTTCTTTGTCTTCGCCCTTGAATTCGATCTGGACCCGAGGGTCGAGGTTGGCCTCGGTTTTTAGCCAGGAATGAATCTCGGTGTTCTTGTTGTCCGCGAGAACACCGGGCAAAACGTCCGCTTTGACGGTCATGGAGCGTCGCGCATCTGTGCGTTGCAATACGCTGGTCTGCTGGCGAGGTACGCGCTGGACGAAATTACTGAGCGGAATAAGCCCTTTAGGGGTTTGAACCCTGGTGCGGTCCAACTGCCCCAGTGTCCGTTTGTCCTCTGGATAGCGGATAACGATATCGATTTCGTCATCGGCATCGTTGGGCTGAAATTCTGAAACCTTAAGCCCGTTCGTCACCAAGCGGATGATGTTACCAATGACGGTGACATCGGCGTCGAACTTCGAGGCCTGCGCCCGGTCGACCTTCATTTCCCATTCGATCCCTGGGACGGGGCGTCCGTCCTCTATATCCTTAAGCCCGGGCATGGAGTTCAACTTCTCACGGATTTTGGCGACAGCGGGCTCGATAGTTTCCGGATGGCGGGATGCCACCAGCATGTGGATGGGCTTGCCGACCGGTGGTCCAGCCTCTTCCTTGGCCGTTTCTAGGTAGATACCGGCCAAACCTTGGGACCGCTGGACAATGTCGGCAAGGATTTCATCGGCTTTTCGTCGTGTATCCCAATCGGCGAATTCCAAGTTAATGGTACCGATGATGTCGATGGGCGCGTCGTCGCGCCGCCGTTGCTTGCCCGACAGAGTGTAGATCGCGCTTAGTTCGCCGCGCTCTCGCTGAATGTCCAAGATATGGTTTTCGACATCGGCGACCAACGCGGCTTTTTCGTCGACTGACAGATTACCCCGTGCAAAGACTTTCATCACGGCACGATCCGGCTCGACCGACGGGAAGAATTCGAAACCGCGGCCAAAATTGGCATACATGACCCAAGCCGATATCAGCGACACCACGGCGAGAAATACAACCTTCGAGGGGTGACGAAGAACACCGCTCAGACACTTGATATAAAGGCCAGTGAAGCCGCGTACGTTATTGATATCGCCGGTCTCCATCGCCGACATCTGCCTGACCAACTTTTCGTTACTCCCGCCCGGTTTGCCCATCTGGGCGCCGAGCGTTGGCACGAATACAAGCGCCATCGCCAGCGAAGCGATAAGCGTCGCGATCAGCGTGATCGGCAGGAATTTCATAAACTCGCCGACGATACCCGGCCAAAACAGCAGGGGAAGGAAGGCGGCAAGCGTAGTCGCGGTCGAAGCGATGATCGGCCAGGACATCCGCTTGGCGGCCTCCGCATATGCTTTGGTACGCGGCGCCCCTTCGATCATTTTCCGGTCGGCGTATTCGGTAACGACTATGGCGCCGTCGACAAGCAGGCCGACCGACAGAATTAGAGCGAACAGCACGACGATATTGACCGTAAGATCGAATGCGCCGAGTACCAGAATACTTGTCAGGAACGATCCCGGAATGGCGACCCCTACCAGGATGCCTGTCCGAACACCGAGGGCCGCCACGATGATAATCATCACCAGCAGGACCGCCGACAATACGTTGTTCTGCAGGTCGGTCAGCATGTTGCGAATATTTCTGGAGTCGTCCCCGGAGAAAGTCACCGTAATCGCGGCCGGCCAGTCTTTGCGCTCCTGCTCGACGAGAGCTTTGACGGCATTAACCGCCTCGACGATATTTTCACCGGTCCGTTTTTTCACTTCCAGCGAGATTGCCGGTTCGCCGTTCAGCCGTGCGTAGGTTTCGCGGTCTTCGAACGTTCGGCGAACCGACGCTAAGTCGCGAACGGTGACGACGGAGTCCCCATTCGATTTGAGCGGCATGTCTAGGATGTTACTCACGTTCTCGAGAAGACCCGGAACTTTGACCGCGAAACTGCCCTTCGCGCCATCTAGGGATCCGGCGGCTATAAGACGGTTCGATCGGCTGATGGCATCCAATACCCTGCGGGGATCCAGCCCATAGGAGTCGAGCAGAAGCGGATCGATGACGATTTCCACCTGCTCGTCGCGATCGCCGCCGATGTTGGCTTCGAGTACCGCCGAAATCCCTTTGACTTTCTCCTGCAGGTCGCGGCCGATCTTCAGCAGGGTCCGTTCCGGCACCTCGCCGCCAAGCGTGACGATGATAATCGGAAATAGGCTGAGATTGACTTCCTCGACCCTTGGTTCCTCGGCGTCTTCTGGCAAGTCGGCTTCGGCGATATCTGCGCGCTCCCGCACGTCGTTCAGCGCCTGATCAGCATTGAAACCCGCTTCGAATTCCAGCAGGACGTTAGCGCCCCCGAGATAGGCGCTGGATCTCATTTCCTTGATGCCCTCTATGGACTTGAGTTCAGATTCCATTGGACGCACCAGAAGACGTTCCGCATCTTCGGGCGATATGCCCTTGAGCGACATGGAGACATATATGATGGGTATGTTTACGTCAGGGCGCGCTTCTTTCGGAATATTGACGTAAGCAGAAAAGCCGGCGATTAGAATTAACGTGAGAAGGGCAATAACCGTTCGTGATCTCGATAGAGCGGCGTCGATTATGGTCATGCGCCGGTCTTCGCGGTTTCGGACACGGGCTGGACCTTCTGTCCGGCTTTTACGTATTCATGCCCGACCGTAATGAGCCGCTGGCCGTCCTTGAGACCGGACACTAACAGGCCATCCGGTAAGTCCGAAAGAATTTTGGTCGGGGCAAAGCGGACGATGTCTCCGTCATCGACGATTCGCACGCCGATACGTCCGTCATCCGCAAGCGTCAGCACTGACGGTGACACCACATGTGCCCGGACCGGATTGATGGGGAGGTTCAGTTCACCGGTCAGGCCCGATCGAATCCGATGATTCGGATTGGGCACTTCTAGTTCGACCCTGAAAGACCGCGTTTCAGCCTCGGCTACCGCGGCGATAAATCGGACGGTCCCGTCGGCGGACCGTCCGTCTATCAGCGTTACTCTGCCCGGACCTCCGACTTTGAGGGAACCGATATCGCGCTCGGATACAAACCCGACGGCAAGTAACGGATCAAGGTCCACGATCTTCGCAACGTTGTCGCCGATTTTGACGAAGCCGCCTTTTTCGACGTATCGCGTTTCCAGAATACCACCGAAAGGCGCCTTGATTGTGGTGCGGGAAAGGTCAATCCGCATCGACTTGGCCTGCGCCCGCGCCGCATCGAGAAGGGTTCGCGCTTCCGCTAGTTTGGTGCCCGACCGGAAACCCTTCTTGGCCAGTTTCGTGGCAGCACGATGCTCGATTTCCCGCTGACGCACAAGCGCGAGTGTTTGTGCCAGCCTGGCGTTTCGGTCTTCTATCTGCTGTCGGGCGATGACGTCTCCCGCTTCTACTATGCTGCCTTCTTCACCCGGAACGGCGGCGATCGGGCCGGCTGTCTCGGCACGGATGGTCACTTTGCGCGATTCCTCGGTCCGGCCGTTGACGATGACCGCTCCCTGCTGGGTTCGGGGCTGGACCGGTCTAACCCGGACCGAGATTAGTTTCGTTGTGGGGGTGGGCTTCTCGGCACGTTCGTTGGCGACTGCCTGAAGGTCGTGATCGCGGATTTGCCCGGAAAGTATCCAGGCCGTTGCGCCTACGGCCAAAACGCCAGCTACGATGATAGAATTTCTCATACCTAAGCCTCGCTGTTGTGCGCGGAGCAGGGGGGGCGACCTGCGGCGTCAGCCCTATTTAGGAGGGCCGCATCAACAAGTTCGTGTCTGTGATTTTCCAGGTATCCTGTACCAGCTTCGAAGACGGCAATCCTGGTGTCCGGTGCGAATTTCTCACCGTCGGGGATCGGCCCCTCCCCGCACTGTTTCTTGATCCAGTATCCGGGATCTTCACCACTAAAGAGAATGCCCAGACATAGTTTGCCACCCATGAACTGTTATCCGATTTCTTATAAAAATGTCTCAGGATGATATATTTCCAATGTGAAA
>DKQG01000007.1 GCA_002471575.1 Alphaproteobacteria bacterium UBA7314 | reverse complement strand
GCGGAGCGTCCCACTCTCACTCTGTTCAAGAAATGGCAGAGCATTACTTTTCCATGATGGACGCAAATGGCGATGGACTAGTCTCGGAAGCTGAATTCAGGAGCTCTGAGATGATGAAATATGTAAAATCCTTTGGAGCCCTAAAGCCCAATACACAAGGACTCGTTGAGAAAGGTTCGTTTGTAAAGATGTTTGTTGAAGCGCACGAAAAAAAGCCCGAGGTATAGTTATTACAAGGCTCTCATTGATAGTCGGCGGTGTTTCATAACGACAGAAGGAAGCGCGTCTAGACAACCTATGCCAATCTCTTTCAAGTACCAGTCATCGTGTGGAAGATGAAAGTAGGTTCAGTTGAGATTCGGGATTACCGTATACCTCTCGAAATGCCCGGAACCATTTTACGGTGCTATCTAACCCCGAACTGAAATCTACTTCCGGTGTCCAGCCGAGAATATCCCGAGCGAGCATATTATCGCATCTCATCCTTGGAATTTCGGTCGGTCGTGGCGGTAAAGAGCCGAACTGCAGTTCAGACGAAGAACTGGTTGCTTCCTTTATAGTGATGATTAGATCCCGTATAGCAATCTCTTCAGCAGCACCGATATTGATTATTTGGCCAATCGCGCTGTCTGTCGTGGCGCCCAGAACCATGCCATCGACTAAATTGCCTACGAAGTTGAATTCGCGCGTTTGTGTTCCTTCTGTTGCTCGCACCGGGTCGTTGTTTAGACAGGTCATGATTATCTCGGCAATTACCGCGCGCGTGCTCTGATAGGGGCCAAAGGCATTGAAGGGCCGTAATACTGTAATGGGCTGGCCTAATTCTGCCATCATCATCCTGCAGTACAGTTCTCCCGTGTATTTTCCAATCGCGTAAGGAGACACCGGTTGGGGTATTTTTGTCTCGATGAAGGGAACCGTTTGCGCGCCGTATACCTCGCTACTCGAGATGTACACAAAGCGCTCATAGTCCTGATAAGCGTTCAACAAGTTGGCGGTGCCGTTGCCGTTGCATTCGAGCGCTTCGGAATAGTGCCGGAAGCTGCCACCGACATGGTTATAAGCGGCGAGATGGAAAATCACTTCTGGCGCGAAATCGACCAGGCTGCGGAGGGAATCCAAGTTCCTGAGATCGCCTTCGATCGGCAAAATGTCGTCCCATAAAGCAGCTAGCCGCACATTGTCCACGATGCTTTCGTACTTGGTAAGGACGGCGACCTCCGCCTCCAGATCTACAAGCCGCCTCGTTAAGTGCGAGCCTATGAACCCACCGCCTCCGGTTACCAGCACTTTTTTACCGCCTAGGTCCCCTGCCATGCCCTGTTACTCCCCGCGAGCGTCTCTATTCTCTCGCAATGTGAAAAACGCATCGAGCTCTCGTTCCGCCCGGAGGCGCTCGGAATCCGTGTTGAAGGTGATGTTCAGCCCCGTGTGGGAATAGGCAGCCAATTGCCGTTTGTCGACAAGGCTCTGGAACAGCTCAACGATGCCCGCGCCATCGGGCCGGGTAACTAACTCTTCCGGCAGGCTCTCCAAAAGTCGGCGTTCCATCATGAAATAACCGATGAAATAGTCCTGAATAGGCTTTTCGACGAACGAGGATGCCATACCGCCTTCGTTGCGCTGGACAACGCCGAAAGGGCTCTGGATCGGTGCCGTCACCAGTGTCGCACCAGCGTCTTGTGCGATGTGATATTCATTTAGCCGATCAAGGTCGATATCTATGAAAGTGTCGCAATAGGCGACGACGAACCGGTCCGGCAACTCGGCACGCAACGCATGAATCCTCTCGAGGATCCCCGCCTCTTCGCCGCTGTCCGAATAGTGCGCGTTGATCGCGTCTCGCTGGGATTCGAGGTGGGCCCGGACCTGTTCACCCCGGTAACCAAGACAGATATACCAGTCCCGCACCCCCCTGAGGGCAAAAAATTTCACGATGTAGTCGATAATTGGCTGTCCATTGACTGGCACTAGCGCCTTCGGGATGTCGTCCGTGGCTGGGCGCAAGCGGGTTCCTCTTCCGCCGCAAAGCACAACAAGGGGCAAATCGCCCATTTCCGTCTTCATGGTGACGATTTCTCGCGCCCCGTGGAGGCTTCGCTAACGATATAGGCCGGGCGGGACCGCACTTCGCCGAGTGTCCGACCGAGATATTCGCCCAAAATTCCAATACCGATGAGTTGAACACCGCCGAGAAACGAAACGGCGACGGCAAGCGTCGCCCAGCCTGGCGGTAGCGAACCGGTACCATATGCCAGAGCGCAGCCAAGAATAAACAGACTGTAAAACACAGCGCCCGTTGCCACTACAAGACCGAACGCCGTAAACAGCCGCAGTGGCAGGATGCTAAATGCTGTGATGCCGTTGAGGGTGAATGCGACCAGATGCTTGAAGGCGAGTTTAGATTTTCCCGCCGACCGTTCGCGCGGGGCATAGGAAACCGTTGTCTGCGGAAAACCGATCCAGCTGGTCAGCCCGCGAAGAAATTTGTCCTTTTCCGGTAGCGCCAGAAGCACGTCGAGTGCCCGGCGATCCATCAGCCGGAAATCAGAGTGGCTGGCTGGAGACAGTGTTCCCATCATGCGGCGTATCATCGCATAAAACATCAGATTTAGGAGACGGCGCAATCGCGGGGTATCGGGGTTTTGCGCGCGGATTGTCCCCACCACATCGATGCCATTTTTCCAGTGGTCCAGCAATTGGGGAATCACCTCCGGCGGGTGCTGGAGGTCCGCATCCATAGTAACAATTACATCACCGCTGCAATGTTCCAGACCGGCGATCAGGCCGCCTTGGTGCCCGAAATTCCGGGATAGAGAGACGAACCCGATCCGATCGTCCTGACTGCGGAGCATTTTCAACGTATTAAGCGACTGGTCGGTACTGCCGTTGTCAACGATCAGTATCTCTAATTCCCGATATTCTTCTGCCAGCGCCCTGCGGATTTCATCGCACAGCGCCTCAAGATTTTCC
This sequence comes from Alphaproteobacteria bacterium UBA7314, assembly GCA_002471575.1. Lineage (GTDB taxonomy): Bacteria > Pseudomonadota > Alphaproteobacteria > MPNO01 > UBA830 > UBA830. Next base: position 2,820 of record DKQG01000007.1, on the reverse strand, counting down.
TGTTCGTTGAATGCCGTCGCGACGACCGAGACGGTGGCTGGAGAACGCGTATCTTCGGGTTTTTTTCTATTCAAGACACAGGACTCTCATGCACCGGGTTTTAATCTGCCCAATGCTCTAGTCGTACCAAAGCATTTTGCCATTTGCCATACCAGTAATCAGGCTTTGGCAACTTTGTCAGGCGATAGTCAGGTGACAAGCCTTCCTCTATGGTACATCTGACCCGAACGAGGGGAAACAACATGCGTCAGTCTGCCGGTTCGGAACGTGCTTTGGTCGTGTGGTTCGTTGCGCTCCTCCTGTTCACTATCGCGTTTCGTAGTCAGGTCGGAACCTTTCTCTTTGGTCACGACGATGCTTTCGTTCCCGATTATACCCATTGGCTTAATGTCTGTATCGGCGCAGGTAGACCCTGTCTTCGGAGCGTCACCGCCTTGATGGGTCAGGGCCTCGAGGGGATATTTGGCGGCATAGCCGGGCTGTTTTACTGGGATGTGTCGTCCAGCGCATTTTTTAGGGGCTCTCCCTGGAATACGAAAGATCTGCCGGCGGAAACGGTTCAGAACCTCATTGTTCCCGTCATCGCCTATATCTCATTGGTTCTCGTTCTTCTCTTTCCGGTATTTGTTACCTGCCGCCGCATATTCGACGGTTTGGTTGAAAGACTGTTGTTCCTGTTCGTCGTGTTTTCCGTTCTCATCGGTTGGCATCCGGTTCTGATAAACGTGTTCTTCGATTTTGCCACCCTGTTTGTCGATTGGCCGCGTTCCTACTATCTGTTTTCTCAAGAGGCTCGTCACTACGACTTCGGGGCTATCAGCGTAACCTTGCTCGCACTGTTATATCTTGCCCGTCCCGGACCCCGTTCCAGAGTGGTACTGTTTGTGTTTGCCGCCTTTGCACAGGCAACGATGGAAAATTTGGGGGTCGTGTTCGCTTTTGCGGTGTTTTTCGCATCGTTGAACGCGCAACCCCGACCGACGTCACTTCGCTCACTTCGGCGGCCCTTGGCCGATGCGCTTACCGCATCCGCGGGCGCTGTTGCCACTGCGGTTTTACTGTCCGCGATGTTTTATCTATTCGCAGGAAATACCGACCCAGAAGCCGTCAGACCGCGGGCCTCGACCGGTTTCCTGTCTGATACCTATCGGGGAATGGTTCAAAACAATTTCGATTGGATTCGGACGATCACTGCAAACGTCGTCTCCATGACCATTTTTCCCATTCTGGGTGGCATGGCGATTGGCATCGTTACTGCGTGGCGTCGGCCGCTGGTCGATGGGACACAGCGCCAAGCGGCACTCGCCGTCGCTGTTAACGGCGCCGGACTGGTGGTCGGGCTGCTGTTGACTGTGGCCCTAGGCTTGTTTTTTGTCGCCTACCCTGCGGAGATGGGACGACAGCTTCTTCCACTCGCGATCATCGCCATCGTCCCGGCAGCGAGGTTTTCCGAACTGGCGATATACTGCCTGCGCCACTGCTATGGTTGGCGTTCACGGGGCGCGAACGGTGACAATTAAAATCCCGGCGACAATCATTGCGACACCTAAGAAGAAACGCAGATCCTGCGTTTCCTGAAAAAGAAAAATCCCGGCAAGCGGTACAAGTACGAACACCAACGACATCACGGGATAGGCGGTGCTGATCGGCAGCCATTGCAGGACCCAGACCCAGACGACCGACGCCCCGAAATAGAACGCGACCGCGAACCATATATAAGGCGAAGTGAAATAGGCAGTCAGAATCCCGTCGGAACCTTCTCGGATACGGTCTGCAGAAAGTTTGAACAATATCTGTCCGACGGCGTTCGCTGCGACTGCGAGCAGCAGCGCCGCATAAACTAATTTTGTTTCCAACGTTCGACCCCTTTTAAATGCCCGCATTGAGCATTCAACGGCATGACAGACCCGAAAGAAAGCTAGGTGCCACAAAAAGTACGGTACGGAACGTTCGTTTTTGGGGCCGGACCTGCATATTTTTCTCGTCCCGCGATTTCGTTAAACGGTTCCGAGACGATCGACAGGAGATTTTTAAACTCCGTTAAGTCGCCTTCTTCCACTGCAATTGAAAGAGCTTCCTCCACCCTGTGGTTACGCGGAATATATATCGGGTTAACTTTATCCATCATTGCCACACGCCTTCCCGGCTCAATCCTCTCATTCTGTAACCGAGACATCCATTTAGCCTCCCATAAATCATATGCCGCGGGGTTACTGAATAAAACTCCGATGCTGGCTCGATCTCCGAGCATTGCCTGCGATAGCCGCCTAAAGGTGAGGGTAAAATCCGCCTCACCCTCTTGCATGGCATTTAAGAGCGTCTGAATTAGCTCAAAGTCACCCTCTTCTTCGGTGTTAAGGCCAATCTTGCGGCGCATTAGGTTCAACCAAATGTTTTTAAACTCTCTCTCAAAGTCGTGGACCTCTTCAGTGACAAGCTCAACCGCCGCGTCTTTCTCGTCATCAATGAGCGGCAAAAGCGTTTCTGCCAGTCGGCATAGGTTCCAGATGAGAATCGAGGGTTGGTTACCGTATGCATAGCGTCCTTCAGTATCGATAGAACTGAATACTGTCGCCGGACTGAAGGTATCCATGAATGCGCATGGTCCGTAGTCGATTGTTTGCCCTGAAATAGAAGTGTTGTCGGTGTTCATAACTCCATGAATGAAACCAATACTCATCCAGTGTGCGACGAGCGAAAGTTGCGCCTGCGCGACGGATTTGAAAAACGCCAGAAACGGATTTGCCGCATCGACTACCTCAGGGTAGTGACGTGCTATCGCATAATCTGCCAGACGACGAACTTTGTCGAATTCGCCCC
>DKQG01000029.1:252946-253918 GCA_002471575.1 Alphaproteobacteria bacterium UBA7314 | reverse complement strand
ACACAGCATCACGAGAAAAACTACGGCGAGTACAGCCCCACGCCATGGATCGCCGCGCTAACGGACTGACCCGCATTAAGGTATAGGACGGCCCGGATCGCCTGGATGACGATCCAGGCGGAGTATGCCGCCTTGGCGCGGTTACGCAGCCGCGCTTCTTCGGGCGGCAAATCGACCGGTGTGTCGACAAACCAGTCGTTCAATCGGCATACGGCGGTGTTCCCTTTTCGCGGGTTAAGCGCTCTCTTTCATGCCGTCGCGCACCACTTGACGGAGGTGATCGAGCGGCTGGGCCTGCCCCTTTTCCTCGTAGTGCCAGAACGTCCAGCCGTTGCAGGCGGGCGCACCTTGGACCTCGGCGCCGACCTTATGAATCGATCCGCGGCGGCCATCGGCGATCAGCGTGCCGTCGGCGCGGACCTTTGCGTAAAAGCGCTTGCGGGTGTCGAACAGCCTGGTGCCGGGTTCGATCAGGCCGCGTTCCAGCAAGGTGCCGAACGGCACGCGCGGCTCGGTGCGCTTCTGTGGGATGTCGAAGTCGTCCATGTCTTCCGGCGGTTCAGCGTTGGCGATGCGTTCCTTGGCGACGGCCGCGTAGGCCTCATCGCGTTCGATCCCGATGAAATGACGGCCCATCTTCTTGGCGACGGCCGCGGTGGTACCGGATCCGAGAAACGGATCGAGTATCACGTCGCCCGGCTTGGTCGAGGCCAGCAGCACGCGGTAGATCAGCGCCTCCGGTTTTTGCGTTGGATGCGCTTTCTTGCCGTCCTTCTTGATTCTTTCCGCGCCGGTGCAAAGGGGCAGCGTCCAGTCGGAGCGCATCTGCACGCCCTCATTAAGCGCCTTCATGGCCTCGTAGTTGAAGGTGACACCTTTGGCACCCTTGTTCTTAGAGCACCAAACCATCGTTTCGTGCGCGTTGGTAAAACGCGTGCCGCGGAAATTCGGCATCGGGTTGGTCTTGCGCCA
>DKQG01000029.1:69243-252633 GCA_002471575.1 Alphaproteobacteria bacterium UBA7314 | reverse complement strand
CGGCATCGGGTTGGTCTTGCGCCAGATGATGTCATTCAGCACCCAAAAGCTGAGGTCCTGTAACGCCGTGCCGACGCGGAAGATGTTGTGATAGCTGCCGATTACCCAGATCGAGCCGTTGTCTTTCAGCACCCGGCGCGCAGCGGCCAGCCATTCGCGAGTGAAAGCGTCATAGGCCGAAAAGCTCGAGAGCGGATCATCGCCGCCTCCGGCAAAGTGGTCCCATGCGGCATCGACGCCGTCGACGCGGGTGTTGTTGGGGCGATGAAGTTCGCCGCCAAGCTGAAGGTTGTAGGGCGGATCTGCAAAGATGACATCGACCGAATTGGCCGGCAGCTTCTCCAGTTCCGCGACACAGTCCCCGATCAGGACGCGGTCCAATGGAAGTTTCATGATGTGTCCCACCAAGAGCCCCGATGTTTTTTATGGGGCGAGAGTTATCCACAAAGCATGATTCCAGTGTGACTCCGCGTCAAGAATTATTTTTAGAGTCAATGGGTTAGGGTAAATCTACGCTATATGTGGAGTCTTGGACTCTTCCGGACTCAACATCTTGGCGATGGGGGCGTAGGTGCGGCGGTGGTGCGCGGTGACCCCGGCGGCGGTAAGACCGTCCTGGTGCTGGCGCGTGCCATAGCCGGCGTTCCGCTCCCAGCCGAACGCCGGATAGCGTGCGCCGAGCGATGCCATAATTCGGTCGCGCGTTACCTTGGCGACGATAGATGCCGCCGCGATCGACAGGCTCAGACTGTCGCCCTTTACCACCGGTCGCCCGTTGCAGGACAGGCCTGGCGGCACCCGGTTGCCGTCGATCAGTGCGACGTCCGGCGCTTTGTCGAGGCCCGCGAGAGCACGGCGCATCGCTGTGTATGTGGCGCCCAGGATATTGTCGCGTTCGATCTCGGCCACGCTGGCTGCCCCGAGCCCGATATCGGCGCACTCCGTCAACGGGCCCAGCAGCGCCTCGCGGCGTGCAGCGGTCAGTTTTTTGGAGTCGTCCAGGCCGGTTAGCAGCCCGTCCGGTACAGCGGCCGGTAGGATCACGGCCGCCGCAACGACTGGCCCGGCCCAGGGGCCGCGTCCGGCTTCGTCAACGCCGGCGACGACCCCCGAGCATGTCATTTCAATATACAGATTAGGCATCGGGTTTTTTTTCCAGTTTGGCCCCGGTCGCTTTCCTATTTTCTCCGGGTTGGTCCGAGCCAGATTTTGCGTGGCCGCTAGCGGCCGGCTGCCCCTGATCTTTCAGCACTGTGAGCGGATCCCTCGTGTTCTTGGCAGTTTTTTCCGGCGACGGTGGTGCGTCTTTCTCCGTCTCACTGTCTTTGCCATCCTTCCGCAAGTCAGACCGGGTGCCGCTTTCCCGTAAAGACGCGTCGTCATTGGGCTGAGCCGGCATTTTTGTCGATCCGGGTGTTCTACGATGCTGCGTCTTGACGCGGGTAAGTGCTAGGAACCGTGTGGCGGCGTGGTCCCATGCGGTGCGCGCCAGAACCCGAGAGACGAGGATAAATCGACGCGATCCAATCTTGACGACCTTCACCTCGTCACCGTAAGCGGCGTCGACCAGCTCCTGCAGAGTATCGATGCGGCGGCTGGTAAGGCCGTGGACCCGTCGCGCGCTGGTAAGCCAAAGCGGGCTCAGTGTGAGACTGAGGACGGTTACGGCGATGACCAGGCGGGACTCTTCCTCGCCGATGGCGCCGGCCGCCAGTCCCGTCGCTGCCAGCAGGAACGAAAATTCGCCGAGCTGCGACAGCGTAAGCCCCTGCAGGGATGCCCGCTGCCAAGTTTCGCCCAAGAAACGCATAATGCCGATATTCATTGCGGTCTTGAAAAGGGTGACGACCAACAGCACAACCAGCACGGTCCAGAAATTCTCGCCGATGAATTTCAGGTCGATCAGCAAGCCGACCGACAGAAAGAATACCATGATGAGAACGCTGTGGATCGGGCGGATAGCATGGACCATCTGTTCGCGCTGGGTCGAGCGGCCGATGACCAGCCCCGCGAGAAATGCGCCATAGGCGGGCGATAGCCCCAAGAACCCGAAGACCGCACCGAATCCGAAGCAATAAACCAGCCCGGTCAGCGGTGAAAGATCCACGTTACCCATCACGTTACGCGCGAAGGGTAGGTTGACGCGTCGTTTGTTGAGGGTGCGGACAAGGACGACCAACACGCCGACCGACAAGGCGATCTGAACCACAGCCCAGAATCCCAACGTGCCTTCGCCGATGTTTTCGACGATCAGCAGCATCGGCAGGAAGGCAAGATCCTGGCCGATCAGGATAGCAACCGAGATCTTGCCGGTGCGAGCCCGCAGCTGGCCGGTTTCCTCCAGCATCTTGATCGCGACCGCGGTGCTCGACAGCGCGATCACGAAGCCGAGCAGGATGGACTGCGCCGCGGTAAAGCCGAGGAAAACCGAGCACAGAAAAATTGCCGCAAGACTGCCAGCGATTTGCAGCGCGACTGCGCTGAGCGCCATTTTCCACGTCACCATGAAGATACGCACGCTCAGCTCGGTGCCAATCAGGAACAGCAGCAGGAGGACGCCGAGTTCCGCAAGCCCGCCGATCTGTTCGCGGTTCTCGACGACGCCGAACGCGCTTGGCCCCAGCAGGACACCGGCAATGATATAGCCAACCAGCGCCGGCTGTTTCAGCTGCGCCATCAACATACCGCAGAGCAGGGCGGCCAGACCGACAACGGCCATCCCGGTAAGATTTATGTGCGCATCCATAGAGGTGGCAACTTAACATCCGTCCGGTTGGCGCGGGGCGAATCTGTACCGGTCAGGAGCAAATTTTCAGTCGAACAATCCCGGCTGGTCGCATGGCCGCGCCGGCGGCTTGAACAGATCGGTACGCAGCTTGTGCCGGCGTTCGTTGAAGCCGAGGCGTCTGCATGTTTTTTCGAAACGTTGCTGCAGCAGCCGCGCATACACGCCGGTGCCGTGCATGCGTTGACCGAATTCGGGTACGTACATCTGTCCTTCCCGCGTGCCGCGCACGGCGTTCAGTACGTGGTCCGCCTTCATTGGTACGTGGGTTTCTAGCCATTCGTGAAACAGATCCTTTATTTCCAGCGGCAGTCGCAGCAACACGTAGCCGGCGATGGTTGCACCCGCGCCCGATGCCACTTCCAGGATCGATTCCAACTCCGGGTCGTTCAGTACCGGAATCATCGGCGCGGCCATCACGCCGGTCTGCACGCCAGCGTCCGACAGCACGCGGATCGCTTCCAGTCGCCGAGCCGGGGTCGGGCAGCGAGGTTCCATCTTGCGCGCCAGCCCCCGGTCGAGAGTCGTCACCGAGAGGTGTACCTGCGCGAGGCCTTTTCTGCCCATGGGTCCGAGAATATCCAGATCACGCATCACTAGGCTGGATTTTGTGACGATGCCTACAGGGTGATCGTGTGCGGCAAGAACCTCTAGGATGCGACGGGTGATTTTCAGTTTGCGTTCGACCGGCTGGTAGGGATCCGTGTTGGTGCCCATCGCCATCACCGCGCACTGGTATTTCGGGGCTGCCAGTTCTTTTTCTAGCAAGGCAGCGGCATCCGGCTTGTAGAACAACCGGCTCTCGAAATCTAGCCCCGGGGACAGGCCCAGATATGCGTGTGTCGGCCGCGCAAAGCAATAGACGCAGCCGTGCTCGCACCCTTTATAAGGATTAATCGACCGGTCGAAAGGTACGTCCGGCGATTGGTTCCGGGTAATGATCTTTTTCGTGGCTTCTGCAGTCAGCGTAGTGCGCAGCGGTGGGATATCGGCATCCAGCGCCGATCCCCAGCCATCGTCGATGGCAATAGAATCATGGGCCTCGAAGCGCCCTGCCCGGTTACTTACGGCGCCACGGCCTCTGCGTGGGGTGTCAGGTATCTGCGTATCCATGGGAGCGCAACTGTGACTCTGAAACGTGAACAAAACAAGAACTTTTATGCCATCAAAACGCTGTCATGATGCCTGAACACAGGCGGACAAAGCGGGAAGCTCGTGGCTTGCCGTGCTATGACCCTTTCTGACATGACCGCGCTGCATTCCCTGACTGTCGTCATCCCGACTCTCAACGCCGCCGGCACGCTGCCGGCCACGCTGGCGTCGTTGCGCGGCGGCGCGCATGAAATTCTCGTCGTCGATGGCGGGTCAACGGACGATACGGTGGATATTGCCAGGATTGCTGGGGCCGGCGTCGCATCGTCGGAACGCGGACGTGGAATTCAGTTGCAGGCCGGCGGCAAGGCGTCGTCCAGCGACTGGCTTTTGTTTCTCCACGCCGACACGCGGCTGGACGAAGGTTGGCGGGGCGCGGCCGGGGTGTTCATGGCCGGCCCCGCCAACCGTGCCCGTGCGGCGGTGTTCGGATTCTCGCTCGATGATCCATCGCCGCAGGCACGGCGCATGGAAAGACTGGTCAACTGGCGCAGCCGGGCGCTCGGGCTGCCCTATGGCGATCAAGGGTTGCTGATCGCGCGGTCTTTTTACGAATCGCTCGGCGGTTTCAGGCCTATACCGCTGATGGAAGACGTCGATATCGTCCGCCGCATCGGTAAGAAAAATTTAGCGGTCCTCGAAGTAGCGGCGGTGACATCGGCCGACCGTTATCGCCGCGGCGGGTGGTGGGCGCGGCCGGCCTTGAATATCTTCTGTCTGTCGCTTTACTTTATCGGCGTCCCGCCGCGGACTCTCGAGAAGATCTATCGATGAAACACGTCGTCATTTTCGCCCGCCGCCCGCAGCTCGGCTGTGTAAAAACCCGGTTAGCGCGCGACATTGGGCCGGTTGAGACCTTGCGTTTCTACCGGTCGACCCTAGTAACCGTCACACGCCGCCTGTCTGCAGGCCGAAGCTGGCAGACCTGGCTGGGCCTGACGCCGGACGAGACGGTTTTTGATGACTGGCTTTATCCCTCTATGGCGGGGAGGCTGCCGCAGGGGGAGGGAGATCTCGGCATACGAATGGCGCGCTGCTTTGCCCGATTTGGGCACGACACCGTGCTGATCGTTGGCAGCGATATTCCCGACATCGACCGCCGCCACGTCGCAGAAGCATTCGACACGCTCAAGCGCAACGACTTGGTGTTCGGCCCTTCGGGCGACGGCGGTTACTGGCTGGTTGGGGCGGCGCAGGGTGCACGCATCGGCAGATTGTTCGACAACGTCCGCTGGTCGACGAAATTCGCATTGGCCGACACGCTGAATAACGTGCGCCCGAGCGTGCGGGTGGGCATGCTCGGCGAACTTCCTGATATCGACGATGGAGCGGCCTATGCGGCGTGGCGCCGCCCTGCCGGTTAAAGACTACTTTTCCTGCAGCCGAGGGATCAGTTCCACGAAGTTGCAGGGCTTGTGTCGTATATCAAGCTGGTACACTAGGATATTGTCCCACGCATCCTTGCAGGCACCGGTGGAACCGGGCAGGGCAAACATATAGGTGCCTTTCGCAACGCCCGCGGTGGCGCGGGACTGGATCGTCGACGTGCCGATCTTCTCGTAGGACAGCATGCGGAAAAGTTCGCCGAAACCGGCGACTTCCTTTTCGTAGACTTCCTGGAAAGCCTCGGGCGTTACATCGCGGCCCGTTACCCCGGTGCCGCCGGTCGCCAGCACTGCGTCGATCTGAGGGTCGCCGATCCATTCGCGCAGTTGTGCGACGATGGCGTCGCGGTCGTCTTTGACGATCGCGCGGTCGCTGAGGTTATGGCCAGCTCCCTGCAGGCGTTCGCATAGGGTGTTACCTGATTTGTCGTCTGCCTCGGTTCGTGTATCTGAGATTGTCATCACAGCAATGTTGATTGCGACGAATTCTATGTCTTCACTAATTCCAAACATCTTCGGCCACCGATCCTTCTGCACCGTCAACAGCGATGTAGACCGGTCGCTCGCCCGCGGCAAGGGCGTCGAGCGAAGGGGCGGGTTCGCCTAGGCGCTCGCGATACATCCACAGATTGGACAATACGCGTTCGATGAAGATGCGGGTTTCCCGCGCCGGAATGCTCTCGATAAACATCAGCGCATCGGTGTAGGCGCCCTTGCGCGCCCGCCGTTGCCATTTGCGGAGGTTGCCCGGACCGCCGTTATAAGCCGCCGCAGTGAGCAGCAGGTCCCCGTCGATGTGATCGTTTTCAAGCAGATGCCGGATATATCTCTGGCCGAGCGAGATATTCAGCGCCGGCTCGTAGAGCTGATTGCGTTTCTTCCCGCGGAACCTTTTCTGGGCGATAAATCCGGCGGTTGCGGGCATCAACTGCATCAGTCCGCGCGCGCCGGCGGAACTCCTGGCCCGCACGTTGAATGCCGATTCCTGGCGCATGAATGCGAAGACCAGCGCTCGGTCGACGCGAAAACCTTCGCGTGGTTTCCACTCGGGCACCGGGTACAGGGCGCCCGCCGGGATCGGACCGGCCGCGCCGATCAGCGCGGCGCCTGCACGGTAGGATATCATCGGCAGCGATTTGTTCTCTGCGACGGCGATAAGTGCCTCCGTCAGGTCGCGGTCGGCCGCATTGGCCATGAAACGCAGTTCGCGCTCGGCGCGGGTATTGCGGCCTACCTGGATCAGCGCCGTAGCGCGGCGTCCGCTCGGCGCCATCAGCACCCGTTCCAGCCGGGCTTCGGTCAGCACCGTAGGCGACCAGTCCAGCGGTGATTGTTCGCCCAACCAGCGCCGCGCGATGATGCCGTAAAAGGTCCGGGATTGTTCCGCGGCCATTTTCAGCCAGCGGCTTACCCTGGTCGGGCGTTGGCCGGTCATATTGGACCGAGCAGCCCAGAACGCCGCGGCGGCGTGATCGTAGCCGGTTACCTTGGGCGACAGGGCAACAGCCTCGAAGTGGTCGGCCGCTTCGAGATATTTGCCCAGGCGATAGGCGGATAGTCCCGCGATCCAGTGGGCGTAGGGAAGGCGGTCACCGGATCGCGCAGCCGCCTTGGCGGATGATTTGTAGGCTTTCTTTCCGTCGCCGTAAAAGAACCAGCCCGACGCAATGTGCGTGCGCGCAAGATCGAGACCAGTGCTCCCGAGACGGCGCTGCACCGTTTTATCTGAAATATAGCGCGTCGCCGCCGACAGCCGGCGTTGATGCGTCATTCGGCGGATCTGACTTATAATGCGTCGCGCCGAGCGCTTACCGGGCCGATATCCCGAATCCTCGATAATCGTCGTCGGCTGATAGGACGGGTAGAACTTGATCTGGGGGCGGCGGGGCGACCGGTAATTCTGCGGTTTGCGTTTCAGCGCCAATTTGTAGATCCGCCGGGCGTCCGGATGGTCGGCATAGGCCTTCATCCATTTGGCCAGCTCGATAAAGCGCGACCGGTACTTCGTTGGGTGCAGATAGCGCTGCGCCTGGACATGCCCCACTAGGAGACGGTCATCAAGTTGCCTGATTAGCTTGTCGGCGCGCCGCCAGTCGCCCTTTTCCTGCAGGGCGAAAATACGTTTGTAACGATGTTCGTCCCGGTCCGAGAGGATCCGGGGAAGATCAACGCCCGTTGCCTTTTCGCCGGCGGGCAGAGAGGCCGTCTCGGCGGCGGTTGCCGCTGGCAAAGGCATGGCAACCAGCATGCTCCAGGCAATGGTGGCCGCGCCGAGTGTTGCAGCCGTGCCAATTCTTTGGTTGGTCGCGAAAATTCCCCGCATGCTCCCAGTTAAAATCGAGTTTGGGTGATTATTGCTCGCCGGTTCTAGCGGAGTCCCCCTCGAGCGGCAACAAGTGTTGACTACAACCAGTGGCCAAAACGGCATATCGCGAGGGTCAGGAAGCATCGTCCAGCCGCGCGCGGACCTCCAGCAAATCCTTCCAGGTTTCTTTTTTCTGGGCTGGCTGGCGCACCAAGTAGGCCGGGTGGAGCAGGGCGCGGGCGGCGACCGGATCGCCGGTCGCGGGCTCGTAGTTCATCCATTTTCCGCGAAGCCGCATAATCCCCTCGTTGCGGCGAAGCAGCGTCTTGGCCGATGTGCCGCCAACGAGAATCAGGATTTCCGGCTTTACCAGCGCGATGTGACGTTCGAGAAAGGGCAGGCATGCGGCGATTTCGGCGTCGGTTGGGTTGCGATTACCGGGCGGCCGCCAGGGCAGGATGTTGGTGATGTAAATCTCCGACCGATCAATTCCGATCGCCGCGAGCATTTTGTCGAGAAGCTGTCCGGCCGGACCGACAAAAGGGACACCCTTGCGGTCTTCCTCGCCGCCGGGAGCTTCGCCGATGAACATCAGCCGAGCGTCGGGGCTCCCGTCGGCAAAGACGAAATTCATAGCCGTTTCCTTCAACGGACAACCGTCGAACGCTTCGAAGGCGGTGCGCAGTTCGTCGAGTGTCGATGCCGCGGCGGCGACTTCCTGCGCGGTCTGAACCGCTGCGTCACGCGATTGCAAAGGCGGCGGAGACGCGGCTTCGCGAAGCGAAGTCCGTTTCGGCGCGGACTGCACCTGCGCTTTTTGGGCCGAGTCAGCGGCGGATTGTGCGGTGACAAACCGGTCGACCGGTGCATCGCCGGTGGTCTCGTCCACCCCGGCCTCGACATACCAGTCGAGCAACGCTTTTTTCTCCGCCGTCTCGGTCATTGGCTCAATCTAGAACATTTTGCCGCGGCTGGATAATCCTCAAACGCGTGGTATACACAAATCCGACACAAAAACGACGCAATAGGATCGCGGAGCGACAAATGGAACGGGAATCGATGGAGTTCGATGTGGTGATCGTGGGTGCAGGGCCGTCCGGGCTCGCCTCTGCCATCCGCCTCAGGCAACTGGCTGACGAAAAGGGCCGGGAGATTTCCGTCTGCGTGATCGAAAAGGGATCAGAGGTTGGTGCCCATATCTTGTCAGGCGCGGTGATAGAGCCGCGAGCCCTGAACGAATTACTGCCCGACTGGAAGGAGCGCGGCGCGCCGCTAAACACGCCGGTGACCGAAGACCATTTTCTGCTTCTCGGAAAGTCCCGTGCGACCAGGCTGCCGACGCCGCCGCCGATGAAAAACCACGGCAACTATATCGTCAGCCTCGGTAACTTCTGCCGCTGGCTTGGCGAACAGGCTGAGGCAGCAGGGGTGGAAATCTATCCCGGCTTCGCCGCTGCCGAGGTGCTCTACGAAGAGAACGGTAAGGTGAACGGCGTTGCCACCGGCGACATGGGGATCGGCAAGAACGGCGAACAGATGGCGAATTACCAGCCCGGCTTCGAGCTTCATGCGAAACAGACTATATTCGCGGAAGGTTGCCACGGCTCGCTGACTAAGACGCTGTTCGAAAAATACAATCTCCGCGAAGGCGTCGGTCCGCAGACATACGGGATCGGTATCAAGGAGCTTTGGGAAATCGACCCCGACAAACATAATCCCGGAAGTGTTGTTCACACGATCGGCTGGCCACTGGATACGGGCACCTACGGGGGGTCTTTCCTTTACCATCTCGAAGACAACCAGGTCTCGGTTGGGTTCGTGATCGGGCTCGACTACACCAATCCCCATCTCAGCCCGTTTGACGAATTCCAGCGTTTCAAAACCCATCCGAAAGTCCGGCCCACCTTCGATGGAGGTCGGCGGATCGCGTACGGGGCCCGCGCGATCAACGAAGGCGGGTACCAGTCGGTGCCCAAACTTTCATTTCCCGGCGGTGTGCTGATTGGCTGTACAGCCGGGTTCCTGAACGTGCCCAAGATCAAGGGCAGCCATATGGCGATGAAATCCGGCATGCTGGCGGCTGAGGCCGTTTTCGATGCCCTGACAGGCGAGGCCGAACAAGCCGAAGCGGCATCCTACGAAGCCGCAATCAAAAAGAGCTGGATCTGGGAAGAGCTGCGTCGCGTCCGGAATATCCGCCCGTCGTTCAAGTGGGGAATGTGGGGCGGCCTTGTTTACTCGGCCATCGACACTTATCTGCTGCGCGGGCGGGCACCCTGGACGATGAAGCACCATGACGACCATAGGGCCCTAAAAAAGGCGGCTGATGCGCCTAAAATCGAATACCCGAAACCCGACGGCGAAGTATCGTTTGACCGTCTCTCCTCGGTTTTCATTTCGAATACCAATCACGAAGAAAATCAGCCGGCGCACCTGATGCTGGAGGACGAAAACGTCCCGATCTCCGTGAACCTGGCCGAATATGACGCGCCGGAACAGCGGTACTGCCCGGCTGGGGTCTACGAAATCGTAGCAGAGGACGACGGATCCAACCCGAAACTTCAGATCAACGCGCAGAATTGCGTTCACTGCAAGACCTGCGATATCAAAGACCCGAGCCAGAATATCAACTGGGTCGTTCCAGAGGGTGGCGGCGGGCCAAATTACCCAAATATGTAGCAAAACGCCGTGGAAGCGCTTCGGCGTTCAAATTCGGGTCATTGGCGTTTAACTGTTCGCAGGTTCGTCCTATATTCTTTCTAACAATCGTTGAAACGGCTGTTTGTGTCCGGCTGAACCTCTTTATTCGTGGTTTTCGCCGACACTGACCGCCAAGTGCTTATACCTGAAAAGAACGGAGCGGGCGCAAAATGCGCAGCAGGTCGCCCATATTAGCAATAACCGCCGTCGCTGCCATCACGGTGCTGGTAGCGTGCACGCCCGATGAAAATGAGCCGGTCTTGCAAACTGCGGCGGAAGTTAAAACGACCGCTTCACCCTCGGGTAACTATCTTGCTGGCCGGCAGGCGCAGATAAACCGCGACTTCGGCAGCGCCTCCAGCTTTTTGGGCAAGGCCCTGAAAGTAAGCCCGGAAAATACGCCGCTACTCCGAAACACCTTCCTGGCGCGCCTGGCGGATGGGGACATTTCTGCGGCCGTGCCCATGGCACGCGAGATTGTCAAACGCGAGAAAACGGAGGCAATCCCCAAGCTCATTCTTCTGGTCGACGCGGTTGAGAGAGACGACCTGGCAGCCGCAGACAAATTGCTGGCCGGTTTTCCTGATAGCGGTTTTACAGGTTTCATCAAGCCGTTGGTAGCTTCGTGGGTCACAGTCGGGAAATCCGGTGACACGAATCCGCTAGAGGCTTTGTCGCCGCTAAAAAACCAGTCCGGCCTGCGCATTCTCTACGAACTGCACGCGGCGCTGCTGTCCGATGTCGTGGGTCATACCGCGGACGCGGAAAAGCACTATAAGCTGGCCGCCAAGAACGTTCGCCGATCGACCCTGCGTGTCGTCCAAGGTTACGGACATCACCTCGAACGCTCCGGAAAAACCGAACAGGCACGGCTGCTTTACGACACCTACTTGACTGAAAACCCGGATTCGGTCGTTCTGGGGCCGGCGATTGCGCGGCTTGACAAGGGGGTGAAGCCTGATCTGCTGGTCTCGACCCCGGCCGAGGGGATCGCCGAAGCACTCTTCAACATCGCCGGCATGATGACCCAGCAGAATTCGGCGCAGCTTGCGCTGATCTGTGGACAGCTGGCGCTGCATTTACGTAAGGATTTCGACTTGGCGCGGATGCTGGTTGCCGGCATTCTGGAGACGATGACCCGTAACGAAGACGCGATCGCCATCTACCGGCAAATCGATCAGATGTCGCCGTTTTACTGGTCCGCCCGCCTTCGGGTAGCCGGTAACTTGGAAGCGCTGGATCGCGACGAAGACGCGATCAATCTTCTGCGGGTCCTGACTAAAGAAGATGACAAGCGGGCGGAACCACTGGTCAGCCTCGGAGATCTGCTGCGGTCCAACAAGCGGTTCGCGGATTCAGTTGCTGCTTACGACCGCGCGATCGAATTGCTACCCGTGCTTGAGAAGCGACACTGGTCGATCCTTTATTCGCGCGGCATCTCGCTCGAACGCTCGAAACAGTGGGAACGCGCCGAGCGCGATTTCATGCGCGCCCTAGAACTCAATCCGGATCAGCCCTACGTTCTCAACTATCTCGGATATTCTTGGGTGGACCAGGGGATAAACTTGGATCAAGCGCGCAAGATGATCGAACGCGCAGTCAAACTACGCCCGAACGACGGATACATCGTCGACAGCCTGGGCTGGGTGCTCTACCGACTAAGGGATTTTGAGGGCGCTGTGGGGAACTTGGAACGGGCAGTGGAGCTGCGTCCGAACGACCCCATAATCAACGACCACCTGGGCGATGCATACTGGCGAGTCGGACGTTACACCGAAGCGCGCTTTCAATGGCAGCGGGCGTTGATACTCAAACCAGATGACGACCAGATTTCCGCCATCGAAGACAAGTTGCTCCGCGGTCTGAAGATGTCTGACAGCGGCGAAAAAGATAGCTGAACCCGCGTGCCGGAAAACGATCACCGCATCACCCTCGACGCTCCGGCTAAGATCAACCTCTTCCTTCACGTCAACGGGCGCCGCGAAGACGGTTACCATCTGCTGGACAGTTTGGTGGGCTTCACGGAATTAGGTGATCGCCTGGTCGCCGAACCCGGCGACGATCTGACGCTGCGCATCAACGGACCTTTTGCCTCGGGGCTGGACGGTAGCGATACCGATAATTTGATCCTTCGGGCAGCGCGATTGCTGCGGGATGCGTCCGGGATCCGTGCTGGTGCAGTGTTGACCCTTACGAAAAACCTGCCGGTGTCCTCTGGAATTGGCGGCGGTTCGGCGGACGCAGCGGCTGCGCTGCGTATCCTGTCGCGGCTTTGGTGTCTCGATCTCGACGATGCGCGGCTTTCGGAGATAGGGTTGTCTGTCGGAGCCGATGTACCTGTCTGCATCGCGGGCGCAAGCTGCCGTATGACCGGTATTGGGGAGACTGTGACCCCGGTCGATCCGTTTCCGCCCTGCGCGGTCGTGCTGGTGAACGGCGGAGAGGCTGTTGCGACGCCTTCCGTATTCGCTGCGCGAGAAGAAATTTTTTCAGACAGTGCCGCTTGGTCGAGGCCAGTCGGTTTCGATACCTTCGTCGCTGCGCTCCAGGACTGTGCCAACGACCTTTCAGCTGCCGCCTGCACCGTGTCGCCGATCATCGACGACGCGCTGACAGAACTGACCAGATCCGATGGATGTGCACTGGCTCGCTTGTCGGGCAGTGGCGGTACGTGCTTCGGTCTGTTCGCCGACTCCGCGACGGCCGAGGCTGCAGTGGCTTCCATCCGCGCGCGGCACCCTGACTGGTGGTGTACGGCGACTCGTTTCCGTGAACATCGGGTAGAAATTCAGACTGGCTGAAATTTTCCAGTGGCCACTTTTTTCCGGACATCGTTGCCAGGACGGCGCGCAGATCTTTGAGCAGCGCCTGCCTGGTTTTCCAGTCCGTCTCCAGCCCCCAAATTGCTGATAGAGCTTTATCGCGCCGAGGGGGCGGCACCCAAGGCTGCCGTCGACTACGCCCGAATTGAAATTCATCGTATCCGGAAGCGACTGAATTTCCATAATCTCCTGATTTTCGACAGGCCAAGAGGACACGTTCCTCGGCTCCGCTGAGGCGCGTGCCGCCAGGCGATTTTCGATGCGGTGCGCTCAGAGCATTCACGCGCCAATTCCGGCTCCGGCTCACTCAACGCGAACCCAAGCTCGTACTATGATGCAAGGCTGTATTGCGACGCGCTCAGTCCCGCTTCGGTGGCCCTAGTCATCCATTTGAACGCGCCGGTATAGCTGACGTTGGTCCCCAGACCGTTGGCATAGGCGGTCGTATGATTGTGCTGGGCCCGCGCAATACCCTGTTCGGCCGCGCTTCAGTAAAAGCCACCCGGTCGTTTTTGGTGACGCCCTCGCCGCGCTGATGGAGAACGCTGAAGTTGAACTGTACGTTGGCCAGCTTCCTGATGGCCGCCATTTCAAACCAGAAGGCGGCCCGCGCCGGATCCTTCGGAAAGTGATGACCGGAGAGGTACAACATGCCAAGGTCGTGCTGCGCCCTCGCATTGCCGGAGTTCGCAAGTTTGGGGATGGTGCTGACCTCGTCCGGGACGGAAGGCGGTTTGAGCTATGCCGATCAGGATGCTGGCGCCCGGTCCAGCCTTTCGGCGGCCGTCCGGGAAGGGATAGGTGCGTCCATTGATGACATCTTTACAAGCAGCCCTAGGCTTCTGGCGAGCAGGGGTGAAAGAACGGCCACCCCGATGGCTTAGCGTGTTTTAAACGCCCGCGCCGGAAGCCGGGGCGGCAGATTTCGCAGTTTCGGTTGTTCGGTCGGTTGATTCGGCTCCTGAGAGATGGCTGCGGGGGACTTTCGTTTTCAAATATCCGCAAGCGAGCGTTGCATAGAGGGCATGTGATCCGATATGTTCTCGTCGCGCTGGATTGGGGCGTAGCCAAGTGGTAAGGCAACGGGTTTTGATCCCGTGATTCGCAGGTTCGATCCCTGCCGCCCCAGCCAGCGTTTTTCCCTCCGATGAAAACAGATCCCGGGACCACGCGGCGGCCTGATCTGCGGCTTTGTCGCCGGGAAAGCCTCGCTGTTTTACCCTTGGGCCGGCGGGGTGCCGTTGTGAGACATCGATCATCTGCGCTTCGTCATGATCGGCGTGCCTGTCAGCCTGGTGACACCGGAGCTGGACGCGGAAACGCAAACGATGGTGAACGAAATCCGCGAGCCTTTGGGTAAGACGATCCTCGATCCGGCTCACTTAGTTTGAACCGAAATGTCGCAAGCCGGGTTCGGATGTATTTCCGCCCCAGTTTTTCGTATAAAGCCGGTCATGGAAAATTCTGCCGCGACATTCCCGAATTGGGTGATCGCGATTTATTATATTTTGGCTCTGGTCATGTGGACGCTGGTCGGCCGCGTTTCAAAGCACATCTTCCCGCCGGAAAACTCGAGCTTCTTCTTAATGAAATTCTTCGTGCGTTCAACCAATCCGCTGATACCGGCATTCCGGGTGATTACGCCCGGTTTCTTAATACAGCTTTTGGTTCCGCGGCATGTATTATTTCCCGATGGAGGACGAGGTCTCGGCGGCGATCTATCAGATTCTCATTCCGACGCACTGAGCGCGAATGTCTGATGATCTGACGATTCTGGATGCAACCGGGTTGCGCTGTCCGTTGCCTGTGTTGCGCGCGCGGAAGATGCTGAAGGATGTCGACGCCGGCAAGTTGCTGGATGTATTCGCGACCGACACAGCGGCACCCGCAGATTTCGAGGCGTTTTGCCGGGAAACCGGGCATTCACTCGTCAATATCGAGCAGGTCGGCGAAATCTTTAAGATACGCCTGCGCAAGGCGGAAACAGGGTAGGGTGCGCCTAGCCGCGGACACGCCGCAGAACAAGGGCCCGGTCTGCGAGTTCGAATAATCCCTGCGTCGCCAAGGCCATAACGGCGGCGTCTATAACGCCTTCCAGAATTAGAGTCGTGTCGTCCAGACGGACGCCCGTAAAGACCTGCTGCCCGCGGGCACCCGCCCCCGACCAGGGTGCCCAACGCGGCGGGGCCGAGTTTATGACCGCCCATGTCTAGCTCCCGCCATGATCGATCTCGTCGCTAGCGGCAATTCCACCTAAAGCAGCTTCACGCCCTCGGCCGGTACCATGTCGCGGGCGGATTCGATGATCGCCGGATTGATGCCGAGCAATCCCTCCTGTGTGTTCCACACGATCGGCAAAAAGGCTGCGCAGTAACAGAGCAACGACGGCCGGCGGGCCATGAGCGTCAGGTTGCGCGACGCCGTCATATGCGGGAACAGGCCGCCTCCCAGGATAACGCATTCCATGCGGCGGCGCAGCCTTCGAGCGGTGTCAGGTGTGATCGCTTCGCCGCTGACTTCGACCTCCCCACTATCGGTCGCGATCAGCCCGTTGATGATGCGCACCAGCGTGGATTTTCCGCATCTGCTGGGCCCACGCAGGACGATGATTTTTTCATCCGGAATTTCGATATCGGTTAAGGCAAGCGTGACCGTATCGCCATAGGTTCTGTAGACGCCGGACAGCCTATGAATGGATCGCATCGCATGCCGGGCAGGTGTGTAAGCGCCTCTATAGCGACCGGTTGCGGGAAAACAGCAATAGCAGGATCGACGCCACCATGAAGGCCGCCGACAGATACAGCAATTCGTTGGTCAATTCGCCGTCCAGCAGCGCGCCATAGGCCAGCGGAGCAATACCCTGGCCAACGTTGAAACCTGTACTGACGAATGCGAACACGGTGCCCAGCGCGCCGGCCGGCGCGACCTCCCGTACCATCATGTCGCGTGACGGATTGACGATGCCGCGCACGAAGCCACCCAACATGAAGGCGCCCACAACTAGGAAGACCGGAAGCAGGGCGGTTCCCACAATCGCCAGCAATGTGGCGTATATGGAAAATGAAACCACTAATACCAGGTCGTGCCGTGGTGTTTTGTCGGCGAGCCAGCCCCCGAACAGTGTACCCAACGCATTGCTGAACAGCAGCACCGACAAGATATACGCTGCGGTTTCCACCGTGACGCCGTATAGCGCTGGCAGATAGATCGGCGCGAAGGCGGTCAGGCCGATATTGGCGGACGAGGTCAGAACGTAGAACAGGAACAGCAGTATGACCCCCCGATTGATCATCGACCGCAGCGGCGTCTCCGATTTGGTCTTCTGCTTGGCCGCCGCGTCCTCTCGCAGGGCGTCGCCGGAAAACACGAAGACTAGGCACAGACAGATACCGACTGCGCCCGAGATCACCAGCGCGGTACGCCAGTCTGTCATCGTCATAAGGGCCGCCATCACGGCGGGACCCGCCGCTGTACCCAGCGAGCCGCCGAAAGAATGCATCGAATAGGCCCGTCCGTGGCGCGAATCGTCCACTGAGGCTGTCAGGATCACGTAGTCGGCGGGATGGAAGACGCTATTGCCCGCGCCGGCAATGAAAAACAGGACCAGTAATTCCCAGTATGACGATGTGAAACCGGAAAGGGCAAAAGCAGATGACGTGACGAAAAGGCCGCCGATCAGCACCCGGCGCGCGCCGAATTTATCCACCAGGACTCCCATCGGCGTCTGAAGAACGCCCGACGCAATGTTGTAGGCCGTCAGAATTCCACCAAGCTGCAGATATGACACTTCGAATTCGGCACCGATCACCACGAACAGCGGCGTCAGCCCAAACATGTAAAAGTGGCTCAGGAAGTGGCCGAACCCGACAAGGCTGATGGCGTGGATTTCGCGACCCGTGATCGTCGGGGAAATGGAGGTCATCTTTTCGAAGATCCTTGTTGGCGTGGGCTTGATTATGCCGCCGCCGGGAAATCACATTCTATTATCCACAGATGACATCCGCTTGAACCTGTGTTGTTAAGAACGCGACAATCCTACATCTGATAATCGACAGGCAGCGAGCAATCAATAAGGAGATGACACGAAATGAGCGTAAGGACAGCACAGATTCTGGACTTAACGCCCTTTCGTCTCGCGGAACTGGTTCTGCTTTCCGCACTGTTTTTGATGGCGGCGGTGCTCAGCGCGTCGGCAGCCCTCATAAAACTCTCTCGCAGACAGGGTTAAGTGCGCCTTCAGGCGCCTGTGTTCCGACGATGACCCTAATCTTGTATGGTTCCCGTCACATAGATCAATAAACGGGACAATGGAAAAATGGCCGAAGACTTTCGCGAACTAATAGACGAGCTGCGTGCGGCGGATGAATTGATCGAAATCGAAAAACCCGTCGATATCCGGCATATCGCAGCACTTGTCGATCAGTCAGACAAGGCGCTGATGTTTACCAGCGTCATAGGCTACGACATGCCCGTAATATCCGGAGTTACAAACAGCCGAGAACGTCTAGCAATCGCCGCCGGTTGCGAGTTCTCCGATATCGAAGGGCGCCTGCGGGACGGCTTGGATCGGCCGATAGAGCCCGAATTCGTGAATACTGGTCCTGCACGGGAAGTCTACCTGGAAGGCGACGACGTCGACCTGTATTCGATGCCGGTGCCGTTATTTTCCGTGCTTGACGGAGGGCCCATGATTACCGCAGGGATCACCTTGTCCCGCGATCCCGACGAGGACGAGAACTCGGCCATAAATGCCGGCGTTTACCGGTTTCTGGTCAAGGAAAAGAACCTGACCGGGATCGATATCGTTACCCCCAACAATCTCCATCGCTATGCCGCCAAGGCGTATGAAAAGGGAGAACCGCTGCCGATCTCGATCAATATCGGTACCCATCCTTTCGAGCTGATCTGTTCGACGTACAAGGCCCGCGCCGGCGTCAGCGAGCTTGGCATCGCCGGCGGCATGCGCGGCAAGGGCGTGCCACTGACCCAGTGTCAGACAATAGACATGCCGTGCATTGCTGATGCCGAAATCGTGCTGGAAGCGGAAATCCTTCCCACTGGCTGGACCCAGCCGGAAGGCCGCTTCGGCGAATTCACCCGTCTGATGGGTGGACTGCACTGGAATCCGCATGTGCGGATCAAGGCGGTCTCTATGCGAAAGAATCCCGTGTACTACGCACTGCACATGCCGTGGGAAAACATCTGGCCGTCAGGCCCGATTTATGAGGCCAACGTGCGACGCGTGCTCGACGAGGCTGGCGTCAACGTCACCGCCGTCAACATCACCCCGGGCGGGTGTTGCCACTGGCATGCGATCGTCGCGATCAAGCCGTTGCCGGGCGACGGCAAGAATGCCATCACCGCCGCGTTGTCGGTGGCGGACATGAAGCACGTCACTGTGGTCGATCACGATATCGACGTATTCGATCACGTCGATGTGGAATGGGCGGTTGCAACCCGGGTCCAAGCCGACCGGGACGTGGTGATCATTTCCGGCGCAAGGTCCAAACCGCTCGACCCCAGCCTGCCGCCTCCGGGGCCGTATTCCCGCGTGCCGACCACGGCGAAGATGGGCATCGATGCGACGATCCCGGATAACGTGCCGCGCGAGCGGTTCCACCGTATCGCCTATGCGTATGCAGACGAGGTCAAGCTCGATGATTTCATCGGCGGTTCGGATCGTCCAGCGCAGCCCATCCGAGAAATTCCGCCGGAACAACTGGCGGAGCAGATCCATGCTCTGATCACGGAAGAGCCACTCTATTTCGCCGATCTGTGCGAGAGGTTCGTTGCTCACGGCTTTCAGGCAGTGACCCGCGCCATTGGCATGCTGCATGAAAGCGGCGAGTTATGGCAAGATCCGGAAGGAAAGTTCTGCTTGAGAGATTCTGAATTCGCGGCAGTACCGCCAGAGCGGTAGGCCTATTGGTCGAAGCCGATAAGCGAGTGGATGGGCACGTCGAGACGGTCGCGCCCCCGCAAGAAATTCAGTTCGACGATAAATGCAGACGCCACGACGTCAGCCCTTACGCTGCGAACTAGCTCGACGGCTGCTGCGGCGGTACCACCCGTCGCCAGCAGATCGTCCATCAAAACCACTTTTTGCCCGTGGTGCAGTGCGTCGGACTGGATTTCTATGGTGTCGGTGCCGTATTCGAGGTCGTAGGTATGCGCGATGGTCTCACCCGGGAGCTTGCCTCGCTTCCGAACCATCGTGAACCCAATCCCAAGCCGCAAAGCCAGTGGCGCTGCTACCAAGAAACCTCGCGATTCAATTCCGATAAGGCGGTCAGGCTTATAAGGCCCGATCTCCTCGGTCAGGCGATCCACGGTCGTCTGCCAGGCTTCTGCATGTTGCAGCAGCGTGGAGATGTCATAGAAAAGAATACCCGGCATTGGAAAATCCGGGATCGAACGGATATGGTCTTTCAAATTCATAGCGCGTCCTGATTGGCTCTTGGTGAGACGGATGCGGCGTGGCATCCTACCCAAACCACCCCTTCGCGCCAACGGACTTCTGACATGCATCACGTTTTTGATCGGTTCCCGAAATAGACGCTGTCGGTGGTTCCTAGGCGTGATGGCATGCATGTCTACGAGAAATACGGCAACGAGTATCCCGATGCTTGTGGCGGCGCTCCGGTACCTTGCCCGGTGGCACTCTGACGAAGAAGTCAAACGCGCCTTTCTTGCTGCTGGACCGAATTCTGTTCGCCCACACGGCCTTCTGAACGTCATAAGTTGCCGAAGAACTGGCGGATCGGCTTACGACGATCGCTCCGTGCGATCTGTCGCGCGTCTATTTGACGTCAGGCGGTTGGGAGGGTGCAGAAAGCGCGCTCAAAATGGCGCGACAGTATTTCGCAGAGAAAGGTGAGCCCGATAGAGGCCATACTATCACCCGACGCCAGAGCTATCCTGGCTATTATGCTTTTGGCGCTGAACTGGATGCTGTAGCGGCGTCGGCGCAAAGATCCTTCCGCGCAACCGACAGCGGCCTAGGAGAAGGAGAGGAACATGTATACCGACATTCTTTTGCCGGTCGATCTGGGGAACGAAAGTTCGTGGGCAAAGGCTTTGCCTGCGGCGATCGAATATTGCGAGGCGTTCGGCTCTAACCTGCACGTGATGACGGTGATGCCGGATTTCCGTTCTCCGATGGTGGCTCAGTTCTTCCCTGACGATCACGAGGACAAGCTGATGGATAACGCGAAGGACGTGCTACATAAATTTGTCGCCGACCGCGTGCCCGAGGAAATCAAGGTGCGGCACATCGTCGCCGACGGAACCATCTACAAGGCGATTATCGACACGGCGGAGGATATCGGTGCCGATCTGATCATCATGGGGTCTCACCGGCCCGAACTGCAGGACTATCTGCTCGGCCCGAATGCCGCCCGCGTCGTGCGGCATTCACAGAAATCGGTCCTGGTGGTTCGATAGACCGCCTCACCGATGGGATTTCTGCGGGTTCGGACGCAACGTTGCACTGCGGGTTTGTCACGCGCCGCGACTGCCCTGCAACTGTCTCATTTGCAGGTCGTGGAGCTGATCTACGCCCGATAGGCCCGGTTGAAGAACTGGGCTGCGGAGAAGGATGGCTGCAATGCCCAAGGAGAGCCGGGTTTCGAGATCATGGCGCTTGTTGACGTGTCTATCCCCGGCCAGATTGCGGCGGTTGAGGCCAGACCGGCCGCGAGGGGATAGATCCCTATTTCGAAGCTTTCTTCAGAAAAGCTATCAGATTTTCCATATCCTTGGTCTTTTTTATGCCCGCGAAGACCATTTTGGTGCCTTTGACGAAGGCGCGTGGCTTAACGAGGTATTTTGCCAGTGTCTCTTCATTCCATACCAGACCGCCCGCACCGGCCTTTTTCATCGCCTTGGAAAACTTGTATTTCGGGGTGGTTCCCGCCGTGCGGCCGAAGATACCGTGGAGGCTGGGGCCGATCCGGTTTTTGTTTTCGACGAGCGAATGACAGGCCTTACACTTATTAAAGACCCTTTTTCCTTTCTTAATATCCGCGGCATTAGCATAACCGATTGAAACAAATAAAATAATCGCTGTTGCTGCGAAGGCCGAAACGGGCTTTTTCATCGTAGTTCCTATATTGATTTTCACCTCTACCTATCATGTAAGTGCCACGTAACAGCAGGTCAAACTATGAATTCAATGACTTGCAGTACGATCGGATCACACCTTCAAGAAGTGACCCAACTAGTTTCAGGGCGCGTCAATGTGTTTAGTGAAAATAACCCTGCGAAATTACGTCAGGCGCGTTTCGCCCCGCATGATCGAATGGATCATCACCAATTTTGAGGATCCAGACTAAGCTATGGGCGACGACAACATCGAATATCTGATGGCCAAGCTGGCGTAAATCCATTCCGGGTGCTTCTAAGCGTCGGACTGATGCACAGCGCAGCTTTTCCACCTTTCAGCCTTTCAGAATTCTGCCTTTGCCGATCGCGCCGCGGCCGAACCGTGCGCGGAGATCGTCCACCGCTGTTTCCACTTGTTTTCGGCGCTGCGCGTCGGGATCTGCCAGATCGATCGGGTCGCAATGATCCGCAGGCTCTAACACCGATAAACCGACGCCTAACAGCCGGTATGCCGTACCGTCCGCCTCTTTCTCCAGCAAAGGCGCTGCGGTAGCAAAGATGACGTCTGCGAGCTGGGTAGGATGGAGTAGGGTGCGCGACCGGGTGCGGATAGCAAACCGAGCGTTTTTCAGTTTTAGGGTGACGGTCCGCCCGCCGATATTTTCTCTCTTCAGTCCGGCAGACACCTTCTCAGTCTGGCGCCAGAGAACACGCTTAAGTTTAACGACGTCCGTAATATCCTCACTGAATGTGGTTTCGCTCGACAGACTCTTGCGGCCGCTTCCCGGGACGACCCTGCGATTGTCGCGACCGTGGGAGAGCCGAGCGAGGCGGCTGCCCATCTCGCCGAAGCGGCGCGCGAGTTCGGTTTCGTCGTAACCCTGTAGTTGTCCGATCTGTGTGATGCCATCCCGTTCCAGACGCTTCTGGAACACCTTGCCGACCCCCCAGATGCTGGAGACCGGCTGTTCCGCCAGAAACGATACTGTCTCCTGCTTGCCGATGACGGTAAATCCGTGCGGCTTGTTGAGGCCAGAGGCAAGCTTGGCCAGAAACTTGTTGTGGCTCAGTCCTACCGTCACCGTGATACCGTGTTCCGCGCGGATGTCGGCCGCCAGGCGGGCGAGGGTTTTGGCCGGGCTGGCGCCGTGAAGGCGCTCGGTTCCCGACAGATCGAGAAAAGCTTCATCGATGGAGATCGGCTCCACCAGCGGGGTGACGTTCCGCATCATCTCGCGGACAGCCATCCCGACGACACCATATTTTTTCATATCTGGACGGATCACCACTGCCTCTGGGCAGGCTTTGAGTGCCTTGAACATCGGCATGGCGGAATGCACGCCGTATTGGCGCGCCACGTAGCAAGCAGCCATCACAACGCCCCGATTGCGGCCACCGACCAGCACCGGCTTGTCAGCCAGCTCCGGGTTGTCGCGTTTTTCAACACTGGCATAAAACGAATCGCAGTCGATATGTGCGGTGGACAGATCGTTCAGCTCGGCATGGCCGACGATAGTCTCTCCGCCGCAGCCATCGCAGACGTCTGGCGGATGCGGAGTCTCAGTCAGGCAGATGCGGCAGAGTGCGGGCATGGACCAATCCTGTGCGCAGGTCCGGTTACCGTCAATCCCTTCCCGAGTTTAGGGGTCGGAAACGCGGTGCCGCTGCCGGGCCTATTTCTTAAATGCCTTCAGGACTTCTCGCCGATTCCCTCTACGAGCCTGTTGAACTCGTTTTTCAGCGATGCGATGCCTCTGAGCCTATCAATGGCGCTACGCTTTTTGATCTGCAGCGCGGTCTGGCCGCTGCGGATCGCCTTGACAGTCACTTCGACGCCTTTGTTCGCGCCGCGCGCCACTTCCAGAATGCCTTGCGCCGTCTTCAAGCCGGCTTCTCCAATGCTCAGCTCTGTGTTCAGCGTGACGATTTCGGGCGTGACGTCCACCGGCATAACCTTCAAGGTCTTTCTGGCGGTGTTTAAAGTTCTATTCGCGGTTTCCCACGCTGTTTCCGCGCCGGCGATCGCGGTTTTTATAACAGCCAATTCGGTGCCTTCTTTGGCGGCACGTCCCAATTTCAAATGTTTAGCGTCGTGCATAGCTTTCCGATCTAGGACGTGCGTTCTCTTATCGTGGTATTTGATCCTGTGCTGCGGCCTAGCCTAGATTGAGCACATGATAGATAAGATAATCGAAAATCTCGCGGAGAGCGTTTCCGTGATAGAAGACGGCGCCGTCGTCCTAATCAGCGGATTCGGCGAATCCGGAAATCCGACCGAACTAGTGCACGCACTGATCGATCACGGTGCGCGCGACCTGACGCTGGTTAACAACAATGCTGGCAACGGTCATGTCGGGCTCGCGGCGCTGCTAGAATCCGGGCAGGTACGCAAAATGATCTGCTCTTTCCCCCGATCGTCCCATTCGGAGGTTTTCGACACCATGTACGTCGGAGGCCGGATTGAGCTGGAGGTGGTGCCGCAGGGCACGTTAGCCGAGCGCATCCGCGCGGCCGGTGCCGGGATCGGCGGTTTCTACACGAGGACGACGATCGGCACGCCGTTGGCCGACGGCAAGGAACGCCGTATCTACAACGGCGAAGAATACGTTCTCGAGGATCCGCTCTATGCCGACGTGGCCTTGGTCAAAGCCAATCTTGCCGACCGCTGGGGCAATCTAACCTACCGCCTCGCTGCACGGAATTTTGGCCCGATTATGTGCACGGCGGCGAAGACTACCATCGTACAGGCGCGGCAGATCGTGGACCTAGGTGAAATTCCTCCCGAACAGGTTGTCACGCCCGGGATTTACGTCGACCGAGTTGTCGAGGTCGCAAATCCGGGAAGCGAGCGGGAAATGATCGAAAACGATGTGCATTACCCCGCGGGAGGCGCCGAATGACCGACAAACTCAGCCGCCGCCAGGTGGCCTGGCGGCTGGCCCAGGATATCGAGGACGGCAACTATGTGAATCTCGGGATCGGGATGCCCGAACTGGTCGCTAACTATATTCCTGACGATCGCGAGATCGTGTTCCACAGCGAAAACGGCATTCTAGGCATGGGGTGTGAACCGAGAGCCAACAAAGTGGATTACGACTTGATCAATGCGGGCAAGAAACCAGTCACGATGCTGCCCGGCGGCGCTTTTTTTCACCATGCGGACTCGTTCGGTATGATCCGCGGTGGGCATATCGATGTATGCGTTCTGGGGGCCTTTCAGGTTTCAGCCGTTGGCGATCTCGCCAACTGGTCGACGGGTGGCCCGGATGCAGTACCGGCGGTGGGTGGCGCAATGGATTTAGCGGTCGGCGCGCGGAAGGTGCTGGTGATGACGGATCACAACACCAAGAAGGGCGATTTCAAGATCGTTGACGATTGCTCCTACCCGTTGACCGGGGCTGGTGTGGTCAACACAGTTTTTACCGATATCGCCGTGATCGATATCCTGGAAGGCGGTCCCAACGTTCGCGAAAAAGTCGCCGGCGTGTCGTTTGATGAGCTGCAGTCCCGGACTGGCACGGAACTCGCCGGCGCTGACACATGTAGCGAACTCTTGGCGCCCGATGTCGGATAGCGGCTCGTTCGACAAGATTTTTCGGGACGGTCACTTGGTCTGGAAGCCGTATTGATGATGGGAACAGGTCGTTAGTTGTGCGATCCAGATATTTGGCGGTATACAGAAAAGATGTATGAGCGAGTTCCAAACGCCGCTGTGAACGGCATGCCGCCGCGCTGTGCGCCGGAAGAACTGTCGACACTGTTTCCGACGACACTAATGCGGCGGCATATGCCGGATGCGAAATCGAAAAACCGACGTATTCGAAAAATTGTACTCGAGCGGGAAAAGGCTGACCCGGGCGTTCATCACAGCAACGTCGGGGGATGGCATTCCACTGCCGATCTGTGGGATTGGCCGAACCCGGAAATTCGAGACCTTTGCGCCTGGGTAAAGAATGCCGTTCAGGAACTGACGGCGGCGATCGTTCCGCTGCAGCAGGGAGATGAAGTTAAGGCTGATGCCTATGGCGGGTCGTGGGCGAACGTCCTTCGCGACGGCGGGTACAACAAGCCGCACAACCATCCGGGCGCGATATGGTCGGCTGTATATTACGTCGCCTCCGGAGAGCCGTTTTCCGAGCCTCCAGGCAACGGCAATTTCGAATTCATGGACCCGCGCGGTGGGAACATTCATGGCGGCAAGGAGATCGTTCGGCCCGAACCCGGGTTACTGATGGTCTTTCCCGCGTGGTTGTACCACTACGTGAATCCGTATCACGGCGACGGAGAACGAATTTCCATCGCCTGGAATTTCAATGTTGAAATCCTGCGCTAGGCCCGACGCGGCGCAGGCAGCTGGTTCTTCGTCACACCGGATATAGGGGGCCGGGGCCATCGCCATATAGGGGGCCGGGGCCATCGCCTGCGAAATGGGGTCGGGTGAATATTCAGAGTTCAGCGTGACGCCCGCATCCCAGAACGGCAGTTCTTTGCCGTTGCCGTGATCGTTGGTCACGCGCCGCACATTGTTGGACGGCATTCGCAGCAGCGTTGCTAAAAACGGACCGAAGTTCCGTTACACAAACACGTCTAGCCTTTGAAATCGAACAGCCGAAGTGGGTTTTCCACAAGGATCCGATGCCGGTCGTTTTCGTCGGGCACAAGCTGCGGGATAGTATCGACCAGTTCGCCGGTATCGCATTGGTCGCCGATGCTGTAACGCTGTGAATGGGGCCAGTCCGTGCCCCACAAAATGCGATCGGGCGCGGCGGCGACCAGCGCCTGTGCGAATAACGGTGCATCTGCATATGGCGGTCCAGTGGATGAACAGCGCTCGATACAGGAAATCTTGGCCCAGATATGGGCATTATCCCGCAGCAGATCGACCAGCCTTTGGAAGGCAGGCTGATTTACTCCGTCTCCGAAATCGACGCGCGCGTAATGATCTATAATGGTCGGCAACCGCATCCCGGCCAGCCAGTCGGCGTTTTCCAAAAGACCGTCCGGCTTAGTGTGGATGGTCAGCGACCAGCCCAAATCTCGAACCCGGCCGGCCACTGTTTCGATCAGATCCAGGTTTCCGGTGCCGCCGCTTTCCGCAATCATGTTGAAACGCACGCCGCGTATGCCCCCTGCATGCAAGGTCTCCAGGTCGCGGTCACTGAACGTATCGTCCACCTTGGCGACGCCCATCAGGTGCCCGTCCGACCGGGCGATGGCGTCCAGGGTCACTGAATTGTCATGGCCGTGGGCCATCGGCTGGATCACCACACCCCGCGAGATACCAACGTGTTCCATCAGCTGGTGATAGTGGGACAGTGGCGCTGCGGGCGGGGTGTAGACGCGTTTTTCCGGCGGTGACCACGGGAACACCTCCGGTGGGCCAAAAATATGAAAATGCGTGTCCACGGAACCCGGCGGCAGCGCATAGGACGGTTTGCGCGGGCTAGGGTGCGGTGGAAAGCAATATGGTAGGTCGCTGGATTTAGTCATGGCTTGATCCCGGGTTGGTGGTTCTCAATTACCAGTGACCGGGACGCCGCGCCACAATATGATGCCGGACGAAACGATCCTACGGAGAATGCCCATGGTCCGCGTAACCCCTATCCGTCGTGAAGACGCCCCTAGTCTCGAGGACGTCTTCAGCCGCGCCGAACAGGCGCTGGGTTTCGTCCCCAACAGCTTTTTTGCCATGGGTAGATCTCCTGGCATCCTACGCGCCTTCACCCGTTTAGCGCGAGAGGTGATTGGCGTGCCGGGCAAGGCGCCGCTGCCGCTTAAGCGGATGGCGGGCTATATGGCGAGCCGCTCGGCCGGATGTATGTACTGTTCGTCCCACACCGCCGAAACTGCTAGCGTGGTGGACGGCGTGCCGCCGGAGAAAGTCGCAGCGATTTGGGAATATGAGACCAGCGATCTGTTCGACGATGCCGAGCGCGCCGTGCTACGCATGGCGCAGGGGGCGGGAACGTCCCCGAATGCAGTTTCGAACGAGGACATGGAGGAACTGCACAAATATTTCGACGACGATCAGATTGTCGAACTGGTAGCTGCCGTGTGCCTTTTCGGCTGGCTCAACCGCTGGAACGACACGATGGCGACCGACCTGGAACCGCGTCCGCTGGAGTTCGGCCTGTCCAATCTCTCGGACAGCGGCTGGGTGCCCGGAAAGCACGTCGACGGGGATTAACCGGTGAAACACTCCCCAGCAGAGGGGCCGCAGGGACCGGACGCCTATCCGTGTCTAGCCGGCCGGTCCGTCATCGTCACTGGCGGCGGGCAAGGCATCGGTCGCCATCTGGCACTGGCATTGGCGGATCGGGGTGCGAATGTCGTTGCGACCGCGGCCCGGGATGCGGCATCGCTCCGGGATACTGTTTCGCTGGCTGAAGATCTTGCTGGCGATATAGTGCCGCTGCAAGCTGATATTCGAGACCTGGACGATTGCGAACGAACGGTTAGGTTTGCCATTTCCGAGTTTGGCGGCCTGCAGGGTCTGGTCAACAATGCGGCGCGCGGGATTGCATACGTCCGCGAAACCACCGGTGGCGGGCCGGTGGCATTCTGGGAAACCGATCGTGCCCGCTGGGCCGAAACCATGACGACGAACGTGATCGGAACCTTCCAGATGAGCGCGGTTGCCGGCGCGTACATGGCCGAGCAGGGCTTCGGGCGGATCGTCAACGTCTCGACCAGCGATCGGTCGATGGTACGGGAGATGAATTCGCCCTACGGACCTTCGAAGGCGGCGCTGGAAGCAATGAGCGCTGCCTGGGCGAAAGAAAGTGCGGAACAGGGCGTTACGGTGAACGTCCTGCTGCCTGGAGGGGCGACGGATACACGAATGGTGACCGGCGTGTCGCAGCGGGTGCCGCTACCACCTGATATCATGAACCCGGCGATATTGTGGCTGAGTTCTGATGCGTCCGATGGGCATACCGGCGGCCGGTACAAGGCGGATGACTGGGATGCGGCAGCGGCGCCGGAAGCTGCGGCGGCAGGCGCCCGCCAGCCATCCCATGACCTGCCGGTGATTATGTAGCGTTCCGTTCTAGGGTTTCCCGGTGCCAGATATACAGCCCGCTGCCGATCACGATCGCAGCACCTAAGATCGAAAACTGGTCGGGAAATTGATCGAACACGATGATGCTGATTATGGTTACCCAGATGATCTGGGTGTACAGAAACGGTGATAACGTGGACACGGCGGCGACCTCGAAAGCGCGGATCAGCAGATAATGTCCGAATCCGAATACCGCGCCGGTGGCGACCATAATCACCCAGGCCGTCGCGTCCGGCGCTTTCCAAACGAAAGGAACGATGCATGACATGACGATCACGCCAACCGTGGATGTCCAGAACAGGCTTGTCTTGGTGTCTTCGGTGCGACCCGCGATGCGCGTCATGATCTGGTACCCGGCATAACTGATTGCGGTGATCAGCGGCAGGAAAGCGGCCCAGTGCATTACCCCGAGCCCGGGACGAATGATCACCAGCACTCCGAGGAAGCCGACGAAAATGGCGGCCCAGCGGCGGGGGCCTACTTTCTCACCGAGAAACGGAATCGACAGTGCCGTGACCAGCAGCGGGGCGACGAAGTTGATGGCGACGGCTTCGGGCAGGGACAGGTATATCAATGCGGTGAAGAAACTGACCGTGCCGATCATGAGCGTAATCGAACGCGCGATGTGAAGGAACGGCCGTGACGTTTTCATCTGGCTGATTATTCCCGACCGTGAAAAGATCGCCAGGAACACCAGCGCGTGAAACACATACCGTGCCCAGACGACTTGCAGGATATCGTATTCCGCGGCCAGCGTTTTCACGCACGCTTCGCCGAACCCGAAAAACGCGACCCCGGCGCACAGCAGGAAAATGCCGAGGCGGGAATTCTGAATTCTGGGCGCTACATCCATAAAGCGTTGGCTCGTCTCAACCCCATACTGCGCCCGCGATGGCAATGTTTTCCCGCTCGCGAAGACCGTCGGCAGAGATTTTTCTTCCCTTGAATTCCTCGCGCGCGGCCAGCAGAGATTGCGGCCGCTGCAGACTGCGAACGTGGTCGGCCCGAAACGGCCCCTTGGTGTTCGTCATAGTCTTACACCCAAAGACGTTATTGCAGGATCGACATTTCCGTCGGCATCAAGCGGGTAACCAACATCGCTTCGCGGTTCAGCATCGAGGTCAGGCGTGGGCTGACGTCGTCTTTCCAGTAATCGCTACCATATACTTCGTCGTACAGGCGTGCGCGTTCGGCTTCGCTTTCAAAGCGCCGGATCCAGACATAGACCGAATCGTCGTCCTCGCCGCGGAAACTGCCTGCGATTACCATGCCCTTCGAAACCTGAAACGGAATAATCTCTTGCTGCATCACCTTCAGCCAGTTGTCCATCTGGCCTTCCAGCACCGTGTATTGCCGCAACTCGTAAAATGCCATTGTTCGGTTCTCCCTTATTGATCCCTCTTAATCGTCCACGACGGCGGTGACGTCAATCTCCACCATCGCACCTTTGACTAGCAGGGCCTGAACCCCTGCGCAGCTGCTGGAAGCCCATCCAATGTCGCCATAGAACTCGTCGGTCATTGCCTTCATGATTATGGGGCGGTGCTCCAGCTGCAAGCCGAAGACAAAGACCTGGCGTCAAAAATATAGGCCATCTGCGCTCCAAGATCTCCGACACTCACAAGTTCGCCGTCGGCGGTAGAAGCCACCAGCCCGGATATGTAGATCGTATTGCCGCCGGCCGATGTTACCAGGTTGTTAAAGCGCGGCTTGTTGTGCAGAAAATCTGGACGGATACGGTCGATCGCGACGGGCGGTATTCGGGGCTCCGGAATCTGAAATGACGTCATCCCTGTATACAGGTTAAGATGGCGAGCTACACGGCCGATGCGCCGAATTACCTGATGCGTCAATCATGAAACTCAATCTATTCGCTAGTACGGAAATCGCCCCCGCATTCGCTGAGTGCCGGCTCTGCCTCTGGGATGTGGGCGCGCGTGGCGGTATGGACCCGTCCTTTGCGCCCTTTGCCTTTGCAGTCGATGCGGTTGGTTTCGAACCTGACCCGGACGCATTCCACTCGTTGTCTCCGTCTGGTGGGTGGCGCAGCGAAAAGTTCTTCGAAACGGCTCTCGGCGGGCCGGAAACGGGTTCGACTCTGCATATACCCAGAGATCCGGTCGGCGCGTCCTTTCTGGCCCACGATCCGGCGATCGGCGCGCGTTATGGCCTTGAAAATCTTTTCGAGATCGAGCGCCGAGTTCATATTCCGACGGTGACGATGGACCGCGCTACCGTCGAACTCGGCGTTCCGGCGCCAAACCTTGTGAAGCTGGATGTGGAAGGACTGGAACTTGACATCCTAAAAGGTGGTACTTCGACGCTCCGAGGTGTCGTAGCGATAAAGCTGGAGGCCGGATTCATGCGCCATCGCATGGCGCAGCCGCTGGCGGGGGATCTGATCGCGTTTCTTGAAAACCATGGTTTCTGTCCTGTCGACATCGTCGATATTGCGCGCTGGCGCAAGCGTCCCTGGGCGGGGGATCCCTTTTCCGTTCGCGGCCAGCCGCCCTATTCGCGCGGTCGGTTGACGCAGGCTGATCTCATTTTTCTTCGCGAACCGGACACCGTCACGGCGGACACCGCGATAAACGCCGCTATGGCGGCCATCGGACTTGGCTTCTTCGATCACGGCCTAGAGCTGCTGGAGGCCGGTGCGGCGGATAACGGCAACGAAATCCGGCAAGCCGTGTATGCGGCGTCCCGTACCTATGGCCGCGCCCGGGCGCTCGAGGCTCTGCGTGTGCATCTGAGCTGGACGATACAGTTGTGCCGCTCGCTGGCTTGCGGCCTTAATGTGCCGCCCCCGGGAAAGGGTTGAAAGATAAAGAAAAACTGGTCGGAGTGAGAGGATTCGAACCTCCGGCCCCTGCCTCCCGAAGACAGTGCTCTACCAGGCTGAGCTACACTCCGACCGGACCGGGCGAGGTTATACCGCTCCCGGCTACGCCCGGCAAGCGAATGCGGGCAGGACGGATCCGGATTGTTGACTTGCCCCCGCCGCGGTTTCACTCTGCGGTTTGCGCCCATTCTAGGTATGCTGCCCTGTGTCCGACGCCCCGTTGCCGCTCAGCCGTTTCAAGGTACTCGATCTGACCCGTGTCCGCGCTGGGCCGACCTGTGTCCGTCAGCTCGCCGACTGGGGCGCCGACTGCATCAAAATCGAGCTGCCGCCGTCGGCTGGGATAAAAGAGGGCATAACCGGCGACCGTAATGGCCCGGATTTCCAGAATCTGCACCGCAACAAGCGCTCCATGACCCTGAACCTCAAGCACGAGGCGGGTCGCGAGGTTTTCTACAAACTGGTCGAGGGCGCCGACGTCGTGGTGGAGAACTACCGGCCGGAGGTGAAATACAGGCTGGGCATCGATTACGAGACGTTGAAGGCCATTAATCCGCGCATCATCCTGGGCTCGATTTCCGGCTTCGGGCAGGACGGACCGTATGAAAAAAGGCCCGGCGTTGACCAGATCGCCCAGGGTCTGGGCGGCATCATGTCGATCACTGGTCTGCCGGGCCAGGGGCCGGTTCGGGTGGGGACGGCGATCGCCGATCTGTCGTCCGGGCTTTACTGCGCCATCGGCATCCTGATTGCCCTGCTGGAGCGCGAAGTCTCCGGGGAAGGGCAGTGGGTGCACACGTCTCTGCTGGAGTCGCAGGTCTCCACGCTGGATTTCCAGGCCGCACGCTGGCTAATCGGCGGCGAGGTGCCGCCCCAGGCTGGCAACAATCACCCGACTTCAATCCCGACAGGGGTCTATCCCTGTGCCGACGGTCATTTCAACATCGCCGCCGGCGGCCAGAACATTTTTGAACGGCTTTGCCGGGCACTCGGCGCCGATGAGATCGCGGCCAATCCGAATTACGCGTCGGGAAAGCTGCGGCTACAGCACCGCGACGCGCTGAACGCCGAAATCTCGGAATACACGAAGACGAGAAACAGTGCCGAGTGGATCGACCTCTTCAACGAGGGCGGCGTGCCCTGCGGACCCATCCACACGATCGACAAGATGTTCGATGACCCGCAGGTTAAGCACCTGGGCCTTGCCGCGCCGGTCACGTCTCCCACACACGGCGAGATGCACGTGGTCGGCCAGGCGGTCAACATGAGCCGGGCCCCGCGCGATATCCGCTCTGCGACGCCCGAACTGGGCGAACATACCGATGAGATTCTAGCCGATCTCGGATACGACGCCGCCACGATCGAGAAACTCCGCGCCGAGAGCGCGGTCTGACGAAAGGGAACTCCACATGGCCGATGCCGCGGAAAATGCGAAACCCGATGCCGCCCTTGGCACGATGCACGTCCGCAAGGAGAACGGTATCGGCTGGATGATTTACGACCAGCAGGCCAAGTACAACGCCGTGACCTACGACATGCGCCGCGCCATTCCCGGAATCATGACCGACTTCGAGGCGGACGACGACGTGCGGGTCGCGGTGATCGCCGGCGCGGGCGAAAAGGCCTTCATCTCCGGCTCGGATATCTCTCAGTTCGGCGAGAAGCGGTCGTCGGAAGAGGCGCGCAGGATGTACGACGAAGCCTCCGAGCAGGCCAACCTAGCGATGCGCAATTTCCCGAAACCGATGATCGCGATGATTCACGGTTACTGCCTGGGCGCGGGCGTACTGACCGCCATGCTCTGCGATTTCAGGATTGCCGCTGACAATGCACAATTTGGCGCGCCGCCGGCGAAGCTCGGTCTCGGATTCGGCTATGGCGGCGTCGACGATCTGGTGAAGCTCGTCGGGCCGGCCTATGCGGCCGAAATGCTGTTCACCGGCAACCGCTACGGTGCGGAGGACGCGCTGAGAATGGGCATGGTCAACCGCTTGGTGCCTTATGCGGAGCTGGAAAAGACCGTGCAGGAAATCGCCGACACGATTGCCGCCAACGCGCCGCTAACGCTGAAATCCGTCAAAACCTCGATCCGCAACACCCAGCTTGATGAAAGCGCCCGCGATATGGGAACCGTCCAGGCCCAGATCGACGCCTGCTTCGCCAGTGATGACTACAAGGAAGGTCGCCAGGCCTTCATAGAAAAACGCAAGCCGGTGTTCAGGGGGAAATGAGCGGGAGTTGATAGGCTCTTATCGAGTTCCCTTACCCCTTGAGGGGGAGAGGACTTTCCGGCCGGGACTGTTTTCCCTAATAACTACGGTGGATGGCGAATTCGACCGCCTCGACCAGCGATGCCTTGATCTCGC
The DNA here is from genome assembly GCA_002471575.1 of Alphaproteobacteria bacterium UBA7314. GTDB lineage: Bacteria > Pseudomonadota > Alphaproteobacteria > MPNO01 > UBA830 > UBA830. The sequence continues at coordinate 219,113 of DKQG01000029.1, read as the reverse complement.
TGTCCGGGAACGGGTCCAGCGCGGCGCGGGCCTTGGCGCCGTAGTCTCGGGCGCGTTCCATCGTTGCGGTCAGCGCGCCTGATTTTTCCAGCATCGCGACGGCGCGGCGGAAATCGCCCTTTTTCTGTTCCAAATCCTCCAGCGTGCGCCGCCAGAACGACTTTTCTTGGTCACCCGCTGCGTGGAATGCGAGGACGATCGGCAGAGTGATCTTGCCGTCGCGGAAATCGTCGCCAACGGCCTTGCCCAACGTTGCCTGGCGCGCCGAGTAATCGAGCACGTCGTCGACAAGCTGGAACGCCATGCCGATATTGTGGCCGAAGGAATCGAGCGCCCGCCAGTCGTCTTCTGGGCGTCCCGCGACGACGGCGCCAATCTCGCTGGCCGCGGCGAAAAGCTTGGCTGTCTTGGAGCGGATGACCTCCAGATAGTCGGCTTCCGTCGTTTCCGTATCGTTGGCGGTGACGAGCTGCAGCACTTCGCCCTCGGCGATGATCGACGAGGCCTGCGACAGGATGCGCAGCACGTCGAGATTGCCGTCCTCGACCATTAGCTCGAAGGCGCGGCTGAACAGAAAATCGCCGACCAGCACGCTGGACTTGTTGCCCCACACCGCATTGGCGCTGGCCGCGCCGCGCCGCAGATCACTCTCGTCGACGACGTCGTCGTGCAATAGCGTGGCGGTGTGAATGAATTCGACGCAGGCAGCGAGTCCGATATGGCGGCCGCCCTCGTAGCCACACATCCGCGCGCTGGCGAGTGTCAGCATCGGCCGCAGGCGTTTTCCGCCGGCGGCGATGATATGGCCGGCGACTTGTGGGATCAGGATGACCGGGCTTTCCATCCGGTCGATGATGGTCTGGTTGACCTTCCGGATGTCGTCCTGGGTCAGCGCGGTCAGCGCGTCGATGGACGGTTTCGGACGTTCCTGACGTTCACGGTCGAGATCGACAACGGCGCTCACGATTGCCTCGATTCTTGACGATTGGGGTACACATCCGGAACATAGTCCGGGCAAGATGGCGGTCAAGACGGAAGACGTGTGAAAGAACTGTTTCGATCCAATGAGATGGTGTTCCTATCCTGGGTGGAAGCGATGCTCAGATCGGAGGATATCGAGATCGTCGTGCTCGACGGCCATATGAGCGTGCTCGAGGGCAGCGTCGGCGCCATCCCGCGCCGCGTCATGGTATCCGACGAAGATTACAGCCGGGCCTGCCGGCTGCTGGTAGACGCAGGCGAGGGAGACCGCCTTGCCTGACTATGCCGCCCCCGCGCCGCCACCCGAGTTCAGCGAGGACTCTTTTCTCGACGGCACCGTGATCCTGCGTCAGCCGCTTGACGGATACCGTGCCGCGATTGATCCCATAATTCTGGCAGCGTCAGTGAATGCGGAACCCCGCCAGCGGGTCTTGGACGCCGGCACAGGTCACGGCGCTGCGGCGATTTGTCTCGCGCGGCGCGTGCCCGATTGCCACGTCACCGGCATCGACATCCAGCCCGACGCGGTGCGGCTGGCGAACGACAATGCGCGGCTGAACGGCCTTGCCGGTAAAGTGCAGATGATGGTCGGAGATCTGGTACGTCCGCTGCCGCGCATCGCCGCCGGAGGGTTCGATCATGTGATAGCCAATCCGCCGTTTCTCGACGCCGCCCGCGCCGACGGCTCGCCGGTCGAAGGCCGCGTCGCCGCAAATGTGGAAGGCGACGCAAAGCTGGGCGACTGGATCGGGTTTCTGCTGCGGATGGTGCGGGCCAAAGGCACGATCACTCTTATCCACCGGGCCGACCGGTTGGACGAAATCCTGGCTCTGCTGCACGGAAACGCGGGAGAAACGGTCGTGTTTCCGCTGTGGCCCAAACGCGGCGTCGCCGCCAAACGCGTCATCGTGCGCGCCCGGAAGGGCATCCGTACGCCGCTGACGGTCTCGCCTGGTCTTGTCTTGCACGAAGATGATGGCACCTATACGGAACATGCCGACGCGATTTTGCGCGGCGGCGCGTGTCCCATTCTGGCGTGATATAACCTGCTAATGAATATCGACGGTATCAAGAACGCGCTGGGCGACGTGCTCACCAAACTGCCTATCGAACGGTTCCGCGATCCGCCGCCCGTGGTCGGCGTGCTGCGACTTGACGGGGTCATCGGCCGGTCTGCCGGCCCCGGACGGCAGGGTCTCAGCCTTGCCAGTCACGAACGCGCCATCGCGAAACTGTTCGAGCGGAAGAACCTGAAGGCCGTGGCTTTGGTGATCAATTCGCCGGGCGGCTCGCCCGTGCAGAGCGCACTGATCGCCCAACGCATCCGGGACCTGGCGGCGGAAAAGGAACTGCCGCTGGTCTCGTTCTGCGAAGACGTCGCGGCGTCCGGTGGCTACTGGCTGGCCTGTGCGGGAGACGAGATTTTCGCCGATGCCAATTCCATCGTCGGGTCCATCGGCGTCATTTCCGCCGGTTTCGGGTTTCCGGATCTGATCGAACGTTTCGGGATCGAGCGGCGCGTCTATGCAACCGGCCAGCGTAAGGGCATGCTCGATCCTTTCCAGGACGAAAAATCCGAAGACGTCGATCGCCTGCACGAACTGCACGAGGACATCTTTGAGAATTTTAAAACCCATGTCCGCGACCGTCGAGGCGACCGCCTGAAAGCCGCCGAGGACACATTGTTCACCGGCGATATCTGGACAGGCAACCAGGCATTGGAGGTCGGGCTGATCGATGGGCTCGCCGAGATGCGGTCGGAAATGCGCCGACGCTACGGCGACAAGGTGAAGTTCCAGCGTGCCGAGGTGCGCCGCGGGCTTCTCAGCCGTCTCCGCGGCGGCGGAATGTCGGCCATCGACCCCGCGGAACTGGTCTCAGCGCTGGACGACTGGGCGCTGTGGAAACGTTACGGGTTATAGGGGCGACGCTATGATCCTAAAAATACTCGTTCTGCTGCTGATCGTTGGCGCGGTCTGGTGCGGCTTCAAAGCCATCGGCCGGCGAAACATGAAGAAGCAGACCGAAGACGCCCGGAACGACCGGATAGAAGGCGAGGACATGACGGCCTGCGACGAGTGCGGGACATACGTGACGGCCAAGCCGTCGAATTGTGGGCGGGAAAGGTGTCCCTACTAACTCGGACTATCCGGGAACCTCCTTAAACCAACATCTTCTCTCCGTCCGTGCGAAAAGAGTCTAGTACCGCAAAAAGTGCCTTCACGCCGTTCAACTCGTGGGTCGACGGAACCGGCCAGTAAGTCGGTCCGTGCGCGGCGGCGAGGGTGCTCGGCTTGACCCGGCACATATCGGCCGGTTTGTACTCCTCCAACACCATCTCGCCGCCCAGCGGCTGGAATTTCAGCCGGTTGGTGCCACGCACTTCGGCCTAGACCCCCGTTTTTCGCCCGCTTGTGCAGAGCGTTCATCGCCGCCAACACGCCTTTTTCCGCAGCCATGGCGCACAGCGGTTCCGAATCCTCGACCATCGTCGCGAGCGGCTTAATGACCAGCACCAGCTTGCCGGCATTTACCGCTCCCATCACATCCGTCGCGCGTGAGCCTGAGTGGCCGGCGATCACAACGCCCTCTATACCGTTGAATGCGTCGCCGATGCGCAGGCCGTGTTCCTCGCAGTAGGGCGCGATTTTGTCCGGATTGCGGTCCTAGCCTGCCACTAACCAGACCGTATCGCTTTTTCCCTGTACCGATGTGACGAGGCGTCTGCTCCAAGCACCGAAGCCGACAATCCCGAGATCAAACACTTTCGTTTCCTTTCCTGTTCCGGGACGGCGGGCTAGCGAATTTCGGGCGCCCCGCAAATCCGTTAATCTGTGCGAAACCCAATCGTTGACCCCGCCCCGCGCCGCCCGTATTTTGCAGCGCAATATCACCCCCGGGGCCAGAGTATTCCGCCATGTCGCAGACCGACGCTGCCGACACGTCCTTCCAGTCGCTTATCCTAAAGCTGCATGCCTACTGGGCGCAGCAGGGTTGCGTAATTCTGCAGCCCTATGACATGGAAGTCGGCGCCGGCACGTTTCACCCCGCGACGACTCTACGCGCGCTGGGCCCAGACCCTTGGAAGGCGGCTTATGTGCAGCCCTCTCGGCGGCCGACCGACGGGCGGTACGGCGAAAATCCGAACCGGCTGCAGCATTACTACCAGTACCAGACCATCCTGAAGCCGTCGCCCGCCAACAGCCAGGATCTATATCTCGACAGCCTGCGCGAGCTGGGCATTGATCCTGATTACCACGACATCCGTTTCGTCGAGGACGACTGGGAAAGCCCCACGCTGGGCGCGGCGGGACTTGGCTGGGAAGTCTGGTGCGACGGCATGGAAGTTACCCAATTCACCTATTTCCAGCAGGTCGGCGGCATCGAATGCCATCCGGTGGCGGTCGAACTGACCTACGGGCTTGAACGCCTCGCGATGTACATACAGGGCGTCGAGAACGTCTACGACCTGGATTTCAACGGCTTGGGTGTATCCTATGGCGAAGTGTTCCTGCGCGCCGAAAAGGAATTCTCCGCCTACAACTTCGAACATGCGGACACCGAAAAACTGTTCCGCCAGTTCGAGTTCGCGGAGGCCGAATGCCATACCATGCTGGCGCAGAAACTGGCGTTACCTGCCTACGACCAGTGCATAAAGGCGAGCCACGTCTTCAACCTGCTCGACGCCCGCAACGCTATCAGTGTGACGGAGCGTGCTACCTATATCGGCCGCGTCCGCGCCCTCGCAAAAGGAAGCTGTGAGGCGTGGCTCGGCATACATGGAACGGCAGAAGCGGCGGAATAGCTATGCCTGAACTCCTGCTCGAACTTTTCTCCGAAGAAATCCCAGCCCGCATGCAGGCGCGGGCGGCCGACGACCTGGCGAGGCTCGTGGCTGTCGGGTTGAAAGAAGCAGGGCTGGAGCACGGCGAAATCCACACGTTCGTCACGCCGCGTCGTCTGACACTGGTGGTCGACGGACTTCCAGAAAAGCAGCCCGACCTAAGCGACGAAAAACGCGGCCCTAAAATCAATGCTCCGGACAAGGCGATCGAGGGCTTTCTGAAGGCGAACGGGTTGTCGCGCGAAGACTGCGAGGAGCGTGAGCTGGAGAGAGGTACGTTCCTGTTCGCGGTGTTGGAAAAGACCGGATCGCAAACAGCGTTAGTTCTGCCTGACATGCTGTCCGGCGTGATCGCCGAACTACCTTGGCAGAAATCTATGCGCTGGGGCGCCGGATCGATGCGCTGGGTCCGTTCATTGCAAAGGATACTGTGTCTGTTCGGCGGGCAGACGCTCGAGGTCAAGACCCGCAACGACGTTCCTTGCGGTAATGAAACCTCCGGTCACCGTTTCTTTGCGCCCGAACCTTTTGCCGTGCAGGACTTCGCGGACTATGGAGAAAAACTCCGCGCTGCCCATGTAATCCTCGACCGGGAGGAGCGAAAATCGCTCATTCTCGACGGGGCGCAGAAGGCTGCTGCACAAAAAGGGCTCAGCCTGCGCGACGATCCCGGCCTGGTGGACGAGGTCGCGGGGTTGGTCGAATGGCCTGTCGTCATGACCGGCAGGATCGACGACGACTTCATGGACGTGCCGGATGAGGTGCTAATCACGTCGATGCGGGCGCATCAGAAGTATTTCTCTCTGCTCAACGCCGACGGGTCTCTCGCACCACGTTTCGTCGTGGTCGCCAATGTCGAGGCGAAGGATGGCGGGGCCGCTATCGTCGCGGGCAACGAACGCGTGCTGCGGGCGCGCCTGTCGGACGCGAAGTTCTTCTGGGACCAGGACCGTAAAGCCGAACTGGCGAGCCGTGTGCAGCATCTGGCCGACAGCGTATTTCACGCGAAGCTCGGCACTATGGCGCAGAAGGTGGAACGGATCACCGTGCTGGCCGGCGAGCTGGCCGATCATATTCCCGATTGCGGCGCTGGCGACGCAACGCGTGCTGCCCATCTCGCCAAGGCCGATTTGGTCAGCGAAATGGTCTATGAGTTTCCCGAACTGCAGGGCGCGATGGGCCGCTACTACGCGCTCCACGACGGCGAGGATGCCGCCATCGCTGACGCCATCGCCGAACACTATTCGCCCGTGGGACCCGGCGACGATTGCCCGACCGCGCCGCTGTCGGTGGCCGTAGCGCTCGCCGACAAGCTGGATACGTTGGTCGGTTTCTTCGCCATCGACGAAAAACCGACCGGTTCGCGCGACCCCTATGCGCTGCGCCGTGCGGCCCTTGGCATCATCCGGCTGATCCTCGAGAACAACCTGCGCCTGCCGCTGCGCGAGGTCTTCATGAAGGCTTATTGGGGCTATAACGAAACGGTTTCCGATTTCGAAAATACCCTGGCTGACGGCCATCAGCCCAAGATCGTCGAACGCGAACTGCTCGACTTCTTCGCCGACCGCCTGAAAGTTCATCTGCGTGAACGCGGTGTGCGTCACGACCACGTCGAGGCGGTGTTCGCGCTCGGGGGCGAAGACGATCTTGTCCGCTTGCTGGCGCGGGTCCACGCGCTGTCCGGGTTCCTTGCGACTGACGACGGCGAAAACCTGCTGGCCGCCTACAAGCGTGCCTCGAATATCGTTGCGATTGAGGAAAAAAAGGACGGCACGACCTTCGAAGGCAAGATCCTGGCGGATCGTCTTTCGCAGCAAGAGGAGCGTGCCCTTGTCGACGGGCTGACGGCTTCCGCCGCAAGCGCAAACAGCGCTGTTGCGGAAGAAAAATACGTCGCCGCCATGGAGGCGATGGCGAACCTGCGAGAGCCTGTCGATCTTTTCTTCGACAAGGTCACCGTCAATGCCGAAGATGCCGACATACGGGCGAACCGGTTGCGGCTGTTGTCCCAATTCCGTTCCACTCTCGGCCGGATCGCCGATTTTTCCCGAATAGAGGGCTAGCGTATGAGTACTCCGCAGTGGGTCTACAAATTTGGCGGCGGCAGCGCGGAGGGCGCTGCGGAGATGAGGAACCTCCTCGGTGGCAAGGGGGCGAACCTGGCCGAGATGTCGTCCCTAGGGCTGCCGGTGCCGCCGGGTTTCACGATCACGACCGAGGTCTGCATCGCTTATTACGCTAGCGACCGGGCCTATCCGGACGGCCTGTCGGATCAGGTCGATGCCGCGCTTGCTTTCATTGAAGAAACGGTCGGCGCACGCTTCGGTGATCCGGAAAACCCGCTGCTGGTGTCGGTGCGGTCGGGCGCCCGGGCCTCCATGCCCGGAATGATGGATACCGTCCTCAATCTGGGTCTGAACGACGTCACGGTCGAGGGGCTTGCGGCCAAAAGCGGCGATGCGCGCTTTGCGTGGGACTCCTATCGCCGGTTTATCCAGATGTTCGGCGATGTCGTGCTGGGGGTAGAGCACGACAATTTCGAGGAAATAATTGACACCCAGAAGATGATGAGGGGCGCGGCGCTCGACACCGACCTCGATGCCGAGGACTGGAAGGTTATCGCGATCGGCTTCAAGGAACGGATCGAGGACGAAACCGGCAATCCCTTTCCGCAGGATCCGCGCGACCAGCTCTGGGGCGCGATCACGGCGGTCTTCGGGAGCTGGCATAACGACCGCGCCAACACGTATCGCCGCCTCCACAATATTCCCGAAAGCTGGGGGACTGCGGTCAACGTGCAGGCCATGGTGTTCGGCAATATGGGCGATGACTGTGCCACCGGCGTTGCTTTTACCCGCGATCCGTCGGAAGGGCGGAACACGTTCTATGGCGAGTATCTCGTTAACGCCCAGGGAGAGGACGTAGTCGCCGGTATCCGTACGCCGCAGCACCTGACTATCGCCGGCAAGGATGAGCAGGGCTCGGATCTTCCAGCGATGGAAGAGGTGATGCCGGAAGTCTTCGGCCAGCTCAACGAGGTGCGTCTCAACCTTGAAAAACACTACCGGGACATGCAGGACATCGAGTTTACCGTCCAGCAGAACAAGCTGTGGATGCTGCAGACCCGGACTGGCAAAAGGACGGCCAAGGCTGCGCTGAAAATAGCCTGCGACATGGTCGATGAAGGACTGATTTCAGAGGAAGAGGCTGTTTTCCGCATCGAACCGGAATCGCTCGACCAGCTCCTGCATCCTACACTCGACCCCGATGCGGCGCGTGATCTGCTGACCCGGGGATTGCCCGCCTCGCCCGGCGCGGCATCCGGCACAATAGTGTTTTCCGCAGATGAGGCGGAGGCGAGGGCCGCGAACGGAGAGGCCGTGGTCCTGGTCCGGATCGAGACCAGTCCTGAGGATATTCACGGTATGCACGCGGCGCAGGGCATTCTGACCAGCCGCGGTGGGATGACGAGCCACGCGGCGGTGGTGGCGCGCGGCATGGGGCGCCCATGCGTGTCCGGCGCGGGCGATTTGAGGATCGATTACGAAACCCAGACATTGACGGTCATGGGCCGAGAAATCGCCGCCGGAGATACGCTGACCATCGACGGCACCTCGGGCGAGGTGATGGCCGGCGGCGTTCCGACGCTGCAGCCCGAACTGTCAGGCGATTTCGCGACCCTTATGAACTGGGTCGACGACGTCCGCGAGATGAAGGTTCGCACCAACGCTGAAACGCCGCTGGATGCGCAGACGGCTCTGGATTTCGGGGCCGAGGGCATCGGGCTCTGCCGCACCGAACATATGTTTTTCGATGCTGACCGCATCGTCGCCGTTCGCGAGATGATTCTCGCCAAGGACGAAGAGCGGCGCCGCGCGGCACTGGAGAAAATCTTGCCGATGCAGAGACAGGATTTCATCGACCTGTTCCGCATCATGGCCGGCAAGCCGGTGACTATACGCCTGCTCGATCCGCCGCTGCATGAATTCCTTCCTCACACGGCGGAGGAAATGAAGCAGGTGGCGCAAGGGTCCGGCGTTTCGGTGGAGGATCTGCGAATCCGGGTCAACGAGCTGGCCGAGGTCAATCCCATGTTGGGCCATCGCGGCTGCCGGTTGGGGATCACCTATCCGGAAATTTCGGAAATGCAGGCCCGCGCGATTTTCGAAGCGGCCGTTGAGGTGTCCAAAGACGCGGGTGCGCCGGTCGAGCCGGAGGTCATGATTCCCCTAGTGTCCGACAAGGTAGAATTCGACCTGCTGCGCGAGCGCATCGACGCCGTCGCCACCCTGGTGTTTCAGGAAACCGGCACCGAAGTACCCTACCTTGTGGGCACGATGATCGAACTGCCGCGTGCCGCCTTGCGTGCCGGTGAGATCGCGGAAGGCGCCGAGTTCTTTTCCTTCGGAACGAACGATCTTACGCAGACCACGTTCGGCCTGTCCCGTGACGATACCGCCGGCTTGCTCAAGGAATACGAACGCCGCGGGATCTTTGAAACCGATCCGTTCGTTTCCATCGATGTCGACGGCGTCGGTGAACTGGTGAAGCTGGCGGCGGAGCGGGGGCGCGAAACGCGGCCTAAGGTCAAGCTCGGCATCTGCGGCGAACACGGCGGCGATCCGAGATCGGTCCATTTCTGCGCAGATGTCGGTCTAGACTATGTTTCGTGTTCCCCCTACAGGGTGCCGATTGCGCGCCTTGCTGCCGCACAAGCGGCGCTGAGATTGAAAGGCTAAGAAAGGGGGAGCTTTTCATCTTTTCCAATTTGTAATTGGCGCAGACGGCTAGACGGACCGGAATCCGCTCTCAGATCTCGATCCAGTCAGTTTTCTGGGGTGTGACGCGAACACCCCCTGCGGTGAGGTCGTTTTTATTGACCAAATCCAGCCGTAACAAAGCAATGCCGTGACCGTCTCCCGCAGACAGGATTTCCCCGGCGCCCACGCCGGCCGATTTTACCGCCGTACCGGAAGCTAGCTCTTCCTCGAATGTCACCGGAAACATCCGTTTTTTTACAAGACCACGGTGTTTCATCCGGGCGGTCACTTCCTGGCCGACATAGCAGCCTTTTTCGAAGTCGACGCCGTTGAGCTCGTCGAACCCTGCTTCCAGGGGGAGTGATTTCTCTGGGATGAGGTCGGTGCCCGATTTCGGGATGCCGAGAGAAATTCGTTTGGCCTCGTACGTGGCAAGGTTTTTAGCCAGAACGGCTACGTCTGCCGGGAAGGTGTCTCCGTATTCGATCAGGCGAATCGTACGTGCCCCAAGGCCCGCGTGCCGCGGATCGATATAGTACACGCCATCGAACCGGATCTTTGCGGCGCCTCTCTCTCCTGCGGGTTCCGATTCCGCTGTCGAGAGCATCGCGCCCACTGAAAAAGCGTTCGATTCGCCGGCGATCTCCACCTTTGCACGCAGCCGGTACATGGTCAGGCGCTTGACCAGATCTGGTATTCTCGCGGCTTCGCAGTCCAGCAGGAGCCTGTCCCTGTATTCGACAATGAAAAAATCGAACAGGAACTTTCCCTGCGGTGTTAGCAGTGCCGCGTAGATCGCAGTTGATTCCGATACTTTTTCGATATCGTTCGTTATCAACCCTTGCAGGAAACCCCGGGCATCCTCCCCCGAAACCGAAACGACGCCACGGTCGGCAAGCGGAACGTGCATATTGAGGCTCATCTGCTGCAATCTCCTTTCTCGCTAGTTAAAGCTTTCCCGTGGAATTATCCAGTCTTGGAGCTATAACTCGCTTCATGATCGCAGAACCATGCGTCCTGTCCGCTGTAATCTCTGTACGAAACGAGGAAGACCAGCTCGCTGACTGTCTCGCGACGCTCTCCTTCGCGGACGAGATCGTCGTTTTGCTGGACGACTGCACCGACGGATCGCGGGAGATCGCGTCCCGTTTTACCGACCGTCTGGTGGACGGTGACTGGGCACTCGAAGGGGATCGCCGGAACGCGGGGATCGAGGCCTGCCGCGGCATCTGGATATTCGAAATCGACGCCGACGAACGAGTGCCGGAAGCGCTGGGTGCAGAAATCCGGCGGGTCGCAGAAACCAGTTCGTTCGATTGGCACGGTATCCCGGTGGACAACTATATCGGCGATCGGCTGGTCCGGCGTGGCTGGGGCGGTTCGTGGGGAAAGCCCCAGTATTCTGGTCTCTTCCGAAGGGGAGTTAAGAGATGGGGCGCGCAACGCCTGCATCCCGCGCTCGACCTGACAGGAAAGCCGGGCCCCACCCTGACCAACCGTCTCGACCATTACGTGGACCGTAATATCTCCGACATGATACGGCGGCTCGACTCCTACACATCGGCCCGGGCCCGCGATATCAGGGAACATGGCGATGGGGGCAGCTATGCTGGCAATCTTCGTCGCGTCGTTACCCGGTTCTGGAAATGCTATGTCTCACGCCGGGGTTACCGGGAAGGCAAATACGGCCTGCTGGTCGCGCTTTGCGCTGCGTTGTACCCGCTCTTGTCTTATCTGAAAGCTACGCTGGAGGACGACTAGTGGCAGTCATACGGATGGCGGATGACGGAATCGCCTTTGATGGCGATACCCTGTCGCGCGGACCGCTGGGCGGGGCGGAAACGGCGTTTATCTCCCTGGCGGAAGCGCTGGCGGCTAGGGGACACGATGTCACCATTCACAACCACTGCGGCGCGTCCATGAAACGTCACGGCGTCGTCTGGGAGCCGTTGGAAAAGGGCGTTCCGGAAACAGCCGATCTCTATATCGCCAATCGCGGCGACCGCCTGATCCATCTGGTCCCGGACGCGCGGGCGCGGGTTTTTTGGACTCACAACCCAGCCCAGTACCTGAACAAGTGGCGCTATTGGCGGAAAATGGCACGGTGGCGCCCCACTGTGGTGTTTTCATCGGAGTTTCACGCGCGATCAATCGCAGCGTGGATGCCTACGGGCGGTAAGGAAACGATTCCCTACGGAATCTCGGAGGCGTTTCTGGCGGCAGACCCGCCTGCGGACCCGCCGCCGCCGCATGTGGCTTTTACCTCAAGCCCGCTGAGGTCGCTGGACTGGCTTCTGGATCTCTGGGAGCAGGGTATCCGTCCACACTTGCCCGGCGCCGAACTCCATGTGTTTTCCAGCCCGAAAACCTACGGCGCGCATGGCGATGCCCGGGCGGATGCCATGAACGCCGTGCTGGACCGCGCGAGGACAATGGCGGAGCTGGGCGTTGTGCTGCGCGATCCTTTGCCCAAGGCGGACCTTGCGGAAGCTCTGACCGGATTCCGGGTCATTCTGTATCGGGGAGATCCCGGCGAAACCTACTGCCTCGCCGTGGGGGAAGCGCAGGCGGTGGGGGTGCCCGCAGTCGTCCAGGATATCGGTTGCGTCGCCGAACGCGTCGTCGAAGGCGAAACCGGATTTGTGGCTGCGGACGATACCGATTTTGCCAGACGGGGATGCGCGATCCTCAAGGATGACGAACTTTGGCGGCGTCTTCACGCTGCTGCGCTGGCGCAGCAGCGGCAGTGGAGCTGGGACGATGCCGCTGCCGCTTTCGAAAAGCTTCTACCTGTATGAAAATCCTGCAGACCATGGCCGGGGGCGACGTGGGCGGGGCGGAGGAGTTCCTCGTGCGGCTGGCGTCGGCGTTCGAGACACGGGGGCTCGATCAGACCGTTGTCGTGCGTCCTAACGAAAAGAGAAACCCCGTCCTGAGGGCGGCAGGTATCGACCCCATAGAACTGCCCTTCGGCGGCTGGCTGGATTTCCGCACCGTCCCGGCGCTGGCGGCCGAAATCGCCGGGAAAAAACCGGATATCATTCTGTCGTGGATGAGCCGGGCAAGCGCCGCAACCGGAAAAGCGCGGCGCCGCGCCCGGACCCGAACCGTTCAGGTCGGCCGGCTGGGCGGATACTACGATCTCAAGTACTACCAAAGCTGCGATCACCTGATCGCCAACACTCCCGACATCGTGCGCTATTTGGTGGAGGAGGGCTGGCCGGAGGACCGGGCACATTATGTGCCCAACTTCGTTGCCGCCGACCCCGGAACCCCGATACCCAGGACCCGGCTCGATATCCCCGAGGGCGCGCAGTTGCTGCTGGCTGCCGGACGGCTGCACCGGAACAAGGCTTTCGATATTCTGATGAAGGCGATGAAGGAGGCCAACGAGGTATATCTGGCGCTTGCAGGCGACGGGCCCGAAGCGCGCGCCCTGGACTCTCTGGCGCGCGACCTAGGTGTGGACGGTCGGGTTCGTTTCCTGGGCTGGCGTAATGACATCGCCGACTTGATGGCAACCGCCGACATGCTGGTCTGCCCGTCACGGATTGAACCGTTGGGAAATGTGGTGATTGAGGCGTGGGCACGAAACCTGCCGGTGATCGCAGCCGCATCCGAAGGTCCGGGATGGCTGATCGTCGATGGGGAAACCGGCCTGCTCTCGCCCGTCGAGGACCACCGTATGTTGGCTGCCGCAATTTCCCGTATTGCGGAAGATCGGGATTTTGCTACTCGCTTGGCTCGCGCAGGGCACGAACGGTTCGAGACCGAGTTCACGGATACTGCCGTCGTTGAGAAATTCCTCGAACTTTTTGAGAAGGTGACCGGCTGATGTGCGGCATCGCTGGAGTTATGACCGCGGACCGGTCGGTTCCGGATCCCGACGCTCTGGATACTATGAGAGAGGCGCTGGCCCACCGAGGGCCCGACGGAGATGCCATCTGGGTTTCCGGCGATACCGGACTGGTCCATACGCGGCTTGCGATTATCGATCTCAAAACGGGCGACCAACCGCTGTTTGGGCCCGGAGGAACTGCGCTGGTCGCCAACGGAGAGATTTACAATTACATCGAACTGCGTGAGGAAATGACGGGGTCGGCCTTTCAGACAGAGTCCGACTGTGAGCCGGTTCTGCACTATTATCGAGATCACGGGGCAGACTTCGCCGGGTGGCTACGCGGCATGTATGCGCTGGCCATCCACGATCCTCAGGAAAGACGTCTGTTGCTGGCGCGGGATCCGTTCGGCATCAAGCCTCTCTACTACATACAGTCGGATGACGCGTTCGCGTTCGCGTCGGAGCCGCAGGCCCTACTTGCTGCGGGTTTCGGATCGCGCAAATTAAGCGAACGCGCGGTGGAAGAACTGCTCCAGCTTCAATTTACTACCGGTGCGGAAACCCTCTATGAAGGCATTCGCCGCGTATTGCCGGGTGAGACGATCGTGGTCGCCGGCGGCCGAATCGTGGACCGTCGACGTCAGGAAGCGCTGCCCGCGGGCGGGCCGGTTCGCGCCAGCGAACGTCAGGCGTTGGAACGGGTGGAAGAAGCGCTGGTCGATAGCGTCGACGTGCATCAGCGGTCAGACGTTCCGTATGCGATGTTCCTATCCGGAGGGATCGACTCATCCGCAATTCTCGCTCTGATGGCGCGTCTTAATGATCGGCCGGTGCATGCCTACACTGCGGGTTTTCCTGGTACAGACGCCGCCGACGAGCGCGCACATGCCCGTGCGGTAGCCGCATCGCTGGGTGCGGAACACGAGGAAGTCGTCTTTGGAGCAGACGATTTCTGGACCATGCTTCCCGCAATCGCCGCCGCGATGGACGAACCCGTCGCTGATTACGCTATTCTCCCGACTTGGAAATTGGCGCGGGAAGCCTCGAAATCCTTCAAGGTCATCCTGTCGGGTGAAGGCGGAGACGAGATGTTCGGCGGGTACGGACGGTATCGCAGCGTGATGCGGCCAGTCTGGCTTGGCGGTCGGGGCATGCGTCGTCGCGGCACGATGGAGGGGCTTAACTTACTGACTAAAGATGACCCCGGCTGGCGCGATGGGTTTGCCGCCAGCGAGGCGCTTGCCCTAACTTCCGGAAGGTCGCGACTGCAGTTTGCCCAGGCTACCGACTGTGCCGACTGGCTCCCAAACGACCTCCTCACGAAGCTGGACCGCTGTCTCATGGCGCACGGCGTGGAGGGGCGGACGCCCTTTCTCGACCCAGCCGTCGCCAATGCAGCCTTCCGGCTCCCCGATGGTCTCAAGGTCAAGAACGGACGGGGAAAATGGATTCTTCGGCAATGGCTGGGCATTGCAGCGCCGGCGGCCGATGCGTTTGCGGCTAAGAAAGGTTTTACGGTGCCGGTCGGGGAGTGGATATCGTCCGCGGGAGAACGGCTGGGCCCACTTGTGGCGTCGCAGCCCGGCGTGGCGGAGCGCTGCCGGCCGGACGCGGTCGAGGCAATTTTCAGATCGACCGGCAAGCGTGAGGTTTTTGCCGCCTGGACACTGCTGTTCTTCGCTCTCTGGCATCAATGCCAAATCGCGGGACGAACGGTCGAGGGCGATATTTTCGATATGCTGTCTGTTGGTTGAAGAGCCCCAATAACGGTTAATTTTGATTAACTCTAAACACGTTTCACCATGAATTTTCATCGCTGCCCACGCCGCGTTAACGGCTTATTATGCGCGTAGACCGATACCGCCGGTTGGACAATGTTTGCGAACCGTTTTCAGGGTTTGCTGCATGCAGACGAAACCTCTACGCGTTGCTGTCGTGATCGTGATTGCCGAGATTTCCGCCGCGTGCGAAATCCGATGCTCTAAGACACCATAATCGATCGGGAATACGTCGAACGTCACCCGCCGAACGAGGAACAGGTCCTCAGCGCGAATACCTCCAAACCCACGACCGATGGGCGTGGTTCAAAGGTACTGCTACCAAACGATCGGTGAGGTCGAGTGCTACCCTCACCCGCAACGGGAGGACAGTTAGCGGCTGAAGAGTTATTTCGGCCCGGCACGGGAATAGCCGTTTCCTGTCTGCGATACTCCTGTTGTGCCATTGTTATGACGATTCGGTGACGGGGCGGTACCGTCCTGCCGCGAAAATTTTTCCGGCGGAAGCATGTATCGCTCACTTGCCGCAGCACTGATTGTTATTGCGCTAACCTGCGGATCGGGCCGTGATCCGGCCGCGCAGCCATCGACCTATGGTGACGCCATGCGCTGGTACGAGCGGGAGGCCGCCAAAGGCTCCGCCAAGGCAAGGTATTTTCTCGGATTGTTGTACGAAAGAGGCGGTGGCCCTCGCACAAAGGACCTCGCAAAGGCGTTCCAGTGGTTCGCCAAAGCCGCCGCGCAAGGGCATGCCAGGGCACAATACAAAATTAGCCGGGCCTACCAGTTCGGATTGGGTACGGTTTCCGATCCGGAGAAAGCCGTTCTCTGGTACCGTCGCGCTGCGGGGCAGGGGTTGCCCGAAGCACAGCACAATCTGGCTTACATGCTGGAGAATGCCGTTTCGACGGAGCGTTTGCCGGACGAGGCGGTCCGCTGGTACCGCGAAGCTGCGGAGAGCGGTTTCGGGCCGTCGCAGTTCGCGCTTGGGTCGGTTTATATGCGTGGCATGGGCGTCGAGCGCAATCTGGCGGAGGCCTGGGCCTGGCTCCGCGCGGCCGAATCGAGGCAGGTTGCCGGCGCGGGCGAAGCCCGCGCTGCTCTGGAAAAGGAAATGACGCCGGAGGAAATGTCGCAGGCGAGGAAGATGGCGGAACTTAGATCCCCCCGATGATCTGTACCAAGTTGCTTTTTTTGGGTGAGTGGACACTCATTGGCGAATGCCGCATCATTAGCGGTGGAGAAGCATATGGATACGATCGATCTAACGAATATCCGCGTGGAGCCTGACGAACTCGTTGCCCGAGCTGCGGCGCTGAAGCCAATGCTGCGCCAACGGCAGCGCGAAACCGAGCGCAACAGGCGGGTGTCCGATGACACCGTCGCTCAGATGAAGGCGGCCGGGTTGTACAAGGTGCTTCAGCCCGCGCGTTTTGGGGGTTACGAACACGATCTCTGGACGTTCGCCCGGTGTGCTGCTGAAATCGGTGCAGGCTGTGGGTCTACCGCCTGGATTTACTCGACAGCGGCAGAGCACCAGTGGCAGATCGGCATGTACGACGATCGGGCACAGGCCGAAGTTTGGGGAGATACGCCGGAAGCGATTTCCGCCTCGTCGTATTCGCCGGGTGGAACAGCGGTCGAGACCGATAGCGGCTACCGGGTATCCGGGAAGTGGCTGTACTGTTCCGGGGTGCTGAATGCCGACTGGATGATACTTGGCGCCCGGATAGCGAAAGATCAGGATTCCGAGCCCTATACGCAGGGATATATCCTGGTGCCGAAGGCGGAATATTCGGTCGAAGACAATTGGGACGTGGTCGGTCTTATCGGAACCGGCAGCAACGACGTCATCATCGACGACATCTTCATACCTGCCCACCGGATGCTCACCCTGGAAGAAGCACTGTCCGGCAGTCCTCCGGGTGCTGCCGTCAACCGCAACGAACTGTGGCGCATTCCCTTCTTTGCCGCGATTTCATTGTGCCTGTGTGCGCCAGCGATGGGCATGGCGCAGGGGGCGTTGGAAACCTATGTCGAGATGATCGGCGTCCGCAAAACCCGTGGCGCCGCGCTCAGCCAGCCCCAAAGCATGGCCGAATTTGCCACAATCCAAGTGCGTGTTGCCGAAGCCGCTGCGGCTATTGACGCGGCGAAGATGCTGGTGCGCCGCGACTGCCTCGATATCATGCGTATCATGGCCGAAGGTCGCGAATTGACGGTTGAGGAACGCGCCCGCAACAAGGGCGATCTTGGATTTGCAGTTAAGATGGCGCGGGATGCGGTGGATTTGTTGTACGAAAGTGTCGGCGGAGCCGGGCTGGCGAACGACAGCATGACGCAGCGCTACTGGCGCGACGTGCACAGCGCGTCAAAGCATATCAGCATGAACTGGGACATGTGTTCGACGCTCTACGGACGGGTTCTGCTTGGTCTGCCGTCCGGCACGGCGCAGTTCTGATCCGGCCGGCCCAGCAGTAGAATGGTCACAGACCTCCTGCATCCTGCTGGACGCTTATACGCCGGCGAAGATAGCCGAACAGGTCAAAAAAGCAGGTGTTGCCAAGGCGATTTTCCCGCTTGTGCGGTTATTCGCGCCGGCTGTGCGTGCTGATGTACTTATCGTGTGCAGCGCGACGTTTTATTTTGTCGTGGGTTCTAAGTTCGGCCTCGGACCGGGTGCGGCGCGCCTGTTCGGGGGGGTATCGCGCTCTCGCTTGGCCTGATCCTGACCTTCGTCGTCGGCGCGGCACTCTTCACCGGTAACAACCACACCGTTATGGCCGGTTGCGACGGCTTGATCGGCACGCACGCGCCGCTTCGCGACTGGTGTATCGTGTAGCCCAACAATTTTGCCGGGGGGGCGGCAGTTGCCTTCCTGAGTTCCTTCTCAGTGTTCCTGGAATCCGCCGATCACTAGCTTGCTGGCCTTGCTCGCAACATCGCGCTCTCCATGACGTCGCTGCATGTCGTTGAAGCATTCGTCAGCGGTATTTTGTGGAGCACGATGGTGTATCTGGCAGTCTGGCTCCGCTTCGCGGGGCATACGGTAATTGAAAAAGTGGTGGCGATTGTCTTTTCGATTCCCGCCTTCGTGGCGATGGGGCTGGAGCACAGCGTTGCCAACATGCTTTTTCCTGTCACTTGCGCAATTCGTCGGCTTGCGAGTGGATGTTGGCGGGATCGCTGGAAATCGCGCGGTGGTGACCCTCGTCTATCTGATTGGCCGCTGCCTCTTGGTCGGGATCGTTCGCCGGCGTAGGGGATAAGGGTGCTCGGTCGGTGTTAGACGGCCTGTCCGGCGGCGTAGCCGCTCGACCACGCCCATTGGAAATTGTAGCCGCCAAGCCAGCCGGTCACGTCGACTGCTTCACCGATGGCGTAGAGACCGGGCACTTCCTTCGCTTCCATACTGCGCGATGACAGGTTGTTCGTGTCGATGCCGCCGAGCGTAACCTCCGCCTTGGCGTATCCTTCTGTGCCCGCCGGGACAAGTGTCCAGCCGTTCAGTATCTGTCCGAGCCGGGACAATTCCCTGTCGGAAATCTCTCCGATCGGCCGGGCAGGCAAATGGGCCTCAGAGATGGCCGCAGCAAAACGTGCGGGCAGAACGTTGGACAGGATCGTCCGGGTCTCCGATCTGGGACTGGCCCGTTTCCCGTCCAACAGCAGCGCGTTCGCATCCGTGTCGGGCATCAAATTAAGAAAAATCTCTTGCCTGTCGCGCCAGAAAGTTGAGATCTGCAGTACCGCCGGGCCGGATAGCCCTCGATGGGTAAAGAGCAAGGCCTCGCGAAAAGATATCTGGTCGGTACCGACAGTGCATTCAAGCGATACGCCGCTGAGGGGCCGTAGCATATCGAGCGTCTCCCCGTCGAAGGTCAGGGGCACTAAGCCAGGCCGGATATCCGACGTTGTCAGTCCGAAGCGCCTGGCAACATCGTGCGCGAGTCCCGTCGCGCCCATCCTCGGGATCGACAGACCGCCTGTGGCGAGGACGACGGCATCGGCCTCGAATTCCACACTGTCGGTTGCGACCCGGAACCTGTCCGATTTGCTCACATCCGCAATGCGGTGGCTGGTCCGGATATCGACTTTCGACGCGGCGCATTCATCCAGCAGCATTTGCACCACCGACCTCGCAGACCCGTCGCAGAACAGCTGACCCAGGGTTTTTTCGTGCCAAGGAATTCGGTGCCTGTCGATCAGGGCTATGAAATCGTACTGGGAGTAGCGCGCCAGCGCCGATTTGCAAAAATGCGGGTTGCCTGAAACGAAGTTATCTGACGTCGCGTGAAGGTTTGTGAAGTTGCACCGCCCACCGCCCGAAATCAGGATCTTTTTGCCGACTTCGTCGGCGTGGTCGAGTAACAGCACCCGACGCCCGCGCGCGCCGGCGGTCATGGCGCACATCAATCCCGCGGCGCCTGCGCCGAGGACGACGACGTCGAAATCTTCCGGTCTGTTAACGTTCATGCAGAAGTCATACCACGCCGAAGCGTCCGGGGTGCGACAACAATACCTGCTCTTTGCTATTGCCCCCCGGCTCCGGCGGCTCTAGCTCCTGCCGCCAGACTAACAGGGAAAAGTAATAGCCGATGACCATATCCTGCGTCCTCACCACCGCCTGTCCGGTCAAACAAGGAATTGTCGTTGCGATATCCGGATTTCTTGCGAATTCCGGGTGTTCTGTCGACGATACAGCGTTTTTTTTTGGACCCTGAGTCCGAGCGTTTCTACGGGCGGTCCGTATTCCGGATCGACCGGAACGACGTCAACGCCGAGATGGTCGGTTCGTGGTTCGGCCAGGTCGCCCATAAATTCGATATAGAATGGGATATCTTCGATACATCTGTGCCGAAGAAGGTAATGATCATGGTCTCGAAGTTCGATCACTGCCTTAACGACCTGCTTTACAGGTACCGAATCGGCGCGTTGCCGATGGAGGTCACCGCGATTGTTTCTAACCACCCGGGCGCACAGCCTTTGGCCGATGCCGCGGGCATTCCCTATCACCATATCCCTGTGTCGAAGGACACCAAAATGGAGGCTGAGGCGGGGTTGTGTGCGCTGATCGAGGGAACCGGCACAGACCTGGTGGTGTTAGCACGATACATGCAGGTGCTGTCGGACGACCTGTGCCGAAAGCTCGACGGACGGGTGATCAATATCCACCATTCATTTCTGCCAGGTTTCAAGGGGGCGAAGCCTTACCATCAGGCATTCGCGCGTGGCGTAAAGCTGATCGGCGCAACGGCACATTTCGTGACCGCCGGTCTCGACGAGGGACCCATCATCGAACAGGCGGTCGAGCGTATCGATCACACGACCATGCCGGACCAGATGGTGGCTATTGGCCGTGATCTGGAAAGCGTCGCCCTAGCCCGTGCAGTCGGTTATGTGCTGGAACGCCGAGTGCTGATGAACGGCGCGAGGACGGTGGTGTTCCGGTAAAATGGCTTACTGTTTTGGGAGGGCTACAACATCGTCCATGAGAGTGTTTTGCTCCGGCCCTAGACGAGCTGTTGGCGGGTTTCGCCGATGGTGTCTATGTCGGCGGTCCTGAAGAACTGGCCGCGTTGACGGTTGCCGTCGGGCTCTGGGCGTTGGCAAGCGGTTTGTTTCCCGCCTTCCACGGTCGAACGCGGGGGCTGGGCTATTTTATGCTGGTCGGGGCGGTAAGCTGGTCTGCCGGATTGGTCCTGTTTGCCGCGCAGACCAGTTTTACGATGGGTTTTATTGCGATCAGCGGCGCATCACTTCTTTTGATCACCTGTCATCTCGGCGCTTACAGCCTGATATAAAACGGGACCGATCAGGCGATGCGAGGCCGTGTCATCAGCTACAGCGTGTGAGTCACGATCGGCGGACCGGCGCTCGGCGCGCTGATGATCGGATGGCTGGCGGAGTTGGTCGGGTTACAATGGGCCGTCGAGAAAAGCGCGATTACAACGTTGATCATCGTGCTCGCCCTCGTGCCGTCCATACGTCGCGCGACCGAGGCGATGGAAGCAGAATAGCCGAGGGTATTACGCATGATTGCGCGTATCCATGCGTCCAGTAAACTTGCCAGTGGGAACATACCGTATGGGCAGATTTGATGGCGCAGGCAAAAGGGGTCTCGGAGCAGGCGGAAGAGCTTGAATTCCGGCAAATGCAGGAATTGGGCGAGCTGATGATTTACCGCTCGCAGATCAACAAGCTGGCCGATGGGGAATGGGACGACAGTCCGGAATTCAGTCTCGGGCCGCTGAAGCAGTCACTGATGGGCGAAGACCCGCGTCTGCCGCAAATGCCCGAGAAACCGACGCTTGTCGATTTCTTCAATCTGAGGTTCGGCCCGTCGAAACAACACCTTCTGCAAAGCGCCGCGTTAGGGGTCAAAAACGGGTTGTCGGAGAAGATGGTCCTCGCCTGCCTTCTACATGACGTATCGGTGATCGCCTTCTTTCGGCCCGATCACGGTTATTGGGGGGCCCAGATGCTGGAGCCATACGTCGACGAGGAAGTGGCGTGGGCGATCCGCATGCATCAGGCGCTGCGCTTTTTTCCTGACGAGTCGGTTGGCTACGAATACCCGGAGGCTTATGCAAAGCGGTTTGGCGTAGACTATCAGGTCGAGCCCTATATTCAGCGAGACTACGACTATGCCCGGAGTCACAAGTGGTACATGTCGGCGCGGATGATCTGTCTGAACGATCTGTATGCGTTCGATCCCGATGTCGAAGTGCAGGTAGAGGATTTCGAGGATATCATCGGCCGCCATTTCAAGCAGCCTGAGGAGGGGCTAGGTAACGACAGTTCTCCGGCTGCCCATATGTGGCGGACCCTCCGACGGCCCGCGAACGCGTTGTAGGGAGGTTTGAGGGGGAAGGATGCCCCACAGAGCAATACTCGTCATCGGCGGCGGTATCGGCGGTCTGACCCTCGCTCTTTCCCTGCATGCTCGGGATATTCCGTGCCGGGTGTATGAAGCCGCCCCGGAATTCAGGAAGCTGGGGGTCGGCATCAACATGCTGCCGCACGCCATCCGCGTGCTTACCGGGCTCGGTCTGCAGGAAAATCTTAACGCCTGTGGGGTCGAGGCTAGGGAATTCACTTACTTTAACCAGCATGGCCAGCTGATCTTTTCGGAACCCTGCGGGTTGCATGCGGGCTACGAATATCCCCATTTCTCGATCCATCGCGCTGATCTGCATCAGGTTCTGTACGACGCGGTGGTCGGCCGGCTGGGTGCAGAAGCAGTGCAATTTGGGCACAGATGCACCGGCGTCGATCAGGACGGTGACGGGGTGACGGTGCGGTTCGAAGGAGTGGAACCAGCGACGGGCGATATCGCTATTGCCTGCGATGGGTTCCACTCAGCTGTCCGCGCACAGTTTTATCCGGACGAAGGCCCGCCACAATTCGGCGGTATCAACATGTGGCGGGGCGTCACCCGCCGAAGGCCGTTTCTGACCGGGGGCAGCGTCAACCGGGTGGGCACCGTGCAGCGCGGCAAGATGGTGATCTACGCGATCCGCCAGTTCGAAGACGGCACCCAGCTGATCAACTGGAACACCGAACAACCGCGTGACGATCACAAACCGAACGACTGGGCGACCCCGGGCCGCATTGAGGATTTCATCGAACCTTTTCAGGACTGGAAGTTCGATTGGCTCGATATACCCCAGCTGTTCGCCGACGCTGAGTTCATCATGGAATATCCGATGGTGGATCGTGATCCTGTCGATCGCTGGGTGTGGGACCGGATCGCCCTGATGGGCGATGCTGCGCATCCCATGTATCCCCGGGGTGGCAATGGCGGTGCACAGGCGATCCTTGATGCAGAGTGCCTATCGGAACTGTTGGCGGATGAAGAAGACTTCCGGGCGGCGCTGCGAGAATTCGAAGACCGGCGACTGGACACCGTGAACAAGATCGTACTGACTAATCGCAGCCAGCCGCCAGATTACATCATCGAGACCGTCGACAAACTGACTGGAGGAGAGCCGTTCGAGAGGATTGAAGACGTGATCGACCCGGCCGAACTGGCGGCGATTTCAGACAGATACAAGGCAGTGGCGAACTACACCTTGCCGGAGCTGTAGGTGCGGCCGGTTTACGCCGGCACGAAATCGAATCGTCAGCCGTCGCCTTCTGATTTCATGTGGCCAATTTCCATGCCGGTGAAATGGGCCGGACAGATCAGAGTGTCGCTGTCTGTGTATTTGTTGAGAAAATCGTAGAGGGATTGGCGAGACCGGTCCGGGTCCGAGCGCACCACGCTGGAGAGCCGAGGTTCGCGCACCTGAAGCCGGTGATGGAACAGGGCGAGGCGGTATGGGAATAAGAGACCAGCCCGTTGTTTTTGGCTCACAAACGTATAGTGCTGAAAATTGCGCAATGCGTGGTCCAGGTGCCGAACGCGGCCACCGATGAGGATTTCGCTGAACTGCGCCGCCGCTGGGACGATGATCAGGTAGTTGAGACTATTGCCGTGGTTTCGACCTTCGGGTTCTTCAACCACTGGAAAGATACGCTGGCGACGGTGCTGGAACCATCACCGCTCCAGTTCGCGGAGTACCATCTGTCCGATGCCAGTTGGAACGTCAGCAAGCACGTGGCCAGATGAGCCGGTTGGAGGTGTCTGCCGGTTATAGAGAACCCATTACTTTTAACCGTCCACCCGACAGGCGCTGCACCACTACGATTTCTCCCGATCGCGGATAAACACCGGTCAGGGCGGCGATATTGACATAGTGAGTGACTAGTATAAGTGCTGCGTTCGACCTGTACCCGCTCAGCCATGACTTTAGCGCATTGGTTTGCGCCTCTGCCTGTTCCGGTTCCCGAAAGAACGAACTGATTGCGCCAAGATGCCTTACCTTCCCCAATTGCAGAAGCTCTGCCGTTTCGCGGCAGCGACACCACGCGCTGGTATATACCTCGGCGTTTGCAATACCGCTTTCTCGAAACCGGTTGCCGATTTCGATGGCCTGTCGTCGTCCGTCGCCCGACAGATTTCGCTGGGTGCTACAATCGGCGACGTTGAAGTTTGCCGGGTCTCCGGTGCCGGGCGCCAGGGCATGTCGCATGATGGCGAATGCGGTACCAGTTTTGAGCGCGGCCCAGAGATCTGACGGCTGTTCGGGTTTGACTGCGATTGCTGGCGAACCGGTGCCGGCCATGATGAGGACCAACAGCAAGGCCGCTAAAAGCTTGGGACGCTGATGGTGGAAATACAGATAGTCAAACATTTCGATTACATCCTGAGACCACATCAAACTAGCGCGGTTTCGTAGACCGGCAACCCGCCGTTTTGGAAAATGTGAGCCTGCGCACGGTTGTGGGAAAAAGGCTTATATGTCAAACTGAATTGTTGACACATAAACAGTTAGATATCTAATTAATATTGAACTGCTAGCAGACTAAATAGAGGTGAATGGGGCCATGAAATCACTGCTGTCGTTGAGAGTTAACGGCCGTCAGCGCGACGATGCCGTGTCCGGCAATCTGTTACTGGTCGATTATCTTCGGGAAGTCGTCGGACTGACCGGCACAAAAATCGGTTGCGATGGCGGCGAATGCGGTTTGTGCACCGTTCTCGTCGACGGCAAAGCGCAGCATGCCTGTTTGACGTTGGCGGGGTCCTGTGACGGCGCGTCGGTCGAAACCATCGAATCGCTATCGGACGGTGGCCGGTTGAATGCGATACAGCGCGGCTTTCACGAAAAACTTGGGGCCCAGTGCGGTTTCTGTACGCCCGGGATGGTGATGGCGGCAGAAGGCTTGTTAAGGACCAATCCAGACCCGGACGAAGCGACGATCCGCACCGAGATGGCGTCAAATATCTGTCGATGCACCGGTTACGTGAAGATCATCGAGGCAGTCCGGTTTGCGGCCGACGAACTCAAATCAGAAACGGAGGCCGCATGATGGACGGGAACGGTATGCCCCCCGCACCGATCACTTCGATCGGAGAGCCCCTGCCGATGGTCGATGGGCCGGAAAAAATCGCCGGCAAGGCTCTGTACACTTCCGACTTTTACGATCCCTCCGCCCTCGCGGGCGCCATCAAGAGATCGACCGTGGCGCACGCTAGGATTGTCTCCGTCGACACGTCTGCGGCCGAGGCGCTCCCCGGCGTTCATGCCGTCATTACGGGCAGTGAGACAGACGAAGGTCACGGCGTTCTCCCTATTTCCCGAACGGAATTGCCGATTGCGCATGACAAAGTGCGTTACAAGGGGGAACCCGTCGCAGCCGTTGCGGCGGACAGCATCGAGATCGCTATAAAAGCCTGCGATCTGATCGTTGTCGAGTATGAAGAACTGCCGGCCTACTACACCGCGGAAGACGCGTTGGCCAAAGATGCGGTCGATCTACATGATCACCGCGAAGGTAATATCGAACGCCACGTCGAGTTTGAGATTGGCGATGTCGATGGTGGCTTCGCGGACGCCGATTTGGTTCACGAGACCGAATACCATTGCGCCGAAGTCTGCCAGGTTCAGACCGAGCCGCATGCGGCGTATGTCGAATACGACGGCGAACGGGATGAACTGACCGTCCGTGCCAGCACCCAGGTGCCATACTACGTGCATCTGATGCTGTCCAAGATCCTAAAGATGCCTAAGTCCAAGATCCGCGTGATCAAACCCTATGTGGGCGGTGGGTTCGGCTGCCGGACCGAAGCGCTGAATGTCGAAATGATCACCGCCATGCTGGCGCGACGGGCCAAAGGTACCGTGCGTACGGTCGTTAGCCGCGAGGATACGTTCATCACGCATCGCGGGCGTCAAGAACAGACCATCAAGATACAGATGGGCATGACCAAAGACGGGCGGATAACCGCGGTGGACTGCAAGACTATCCAGCGGGGCGGTGCGCATTCGGGATACGGCATCGTGACTATACTCTATGCGGGCTCGATGCTGTTCGCGATCTATGATCTGCACAACGTCCGCTACGACGGCAAGCGCGTGCTGACCAACACGCCGCCCTGCGGCGCTTTCCGTGGACACGGCACGGTCAACACCCGGCACGCGTTTGAAAACGCTATGGACGAGATGTCGAAGAAGCTTGGGCTTGATCCCTTCGCCGTACGCCGCGTCAATCTGATACCGGAACTGGGCTTCACGGCCAGTGACCAGTGGATCAACTCCTACGGCCTGCCGGAATGTCTCGATATCGTCGAGAAGGCTTCGGGCTGGAAGGAACGGATCGGCAAGCTCCCGCCTGGGAGGGGTTTGGGGCTCGGGTGTTCTCATTACATTTCTGGCGCTTCAAAGCCGGTCAACTGGACGGGCGAGCCGCATGCGACGGTCAATCTCAAGCTCGATTTCGACGGTACTGTCGTGATCCTGACCGGTGCATCCGAGATCGGCCAGGGATCAAACACGATCCTCGTCCAGTGCGTTGCAGAAGTGCTGGGTATCGACCCCTCACGAGTCAAGGTCGTTGATGCCGACAGCCGTGTGACGCCTAAGGACAACGGTTCGTATTCATCCCGTGTCACCTACATGGTCGGCAACGCGGCGATCGAGGCCGCAAACAACCTGAAGGGCATGCTCGTCGAAGCCGCAGCCCGAAAGCTCGAGGTCAGTCCCGAAGATGTCGAATGTCTCGGGGAGGTCTACCGCGCCGGAACGCAGGACGAGGGTATGACCTTCGAGGAGGTCGTGATGGCCGCCCTGGAAGGCACCGGTACGATTACCGCCAAGGGTAATTTCGACACGCTGCCCGAGAGCTGGGGCGGCAAGAAATATCGCGGTGCCGCGATCGGCGGCACGATGGCGTTCTCCTATGCCGCCCAGGTGGTTGAAGTAACCGTCGATCCCGACACGGCGGACATCACCGTGGACAAGGTCTGGGTCGCGCACGATTGTGGCAAGGCACTCAACCCGCTGACGGTCGAAGGCCAGATCCAGGGATCGGTCTGGATGGGCATGGGCCAGGCGCTGACCGAGGAGACCAGTTATCACGACGGCCTGCTGATCAGCGGTAACATGCTGGATTACCGAGTGCCGACTTTCGTCGATTCCCCGCCGATCGAGGCGCATATCGTGGAATCCAACGATCCTCATGGGCCGTTTGGTGCCAAGGAAGCCGGCGAAGCGTCGCTGGCGGGTTTCCTGCCGGCGCTTACCAGCGCGGTCGCCAACGCGATGGGCGTTCGGGTTCATGAACTGCCGGTAACGCCAGATCGCCTGTTGCAGCTTCTGGAAGACAAGGAGCGCAAAATGCGCTCGGCGGCAGAGTAAGGGAGAGCACGATGGAAAACATGCCCGAATTCACCCTGCACCGGCCCGATACCGCGGCTGAGGCGGTCAAGCTGAAATCCTCCGACTCGACGTCGCGCTACCTCGCCGGTGGGACGGATATGATCGTGAATGTCCGCCGTGGCATCGAAACGCCGGAAACCATGATCGACCTGACAGCGATTGCGGACATCGCCGCGATCGCAACGGATGGCGATGGACTGCGGATCGGTGCGGGCGCGAAGCTTGCCGATCTGGCCGTCGATGAAACGATCATTCGCGAATATCCGGCGGTTGCTCAGGCAGCGGCATCCGTCGCTGGGCCTACCCATCGCGCCTACGGCACTATCGGCGGCAACCTCTGCCTCGATACGCGCTGCCTGTTCTACAACCAGTCCCAGTGGTGGCGCGAGAGCAACAATTTCTGTCTCAAGCACAAAGGCGACGTTTGCCATGTCGCGCCAGGCGGAAAACGCTGCTTCGCGGCGTTTTCCGGGGATGTGGCACCGGCGATGATGGTCTACGAGGCTAAAATTGATCTTGAAGGCCCCAATGGCTCGCGCACGATTCCGTTGGCGGATCTCTATCGCAATGACGGCATGGATCACCTGACCCTCGAGCAGGATGAGCTGCTGGTTTCCATCCGGCTGCCGAAGGCGGGGCCGGGTGCTGTTTCGGCTTACGAAAAATCCCGTGTCCGCGGATCCATCGACTTTCCGCTCGCAGGCTGTGCCGTGCGCCTGACTGAGGATGACGGGAAAATTGCCGATCTTCGTATCGCGTTGACGGCGGTGAATCCCTATCCGCAGATGGTGAATGGGCTGGCCGATTTCATTGGCAAAGCGCTCGATGACGATGCGCTGGACGCGATCCGCGAACTCGTCCAGAAACAGGCCAAGCCAATGCGCACCACAACGGTTCGTCCTTGGTACCGCCGCCGGGTAGTCGGCGCGCTGGCGCGCAAACTGACTGTTCGTCTCGCCGGTTAGCCGGATTGCCGCGCGGGACGGCGCCACTTCTCGCCGACCAGGCACACCACTTTTATAACGGTCAGTTCGCGCCTCAGGAATTCGCCGTACCGCGCGAAGCGCCGGGGGGTCAACGTCTCTTTCGGCGGGTTGCTGCGGGGGTCTTTGCCTGCACGGACGTCGCTTTGCCGGATTGCCGTCAGCAGCGTTCTTGGCGCCGTTGAGTACGACCTGCCCCGGCGCGGCGAACCGGCAACATGAACACCGATGACGTCACCTGCGGCATCGACCCATGGGCCGCCGCTTATGCCGCTTAAATCGGCTCCGGCGTCAGGGATGCGCCGGATTTGCGTCCATGCCACGACCGGTTCGTCTTTGCGGTAACGACCGCGGGTCAGCATGCGTCCTCGGCCGATGACCTTGCCATAGACGTCGCCGGGCGATCCTTGAGGGAACCCAAAGGAATAACCGTCATCCCCGATACGCAGGCGGGGGCGAATGACATTCATCTGCGGCGAGCCGCCCTGCGTTCGCAGGATGCTGATATCTGCGTCCTGACGTTGCGTCAGCTCGCGCACCCGTACCAGTTTTCCGTTCGATTTCTGCAGGCCCAGCAGATCGCATTCGGATGTAACATGATGCGCTGTAATCCAGATGCCGGACCGGTCGATCGAAAAAGCGGTACCAATAGATGTACCCTGTTTTTTCTTAATCTCGACGATGACGCGGGGGTCGAGCGCCGATTCGTTTGGCAGCAGCTTTGCCGGATCGGATCTCGAAACGTAAGGTGGCGGCTGCTGGATGCTCGGCTTAAACTGGCGTGGATCTGGCCGCCGAGGCGAACCGCCGTCGCCGACGTCGCTACTCGTCATCGCGCGGCCTGCGATCGCGACTACGATCAGGATCGCAATAGCCAGATAGTCGCGAAGTTTCATTCGGCGGGTTTCAGCCGGCGATGGCTGCGGCGTTGATAAACGCGACTGACAGTTTTATGCCCACCACCATAATCGCCGCGCCAATTTCGCCGTTCTCGATCCGGTTAGGCAAATCTTTCAGCATCGCGTCGGCTATGCGATAAGCGAGAATCTGGATTAGCAGCGTCACCACCCCCCAGATCACGATATCCCATACGCTGACACTTGTTGCCATGCAGATCGCCAGCGGAATTGCCATACCGACGATAGCAGCGGAGATCGATACCGCCGCCGCCGTGTTGCCACTGCGTACCAAATGCAGCTCATGGTAGGGCGTCACAAAGTGATAAATCGTAATTCCGATGGCCAACATCGCTATCGTGACGGCAAAATGCAGCAGCAACACCGGAAATCCGGCAAGAAAGCTTTGAAATACTGGGTCCATGGCAAACTTCGGGTTGTCTGGTCGGGGATCCTGATCCTATCTCTAATCAACAGCTTGCCCAACCCGGAAAGGTCCAATTAGCGCTCGGTTTGCCTCAGATTTCGACCGCTCGTCGGCCACTTCAGGCGTTACAGTTTGGCCGATTATCTGGTGACCGGCCGCTGTGATAACGTGCCCGATGTGGATGATGTCGTTTTTGGCGACATCTCCGTGTCGGGGGCTGTGCAACCGGCGATGGCGAGCATGGACGGCTGTTTTCACCTGGCAGCGAACAGCGTACCCGAGTGGCGAGGACGGTGTACCGAGTGCCTATGGCCGGGTTCCGCTTCCTCAACATTTGCGGCCAGCGGCAGGATCCGTTTGCATCGAGCCGCGGCATCATATCCATTTTCGCCAGCAAGATGGAGCCCCGCGACTTTGCCACTATCTCTGGCGACGGCGGATAGCTGCGGGGCGGGCGCTGATCGAGGCAGTCCACGCCGCCGCAGACGACCGTGGAGCGACCAGGTATACCGGCTTACCCGGTGTTTCAACGCGGCAGGCCGGCGCATTTACGACCGTGTCGGCCGGATGAGGCCATTCATCAAATGTCAGCGCTAAGGGGTTTTTCTTTTAGGGTGCGTAGTTCCTTCAACACCGGCATGTCTTCGAGGCCCTGCGTGGTTAGGCGGTCCCATTCGATCCGGTCCGGCGGCTGCGGCGGGCTATCGACCCGGAGGGTTCGCGTGGGGGTTGCGATCACGGTCAGCGGCAGATCGTTGCTCTCAATGGGAAATTCGTTCACGACCTGAACGTCGTTTACGTTCGTTGCCACCGGCACAGCGTCATGCCCAAGTTCCCGCAGAATTGCGTATTCGATATCACTATATCCTTCGCCCTTGCCTGCGCGGCGACCGGTGTCGGTGACTGCCACGCAACCTGTTACGATCGCATCTAGCTGCGGCAAATCCGTTAGCGCGACTGGCTCGGCCCATTTCCCCGACTTGGACATCTGCGATGCGTCGTGGATTGAGTCATACGGTATTTTCGCGGGATCGAGTTTCAGGAACCCCGCCTTAAGCCGTGGTGTCGGCACGTACACCCTGATCCCGCGACGCAGGGCTTCGGCACGCATATATTTTTGTGGCGAGTCCGGGTTCACCTTGATCAGTTTCGCATCGCGCCATTCCGGTTCGTCAAATAGCCGCAATGCCGCATCTTTGGCACCTTTGAAGTTCGGAATACGCCCGTGCGGTGGAAACGGGAAGGCCGCCAATTTTTCGTTCATTAGGCGATCCCAGATCGCCTGGCGAGCGGCCTGCTTGGTGGAATAATCTGTTCGCATCGAAGGGGTATATCTCCAGTTCACCTCGTCATCGCCGCCAGTTCGTCTGCCCAGTTACACCGGATGTAATCCAATATCCGAAACGGTGCATTTTTCGACCAGGAATTCCCGCTGCTAAAGCGGTATATCGTCCATTTCGCGGTCGCGCAGCGCCCCGCAGAGGAGGCCATCCTGCATGCCTTGTTCGCGTATCCAGCTGTTCCCGACCATCGATCAGCTCCTCCCGGATAACGTTCAAGTTTAGGCTGATCGGAGGAGGGGCGACAATACGGTGCCTGCAGACGGCAGTTATAATGCCTCTGGTGGCACGAACTGTTCCCAGAAACCTGGGCGTTGCGGCAGGCCGGAGAACGAAACCACCCGATCCGCCGCACGCCCCACGATTTCCATGGTGTTTTGGTCGCGGTTAGCTAGGTAGGATTCTACGGTTTTCACAGCATCTGCCAGCACGCTGAAGCCATTGGTGAAAACAGCGCTGGATATCTCCACCGCATGAGCACCGGCCAATATCATCCGCAACACGTCGTTGCCGGTGCGCGCGCCGTTCATGCCGATTAGCGGCACGTCTGCGCCCAGCGCCGCGCGCGATTTCGCCAGCCAGTAACACGTCATCGGTAGGGCCCAGCCACCGCCGGTACCCAGATTGGTGCCGAGCAGGGGCGCCTGGGTATCGAGCTCGGGGATCATGCCGAGGAAACGGCCCATCAGCACCACGGTTTCCGCACCTCCGGCCCGCGCTGCTTGCGCCAAGGCGGCGACGTTTTCGCTCTGGCCCGTGATTTTCGCCCAGACTGGGATATAGACAGCGTCGCACACGGCTTTGACGATTTCGGTAACCCGCGCGGTCGCGCGTTCGGTGGTCACAACGCCCGCCGCCTCATCGCCATAGGGGGTACCAATATTGAATTCCAGTATCCGTACACCCGCAGCCGCCATCCGTTGTGCCATATCGACCGCCGCATCAAGGTCGGCAAGGATAATGCTGCCGATTACATACTTGCCAGAGTTTGCCGCAGTGGCATCCAGTCGGGTGATGATCTCTAGCCAGGTGTCGAAATCCATCTTCTGAAGTCCCGACCGACAGGCCAGCGTCGCGTTGCGTGGCGCCGTGAAATCCCAGGGCAGGCGGTTCCAGTCGCCGTCCAGCAGCGCGTAGTCCGTACGGTCGAGCTGATCCTTTGCGGCCTGCGTCTCGTTGATCGATTTAGCAACCACCGCGCCGACACCCGCATCCAGCGCGGATTGCAGGCCTGCCTCGGTCATAACGTGTTCTCCCGATCCACAGATCACGGGGTTTTTGAGAGAAACGCTGCCAATCGTGATCTCGGTGGAAGCCATTTTATTCCTTTAGTCTGTCATATGCGTCCGAGCCGAGCCGCGTCGATATGCGCGCCGCCTGCGTCTGCAGAGCCGCGATGGCGTGCGGTGTTTCCGATACGTCCTGCGTTGTGCCTACTATGGCCAGAATGCCAGCCAATTCATCGCCATCACCGAGGAGGGGCCCGGCCAACACGTTGATCCCGCCGAGCATTTCACCCGACGAAAATTCGTAGAGCCGCTCGCGGACGATTTCCAGTCGTGCTTCGGTCTCGGCCTGCGAGCGGACAGAGAGTTTGCCCAGGATTCGGTCGCGAACCGCTGGCGGCGCATAGGCGAGGACAATGCGTCCCTGCGCCGAATTGGGGATAGCCAGCCGAACACCGGTCCGGACGCTTATCTTCACCACGTTTTCGCTTTCGACCACCGCGACCACCAGCGCTTCGCCGTTGACTGGCGTCGACAGCACGACTGTTTGGCCCAGCGTTTCGCGCAGTTCGTGCATGGGTCGGTCGGCGATACGGGTGATTTCGAACTGATCCATTGCCGCCTGCCCCAGATGAAACAGCCGCGTGCCCAGCCAGTAGCGTTCTCCGTTCCGTTCCTGCGAGACGTAGCCGAGTTCCCGCAGGGTTTTCAGGTACCGATGGATACGCGCACGCGGCATGTCGAGCTGGCGTGACAACTCGGCCAGTCGCATCGGGCCGCCCGAACCAGCCAGCGCCTCGAGTATCTGTGCCGCAACCGCGACTGATTTGATCGAGCCGTGGTTGCCATCGTCTTGCGAACTACCGGAAGCCATGCCGTAATATAGGGTATCGGCCGGTTGTCCCACCATCCCAAGGATTGAGTATCAGGAAACACCAGATTTCGTGCGGGTCGAGGAAAGTCTGGCGTTTCTGGTCGATGGTCGGGCGCGTACCGAATGTTCTTCGAAGGGGCTCGGACGCATTCTGCCGCGGCAACTGGACGAGGTCATTCAGGTAAATTCTGTGCTCAGGCGTTCTTTGTCAGGTGTTGACGCTCGATTGGTTTATCGTCAATGGGGAAGTTCATCAGCGATGCGACGAAGCCCATTATGATGGCGGCCCACCAGACGGCATTGTAGTTCCCGAACAGATCGAAAAAGTAGCCTGCAGCATAGATACCGATAAAACTGCCGAGCTGATGCGCGACGAAGGCG
The DNA here is from genome assembly GCA_002471575.1 of Alphaproteobacteria bacterium UBA7314. GTDB lineage: Bacteria > Pseudomonadota > Alphaproteobacteria > MPNO01 > UBA830 > UBA830. Next base: position 185,516 of record DKQG01000029.1, on the reverse strand, counting down.
AAGCCGAAGAGCATCCCCATGTGACGCAGCCCGAAGACCTTAGCGACGATCGAACCGGTCAGCGGAACTGTTCCTAGCCACAAGATTCCCATGAAGGCTGAGAACAAGATGACAGTCACCGTGGACGGCGGGATCAGGATAAACGCCACCATGATTACCGACCGCAGGCTGTACAGCCAGCACAGCAGAAATTTCTGCCGGAATTTGCCGCCCGCAGCGCCCCAAGCAAAAGTACCGATAATGTTGAATGCCCCGATCAGCGACAACGACATCGCGGCAGTCGATGCATCTATTTGCAGGTTGCGCAGCATGTTGGGGAAATGCGTGCCGATAAACATGGTCTGCAGGCCGCAAACGAAATAGCCGCTGGTCAGCAGAACGTAGCCCCGATGGGTAAATGCTTCGCGGATTGCAGCGCCACTGCCCTGATGCGCGACGGCGGCGGCAGGTTCGTCGGCGCTCTTTCGAACCATCACGAAGGCCAGCGGAACGATCAGTAGCGTCATGATCGACATCATGTACAGCGAAAACACCCAGCCTTGGCTGTCGATGAAGAACTGACCCAGCGGGATCATGATGACCTGCCCAGACGAGCCGCCGGCGCTGGCGATCCCGAGATAGAAATCGCGCTTCTCGGGCGTCACGGCCCGGCTGATCGCCGAAAGGATGATGGGGAACATGGCTCCCGACATGGCAAATCCGGTGAACACACCGATCGACAGATGCGCCATCAACGGCGTGCTCGACACCGTCATCAGCAGCAGGCCGGCGGTATAGATCAGCCCCGCCGCAGCGATCACGCGCCCGGTGCCGTACCTGTCGGCAATGTTACCCGCGATCGGCGTGCCGATACCCCAGAACAGGGACTGCAGCGCGATGGACAGTGACAGGACCTCGACCCGGCCACCGAACAAATCGTTCGATGCGTCCGGCATCCAGAGCCCGAAAGTCATCCGCGCGCCAAGCGACAGAAAAACGATGGTGGTGCCGGCCAGAAGGATGACGAATGGCGTGCGCCAGTTCGGCGCGTGGGGTGATTCACTCATCTCGCGTTTATGCCCGTTTGTCGAGCAGCCGTCTAATCCGTTTTACGTGATCGGATCTGGTAATCAGTTTCTGCGCCGCCGGGCAAGCACCAGAGCGCCTAATCCCAGAATTGCCGCCGCACGCGAACCGGTGATTGTCACGTTGCTCAGCAACGAGCCGCCGCCAAACGTATACACCGCGATGTCAGGTGGCCCACCGGAGTGCTCCCCATAGGCCGCCCCACCCCGGGTCACCAAAACGGCGCCTGCGTCGCCGTCGACTGCCAGCGCATCAGTATCGATGAGGATCGCTCTGCACGCCAACGTGCCGATCGACGTAAAGGCATTCGGACTCGGCGATGCGACGTTTTATGAGGAAAGAATGGAATAGGTCACGAGTGCCGCGACGGTCGCCGTACGGAGTGTCTTCGTGTCAACTTCCGACAATTCTAATCGACTATTCGCGGGTTATGATTTCATGTATGCGTAATACCCCTTCGAGCCAAAACCGCGGAGTGGTTAATCGGTCAGTTGGGGGCTTTAGGTTCCCGCCGTCTGCGCCTTTTCCACGGGCTTGTCATCGATCGGAAAATGCAGTGCGGCAGCGATGACGCCAAGGAGGACGCCGATCCACCAGATGGTGCCGTAGGAGCCCGTCTGGTCAAAGAAAAGACCTCCCAACCAGGCGCCGGCGAAGCTGCCGAGCTGGTGACTGAAGAACACGATACCGGTCAGCGTGGCCATGTATCGCAGGCCGAATATCCGGGCTACCAGGCCGGATGTCAGTGGCACGGTGGCCAGCCATAGCAGGCCGATGGCGGACGCGAAGATGTAAGTGCTCGACGGTGTGACTGGCAACAGAATAAATACGGCGAGTACCAGTGAGCGCAACAGGTATATCGATGTCAGCAGATATTTCATCCGCCATTTGCCGCCCATTGCGCCCCAGATCAGGGTGCCGAAAATGTTGAACAGTCCGATCAGGGACAGCGCTGTCGCACCGACCCAGGGGTCTTGTCCCGCTTCAGTCAGGAAATTCGGCAGATGCGTGCCGAGAAACATCACCTGATAGCCGCACACGAAATAGCCGGCGGCGAGCAGCAGAAAACCGCGATGGCTCATTGCCTCGCTAACGGCTTCGGTCAGTTTTTGCTCCGGTGCGGCGTTTGGGTCGGCTGCTTCACGCTTCGGATCCTTCATGGCCGATGCCAGCGGTACGATCAGCGCGACAAGGCAGCCGAAGATTATCGCGGTGACTGCCCAACCGTATCCGCTGATGAAAAACTGGCCAATCGGCACCAGCGCCAGCTGGCCGGATGACCCGGCGGCGCTGCCGATACCTAGAAACAAACTGCGGCGCTTGGCATCGACCCGCTTGGTAATGGCCGCAAGAATGATAGGGAAGCCGGTGGCGCTGAGCCCAAGGCCCAGCATCAGCCCGGCGGTCAGGTTCATTTGGATCGGTGTTTGCACCAGCGACATCAGGATGAGGCCGGTTGCATACAATACACCGCCCAGGGCGATCATCCGGGCGGTGCCGTAACGTTCGGCGAGCGAGGCGGTGATCGGGGTCGTCAGTCCCCAGATGACGGCCTGCAGTCCGATGGCAAAGGAAAAGTCGCTGACGCTTAACCCTGTCGACTCCGTCATCGGGTCCAGTATGATACCGAAAATGTTGCGAGCGCCGAAACTGATGAAGAGAATGATGGTGCCGCAGGTCAGAACGACCATGGGCGAACGCCAAGAGCTTTGCATACCCGGACTATTCCTCCGAAAGACAGAGGCACACTATCTCAAAACTTCGCCGCGCACCAAGCTCAGGTCATGCAGGAAATGCATAAATGCCTCTCGCGAATAACGGTGACGTCCGGTTGAACTACGAAGCCGTCGGCGATGGTCCCGATATTGTCCTCATCCACGCCAATCCGTTCGACCGGCGGCTGTGGCGCTTTCAGGTGGAGGGATTTACCGAGCGGTACCGCATGGTTGCGATGGATCTGCGGGGCTACGGTGCGTCGGATAAGCCAGACGATCCGTTCACGTTCGATGACATGGTCGTGGACGTGCTGGCCGTGTGCGATTCGGCGGGTGTGGAAAGCGCCGTGTTCATGGGTGCCAGTGTTGGATCGTCGATCGCGCTGCGGATTGCGTTGGATGATCCGGGGCGCGTTTCACGGCTGGTATTGGTCGGCGGCAATGCCGGTGTGGCGGCATCCGGCCTGGCCCGAATTGCAGGGTACGAGTCGGACGGGATCGCATATCGCGCCGAGCATATTCATCAGCTGGTGGCCCCCGGTTTCGGGGATACCCGGCGTGGTAGGGTCCTGATAGATAACTTCCTGCGGGATGACGGCGATCTCATTCCGGCAACCATTGCGAACGTCTTTCGCGCGATGGAAGACCGCGATATGACTGACCGTCTGCCATCGCTGACTGTACCGACGATGGTGGTGAACGGCGAGCACGACCTGTCCCTAACCTCTGGGCGTCGCACGGCAGGCCTTGTGCCAGATGCCCGGCATTATGTACTGCCCGGTGCGGGGCACGTCTGCAACTATGAGGATCCGGACGCGTTCAACGACGTGCTGCGAGATTTTCTTGAAGATGCGAGGTGGTAAAGATCCCCAGGTTGTCAACGAGTAACGAAGGTTTATTTTCCAGGGTCAAGTGCGGCTAGTAATGGGTGGGGAGCATGGTTACCACTCATTCCATCAGATAGCCGAATTTTTCCTGTGCTTCGCGCAGCACATCCGCATTGGGCGCGTTCACTGTCGGGAACTCGTCTTTCCAGTGATACGGCTTGCAGGCATCGATGATGGCGCGGCTGTTGGTGATGTCGCCGTTAGCCTTTTGTTCGGGCGTCAGTCGAGGATCGGCGGGCGACGTCCATGCGCCTTTTACTATATCGATGGTCGTCGCCGGGTCGCAACGAGTGCACATGGCCCAGATGAGCTGTTCCAGGTTGGTGACGTCGATATCCTCGTCGACGACGATGATGAAGCGGTTGGCGTAGTTTGCGGCCTGGCACTGGGCAGCGATATGACCAGCCTGCTTGGAGTGGCCGGGGTAACGCTGTTTGATTGACACGCCGTGCAGCAGGCGCGACGCACCGATTTCGTGGCACCAGACACCGGTGACATCCGGGACCCCCGCTTCCGCGAGGTTCTGCTTCAGCATTGCGGAACGCAACACGGCGCGGTAGCGGGCCATTTCATCCGACCCTTGGCCCATCGGCGGTACGCCGAGAATGATCGGATCATTGCGGTGATAGATCGCCTCGACCTCCAGCACCGGTTCGGGGTGCTCGCCGCTAGCGTAATAACCGGTCCATTCGCCAAACGGACCTTCGTTCTTTACTTTGCCTTCGTGCAGATAGCCTTCGAGGACGATTTCGGCATTGGCGGGAAAGGGCAGGCCGGTGATCTTGCCGGTGACGCATTCGACCGCTTTGCCCCGGATGCCGCCGACGATATCGAGTTCGAAGGTGCCGTATGGGGCTTCCGCACCCCCATTGAAAAATGCGATCGGCTCGCCGCCAATGATCATGACCACCGGGCAGGCCTCGCCCTTCGCCCAATACTTGTTCCGGTGTACATAACCGTGTTTGCCGGTGACCATGAAACAGCCAACGGATTTCTTGTCATGAATCATGGCGCGGTAAGCGCCGCAGTTCATCCAGCCTTCGTCGGGATCGCGGGTTACGGTGTAGGTGCCCGTACCCATATAGCGGCCACCGTCTTCCGGATGCCACATAGGCGTCGGAAACTTCATCAGGTCAACATCGTCACCGGTCACTATGTTTTCGAACACCGGCCCGTCATCGACCATGACATGCGGGATGGTCTTGCGGTCCCGTACGAAGGCGTCGAAGCAGCCGTCCGACAGTTCTTGTTTGGTCAGATGATCGGGGAAACCTAAGGTCATGTTGCGCCGGACGCCGCCAAACACGTTGATCAGCAGCCGAAATCCTTCGGGGCACCCGGGAACCTTGTCGAACAGGACCGCCGGGCCGTCGTCTTCACGGATTACGACCTCTGCGGCCAGACCTATATCCTTTTCCCAGCTGGCTCCGTCGACGCGTTTCAGTTCGCCCAGCCGGTCCGCCTGTTCTATCCATTCGCGTAGGTCTTCGTAGGTGAATTGTTGGGCAGTGTTGGTGCGGGTGTTGTTGGAGGTCATGGCGGGTTCTCTAGTGTTCAAGCAATTCCTTGGCGTCCGACGACGCGAATGAATGGCCGCAGCCGGGGCAGATCAGATCTACGTCGGTCATCCGCAGCAACGTCGTCGCCACGTGAAACCAGTGGTCACATTTCGGGCACTGTGCCCAGTTGGCGTTGCCGGATTTTTCGAAAGGCGCGTCGGACATGCGGTATCTCAATTCGGCCAGTCGGATATGTCGATGCCGTCCAGGGCGGCCTGGGCGGCGGCCAGCGCTTCGTCGGAAACGCGGTTGCGCGGTGCCACCGGCTTTGGTTGTCCCGGACCGGCGGCAGGTGGCAACGTCGCGTCGATCGCGGCTTTGGTAATGGTATTTCCCGTGGCGGGCGCGGACGGATCCAGCGGTGCCAGGGTCAGACCGTCAAGACGCATCACGTCCCGGTGCCACTGTACACGCGTCGCCAGCGCCCACATCGCCTGCCGGTCGTCGAAGATATCGATATCGTCATCGAAGGCGTAGACGGCTTTGAGGCGGCGGAATGCGATGGCGGCCATCATGGCGTCGCGCACTTCGCCTGGGCGAGGGTCCTTGAACTGCAGATAGGCGTGGAACCGGCGGCCCGACACCGGCACGTGCACGTTTATCAGTGACGGCGACACCTGGCGGGCGAGCGAATAGACATAACCTTCCATCCCCATATTGTCGGGGACAAGGTGATCCGGCAGGCCGGAACCGCAATCGTGATAGATCGCGTCCTTCCGCCGGGTAATACAGGTCACCTCGACTACCGGATTGGGAATCTGCGGCCCCTGATAGCCTGAGAATTCCGCAAACGGTCCTTCGGCCTCGATCCGGCCCGGCGGTAGGAAGCCTTCGATGACAATTTCCGCATCTGCCGGCACCATGATTTTCTCGCCGTGGGTCACGGACGGTACCAGCCGCAGCGCCTTGCCTAACGCGCCGCCGGCGACGCCCCAGTGACTTTCCGGATAGCCCAGTTTGGACTGCGCCCCCATCTCGATGGCCGGGTGATGGCCGACCCATATGGCGACTGGGCAGGGTTCTCCCTTTGCCCAGAATTTCCGCAGGTTGATCATGTTGTGGGACGTTTCTAGCATATAACAGCCCATCAGCTGCGCCCCCCGGACCCACAACCGCTGGATCCCCATATTGTCGATGCCGGTATCGGGGTCGTAGGTCACCACATGACCGCAGGTAACGTAGTGCCCGGCATCGCCGTCGTGCTGGCGGAGGGCGGGCAGGATCTGCAGATCGGCCGCATCGCCTTCCTCGACGATCTCGCGCACCGGTGCGGCGGCAGCATCGACGGTAACCGGATCGATCGCCTTCGCCGTCAGCTCTGCCATCGCTTTCGCGGAATCGCGATGATCGTCGATCCCTATCGCCTTTGCCGACAGTACGCGGCTGGCGAACAGGTTGGTCAGTACCGGCATGTCCGAGATGCTGCCGTCGGGCAGTTTCGGCTGGCGGACCAGAATTGCCGGATTGGCATTCTTCTGCGCCATCACGTGTTGCAGGGCCGTGATTTCCTGCTCCACCGCCATCGGCGCATCCGGCCGGAAAATCGCGTTATCGATTTCGTTCAGATAGGTACGGAGATCGGTCATTCGGCGGCGGCGGGTCTTTCCGCTTCGGAAACGTTTTCCGGATCGACGTAGGAATTCCAGAAATCATTGTAATATTTCAGGTTTTCCGAGTCGAGATCGTGCTCCGGAAGCGGGTCGCGGTTCCAGTGTCCGTATTCATCCTTGCCCCGCACCAGAATGGCGGAATTTAGCTCGTTGGTGGGCTTCACATGTGTCGGACAAAATACGAACAGAATGCCGACACGCCGCCGGTCGCTGGTATTGGGTTCGGAAGAATGGGCGAGGCGGAAATGATGCAGCGTACACTCGCCCGGCTCTAGTTCCACATCGATCACGCCGGATTCGTCGAACTGGTCCGAGGAGATCTTCTGACCCCGCGACAGCATGTTCTGCGGGTCGTGGGTTTCCTCGTGCATCATTTCCGGATCATTATGGCTGCCAGGCAGATACTTCAGACAGCCGTTATCCACGTGGCTGTCGGTAATCGCGATCCACGCGCTCCATACTTCCATCGGGTCGTACCCGAAATACGCGGAATCCTGATGCCAGGTAACGAAGCGCTGGTCGTGGGCATCCTTTGGCCATATGGCGCAGGTTGTGAGCAAGATATTCGGGCCCATCAGGTCTTCAATGGCATCCAGCAGCGTTGGCGTGGTGCCAAGCTCGAACAGCCATTTGAAAAGAACATGCGGTTTCACCGACAGCAGTTCCGGCACATCCTTTCCCTGACGAGCTTCCACCGCTTCGTAGGTCTCGCGGACCGTCGCGGCAGAATCGGTATCCAGAATCCGGACCGGGAAAACGCAGCCGTCGGATTGGGCGCGTTTCAGTTGTTCGTCGGTCAACCGTATAGCCATCATCCGTCTCCTTCAACGGGATACAAAAAGAATGGCGGAGCGGGGTGACGGTGTCCAGTGGACGCAAACGGGGCCGCGGATCTCCCCGCGGCCCCCTGGTGTCGTTATTGATGCGGCGATCAGTGGCGGACCGTCACCTTGACCCGGCGGTTGCCGGATTCCTTAACACCGTCGCCAGTGGCAACGGCATTCGCGTTCTCGCCCAGCGATCCGATGGTCATCACACGGCCCGAAACGCCCATTTCTCGGCAAGCATCGCGTTATAGGTGCTTGCGCCAGAACGATCGGTATGACCCGTGACGGAGCCCACTTTCGGTTTGGTCGACTTGATCACGTCCGCCGCGGTGGCAATGATCGACTGAGCCTGGGCGCTGAGCGACGTGCTGTTCAGCCCGAAATAGACTAGGAATATCAGCGGCGAAAGCTTGGCCTTCGGCTTCGGTTTGGCCGGAGGCGGCGGAGCAGCTTTCTTATCGATCTTCGCCAGCGCGATAAAGAACTGGAAACGGCAGCAATCGATATGATCCTGCTGATTGTTTTCTTCCTGTTCCTGCGCCCAGCATTCGTACATCGCCTGCGCCCGCGCCGCATCGGCCGGCTTCGTGCGGCCGGCGCCGGCAATCAGCGCGGCGACAAGACGTTTGCGGGCCGAGACAAGCAGCTTACCCGGTTTTGCCGGCTGCGGGCGTGCGCCCGCGTCTTCCGGCACCATCGGTGAGTCTTTTGCCGCGGCGATGGCACGCATCGCGAAGACGTCTGAATCCTCGTAATCGCCTTCGCTGTATTCTGCCTACGAAAGCGCGACAGATTCCTTGTACAGCATCTTCGAAAAAGCATCGCCCGTCGGGGCTGTCTTCTTGGCCGTCCCTAGTTCAAGTCCCCCGCACGCGCCGAGCAGTCCGGTCGCGGCGATGACCAGTGACAGTTTCCTCAATATCATCACACTTACTCCGTTTATTTTACATCATGTCCCGGGACCGCTGTTTGACTTCCCGCGGTCCGGGCCCCAGTCTGTTGTGACGGCCGGCATACGGCGTGCGCGGATACAGGGCGAAGAAACAGAGAAGTTGTATCGGACACTCATTCTAAGGGACACGCATCATGTTCAAACTCAAAACCCTCGGCAGCGTCGTAGCTGCCACCGCGTTGCTCGGCGCTGTAGCGGCAACGCCGGTGCAGGCGCAGAAATATAATCTCAAGCTGACGTCGTTCGTGCCGGCGAAAGGCGGGTTCTGGAACAACTATATGGGCCGGTTCATCAAGGCTGTCGATCTGATGACCAACGGCGAAGTGAAGATCAAAGGCTTCGGCGTCGGCGTTCTTGCAGGGCCGTTCGACGGCTGGGCGGCAGTGCAGAAGGGCACGGCGGACATTTGCTACTGCTATCCAGGGTTCGCGCTGAACGCCGATCCCGCCAATGGTATTTTCGCCGGCATGGTCGGTGGTATGCCGATGGAAGAGTTTATGCACTGGTTCGTTTCCGGCGACGGCACGAAGCTGCTGACGGAGATGCGGAGCAAGACCCAAAAGCTGGTGCCGGTCGTGACCGGTTTCGGCTCCACTGAAATCTTTCTGCATTCGCACAAGAAGATTCAGACCATCGCCGATCTGAAGGGGATGAAGATCCGGACGGCGGGTGCCTGGGCGGATATCCTGAAACGGGTTGGCGCATCGCCGACGGTGCTGCCGCCGGCGGATATCTATACCGCGCTGGAACGCCGCGTCATTGACGGGACCGAATTCGTCACCCCATCGACCAACATCAAGCTCGGCTTCCACAAGATCGCCAAGTACATCATCGTTCCCGGTATCCATTCGCCGGCGCATATGAACGAGGCCGTGTTCAGTGAATCCACCTGGAAGAGCATGCCCAAGCAGATTCAGGAACAGATCCGGGCAGCCGGTCTTTATGCCGGATTCCGGACCGCGATGCAGATCGGCATCGAGGATCTCGCTGCTATGGAAGCGATGAGCAAGGGCAAGAACGAATGGGTGTCTCTGACGCCGGAGGCCCAGGCCAAGATCAAGGACCTGGGACGCGAATGGTCGGAGGAACAGGCCAAGACGCAGTCAGCCAAGGGCAACGACTGGATGGCGCGCGTGTCTCAGTCCTACTGGGGGTTCTACGACCGCTGGAAGAAGTACGGCACCTACCGCCATAACTGATCCCTGATCGGAGCGGGGCCGAGTATTTTCCGGCCCCGGCTTTTTCATGCAAGGCATTCTTGCTTTGATAGACAGACTATCCGCGGTCCTCGCTGCGGTTGCAGGTATACTGTTGCTGATCTTGATCGGCGACATGATGTACGAGGTCGTATCGCGGCGCGTGTTCTCCGCCCCCACGCTCTGGGCCTATGACATCGCCTATATGGCGAACGGGGCCGGGTTTCTGTTCGCTGCGGGATATACGCTCCGCAAGAACGCCCATATCCGTATCGATTTTCTGTCGACCTGGCTGCCGCGCCGCTGGCAGGACTGGATCAACGTCGCGGTCTATGTAGGGCTGATATTCCCGGCGCTGACCTTCTTCGTGATCGGCGCCTACGACGAATGGCTGGAAGCGTATCTTACCGGCGAGCTCGACCCTGCCAGCCCCTGGAAGCCGCTGCTGTGGCCGCTGTTCGCAGGGTTGCTGGTCGGGTTCGTCGCGCTGCTGCTGCAGGCCATGGCCGAATGCATCCGACATGTGCAGAGCGCTCTTGGCCATGGTCCGTCGCCGCTGGACCAGGCGGGCGACAGCCTTGTGGACAGCGACCATGGCTGACCTGTTGCTTGCCGTATTCATGTTTCCGGTACTTTTCGTGTTGGTGTTTGCCGGAATTCCGGTTGCGCTCAGCCTGATCGCCACCGCGTTCCTTTTCGGCGTCATCGAGTTCGGCATGGTGCTGCCGACGCAATTTCACAGCCGCCTGTTCGACGTCACGTCCAATTTCGTTCTCGCCGCCATTCCCCTGTTCGTCTTCATGGGCGCGATGCTGGAGCGGGCGGGGATCGCGGCCAAGCTTTTCGAAGCGATTAAGATCTGGTTCGGTGCCTTTCGCGGGGGGCTAGCCATTACCACCATCATCATGTGCGGCATTTTTGCAGCTTCGTCCGGCGTGGTTGGCGCGGTCGAGATCGTCGTCGGGCTGATGGCGGTACCGGCGATGATGGGCGCCGGATACAAAAAGGACCTGGCGGCCGGCACGGTCTGCGCTGGCGGATCACTCGGCACCACCATTCCGCCGTCGGTGGTGATCATCGTCTACGCCTCGATCACCGAACAGTCGGTCGGCGATCTGTTCGCGGGCATCCTGATCCCCGCCGCCGTCTTGATCGGTCTGTTTCTGGTCTATATCGTCGGACGCTGCGCATTGCAGCCGGACGCCGGACCGGGCCTGACCGCCGCCGATGACCACGTGCCGCTCTCCGCCAAGCTGTGGCTGATGCTGACGGCGCTTCTGCCCGCCTCGTTGCTGGTGCTGGCGGTGCTTGGTAGCATCTTTGCCGGCATTGCCGCGCCGACCGAAGCCGCCGCGGTCGGCGCGCTGGGAGCAATCGTATTGGCGGCAGCCTACCGGCAGCTATCGTTCCGCGTGCTCAAGGAAGCAGTCACTCAGACCATCAAGATCACATCCATGGTGATGCTGATCGTGCTCGGCGGCATCCTGTTTGCCAGCGTGTTCATCGTCCATGGCGGCGACGATCTTGTCTCGCAGGTGATCGAAGGCACGGGTCTCGGCCCGGCCGGGATCGTGGTGGTGTTCCTGATCGTCGTCTTCATTTTGGGTTTCGTGCTGGACTGGATATCGGTGCTGATCATTGTGCTGCCGATCGCGGACCCGATCATCCGCGCGGCGGAGATCGATCGGCTGTGGTTCGGTGTGATGGTCTGCATCATCCTGCAGACGTCGTATCTGACGCCGCCCATGGCGCCGTCAATCTTCTACCTGCGCTCCATCGCGCCGAAGGAAATCACCTATATCGACATGTACAAGGGCGTCGCACCCTTCGTCATCGCGCAGCTGCTGACACTGGCGATGGTGGCGCTGTTCCCGGCCACCGCGACTTGGTTGCCGGAGATATTGTTCGGCGGGTTCTAGGGCACTCGTTCTCTGGCGCAGAAGTACGTGTTATCCCGGTCGGAGTGGCCCTCATCCGGTCCCGAGTAGGGACCGCAATTTCACCCCCAATCTACTTCCCCGGGCTCGACCCGGGGAACCAGGGAATGCCGGATCCTAGCTCGTGTCTCCACTGGAACCCCGGGTCAAGCCCGGGGGAATAAAGAGCGTGGTAGTACGGCAGCAGGGGTGACAATAGAGGACTATTCAGTCTCGGAAATCGCCTCGGCCAGAATGCTCATGATCTCGCCCAGCTGTTCCTCCGTCGCGATCAGTGGCGGGGACATCGCGATGATGTCGCCGGTCTGACGCACCAGCAGGCCTTTCTCGTAGCATTTCAGGAAGACATCATAGGCGCGCGTCGTCGGCGCGCCCTCGCGCGGCACCAGTTCCACCGCGCCCATCATGCCGAGATTGCGGATATCGATGACGTTGGGCAGGCCCTTCAGCCCGTGGATCGCGTCTTCCCACACCGGCGCCAGCGCCTTGCCCCGGTTGAACAGATCGTCCTCGGCAAACACGTCCATCGTCGCCAGCGCGGCCGCGCAGGCCAGCGGGTGCGCCGAATAGGTATATCCGTGGAACAGCTCAATCATGTGGGGCGGGCCCTGCATGAACGTGTCGTATATACCCGCGCGGGCGGCGACGGCCGACATCGGCACGGCGCCGTTGGTCAGCCCCTTCGCCATGGTCATCAGGTCGGGCACGATCCCGAAATGATCGGCGCCGAAAGGGTTGCCTAGCCGCCCGAAGCCGGTGATGACCTCGTCGAAGATCAGTAGGATGCCGTGCGTGTCGCAGATGCTGCGCAGTTTTTCGAGATAGCCCTTCGGCGGCACCAGAACGCCGGTCGACCCCGCGACGGGCTCCACGATGACGGCGGCCATGGTCGACGGATCGTGCAGCGCGACGATGCGTTCCAGATCGTCTGCCAGATGCGCCCCCCAGTCCGGCTGGCCACGCGAAAAGGCCATTTCCGACAGATTATGGGTGTGGGGCAGATGATCGATGCCGGCCAGCAGATTGCCGAAATGCTTGCGGTTGTTGGAAATGCCGCCAACCGACGTGCCGCCGATACCGACCCCGTGATAGCCGCGTTCGCGCCCGATCAACCGCGTCCGGCGTGCATCGCCGCGGAGCTGGTGATAGGCCAGCGCCATTTTTAGCGCGGTATCGACGGCTTCGGAGCCTGAATTGGCGTAAAACACATAGTCGAGATCGCCTGGGAACAGGTTCGTTAGCCGGGCCGACAGGTCGAAGGCGCCCGGATTCCCCCACTGGAACGCGGGCCCGTAATCCATCACGCCCGCCTGTGTGCGGATCGCCTCGGTGATTTTCTCCCGCCCGTGGCCGGCATTGACGCACCACATACCGGCCGACGCATCCAGAATCTGCCGGCCCTGATCGTCCGTGTAGTGCATATCCTTCGCTGACACCATGATCCTCGGCGCCGCCTTGAACTGACGGTTGGCGGTAAACGGCATCCAGTAGGGCTCGAGCGTGTTTGTCTGTCGCGGTTGCGTGCCGTCGGGCATGGCGGAAATCCTTTTCTAGACGGAGGAAGGCTATCAACGGCGAGGGAGAGCGGCAAGACGGGAATGACAGGCGGACAGGCCGACGCTAAAAACGCACATGCCCTCTACCTCCGGCTTCCCGGCGCTGATCGCGGTGTTGTCCGAACGCAATTATCGCACCTTTACCATCGGCAACATCCTGTCGCACAACGGCACGTGGGCGCAGAGGACGGCTGTGCTGTGGTTCACTTGGGAAATGACCGGGTCCGGGTTCTGGCTGGGCCTGATGACGGTCGCGGATCTGCTGCCAGTGGTGTTTATCGGGCCCATAGCGGGCGCCATTGCCGACCGTGTCAACCTGTTGAAGATGATGAAGATCACCCAGGTGCTGGCAGCTGTGCAGTCCATGGCGCTGGCGGTGCTGACCTTTGCCGGCATGATGACGCCAGAATTGCTGTTCCTGTTGGTACTGGCGAACGGTGTAATCCTATCATTCAATCAACCAGTGCGACTTGCCATGGTGCCGCATCTGATCCAGCGCGAAAACCTCTCCGCGGCCATCGGCATCAATTCCATGATCTTCAATTCCGCGCGTGCAACAGGGCCGATGATTTCCGGCGTCCTGATCGACGGGTGGGGCATTGCGTTCGCATTCGTGTTCAACGCGCTTAGCTATGTGTGGTTTATCGGCTCGCTTTACCTGCTGCGACTGCCCAATCCGCGCAGTGCCAAGGCACGAACACCCGCACGCGAGGTCCCCAGTGAAATTGCTGAAGGTTTCCGTTACGCCGTAAGGCATGCGGGTATCGGGCGTATGTTGGTTATTCTATCCGTAGTGTCAATTTGCGGCCGGCCATATATGGAACTGTTGTCTGGTTTCGCGGATGAAGTTTTCGGGCGTGGCGCAGAGGGATACGCGTTTATGGTGTCGATGACCGGGATCGGCGCGGTGGCCGGCGGCTTCTGGCTTGCCCAACGGGGTCAGGTGACGGGGCTGACATCGCGTGTTGTGCTGGCATTATTGCTTCTAGCCTTGGCGCTGATCGGGTTTGCGGCGACGAACCTGTTCGTCTTTGCCTTGGCTTGTCTGCTGATTACTGGCTTTGCCGTAATTGTCATCGGTGTCGGCGAGCAGACCCTGCTACAGAATGCAGTCGACCCCGCGATGCGCGGCCGGGTGATGAGCCTGTACGGAATGATTGGCCGCGGTGCGCCGGCGATTGGCGCGATTGTCATGGGATCGCTGGCAGAAGTACTGGGATTCCAGGCGCCGGTTCTCGGCGGCGCGATCCTACTGCTCGTCCTATGGTGGTGGGCCGGCCAGCGGCATCGCCGCATGGCTGGAATCCTGGAAGGGAAGCGTCCGACGTAGCCCCTGCGGCAGAGCCTTTCCCTCGTTTACCGTGACCAACCGCTGAGGGAATGGGATCTTGATATCGCGCTGTTTCAGCGCATTCCAGATCATCATCAGAAAAATAACGAGGTTTTTCCGAGAGCGTCTCACCCCGAAACGTGCTGATCCGCGACCGGGAAGGCGTCGGCGGGTTCTTCATGGGTCTGAAACGGAAGTTCCCTATTCGATCGCATCGGCTTCTTGGACCATCTGGACAAGGGACGCGCGAAGCAGGTAGGCGCGGTTGAGCACCTTGTCGTTGCGTGTGTCTGCAAGTTCTTTCAAACGCCTTTCGCGCGCTTCGGGATCGTTTTCCTGGAGAGTGCGCTTGTTGGCGATGGATTGTGCCTGAACGTATTTTTCCGCCATCGGGCGGCGCTGGCGATCGTACCGGGCGAGCAGGGCTTCGTGACCGCCGCCGTGCCAGGCCTCTTCCAGTTTTTTCGCAAGGTTAAGTCCGTCATGAATACCGCTATTCATGCCCATCCCGCCTAGGGGGTTGTTGACGTGTGCCGCGTCTCCAGCCAGCGCAACCCGCCCCTTAGCGAACGACGCGGCAACGCGCTGATGGACGCTGTAAAGATTACGGTGAACCAGATCGTATGGCGGATCATAGGGATAGCATTCAGCGAACCGGGCTTGGATCCATTCGTCACTGAGCACGTGTTCGTCAGGTGCATCGCCGAATGCCGGGAACAGCGCGCGCCAGATGCCCTCGCTATGTTCCCCCGGTACCTTGATCATGGCGCACCATTGTTCTGGATGGGCGACATAGTTGCGGTAACGATACCCGGCCGCTTCTTCGAAATCGTAGTAGGTGGACACGATGATGAAGCGTTCCGGCCAGGTAAATCCCGGGAAATCGATGTCGAGCGATTTGCGTACGACCGAGCGTCCGCCGTCGGCGCCGATCAGGAACCGACCGCGATGGGTTTCCCTCGAACCATCGGGCGCCTGAACGGTGATTTCAACGCCGTCGTCATTCTGGATCAGATCGGTTAGTTCCCTTTCCCGGTATAGTTCGAACCCGTCGATGCTCAGAGCGATATCGCGCGCGATCTCGATCGTTTTGTGTTGTTCCAGCTGCAGGGCATAGGGATAGGTCAGCACGTCGGAAATATCGCGATAGTCGAATTCGGCGACGATGCGGTCGGTGGTGCGGTCGCGCCACTGGAACAAGGGGGATTCGATGCCTTGGCGCAGAAGTTCGGGCGTCATGTCCAGTTCTTCAACAAGCATCAGGGTCGACGGGTGCAGCGTCGACGCCCGGTGATCGGCGGGTATTTCAGCCAGCGCATCGAACATCTTTACCGGAATGCCGGCTTTCGACAGGGCGAGGGCCGTGGTCATGCCAACCGGGCCGGCTCCCGCTATTAAAACACAATCGCTATCGGTCATCGTAAGTCCCTGTTGTCGGTCTCGGTGTTTTCTGTGTTTGTGTCCTTTGTGTCCGCGGCCGGGGTTCGCCTGCCCGCTGAAACCAGCCAGACGCCAGTAAAAATAACGGCGATACCAGCGACGTGGTAGGGCTGGATGGTCTCTCCAAGCAGGACCACCGAAAGCGCCACCCCGATGATTGGGATCAGGTATTGCGCCATGCCGGCTACGCTGGCGCCTACCACCGGAACCGCTTTGTTCCACAGCAGGTAAGATATGAACGATGGAAAGACTACGGCATAGGTGATGATCGCGATGTTGTCGAAGTTTTTGTCGAAGGACCGGCCTTGGACCAGATCGACGACGTAAAGCGGGGCCATCAGGATGACCGCGAAAATCGTCATCGAGGTGAGAAAGGCAAGTTCGCCGATCTCCGGCGGTTTCCAGCGCAGCATCACCGTGTAGACCGCCCACGAGAAGAACGCGACCAGCACCATCATGTCGCCGATATTGATCGAGAACTGAGAGAGCACCGCCAGATCGGCGCGGAGCACGATCAGGACGGTGCCGACGAACCCCAGGGCCACGCCGACAGATTGCTTGCGGGTGATGGTCTCGCCGGTCATCAGGAATGCCGTGCCCACGATCCATAACGTGCCGGAGGCGTTCATGAGCGAAGCGTTGACGGCGACTGTGAACTGAAGACCCACGTAGTAGGGGACGGTAAATCCGACAACCCCGAAGAGCCCGAAGGCGACCAGCAGCTTCCAATGGTGCGCGATCAGGTGTCGCTGCTCCCATGTCTGCTTGCCGCCGATGGCAAGAAAACAAAGCGCGACGAAAAACCAGCGAATGAACGAAAGCGAAAACGGCGGAACGTTGCCGGATGCCATGCGCCCCGCGACAGAGCTGCCCGCCCAGGAAAACGCGCCGATCACCAGAAAAACAAATGCTAACCAGTAGGGAATTGCGGTCTTTGTATTGGTATTATTGTTTTCAGCCAAAAGGCTCTCCCATCGAAGCGGTCAGGGTAGTACCCGGGCCGCGTCGGCACAATGCGGGCGCGTGGTCCGCTGCCATGCGTCACAGCCGCCTTGACACCCCCGGCAACCCGCCTCACGTTCCGCCGCGAGATGATGAATACCGAAAAATGTATTGCGGGCGGCGCCGACATGGCGGCGTTGCACCGGGTGTTGATCGGCTACGCCGGCTACACGGATATCGCACGGGACGAACTGGAACCGATGCAGGCCAAGGGGTTGTTCCATGCACATGCACGGATTCGCGGCTCAGCGACCATCTTGCGAATCCCCCGGGTGGGTTCTTTCGGTCTTCCACCAGCCGCGAATCTCGACTATCAGGCTGCCAGTTTTGCGAGGGCGGCGGAAAGCGGCCACGTCCCCCTGCTACATGCCACGATCTCGCCACGGCAAGGCATCCCGTGGGGCGCGCTGGTGATCTCCGAAATTGAGGGCGGCGCGCCTTCTCTCCCCGGCGGGTTGCCCGCCATTGCCCGCGCGCTGGCGGCGCTGCATTCCGTTCCGGTACCCCCGCCGCCGGAACGGCCGCCACTGCCGTCAAACGACGATCCCGTCCGTGCCACGCTGGATGTGATCGAAGCCCAGGCGCGGTTCCTCGATGACGCGGGGCTCGCGCCGGACACGCGCCGTCAGATCGATTACGAATTGGCCGGCGCGCGTCGCTTCGCCGCAGATGTTACAGGCCAGGACATGCCTATCGCGCTGGTCGGTACCGATACCCATCCGGGCAACTTCATGATGCAGCCCGACGGTACCGCGATGTTCGTCGACATCGAGAAGATGCTGTATGGGGCGCCGGCGATCGATCTGGCCCATGCGACTGTTTATACCTCAACCATGTGGGATGCCGACGTGGCGGCGGCGCTCAACGCCGATGAGGTCGCGGCCTTTTACGCAGTCTATTTCGATGCCTTGCCCCGAACGCTTGGCGATCGCATTCGACCCTGGTGCGGGCCCTTGCGCCGGTTTACCTGGCTTAGGACGACGACGTGGTGCGCCAAATGGCGGGTGGAATCACAAAACGGGCAGGCATGGTCGGCGGCGCAGCACGATCCCGTATACATCGCGTCCGTCCGGAAACGTGTGGACGACTACCTCGATCCGGAGACCATCGCGCGTATCCGAACTGGCTTCGATATCGGAACGTCGGTCTAAAGTTCCTGCTATCCGAACGCTGACAGAGCTAATTCTCGCTTTTTCGGACCGAAAACTCTCAGCGGCCTTGGAACTCGACTTTTTTCTTTGCCATGAACGAAGTCCAAGCATTGCGATAATCCTCGGTATCACCATAGGACGCGGCGCGGGCATACTGCTCTTCGGATTCGTCGCCCTGCATCCGGACCCTGCGGATTGCTTCCTTATTGAAACGGTGCGCCAGCGGCGCGCCGGCGCAGATCCGTTTGACCGTGGCGGAGATCTCTGCGTCGAGGCCGCCTTCCTCCGTGATGCGGGTGATCAGTCCGCGCTGGAGTGCTTCTTCGGCGTCCATGAAACGCCCCTCCAGCACTAGTTCTAGCGCCGCCGTTCGCCCGATGGCGTTGACCAACGTGTTGGCCAGGGCAGGGTCGAGGAAGATTCCCATGTTCTTGACCGGTAGACCGTAGGTCGAATTAGGGCCTGCGATCCGGATATCGCAGGCGAGCGCGATTTCGAGGCCGCCGCCTAGGCAGAACCCCTCTATTCTGGCAACCGTCGGGTGGAGGCATCCCTCGATCGCGTGAACTGCGGCAATCGTAATGTCGTTGTAGGCACGCACTTTCTGGGCGTCGGTCCGTAGCGTTTCGAACTCCGAAATATCATTGCCCGACCCGAAGGCTTTGCCGCCGGCGCCGGCAACAACCACGCAGCGCAGGTCCGTATCCTGCGACAGATCTTTGAAGATCGCTCCCAGGCGTTGCCAGGAATCCCGATCCATCGCGTTTCGTAGCTCGGGGCGGTTAATAGTGACGGTGGCCACGGCACCGTCGCGCGTGCAAAGAATGGAATCGGTCATAGGACTTTCGCAAAATGTTGAGGAATGTTGTTTCTAGCACATGCGGTTTGTCCTTGTATGTGTAGGAAAACTTTACGCCCCGCAGTCTGTTATCCACCAATGGTGCCTTAAACCTTGGATGAACAGAGATGTCGAATCGCTGGCACTGTACTTGCGTGGTTGATTTTCAGTAAATCGAGTATCGAGGGTTATCACCATGTTTTGCAAGAAACCGAAAAGCAGAAAACCCTGTCGCTACGTCCAAGCCAACGATAGACACCACGCCCGATTAGCGCCTATTGGTCAAATAGCTGCAGCGAGGTTACCGATCATTTCTTCCATGTCGGCGGCGGCGTTGTCCCGCCCCGCCACGGCGGTGTGGGGTGTCAAAAGCGCCTTCGGATAGTTTTTAAGTGGCTCGTTCTCGGGTGATGGTTCTTCGTAGTGGACGTCGAGCGCTACCCCGCCAAGGCGGTCGCTCTCCAGCACGTCCATCAGCGCGCCGCGGTCGATAATTGAGGCGCGCGAGATGTTTATCAGATACGCTCCATCCTTCATGCGGGCTAACGCGTCGGCATCGATCAGTGCCTCGGTCGATTTGTTACTCGGTAGATGAATGCTCACATAGTCGGATTGCGCCAGCAGGTCTTCGAAGCTGCAGTTGGTCGCCCCCAGCGAATTTTCCATGCCTTTCGGCATCCGGGTGCGCTGGTAATAGAGAACTCGCGCGCCAAACGCGTGCGCCCGCGCTGCGACCTCGCGGCCGATTTCCCCCAGTCCCAGGCACCCGACCGTCGCTCCGTAGATCGTCCCGAGACCATCGACCCGTCCCCAGTTTGCGGCGGCAGCATGACGCCGGTCGTGCATGCGCGCCGGAAAACCTGCTTCGCGCAGGCTGGCTTCGTCGATACGCCCGGCCAGCAGCGGCAATTTCTTGTCCATTACCAGCATCATGGCGAAGGCGTGCTCCGCCACGGCGATATTCACCCGCCTGCGAAGCGTATGGAGCTTTACGCCGCGCGCCGCACAGGCCTGGAGGTCGATATTGCGCGTGTCGATTCCGAAGTTTTGGATGATTTTCAGCTTTGGCCCCTCGGCCAGTTCCGCTTCTCCAATAGTCAGGCTTTCGCAGATGACACCGTCCGCGTCGTCCAGGGTTGCCAGTAATGCTTCCTAGTCCGTCACCATTTCCAATTTCCAATTCGGCCGGAAACAGGTCTGGCACCGAGCCCCGGACACGCGCCACCCAGTCGTCGAATTCCGGGATGTCGACATGGTAGTAGTCGGCAAAGGCGGCATAGCGTTCAGGATCAGTGTTTGGATCCAAAATCACCTGCGCGGTGCGTATGATAACATCGTCCTGAGCGACGATCTTGGGCATATAGGCCGCTCCGTCAGGGAATGAACTGTTCGTTCAGAATCCGATCTTCCAGGTTGTGATCCGGATCGAACAGCAGCGAAAACGACTTGTCCTGCGAAACGCGGACCGTCACCCGCTTGACGTCGCGCACTTCGGTATAATCGCCCACCGCGCTGACCGGGCGCTTGCGCGGTTCCAGTACCTCTAGGGAGATTGCGACGGAAGACGGCAAAAGCGCTCCCCGCCAGCGGCGCGGCCGAAAAGCGCTGATCGGCGTCAGGGCGAGTAGGTTTGCATCCAGCGGGATTATCGGACCGTGCGCCGACAGGTTATACGCCGTGCTGCCAGCCGGCGTGGCGACGAGAACGCCGTCGCAGATCAGTTCCGACATGCGGTTTTTGCCGTCGACCTTGATCCGCAGCTTGGCGGCCTGCCGGGTTTCGCGAAGCAGTGAAATCTCGTTGATCGCAACGGATGTTGTTTTTTGACCGTGAATATCTTGAACAGTCATTTCTAGCGGGCGGAGTTCGACCGTTTCAGCGCTTGCGATGCGTTTGACTAGGTTGGTCGCACGGTACTCATTCATCAGAAAACCGACAGTGCCCCGGTTCATGCCGTAGATAGGCACATCCCGGTCGAGCCAGGCGTGGAGCGTTTCCAGCATGTGGCCGTCGCCGCCAAGCGCAATGATAACGTCCGCGTCTTCGGGCGCGACATGGTCGTACTTCGCTTTCAGCGTCTTGACCGCTTTTCGTGCGGTTTCCGACGAGGCGGCGACAAAGGCGATTTTTTGATCGGTCATGGAGAATTTGGCTCCGAGTGGTCTGAGCGGAGTATATCGCGCGCGAGGCGGTGCGCCAGTGGCCTCGTCCGCGCGGAGCATGGTGGCGATATCGGTGTGATCCTCACGTGCTGAGTACCCCAGGGTGCTGATACCGTTGCGATCCCGGGTGTTCGCCCGAGCGCCGCTCGCGATCGGCGTTTAGACCACGTCGCGATGCTTTGCTTGAATCCGTTCCCGCCTTGGTGTCCGGACAGTCGGCGGGCGACCTTTCTGCGATGGCTAAAGACGAGAGTTTGCCAAATGTTGTATCCTGCGAGGACTGTTCGATGCGGTCCAGCGTTATGACGTCTAGCAGTCTGTCGACTTCTTCACCCGTGACACCTTCCCCCGTCATGGGTAACTCGATGTCTTAAGTGACGAATTATTTTCGGTCGAATATTTCTGGCAGGGCCCGCAATCTAAATACCAAGCCGAGCAAGACAGACAAATAGAGACTAAGCGAAAATACTAAACCCCGCCACCTCGTGGTCGCATGGCGCTCGCTCCGGACACGGCGGTTTGGCGGCTGCCGGAGGCGTTGCCCCCGGCAATTGGTACGGGTGTCTTAGCCCTCAGTCTTTTCGAAATCTTCTTCGCTCGGTGCAGCTTCCTCTGCCCCGGCTTCTTCCGCGGGCGTTTCAGCTTCCGGTGCAGCGTCTTCGGCAACAGCCAGTTCTTCCGCTTCCGGAGCCGCACCTTCTTCGAACACGGTTTCGACCTCGATGGCACCTTCCTCGATATTGACGATCTCGCCGTCACGATTGATACGTTCACCCCGGGCCTGAAAACCCGCCTCTTCCTCGGTACGTGCGACGTTCACGATTACTTCGACCGAAACCTCAGGGTGCAGGTCGACACGCACGGAGTGCATGCCTACGGTTTTGATCGGACGGTCCAGTTTAATCTGGCGCCGGTCGGCAGTGACACCGGCATCTGTAATGCCCGCTGCGATGTCGCGCGGCGTAACCGAACCGTATAGCTGGTCGCTGTCGCTCGCCTGGCGGACGATGACAACCGTCAGTCCGGCTATGCCCTTGGCGACGCGTTCCGCCTCCTCGCGGTGCTTCAGGTTTTCCGCTTCCAGCTGCGCACGCTGCTGATCAAACACAGCGCGGTTTGCTTCTGTGGCCCTCAGCGCCTTTTTGCGCGGCAGAAGGTAGTTTCGCGCGAAACCGGGCTTGACGGTGACCACGTCTCCCATTTGTCCCAGTCTCTCGATGCGTTCGAGCAGTATTACGTCCATTATTTGTTTCCCTTATTCGTGCGCCGCGCCTTCGCACGGTCGCGAAGTCGCAGCCATAATTCCAATACGCCTAGCAAAGCGACAAACGCCGCAGGCCAAAGCGCTAAGATTAGCAATAGATAGACGCCAGCAAGTGCGAGCGCGCGTCCGGGCCAAGCGGCGGAGATACTATGCAGAACTGCCAGTCCAATAAAGAAAAAAGGTATGCTGGCGATCAACATAATGTTGAAGCCGAAAAAGCCCGGTTCTCCGCCAAAAAAAGCCAACACTCCACCTAAAACAACGACACCAGCGGGCCACCTCGGTATCTCAATGTCGGAATAAACCGGTTTCGGGCGGATATTTTTGTCCGCGGCGGCTAGGAATCGCTGCGCCATCACGCAGTTGATTATGTTCATTAGGATCCAAGATGCGGCGGCAATACCGGGGAAAATCTTTGCAATGGTCGCGAGCATGGCATCCATGGCGGCCTGATCGGCCTGCGCAAATCCCGCAATGACCGATTTGAGATACGCCTCGATCGTACCGCGTATGCCTCCGTCGCCCTGCATGAAAATGACGTGGGCAACGACAAAGGCTCCGATGCCCAGCATCGAAAGCCAGACAAGAATGCGGCCCACCGGATACCAGGCGGTGTTGCCCTCGTCGTCGATCTGGTTCTGGAGCGCGAAGTAGACCACCATCAGGATCGGCAGGGCCGACGTAATGATGAAAAGACTGAGTGCGCCAACCCCGGGGGAGAAGAGCGCAATGAGAATGGCTGCGAACGCAGCCGCAACCGCTGCCGGCATTAGACCAAGGGCTAGACCTATTGCCACTAAGGGCAACTGGGCGAAATAGGCCAGCATAAACGCTCCGGGCGAACCCAACGTTACGGAAAGATGGAGGATGGCGGAAACTGAGCCTGCACTCGCAGGAATGAGCAGGGCGTTGCGCATGCAGTCCCGCCTGCCGACTTAGCGGCGTCTCAGTTAATTATAAAAGGCATCAGGGCAAGATTGCGGGCACGCTTGATAGCGGTCGCAAGCTCGCGCTGTTTTTTGGCCGATACCGCGGTAATACGGCTTGGCACGATCTTGCCGCGTTCCGAGGTGAAACGCTGCAACAGCTTGACGTTCTTGTAATCGATCGTCGGCGCATTCTCGCCGGAAAACGGGCAGCTCTTGGGCCGCCGGAAAAAGGGTCGCCGGCTCATTCTTCTGGCTCCTTGTCTTCCGTTGAGGGCGTTTCGGCCGCCGTTACTTCTGGTTTGGCGTCCGCTGCTTCTGCGCGTTGTTCGCGCGGGCTGTCACCATCAGGTCCGCGGCTACGATCACGATCGTCCCGGTTGCTCTTGTTCTGCATCATTACCGAGGGGCCTTCCTCGTGCTCATCGACGCGGATGCTCATGTAGCGCAGGACATCTTCGTTCAGGCGCATGTTACGTTCCATCTCCGCGAGTGCGGCCGGGGGTGCATCGATGTTCATCAACGAATAGTGGCCTTTTCGGTTCTTTTTGATCCGGTAGGCGAGCGATTTAAGGCCCCAGTATTCATCCTTAGTTACCTTGCCGCCGTTATCTTCAAGTATCTTTGTCCAGTCTGCCGTGAGGGCTTCGACCTGGGTCGCAGAAATATCCGGGCGTGCGATGTACACGCTTTCGTATAGAGGCACCTTGTTACTCCTGGTTGGCATCCGGCGCGTCGCCGCGTCCGGCATCCTTTTGTGGCGGGCTTTCCCTACCAGAGCACCGCGATAAACGCGACGAACTCCAGCAAAAAAACAGCATGCCGCGCATGAGGCGCCGGAATATACACATTTGATCGGCGCACGCAAGCAATCCTCGCATGATTCGCGCCACTATCTTGACTCGCATTGTTCACCCTATATCACTGCCGAAACTAACCTGATACGGGCGAAAATGGCGGGATGAGATAAATGGCGCGTGCATTCGTGTTTCCGGGACAGGGATCCCAGGCGATCGGCATGGGAAAGGAACTTCTGGCGGCGTTTCCGGTTGCTCGCGAAACCTTGGAAGAAGTCGACGATGCGCTGGGCCAAAACCTAACCCGGCTTATGGCGGAGGGCCCCGCCGAGGAACTTACCCTGACGGAAAATGCGCAACCAGCACTGATGGCCGTCAGCATGGCTGTTCTGAGGGTACTGGAGGCGGAGGGCGGCGTCGACATCGCTGACGCCTGCGCATTCGTTGCCGGCCATTCGCTGGGCGAATACTCGGCGCTGGCGGCGGCCCGGTCCTTCGGGCTGGCCGATACGGCCCGCCTGTTAAAAACGCGCGGGCAGGCGATGCAGAAGGCAGTCCCGGTCGGTGAGGGCGGCATGGCGGCCTTGCTCGGTGCGGAACTCGACCAGGCGCAGGAAATTGCGGATGCGGCAGCGGAAGGACAAATATGCGCCCCCGCCAACGACAACGCCCCGGGACAGGTGGTTCTATCCGGCTCCATGGGGGCGATCGACCGCGCGATCAAGATTGCCGGCGAACGTGGTATCCGGCGTAGCGTTAAGCTGCCGGTGAGTGCCCCGTTCCACTGCGCGATGATGGCGCCCGCCGCCGAGGTGATGGAAAAGGCGCTCGGAAAAGTCGAGTTTGTCAGGCCGCTGGTCCCGGTGATAGCAAACGTCACCGCGGCGGCTGCGGAAAATCCCGATGATATCCGGGCGCTGCTGGTCGAACAGGTAACTTCGATGGTGCGTTGGAGGGAGAGCGTGCTGGCGATGCGCGATGCCGGGGTTGATACCCTTATTGAGCTGGGCGCCGGCAAGGTACTGTCCGGACTGACCAAACGTATCGACCGGGACATGACTTCGCTGAATGCCGAGTCGCCCGACGATATCGAGGCCGTCCTCAAAATCTTCTAGGAGCGAGCGACATGTTTGCACTATCAGACAAAAAGGCGCTGGTTACCGGCGCATCCGGTGGGATCGGCGGGGCGATCGCGGGCGCGCTTCATGCGCAGGGTGCGACACTGACTCTGGCTGGACGTAACAAGGATGCTCTGGAAAGGCTGGCCGGCGGACTCGGCGATCGGACGCATGTGATCACCGGCGATCTGGGCGATGCAGACTCGGCCGACGCCATGCTATCTGCCGCCACGAAGGGGATGGACGGAATCGACATACTAGTCAACAACGCTGGTCTGACCCGCGACAATCTTGCGATGCGGATCAAGGACGAGGACTGGCAACAGGTCATAAACGTCAACCTGACGGCAAGTTTTCGGCTTTCGCGCGCGGTCCTGCGAGGCATGATGAAATCGCGTTGGGGGCGGATCATCAACATCACGTCGATCGTCGGGGTGACGGGTAATCCGGGCCAGGCGAATTACGCAGCGTCGAAAGCTGGGATTATCGGTATGTCGAAAGCGCTAGCCAGCGAAGTGGCGACCCGAGGAGTAACTGTGAACTGCATAGCGCCGGGCTTCATCGAGACGGCGATGACCGAATCACTGGGGGCAGATCAGCAAGCGAAGCTGATGGAGTCGGTACCTGCCGGACGGCTGGGAACCCCAGAAGACGTGGCCGCCTGCGCGGTATTTCTGGCTTCTGACGAAGCCGCGTATGTCACCGGGCAAACCTTGCATGTAAATGGCGGAATGGCCATGATATAAAGCGCTCGAGGGGATATTCCCGACTAGTGTAAGGCTCGGAAAATGTTGATTTCGGGCGAGGAGAAAACGAAACCAGACACCGGCCAGCCGTTCGCTCGGACGCCGGTAAATTCCAGGGAAAAAATAATGAGTGATACCGCAGACCGGGTGAAAAAGATCGTCGTTGAGCATCTTGGTGTGGACGAGGACAAAGTGACCGAAAATGCCAGTTTCATTGACGATCTCGGGGCGGACAGCCTCGATACGGTCGAACTCGTGATGGCCTTCGAAGAGGAATTCGGCTGCGAGATTCCGGATGATGCCGCCGAAAAAATTCTGACGGTCAAGGACGCGATCGGATTTATCGACGAAAACGCCGGCTAACAGCCGATCTTCCCCCTGCGGGCGCGCCTCGCAGCGGCGGATATATCCAGCAAGCATGAAAGCATGGCCATGGAGTTGAGACGTGTCGTCGTTACCGGTGTCGGTGCGGTTACCCCGCTGGGTACCGGTGTGGAAAATGTCTGGGATCGCCTGTTAAAGAGCGAGTCCGGAGCCGCCGGAATCCAGTCGTTCGATACAGACGATCTGTCGGTAAAGATCGCTTGCCAGGTTCCGATTGGAGACAGTGCCAGCGGCGCGTTTAACCCGGATGATCATGTGTCGCCTAAGGACCAGCGCAAAATGGATGACTTTATCATCTTTGCTCTCGGGGCGGCGGCAGAAGCGATCGCGGATTCCGGCTGGACACTGGATAGCGACGAAGATGCCTACCGCACCGGGGTAATGATCGGATCGGGAATCGGCGGGCTCGAAACCATCGCAGAATCCGCTTTGCTGATGAAAGAAAAAGGACCGCGGCGGATATCGCCGTTTTTTATTCCGTCCAGCCTGATCAACCTTGCCTCGGGCCAGGTGTCCATCAAGTACGGTTACAAGGGGCCTAATCATGCCCCTGTCACCGCGTGTTCCACAGGTGCCCACGCGATCGGAGATGCGTCCCGATTGATCGGGTTCGGCGATGCCGATGTGATGATCGCCGGTGGCGCTGAAGCCGCGGTTTGCAGGCTGGGTATTGCAGGGTTTGCTGCCGCCCGAGCGTTGTCATCTAACTTTAACGAAGAACCGACACGCGCTTCCCGGCCCTGGGACGAGGACCGTGACGGGTTCGTCATGGGCGAAGGTGCCGGTGTGGTGATCCTAGAAGAGTACGAGCACGCCAAGGCACGTGGCGCTAAAATCTATGCCGAGGTCGCGGGTTACGGTATGTCCGGAGACGCCTATCATATCACTTCTCCGCCGGAAGATGGCAGTGGCGGTTATCGAGCAATGCAAGCAGCCCTGCGAAATGCCGGTATGAATCTCGAAGACGTAGACTATATAAATGCGCACGGAACCTCGACGCCAGTCGGCGACGAAATCGAACTGGGTGCCGTCAAACGGCTGTTCGGAGATCACGCCTACAACCTGTCGATGTCGTCAACAAAATCGGCGATCGGACATTTGCTGGGAGCCGCCGGTGCGGTAGAAGCAATTTTCTCCGTCAAGGCGATCGAAACCGGTCTGGCACCGCCGACGCTAAACCTCGAAAATCCATCCGAAGGCTGTGATATCGATCTCGTGGCGAACCAGGCCAAGGAGCGCCCCATCAAGGCCGCGTTGTCGAATTCCTTCGGTTTCGGCGGCACTAACGCCTCGGTCGTGTTCAAACAGGCTTTCTGAACTGGCATGCGGCGGTTAGCCGTCCGCTGTCTCGGCATCCTGCTTGGTGTATCGGTGATAGCGGTCACTGCCGGTGTATTCTGGGCATGGGATTCGTATCGCGCAGAAGGCCCGCTGGAAAAACCGGTCACAATTATCATTCCCAAGGGGACAGGCGTGCAGGATATTGCCGGCCTGCTAACTTCGGCCGGTGCAATAGACAACGTGCGCCTGTTTGTGCTGGGCGCGCAATACACCTGGGCCGCGCGACGGATGCGCGCCGGTGAATTCGCCCTGACGCCGGGGATGAGTATGCGGGCCGTTGCCGATCACCTTGTCAACGGCGAGACCGTCAAACGCCGTCTGACGGTGCCAGAGGGCCTGTTGACTGAAGAGGTGGTTTCGCTAGTTGCAGCCACGGAGGGCCTGATCGGCGATGTCCCCGTGGACCGGCCCGATGGAATTTACCTCCCCGAGACGTATTTCTTCAGCTATGGCGATACTCGCGCGTCGGTCCTATCGCGTATGAAAAAGGCGATGGACCTAGCGCTGAACGAGGCATGGGCGGCGCGGGCAAGGAGGATATCGATAACGTCGGCCCGTGAAGCGCTGATATTGGCATCGATCATCGAGCGTGAAACCGGGGTCGAGGTGGAACGGGCAGAGGTGTCCGGGGTATTTCATAACCGGCTGCGGCGAAAGATGAGACTGCAATCCGACCCGACGGTTGCCTATGCCGTGACGGGCGGCGGTCGGCCGTTGGGTCGGCCGTTGACCCGCTCCGATCTCTATACCGATTCAGATTACAATACCTACAGGCGGGTCGGACTACCCCCGGGCCCGATCGCCAACCCTGGTAGGGCTGCACTGATGGCTGCGGTGCGGCCCGCCGAGACGAATTTCCTGTATTTTGTTGCGGATGGGACCGGCGGACATGCCTTTGCCGAGACATTGCGTGAACACAACCGGAATGTTGCGAAATGGCGGCGCATTAATCGCCAACGCGTTAAATGACCGGAACCTCCTGGCGACTTTCCGTATTGAAGATGATAAAATGTCGGACGGGCGAGGATAAATAAACGAGGGTCCGGTGGCGGTAACGAGCATGACGGGATTTGCCCGCGTAGACGGCATGGAAGCCGGCTACAGGTGGGTCTGGGAAGCCAAAAGCGTCAATTCCAAGGGGCTGGATCTGCGCTTCCGCCTACCGCAAGGTTTCGATTATATAGAGGCCGTTGCGCGAAAACGCGCCGCCGAAATATTCGCGCGCGGCAATCTGTCGATTAATCTTGCGCTCCAGCGTCCCAAGAAGGTACCGGCACTAGAGATCAATCGCGACGTTCTCGAGAAAATGATGACGCTGGCGGCGGAGTTCCGCGGCAGTCGCGAGGCTGTATACGTCGAGTCTCTGATGGGGCTGCGCGGAGTTATTGAGGTGGTCGAGGAGGAAACCGAGGCTGAAGAACTCGTTGCCGCGCGGGATGCTGCAGTTGTGACCAGCCTGGAGGATCTCCTGAGTGAGCTCGCGGCTGCGCGGCTGGGTGAGGGCGAGCGGCTCGCTGCAGTGGTCGAAGAACACATTTCGGAGATCGAGGGCCTGACGTCGCAAGTGGCGGCTCTGGCAAAACTTCAGCCAGAGCGCTGCAAGGCGCGCCTGACCGAACAGCTCGACGAGTTGCTGGATGGCGACAGTCCGGTCTCGGATGAACGCCTGGCTCAGGAACTGGCGCTGATCGTCGCGCGTGGCGATGTCCGCGAGGAACTCGACCGGCTTGTGGCCCATGTGGCGGCTGCCCGCGAATTGATGACCGGGGGCGGCGCGATCGGCCGCCGGCTCGATTTCCTCTGTCAGGAATTCAACCGTGAAGCGAACACATTGTGTTCCAAATCGTCAGATGTGGAGCTGACGCGGATCGGTCTTGCACTGAAAGCAGCCATCGAACAGCTGCGCGAACAGATCCAGAATATCGAGTAGAATTCGGCATGGCGGATACATCTGGAAGAATCGAACGGCGCGGATTGATGCTGGTTTTGTCATCACCGTCCGGTGCCGGAAAGACCACCATTTCCCGCCTTTTGCTGGAACGCGACAACGATATTTCGCTGTCGGTATCGATAACGACACGGCCCAAACGGTCCGGTGAGGTCGACGGGATGGACTATCATTTCCTCGATCTTACCGAGTTCAACCTGATGCTGAATCGTCGCGAACTGCTCGAACATGCTAAAGTATTCGACCACTATTATGGTACCCCCCAAGGGGCGGTCGAAGAGGCGTTGAGCTCCGGCAGGGATGTCCTTTTCGACATCGACTGGCAGGGAGAACAGCAGTTGAAGCAGGCGGCGCGGAATGATCTTGCCAGCGTCTTTATCCTGCCGCCATCGACCGAGGAACTGGCGCGAAGGCTGCAGTCGCGAGCTCAGGACTCTGCCGACGTGGTTGCTGCACGTATGGCGAAGGCACCGGATGAGATCAGTCACTGGCCTGAATACGACTACATTATCGTCAATTATGATATCGAGGACAGCGTCGCTCAGGTCCAAGCCATCCTGGCGGCGGAACGGCTGAAACGGGAGCGCCAAGTCGGGCTGATGGATTTCGTAAAACGTCTTCGTGAATGGCAGTAGCAGTCAGGCCATTTTCCGGGCATAGGCACGGGCAAGTGCGCAAAATCCGGCGATATCGACGGTTTCGGCACGTGCGGTCGGGGCGACCCCTACCGCTTCCAGTGTCGCACCCGGGTCGTCGAATAAACCCTTGAGGCCGGCCCGCAACATTTTGCGGCGTTGAGAAAACGCAGCAGCGACCACTTTTTCGAGCGCGTCGCCGTCCGCTTCCGCCACTGGAGCGGGGCGCGGGACGAATTCAACCACCGTCGAATCGACTTTTGGCGGTGGGGTGAACGCGCGGGCGGGTAAAGTAAAGGCCGGTTTCACCTCGCACCGCCATTGGGCGGCAATGGATATGCGCCCATACGTTTTGCTGCCCGGCGTGGCGATGAGGCGGTCGGCGACCTCGCTCTGAAACATTAGGACCATTCGGTTGATAAACTCGATCTGCTTCAGCCACCCAATCAGCAGGGGGGTGGCGATGTTGTAGGGCAGGTTGGCGACGATCGCGATTTTTCCCGATCTAGCGGCCAGGGGCTTCAGGTCGAATTCCATCGCATCTAGCTCTACGATCTGCAATCGGTCGCCAACGGTGGCGGCGAGTTCTCGAAGGGCGTCGATGCAGCGTGTGTCGCGTTCCACTGCAACGACGCGCCGCGCGCCGGCGTCGAGCAGTGCCCGCGTCAGGCCTCCTGGGCCCGGCCCGATTTCCAGAACGGTCTTTCCGTCCAGCGGCCCGGCAGTACTCGCTATGCGCCGGGTGATATTTAGGTCGAGGAGAAAATTCTGTCCCAGCGATTTACGTGGCGACAGGCCATGGGCGGCGATAACGTCCCGAAGCGGCGGCAGAGCGGGAAGAGCCGGGGTATCAGGCACAGCTGTAACCGTTCCCGGTTCTTCGCCGGCATGCCGCGATCTCTGCAGCCATTCTGATGGCCGATACCAAGCTTGTCGGATTGGCCGCCGCGGTGCCAGCGATATTATAGGCGGTGCCGTGATCCGGAGATGTGCGCACGAACGGCAAGCCGACGGAGACGTTGACGCCGTTGTCGAAATCCAGCGTCTTCATCGGGATGAGCGCTTGATCGTGATACATGCAGACGGCCACGTCGTAAGTGCGGCGCGCCGCCTCGTGGAACATGGTGTCCCCTGCGAGCGGACCACGTATCTCAGCATCTACGCCTGAAAGCCGGTCGATGGCGGGGCGGATAATGTCGATTTCCTCTCGACCCATGTGGCCGCCCTCGCCTGCATGGGGGTTAAGGCCCGATACCGCTATTCGCGGATGGGAGACGCCATAATCGAATTTGAGCGAATTGATAGTAATTTCCAGCGTGCGCGCGATTTCCTCAGTCGTCAGCACCCCAATTGCGTCCTTCAGAGATAGATGGATCGTAACCGGCACGACCTTCAGGTTAGGGCTCGCCAGCAACATCACAGGGGGCGTGTCTAGGCCGGCACGCTCTCCCAGGTATTCAGTGTGTCCGGGCGCAGTGAAGCCGGCGTCGTACAACCGGCTTTTCTGGATTGGGTTCGTAGTGATTCCCGCCGCTTCCCCGGCCATGGCGGTATCGATTGCGCGGTCGATGGCCTCAATCACCATCGGGCCGTCGGCGGTACTATCGTCGCCGGGCAGGGCGTGGACGGGGCGGCTCAATCGCATGACCGGCAACGCGTCCTTGAACATTTTCTCTGTATCATCGGCATAGTCTATTTCGGCGATCGGGCATTCGATGCCGGCAGCATCGGACAGCCGGTTTAGCCGGTCTGGATCGTCGAGCAGATAAAATGGAGGAAGTGCGATCCGGTGATCCCGCCAAGCCATTAAGGCAATTTCTCCCCCGATGCCCGCCGGGTCGCCCATAGTGACGACGACCGGGCGATCGTCCGTCATCGGGTCAGACCCTGATATCGATGACGGCGGACAGGCGGATGTCGCGCAGGTAACGCCGCGACATCAGCGACAGCCTTTCCTGCATCAGCCGATCGGCGATGGCATCGCGTTCAGGCATTTTGATTCCACTCTTGCCACCCTCGCGGCTGCAAACCATCAGTAACAGTACGCCACTCGACATCTTGACCGGGTCGCTGATCTCCCCCACCTGGACGTCGCGTACGACGTTACGTATTGCCGGCGACAGGTCCTTCAGCGCTAATCTGCCCAGATTGGGCGGGCGCGTCGACCGAATCTCCTTGGCCAGAAGGCCGAAATCCTTACACCCCGTGGCCGTGTCGCGGACCGTTTTGGCGAGACCGATGTGCGCTTCGATGTCTATAGGCGCAGCCGATTTTGGAAAGGGAAGAAATATCTGTCTCAGATCGACTGTTTCCGGCTTGCTCGCTGTTTCCCCGATTTTTCGGCTACCCCTTAGGGTCAGTAATCTGTATCCGGTAACCGTTTTAATCGGTTGCGATATCGTGCCTTCCTGAAGACCGGGCACGATGTCTTTGAGATTGTCGTTTAGTTCCGCTTCGTGAATCCAGCCCAGATCCCCTCCCACTGCGGCCGTCGCGCTTTGTGAAAATTGGCGCGCGATCGCCGCGAAATTGGCGCCGTTTTGTATTTGCCGGCGAATCCCTTCAGCGGCGCGGCGAACATTTTCTTCCTCTTCAGGGCCGCCTACGGCCAGAAGAATCTCGGCCAGCCGGTATTCGGTTTGTCCCTGTCTGGATTTAATCCGGTCGAGCGCCTCGTCTATTTCGTCCTCGCCGATGGTAATGCGCGGACGCAGTCTGCGTCCGACCAGTTTTGACCAGGCAATACCCGCGCGCAGTTGTTCTTCCATCGCCGAAAGCGGGACGTCATTTTGCAGCAGCATTCTCTCGAGGCCATCTT
Organism: Alphaproteobacteria bacterium UBA7314; assembly: GCA_002471575.1. Classification (GTDB taxonomy): domain Bacteria; phylum Pseudomonadota; class Alphaproteobacteria; order MPNO01; family UBA830; genus UBA830. The sequence goes on along the minus strand of DKQG01000029.1, from coordinate 152,312 downwards.
TCGGCAACTTGTTTTGCTTTTCGATGGTCGATTTTGCGCGCCGGAGATCGCGCTTACCTACGGAAATATTTCGGCGCTTGGCTTCCTGCATCTGCAGACGCTCGTCGATCAGCGAACGCAAAACCTGATTTCTGATCCGTCGCCGGACTTCGACAGTGTTTGGCAGGCGGGTGGACAGGATCACCAGCTTCATCCGTGACTCGAGATCGTAGGCGGTGATGAGTTCGTCATTCACGATCGCCGCAATGTGCTGCACTGCCTGCGCCCGGACACCGGTGGGCAGGATCATCAGTGCCAGCGCTGCGGAAACCGCAAATTTAGAAAGGTATGGTTTGCCTATTCGCATCCATTTTACAATCTGAGGCTTCTGCATATATTGAGGCTTCTGCATATATATATCGGCTTCTCATCACGCTTCAACTTGTTAAACGGCATCAGTTGACACCGCTTGAAGTCTGCAGTTCTCCGAGAGTCTTAAGGGCGATCCGCAACGAAATTGTATCTGTGGGGCGGACATCGCGGTCGCGGGTGAACGTGCGGGAATAATTGGCCCGAAACTCGAGACAATCGTCCTTGTAGGATAAGAAGGCTCCATGTTGGAGGGCTCCTACGCCACTGGTCAGATCTCTGCGCGTGCTCGCGCCGACCCCCCAGCGGTCGGTAAATTTCGAGCGAATGTCGAGCGTAATTTCTTCCCGGTCCCGGAAATCGTCCTGGGGGTCCTGGGAGTCGATGAGGTTTTGCTGGTCTATCGACAGATAGCCAACTTCTAGCCGCAGAAGCGGTACACCCATCGACGCTGTAAATTCGTTTCGCCGGGCAGCGAAATCGTCCTTGTCGAGGCGGAAGCGATACAGCGCGTCCACGTAACGGGCAGGACGGACACGGATACGGCCGACGACGTCCGAAAAATGTTCGTCGAGCCCGGAGTCTGATCCGAAATCATCGCTTTCATCCAGCCTGTAGCTCTGCCCGATAAAGAAAGAACTGAACCCGCCACTAAGCCCGAAAAATCCGCTGTTTAGACCATAATTAATACGTGGTCCGCCTTCGACACGGTCGATGCCTCCGAACCGGTTCCTGGAAAAAAGGCTGGTGTCATCGAATTCGAAGCTTACGCTGTCCTCGTTCGGCATACGGTCGGTGTTCTTTCCGTCCGGCGCTAGGATCACGCTGACGATGGGTTCCACGATCTGCGTTAAACGGCCGACTTTTCTCGCCAGCGGCAGCCGCCAATCGACACCGGCCTGCGGGAAAACGCGGTAACTGAAGCCCGACAACGTCCTGTTCGGATCGTCACTGTCAATGACATCGTTAGCCAGATAGGCATCCGTCTGAAGCGAGGCGAAAACCCGGAAGACCTCGCCATGTCGGGTCGTGTGCGGGAGTTCCCATTGCGTGTTTCCAGAGAGTCGGCGTGTGTTCGTTCCGTCAGTCCGGGTCAGTGTCAGCAGGCCCGCGTCGACCGACCACTGGCCGCCGAAACGAGCTGGTTCGCCGACGTAATTGTAGTCCAGTTTGGGAAATACGATCGGTGTGTTTGCCGGATCGTCGGTCGAGCGAAGTCCCTGAAAATAGTATGCATTCGCTGCCGCGTAGCTGCGTCCACGAAATCCTTCCAAATAGAGACGATTTTCGAGCGTATCCGTCGATTCGATTTCGTAGCGTCGCAGATAGGTATCGTCAGTCGACAGAGAGACTTCCGCCCCGCCCCGCCATTCGGGATTGAATTCGTGCAACAGGTTGCCCCGGATATGGCCCCGCGTGGTGTCCCCGTCGCTGGGGTCCTTGCTGGCATAGGTGAGACTGCCGTCGATCGTATACGCAGTATTTTGCAGACGGTGGCGTAACTCCGCGGCGCCAATTACCCCTTCTCCGGTGGTGACGGTTGGCGTGACCGTCGCGTCCATATTCGGTGCGATATTGATGTAGTAGGGGGTACTGATGAACTGACCGAGGTCGGTGTCGCTGCCGTATGACGGGATCAAAAACCCTGTTCGCCGCTCAACGGTCGGATCCGAATGCGAGAGATACGGGGTGTACATCACGGGGACTCCATAGAATTCAAGGAACGCGTCCTTGTAAACCACGTCGCGTGCCGTCTGGTCGTGGGTAACGTCAAATGCCTTGACCTGCCATATGGGTGCCCGGGACGGATTTTTTTCGCAAAGCTTGCATGGCGAATAGACGGCCTTGCGGAATTCAGTCTTCTCCCCTCGGATCCGGCGTCCGCTGGCAGCGGCAATACGGGCGTCGTCGGAAAGCCGGACTCGCATGTTTTCAATAATTCCGTTTCGCAGGTCGCCCGACAGTTCGACCCGGTCCGCGAAAATCACTTCGCCTGTAGGTTCGACCAGGCTGATGTTTCCCGTGGCGGTGACGGTGTCCTCACGTCGATTGTAAGTTACGACATCGGCCAGCATCGTACGTTCACCTTGCGAAAACTCGACATTGCCCGTCGCGACGACGATACCGAGTTTCTGCTCGTTACGCAGTTGGTCGGCTTTGAATATAACCGGCGTGTCCCGATGAACGCGCGATCCGGTCTGCGCGGCGGCCGTCGACTGGAGAAACAGCAGTGCTGCTAAAACGAAAGTTACATTCCGCAGGTCGCGTAAATTCAACCTAGCCGTCCTCCAGATGAAGAAGAACGGCAATGCCTAGAAACGACGTGATCAAGGCCGGGCTCCAAGCTGCCATGATCACCGGGAGCTTCGACGAGACGCCAAGCGCATAAACCACGTCCGAGAGGAAATAGAGAAGAAAGCCTGTGCCGATTCCGGACACCATCATGACGGCTGCACCGCCGCGTCGGATAGGGCGCAGCGAAAATGTGGCCGCAAGGATGACGACGGCCGCCAGCATTAGCGGCAGAGCAAGGTGAGCGTGCCAGTGAAGCAGGTGGCGTACGCCTGAGAACCCCGTGTTTTCGAGAACCCTAATGAAGCCTGGAAGCGCCCAGAAAGATATCGTCTCGGGAGGGGCAAAACTGTCATTTATGTTGCCACGGGTCAGGTCTGTCGGCAGGCGCCGAAAATCATACCGTGTGGGCGGCTGGTTGGGTGCGGTCACGATCGCACTGCTCAGGCGCCAAAATCCGTCTTCCAGTGTCGCGCTTGGCGCATCGATACGGCCGATGAAACGGTCATTATCCTGCATCAGAAAAACAATGACCTTATCGATACGCATATCGCGCGGCGCAATGTTGCGGGCATGAAGGATATAGTGGCCATCCCCAGTCGACTGCCGAAACCAGAGCCCCTGATTGGCGAGCGCCGCCAGACTCGATTTGCCGCGAATGTATTTGGCTTCGAGGATTTCGTATTTGAGCAGCATCGCCGACGAAAACGGATTGAACAGCGCGATTTTGAACAGGCCGATCAGGATCGCGAGAGCGATCGGTGGTGCCAGAAACTGCCAGATCGATACCCCGGCGGCGCGCGCAACGACGAATTCGTGATGCCGGTTCAGGCGCCAGAATGCAAACATTGCGCCGAGCAGCGCAGAGAACGGGATGGCTTTTTCCACCATCGTCGGCAACTTCAACAGCGCCATAGAGATGACTGCGTGATAGGCGATTTCTTCTTGACGAACAGAAACCCGTCGAAACAGCTCGAGAGCATCGAATATCGTGATGATCAGGATCAGCCCGACCGTGAAGGCCAGAAATGACGACAGAAACTGCCGGCCGATATAGGAAGAGAGCGTGCGCGAAAGTCTCAAGTCGCCATTTCCTTTTGGGAGTCGACCCGATGTTTGCGCCGTTTGGGTCGCGATGAGGCCAGCATCGCGATAAATACCATTGTGGTCACGATCGGGATGACGAATAGCGCGGCGGCAAATTCAGGAATTTTTTCACCTATACTTTTGGCCCCAAGGGTAGCGACCTGCACCAACAGCACTGTCGTGACCGCTATTGAAACCCGGAGCAACTGGCCCCGACGGTTGAAATCGCCTCCCAGCAGCATGGCGAGGCCGATCGCCGCATAGGTCAGGTAAAGCAGGGGGGCTGACAGCCGGAAATATCCCTCCATGCGTAGTTGTGAATAGCTGTGCACCTCTTTCGAACTTTTATCGAAATGAAAAAGTTCGTGCAGATACCTCTCGCGCGGTTCCCGCCACAACTGGGTAATCTCTTCCTGAATGTTTTTCAGGTCGAACGTATACCGGTCGAAGTAAAGTAGCGACAACCGGCCGTCATCGGCCTGCACTTCCTGACGATTGCCATTGACCATCAGGACGCGGGGACCGGTCTCGCTGCGGACGATGGCTCCTCTCTCGGCCATCATCGTCACCGGCGTTTCGGGTTTTCGTTCGTCGTGAACGATAATGCCGAACAGCTCGCCGTCCACGCTGCGTTCGCGAACGAATACAGTGATGCCGTTAGTGACCGGGTTGAAAACGCCTTCCTGCAGAAACAGCGTGGACAACTCTGATCTGAATTCACGCTGGATATCTTTGAACTCCCGGTAGCTGGACGGCATTAGGTACAGCGAATTGAGATAGCCCAGTGCCATGGCCAGGATCGCAAGAACTAGCGCCGGACGTCCGATCTTAAAGTGCGGCATTCCGCTTGCCCGAAGGACGACAACCTCGCTGTCATTTACCATCCGGTTGTAAGTAAACATTATGGCGGCGAAAACGGCGATAGGACCGATCAGCGACAGGAAAGTCGGAAGCAGCAACATTGTGAAAGTCACAAAAGTAGTCGCTGAAAGACCGCGGTTCACGATCATTTCGACAAAGCGCAAAGACTGTGTCAGCCAAACGATGCAGGTGAGGCTCGCGGCGACGACGATGGTCCACCAGAGGAGCTGACGGAACATATATCGGTGGAGCTGGCCCATTCCCGCACTATATGTTTTTCGCCTTCCGCTGTCACAACCGAATTTGCTATAAAAAACAACCGTTAAACCAATGCCCGCGCGTTTTTGGCTGGATCGAGTCAGTCCGCAACGGTGTTGGGATTGTCGTATCCGGGATACGGCCAGGATCGCACCACAGTCGCCTGCGAGCCGTCCATTTTCACAAGATGGGCGTGTCGTAACTTCAGTTTCACGCCGAATGCTTGTTCTACTTCCCTTGTGGGAACGTGAATCCACATGTATTCCGGCGCCGTATCCGACGCGAACTTTCGGAGGTTTGCGATGGTCGGTCGACTCCCCGCGGTAAAATACCCCTCATAGCTCAGTTTCGCCGACATCACATAGCGCGCAATAACTTCGAACTCTCCGTTGCCGGTGACGTCGAGCACTACGATACGCGAATTTTGCGGCAGAGAGTCGACAACTTGCTCTGAGACGTCGCGGACAAAAACTGTCGGCGGGTGAAGGTCGAACCTTATCTTATGGGAAAGAGCCAGGGGCGCGAGCAGCAGAAGCGTGATGACGAGCCATGACAGATTTTGCCTGAAGCGTGGGGCGCCAAATTTGCGCCACAGGAGCGCTGCGGCGTAAAGGCCGAACGCCACGCATGCCCCCCCAAGGTGCATGTTGAAGCGCCAGAACGACGGCGCGACCAGGCCGTATTCGCCGAATGCAGTGACGTATACGAACAGCAGAAAGGCGATGTATCCGGAAAAAAGTATCGCGACGATCAGACTGAGCCTGTCGAACGGAGAACGAATGCGCCAAAGCGCCCTTACCCCAAACAAACAGGCCAGCAGCATGACGCCGAAATAGCCGCCTTTCTTTGAAGCAATCGTTAGCATCCTGCCGGCGATTTCGTCGATCTTGTCAAGCATCCAGTCTTCGCGACGCAGGAAGTTGAATTCGCCTTCGATTTGATTCGTCTCTACGTGAAGACGCCACGCGATGTAGATAGCGACTGCGGGCAGGATGATTGCCGGCAGAAGCCGAAGGTAGGCCCGAAGCGATATATTCGGGTCCCGCAGCGACACCAGCAGGCCGCCGATCACAATCAGACCGCACAGAACGATGTTGGGTTGTTTCGTGCCCACAGCAGCCATCGCGACGAGACCGAAACTCCATGCCAATGCATTTGCCGAGTGCCCTTTCTCGCCGTCCGCCAGGGCGTTCAGAATCATCCACATCACGACGCTGAGCATGCCGACCAGCACCATAGTGGGAGTGTCGGCATAGGCGGTGAAAACGATTTTCGGGACGAATGTCGGGTTCAGTCCGGTGATCGCCAGCGCGCCGATGGCGCAATACGTCCAGCCGATTTTTCCGACCGATTGGGTATCGGCGATGGCGTCCCGTGTCAGGCGTCCAAGCATAACGGCAAAGAACGCCATCAGTACGATGCTGAAGATGGCAGAGACGTTTTCGACAAGACGTCCGGTAATCGTGCTCGCCAAGTATACGACGAAGGCGAGGGTGTGAGGGTACGCCGGCAAATTGGACGTTGTTTCCGGGTGTCCGGCGCCCGGAAGCATATTGTGTTCCACAAGGTAGCGTGCGTTAGGCATCCAGTGCGTGAATTCGTCCCACTGGGAAATCATCATCGCGGCGGTGAGCCACAATAGCGGCAGGGCGAGAAACATCGACCGTATAAGGTCGGAAGATTCGTCGGGTGCGCTTCGCCGGAACATTCGGACAGCTGCAAACACTGCTGCTGCGGCTAGGATGGCAGTGATGATACGAAGATCGATTTTCAGCAATCCGGTGCCCACTATCATAATGAGGCTGGCGGTCGACCAGCCGGCGATGAGATTGATCTCGGGCAGGGTGTTCTGTCGCCGTAACAGTTTTCCGATCAGGAATAGCCCGACGCAGACGACGAGCAGAGCGGCGAAGCCCGCGAGCTGTCCCGCCGCGGGCGTGAAATAGATTACAAGCTTTTCCATCGGAGCTTCCAGATTTCTGATTACGCATATCATATCAAGGAGTGGTGCGGCGGCCAATTGATCGCGTTTTCGGCGCCCCCCCCGGTGAATTAGGTTTTCAGGTTTGACGTAATGCTTGTTACATTCTGCCTAGAATGACAAAGCCGCCTACCCGGCGCGCTGACAACCCAGCGGAGTTTCAGAATGAAGATCAATTTTTCCTCCCTTTCCTTGCCGCGAACCGGACCATTGGTGGTTAGCGCCCTGTCGGGCGGCAAATTACTGGCAACGGCCGAGCGGGTAGACATGGCGACTGGGGGCGCGCTGACCCGTGCGATGAATGCCAGTCGGTTCAAGGGGGAGAGTGGCCAATCGCTTACCGTCATGGCGCCATCCGGCGTCCGCGCTAGCCGCGTGATTCTGATCGGTCTCGGAGAAGCGGAGAGGGTTAACGATCTTGCGGCTCAAACCTTTGGCGGCAGGGCGTGGAAGGCAGTCGCCGGTACCGGTGATAAATCGGCGATGATCGCTGTCGATCCGATCAAGGGCTCGAAGCTTAAAACCTGGGAAATTTCCGCCAACGCGGCCTTCGGCGCTCTGCTTGGCTCCTACAGGTTCGACAAGTACCGCACCCGGGAAAAGGCCGATGCAAAACCCAGCGTAACTGCGCTGACGATCGCGTCTAGGAACTCGGCCGATGCCAAGAAAGCTTACGGTCCGAAGGCGAAGGTGGCAGACGGGGTTTTCATGACCCGAGATCTTGTGTCGGAACCTGCCAATGTGATCTACCCGGTGACGCTGGCTCAGCAGGCGCGGTCGCTGTCCAAGCTTGGCGTCAAGATTTCGGTGCTCGACGAAAAACAGATGGCGAAACTGAACATGGGTGCTCTGCTCGGCGTCGCGCAGGGGTCGGCGAACAAGCCGCGCCTAGTGGTGATGCAGTGGAATGGTGCGCCCAAGGCCAGAAACAAACGGCCCATCGCCTTCGTCGGTAAAGGCGTCACGTTCGATACGGGCGGTATTTCGATAAAGCCGGCCGGCGGCATGGAGGACATGAAATGGGATATGGGCGGCTCCGGCGTCGTCATCGGACTGATGAAGGCGTTGGCCGGGCGCAAGGCAAAAGTCAACGCGGTGGGCGTTGTCGGACTGGTGGAAAACATGCCGTCATCGACGGCGCAGCGGCCGGGCGACGTGGTCGAGACAATGTCCGGCCAGACCGTGGAGGTCATTAACACCGATGCCGAAGGCCGGCTCGTTCTCGCCGATGCCATGTGGTACTGCCAGGAGCGCTACAAGCCCCACACACTAATCGACCTTGCCACGCTGACAGGCGCAATTATAGTTTCGCTCGGCAACGAGAACGCGGGCATGTTCGCCAATGATGATGATATCTGCGAGAAACTCACCGCAGCCGGCAAACTGGTCGGGGAACCGGTATGGCGGATGCCACTGGGCGACGCTTATGACAAGCTGATTAATTCCGACATCGCCGATATGAAAAATATTGGCGGGCGCTGGGGTGGCTCGATCACGGCGGCTCAGTTCCTGCAACGCTTCATCAAGGACGACGTCAAGTGGGCGCATCTCGATATCGCCGGCGTGACGTGGTCGAACAAAGATGCGCCGACAGTGCCTAAAGGCGGTACCGCGTTCGGCGTTCGTTTGCTCGACCGTCTGGTTGCCGAGCATTACGAAAGTTAACGTTTCCCGTGACCGAGATCAGCTTCTATCATCTGCTGCATACGCCACTTGAGCGCGCATTGCCGAGGCTGATGGAAAAGGTCCTGGAAAGCGGCGCCCGGGCGGTGATCCGAACCGGATCTGACCAGCGCGCCGAAGCGCTCAGTGGCATATTGTGGACGTACGAGCAGAACTCTTTCCTGCCCCACGGGACGGCGGCTGACGGGAGCCCCGACAAGCAGCCCGTGTGGATCACCCCCGACGACGAAAATCCTAACGGCGCAGATATACTAGTCCTGACGGACGGCGCGGCGGCGGGCGATATCGGTGCATGGCGGCGGTGTCTGGAGATGTTTGACGGCCGCGATGAAACCGCCGTCACGAATGCGCGCCGCCGGTGGAGCGATTACAAGGCTGCGGATCACGACCTTACCTACTGGCAGCAGACGGAACGCGGTGGTTGGGAAAAACAGGGATAATCCAAACGGGTACGGATACTCTCTAGCCCGGGAAAACAGTCTTTTCGTACCTGCAAAATGAATTGGTTGCCCCGGTATCTTGAACCGTCTATAAGGCCGGCCGAATAACCGAACAGGAGCCTTGGTCTCAATGCCAGTCGAACGTACGCTTTCCATCATCAAGCCCGACGCAACGCGGCGGAACATCACTGGCGCGATTGTTGCGCGTTTTGAAGAAGCCGGGCTGCGCGTCGTTGCCCAGCGCCGCACGCAGCTGACCCTGGCTAAGGCTCAACAGTTTTATGCGGTCCACAAGGAGCGGGCGTTTTTCGATGATCTCTGCAGCTTCATGACATCTGGACCGGTGGTCGTGCAGGTGCTCGAAGGAGAAGACGCGATCGCTAAAAACCGGGAGGTGATGGGTGCGACCAACCCGGCGAACGCAGACGAAGGCACGATCCGCCACGATTTCGGGGAATCGGTTGAAGCGAATTCCGTTCATGGTTCCGACGCACCGGAGACTGCGGCCGAGGAAATCGCTTTTTTCTTTGCAGGTACGGAAATCGTTGGCTGATCCGATCTCCGCCTGCGTGCTGGGACAGGCATTAAAAAAGGCGGGCTTGGGCCCGCCTTTTTAATTTTAATCGGTGAATGCGCTTAGAGCAACGTCAGCGCCATTAACGCGACAATGGCGATAGTGGCAGTCGTGCCCCAGAATAAAAACTTGGCGAAGCCTTCCCATCCCTGTTGGTGGCGTTCGAATTCCTTTTCCATGTCGAGAGCCATCTGGCGTTACTCCTTGTCTGTCGTGGGCGGGGTCAGATCCAACGTTACTATAGCGAAGACTAGGAGCCGGGTGAAGTAATTGACCCAACCCGTCAGGCCTTTCCGTCATCGGGGTTTAACGAGACGACATCCGGGGCGCCGGCATTTTCTATTTCCACCCTGTTCCCGATGACGCGGGTTTTGCCGCCTGCGACTAGCCGCAGCGCGAGCGGGAAACATCTGTGCTCAGCCGTCAGGACGCGGGCGGCGAGGGCATCGGCATCGTCTCCGGGATGCACCGGCACGGCGGCCTGTACGATGATCGGACCCGTGTCCATTTCCGCCCGTAAGAAATGAACGGTGCAGCCGGTGAACCTTACCCCGTCGGACAGTACGCGTTCGTGGGTGTGCAGGCCTTTGTAGGACGGCAGCAGCGAAGGATGAATATTGATAATTCGGTCGTGCCAACGATCGACGAAGCTTTTGGTCAGCAGGCGCATAAAGCCGGCAAGGCAAATCAGTTCGACTCCGGAATTCTGAAGTTCCGTCTGCAAAGTGGCCTCGAAAGGTTCGCGGCCATCGAATTCCCGGTGATCGATGGTAGTCGTCGGGATCCCGACTTTTTCCGCCCGGTCGAGTCCGCTTGCGCCCGGCACATTGGAGATAACGCGGACTATTTTCGCGGGGAACTCTTGTTCGAGCGCGGCGTCGATCAGGGCTTGCAGGTTCGACCCGCGGCCCGAGAGAAGAACCGCTGTCTTCAGGCGCGCCATGCCGCTTCCAGACCGGGCAAGCGCACGACGTCATCGGTGTCGCCGCGGGCGACGATCTCGCCGATCTGGAACACCTGTTCGCTGCCCGCGGCTAGTATATGGGTTGCGTTGTCTGCGTGTTCGGCCGCGACGACGGCGATCATCCCGATGCCGCAGTTGAACGTGCGCGCCATTTCAGGGGCACCGATGCCGCCTTCTGTCATAAGCCATGAAAATACGGCTGGCACCGGCCACGCGGTAGGATCGAGGTCGGCTGCCATTCCGTCGGGCAGGACACGGGGAATGTTCTCTATCAGTCCCCCGCCTGTTATGTGAGCGAAAGCTTTAGTCAGCCCCGCTTTATGAAGCTTCAGGCAGGATTTCACGTAGATCTTGGTCGGGATGAGCAACGCTTCGCCCCAGGTTCTGGACGTGTCGAAGCCAGCTGCAGTATCGAAATCCACGTTCTTTTCAGCCAGCACATGTCGCACCAGCGAAAACCCGTTGGAATGGACGCCCGCCGACGCGATTCCCAGAATGACATCGCCAGCCGATATATTACCTTTAGGCAGAAGTTTCCCTCGTTCCGCGGCACCAACCGAGAATCCGGCAAGATCGTAATCGCCTTCTGCGTACATTCCCGGCATTTCCGCAGTTTCTCCGCCTATTAGCGCGCAGCCGGCCTGCCGGCAGCCTTCAGCGATTCCCGCCACGACGGCCGCGGCTGCCTGCGGGGCGAGACGGCCGGTCGCGAAGTAATCCAGGAAAAACAACGGTTCTGCCCCCTGAACTACCAGGTCATTCACGCACATCGCCACCAAATCGATTCCGACGGTATCGTGCTGGTCCGTATCGATCGCTATTTTCAGCTTGGTGCCGACGCCGTCCGTCGCTGCGACCAGCACAGGATCGTTGTAACCGGCAGCTTTCGGGTCGAACAACCCGCCAAACCCGCCTAGCCCGCCAATAATGCCGGCGCGATCCGTCGACTGCGCAAGCGGTTTGATTCGTTCGACAAGATCGACACCGGCCTCTATATCGACGCCTGAGTCTTTGTAACTGGGACCGTTAATAACTGCGACGCCTTGGCTGATGGTGGTATGATGAACGGATCATGATAGTGATGACCTTTTTCAGGGGCAGGATACCCAATGTCCGCCGGTATTTGAACGGCATGACGCGAATCTGTTACGGCCTCGGTCTGATGGTCTTTATCGCGGTATCCGGAGCGCCGACACTGAGTAAAGCGCAATCGGCGAATATCTATGCAGTCACTCGTGTCCAAGTCGACCGAACATCCGAAACTGCGGCCAAAGCCCGCACGGAAGCCATCATCGAGGCGCATCGTCTCGCGTTCAACCGCCTGATGACCCGGCTGGTACCGGCCAAACAGCGCGCCGGCCTTCCTGTGCCGACGCACGCGGAGGTCGTGGAGATGGTCCTGAGTTTCGGCATCGACGAGGAAAAGACATCCCGCGTCAGGTATATCGGATCTCTGAGTTTCCAGTTCCGCCGCGCAGAGGTGCGCCGCTTTCTGATACGTGCCGGTGCCAGTTTTGCTGAGACGCAATCCAAACCGGTGCTGCTGCTGCCGGTACTGGTTTTGGGCGGCACCAAACTTTTATGGGACGATCTCAATCCTTGGTTCTCCGCCTGGAACGCCGTGCCGCCGTCCAGCGGGCTCGTACCTTTGCGGCTACCGGTCGGCGATCTGGCCGATATCAGGGACATCAGCGCCGAACAGGCCGCCGCAGGCAGCAAGACGCATGTCAATACGATCGGCGGGCGGTACGGCGCCGCGACGGTCGTTATCGCGGAAGCGGTGGTTGACCTAGTGACCGTATCGGGTCAACGAAACGTATACCTGTCCCTTCGGTATCTTGGCGGTCCCTGGTCGGACCGTACCGATATACGTATCTTCCGAATTCAGGGCGGTGAAACAGATGCTGCGGCGCTTTCCCGGATCGCGCTCGAAACGTCGATTCAGATCGAGGAAGACTGGAAGCGCGATAACATCCTGCAGCTAGACAGCAGCGACAAACTGATCGCCGATGTGGTTTTGGGCGAGCTGCGCGAATGGGTGGAGATGCGTCGACGCCTGGAGGGTGTCGCGTTTTTGCAGAACTCGCAGCTGGTGATGATTTCCCGCACCCGGGCGAGTGTGCGGCTGACGTATTTCGGCAATCTCGGACAGCTTCGGACAGCTCTGGCACAGCGTGACCTTGTCCTTGAACGCGGAACAGTGAACTGGATCTTGCGCGATGCGCGTGAGCCGGCAGCTCCGGTCTGGCCGGGGACCGAGTCTGTCGCGCCATCTGCCGCATCGGTTATGTCCGTGCCGCCAGAAGTAACCGATCTGGGACCGCCTCCCAAAGGCGCTACCCGGTGAATCTGCCAAACCTGATTACCTTCGGCCGCCTCCTCTCGGTACCGGTCGCGGTTTATATGATCATGCAGTCTGCGCATCTGGCGGCTTTCATCCTGTTCGTCCTCGCGGGGGTATCGGATGGGCTGGACGGTTATCTCGCCAAGCATAACGACCAGACCACCCTGCTTGGCGCCATTCTGGACCCCTTGGCCGACAAGACGCTGCTGGTCGGTGTTTACATAACACTGGGACTGCAGGGGTATCTGCCAAACTGGTTGGTCGTGCTGGTGGTATTTCGCGATCTGCTTATCGTCGGTGGTGTGATCATCCTGTTTCTGGTGCGGCTCGAAGTGAAGATGCGTCCCTTGATCATAAGCAAGGTAAACACCGCCGCTCAGCTCGCCCTCGCCGCGATCGTGCTAGCCAAACTCGGTTTCCCGCTCGATATGGACGGTCTGGTCCATGCCGCGATCTACGTCGTCGGAGCGACAACCGTTATTTCCGGTGCCAGCTACATGGTGTCATGGACCCGTCAGATGGCCGGAGTCGAAGAAAAAGGGCCGAGCGGACGGTGAAACGGGAACGGGCCGAACAGCTGGCACTCGACCTGAGACATCGCGCCGCGATGGGGCGGGAAGATTTTTTGATCTCACCGTCAAATGTGGATGCCGTCACTTGGGTGGACAAATGGCCCGACTGGCCGGGCCCGGCACTTGTGCTCGTCGGGCCTGCCGGATGCGGTAAAACCCACCTCGGGCAAGTGTGGCGCAAACAGGCGGATGCAGCGATGTTCGATCCGGCAGGACGGGATGTCGTGTCCCCGACCGACGCCCCGGTGTTCGTGGATGCTCCCGACGAACCTCGATACGACGAGGATATATTCCATCTGTTCAACGCCACCGCCGCCGCGGGGACGCACTTGCTGGTTGCCACTCGAACTCCACCGGCACAGTGGGAAGGCCGCTTGCCCGATCTGAAATCGCGGCTGGGGGCCGCGCCGAACATCCGGATACATGCTCCGGACGAAACGCTGATCGCCGCCGTCATGGTGAAAATGTTCGCCGACCAGCAGATGGATGTGGGCGCGGATGTGCTCGCCTATCTCGTCAACCGGATGGATCGGTCATTCGAGGCGGCGCGGGTTCTGGTAACCAGGCTGAACAACGCGTCGCTGGCTACCAAGCGGGGAATTACCGTGCCGCTTGCCCGCGATGTGCTGGAAACGCTAGAAAGCTTCGGTCAGGAAAACTGAGGAGGCCTGTCCGAGGGCGCTCCCAGGTCATCTTCGAAGCCGACGCCGTTCAGTGTGCGGCCGCAGATATAGTCCTTCAATCGCGCGCCGCGGGCACCGGTCTAGATCTCTTCGACCGGTAGGTCCTGCGCGTCCACGAATTGAATGAGCCCGTCCTCTTGGCCGAGACTGGCACATCGAAAACTGTAGGTGAATTCGAACTGAGCCTGGTCCCGGCCAACCAGTCCGTCCATCACGGTTTGCGCTGCGCGCATTCCCCGATAGCCGCGCGGCAGTTGTCAGGCCCACATCGCCGCCGCCGATCACGACGGCTCTGCCAGCGGCAGCTGGGGTTAAGTTGCCGGCCCGGAAGTTGTTTCGATCAGCTTGATCCGCGATCCATCGGCCGTCAGGGCAAGCTCACCCCTTTTAAGACGGAGCGCATCCTCTCCGAAGACGTCGCGTCGCCAGCCCGACAGGGCGCGCACATCCGCGTTGTCGTCTGCCGCTATGGCCCCGATATCGTTGGAGGAGGCGATCAGTTTTTGCGCGACCTTGTGGCTGTCGCACTTAAGCTTCAGCAGAACCTTCAGCAGTTCCATGGCTGGACCGTTGTCGGATTTATCCGGACCCTCCGCCGGCGGTTCTGGAAACTCGTCGTTCCTCATGGCCCGAACCTTGTCCAGCACGCAGATCAGTTCGCGTGCCCGGTCGTTACCGACACGATCGCGCTTGATCGCTCGGAGCCCCATAAGCTCGTCTGCGGATTTAGGGGCGTGGGCGGCGATTTCGGTCAGCGATTCGTCTTTTAGCACGCGGTTTCGCGGCACGTCGTTGTTCTGTGCCGTGACTTCGCGCCACGCGGCCAACGCACGGACATTCGCGAGGTAACGCGGCTTGCGGCTGCGGGTTTTCAAACGTTTCCATGCGTCTTCTGGCGCGATCAGATAGGTCGCCGTATCCGTAAGAATATCCATTTCTTCCGACAGCCAGTCCGCCCGTCCAGTATCATCCAGGCGCTTCGCCAGCCTGTCGTATATTTTGCGCAGATGGGTCACGTCGCCGAGTGCGTAATCGATCTGTTTTTTTTCCAGCGGCCGCTTCGACCAGTCGGTGAAACGCATGGTCTTGTCGATCGATTTTTTGGCGATATCGCGCACCAGCCGTTCGTAGCCGACGGAATCGCCGTATCCGCACACCATCGCCGCGATCTGCGTATCGAATAAAGGCGTCGGTACCTTGCCGCACAGATTGACGAAAATTTCCACGTCCTGACGTGCGGCATGAAAAACCTTGAGGACCGATTGATCGGCCAACAGTCCGAAAAGTGGTTCTAGATCGATGTCGTCCGCCAATGCGTCGATGGCCAACGCTTCGTCGGGGGTGCCCACTTGGATAAGACAAAGCCGGGGCCAATAAGTCTTTTCCCGAATGAATTCAGTATCAACCGTGATATAGGGAAAGGTAGCGGCGCGTCCGCAAAATTCCGCGAGTTCCGCCGTCTCGGTTATTATTGACATATACGAAGTCATACACGGTTTCCGGCATTACTTGAAGCCGGACCCCGATCACTATAAAAATCGCAGCGACTCGCGCCGGTGACGGTGCGCTACAGTCGTCGAACATCCGAGCAAAAGGCCAGATCATGCATGCTTACCGCACCCATAACTGCGGGGAACTCCGCGCCGCGAACGCCGGAATCGAGGCCCGTCTGTCCGGCTGGGTTCACCGCAAACGCGATCACGGCAATCTGCTGTTCGTCGATCTGCGCGATCATTTTGGGCTGACGCAGTGCGTAATTGAGGTCGATTCGGACATCTTTCCAAAGATCGAAGCCCTGCGGCTGGAAACAGTCATTTGCGTCACAGGTAGGATCGAGGAACGCGGTGGCGATACGAAAAATCCTGACCTTCCCACTGGCGAAGTCGAATTGCGGATCGATACCTGCGAAGTGCTCGGAACCACAGAGCAGTTGCCGCTGGAGGTTAACAGCGATCGGGATTACGGCGAGGAAATACGTCTGCGTTACCGGTTCCTCGATCTGCGCCGCGACAAGGTGCATCGGAACGTCGTTCTGCGCAGCGCGGTGATTTCCAGTATCCGCCGTCGAATGATCGATCAGGGTTTCATGGAGTTCCAGACCCCGATCCTGACGTCCACCTCCCCTGAAGGCGCGCGCGACTTCCTTGTGCCCAGCCGCTTGCATCCGGGCCAGTTCTATGCGCTGCCGCAGGCGCCGCAGCAATTTAAGCAGCTGATCATGGTTGCTGGATTCGACAAGTATTTTCAGATTGCCCCGTGTTTCCGGGACGAAGACGCCCGCGCCGACCGGTCGCCCGGCGAGTTCTACCAGCTCGATATCGAGATGTCATTCGTCACCCAGGATGACGTGTTCAATGCCATAGAGCCCGTCCTCCACGGCGTGTTCGAAGAATTTGCCGACGGCCGATCTGTCTCGCCTACGCCGTTTCCTCGCATCACGTTCGCCGATGCGATGCAAAAATATGGCTCGGACAAGCCGGACCTCCGTAACCCGATCGAGATGAGCGATATCACCGATACGTTCCGGGGGTCTGGCTTCAAGATTTTCGCCGGCATGATCGAGAAGGACGAAAACGTTCGGGTCTGGGCCATACCGGCGCCGGGTGGCGGTTCGCGCGCGTTTTGCGACCGGATGAATTCCTGGGCGCAGAAAGAAGGCCAGCCGGGACTAGGTTACATTTTCTACCGCGACGGCGAAGGGGCGGGACCTGTCGCCAAAAACATCGGAGAAGATCGCACCGAAGCCCTGCGGGCCCAGCTCGGGCTCGGTGATGGCGATGCCGTGTTTTTCGTTGCTGGCGTGCCGAAGAACTTTGCATACTTTGCCGGTCAGGCGCGTACCCAGGTCGGCGATGCGCTTGAACTGGTGGATGAGAACAAGTTCGAGTTCTGCTGGGTCGTGGACTACCCGATGTACGAACTGGATGAAAACACCGGCAAGATCGAGTTCAGCCATAACCCGTTCTCAATGCCACAAGGTGGACTGGAAGCGCTGGAAACCAAGGATCCCCTCGATATCTTAGCCTACCAGTATGATATCGTTTGCAACGGTATCGAGCTGTCGAGCGGTGCAATCCGGAATCATCGCCCGGAGATCATGTACAAGGCGTTTGAGATCGCGGGCTACCCGCAGGAACAGGTGGAAACCGAATTCGCCGGCATGCTCAACGCGCTGAAGTTCGGCGCACCGCCCCACGGTGGATCCGCCCCCGGTATCGACCGGATTGTCATGCTGCTTGCGGATGAGCCGAATATTCGTGAAGTCATCCTGTTCCCGATGAACCAGCAGGCGCAGGATCTGATGATGAACGCACCCGTGCCGGTCGCCGACGAACGACTGAAAGAGCTGTCATTGCGGGTGGCGATGCCGCTGGCGCCGAAGACAGAAGATTGACGGCGCCAATCAACTGGGTGCGATGATTTAGGCGGATTCCTTCGAACTTTGGGACAACGGCGATACGATGCCCGTTACGATCAGCTTCCGTGTTGCCATCGGAAATGCGAGTGACACTGGGTTGGATGTATTGCTGGAGCAGGCGGAACAAGCGGTTTACGAGGCTAAGACCGCTGGACGCAACCGGTTTGCAGCGGCTGGCGGCGCGACGGCGGAAGAAAAGCAACCGCCTGAACCCGTTGCGGTTCGCGCGTAGTTCGGTACTTCACACGCTAATGAAAAAGCCGCCTATTGGGCGGCTTTTTTGTTGTTCGGTCTGGCGAGGAGTTATTTGATCTTCGCTTCCTTGAACATGACATGCTTGCGGGCCACGGGGTCATATTTCCGGAATTCCAGCTTTTCCGTCTGGGTGCGCGGGTTTTTCTTCGCGACATAGTAATAGCCGGTGTCAGCGGTGCTGAGAAGCTTGATGACGATTGTATTCGACTTAGCCATAGGGCATCTCCGGAACGAAAAATACTTGGTTCAAAATTCGGCGCGAACCTGACGGTTTAGGCCTGTTCTGTCAAGCGTTCAGGCATGTCTAGCGTTCGGCGATCGCTGGCGCGCCGTCATGTAGCGCCTGCAGGTACATATTCTCGTGGGTAAGAATATAGCGAGCGATTTCAATATCCTCCGAGCGCTTCAGTTTGGACGGCGGGCACAGCTTTCGCGCCCCGATCGGATCGGTCCGGACGGCATAGCGCGAGCGCAGCATGGCGACGAGCGCTCTTTGTCCCGAGGCGGTGGCGCTCTTTATTGCGCTCATCAACGGGCCGAGACGGTCTTCCGGGCCCGACGTGCAGATGGCCGGAATGACGCCGTGACTCTGCAGGTTGAAGCCCGACGGCGCGATCATATGCGCCCAGGTCAGTGTGAGTTCGCCCCGGTTGGGAAGCCGGATGATGGTCTGTACGCTGCCCTTGCCATAGGACGACGCGCCTACCACCACAGCGCGCCCACGGTCTCTCAGCGCCGCGGCGACTATTTCGGAGGCCGAGGCGGAGCGCCCGTTTATCAGCACGACAATCGGCAGATTGTGAACCCGCTCGCCCCAGGACGCGTCGAATATCTGATTGGCGCGGCGATGGCGCCCGCGGGTGGAGATGATCCGGCCGTCATTGAGAAAGAAATCGGCCACCGCAACCGCCTGGTCTAACAGCCCGCCCGGATTTCCGCGAAGGTCCAGAATGACACCCTTGACGTCGTCCCCGCCGCGCTCCGCTCCGGACAGTGCCTTGCCGAGGCTTCGGGACGTGCCCTGATTGAACCCCGAAATTTCGATTTTGAGGATGCCGTTCTCAAGTTTGGACTCGATGGTCGGCAGGATGATGTGTGCCCGGATCACCGTGATCTTTACCGGCGTTAGGCTCGCCTCGCGGCTGATCGTCAGATCCGCGCGACTGTGAATCGGTCCACGCAGCTTCGTGATCACATCGCGCTGGGACAGCCCGGTCAACGCCGTTCTCCCGATATGAGTGATGTGATCTCCCGCTTTCAGACCGGCACGAAAAGCCGGGGTCCCTTCATGAACCTTGCGGACATACGTGTTTCCGTTCTCGTATCGGATCGTGACGCCCAGACCGCCGAATCCCTCCCGGCGGGCGCGTGTGTTGCGGGCCTGATCCGGTCCGTCGTAACGCGTGTATCTGTCCAGCTTGGCCAGGCCGCCCGAAAAGAACCGCTTGAGCAGATTTCCATATTCATCGGCCTGAATTTTGTCGGATTCCGAACGCGCGAGCGTCAGCGCCCTGGAGGTCAGCGCCGCCCAATTGTCATGGTCGTTCGGCGTCGGTTCGGGCCATGCACCCAAAATTCGATCGGCGTAGCGAAGTTCAACGCTGCCTCCCGTATCGTCGACCGCGAGCAGAGCATCCGTTTCGGAAAGGCGCTTCAGCCCCGCGAGGGAAACTGTTTTGATCGTTGTGGCGGCCGCGTAACGCTTGTCTATGTTCTCGAACACCGTTTCGATGACTTCGAGCTGGGTGACCTGTTCAGGAGACTCCGGGGCAGGTGTGGAGCACGCGGTAACGCCAGCGACCGCAAGCGCGGCGACTGCAACAAAGAGACGATTCACGGACAATACCGAAACACCTGTTTTACCCATACGACAAGCGCTGCCGAAAAACCCTAGCCGCGGCGTTTCCGGACCCTGAACGCCGCAACATGACCCATTATGTAACCATGTCTGTAGAGAAAGCGAATTAAGTTTTCGTTGGATCGCGCCGATCCCGGCAGTTCGATTCATGATTTGCGGCGGGATTTCTTCGATCCGGCGGATTTTCTGCCGTCTCCGCCTTTCCCCTTAGCTGCAGGCCTCCGGTGACCGGATGGATTTCTCCGTTTGCCGGAACCGTGACTTCCCCCGCTGACCACGGAAAACGCCATCGATCCGGTATGAACGTTGGCCGCTTCCAGCCGCACGGTCAGGGATGTCCCGATCGAGAACACCTTTCCGCTGCCGCGACCCTTGATGCGCTGTGCCGGAGAATCAAAGTCGAACCGGTCATCGCCGATCATGGACATCGGAACCAGCCCGTCAGCCCCGGTTTCCGTCAGGGTGACGAAGAGGCCGGCCCGGTGCACGCCGTTGACCCGTGCCGCGAACTCCGCGCCTACCCGGTCGGCCAGAAAAACGGTCGTAAACCTGTCGACGGCCTCGCGCTCCGCGTCTATTGCCCGGCGTTCCGTGAACGAGATATGCTTTCCGAGCTCCGGAAAGCGGTCTCCATCTTCCGGGACCAGCCCGTCATCCCCTAGGCCATAGGCCGCGATCAGCGACCGGTGGACCAACAGGTCGGAATACCGGCGGATGGGAGAGGTAAAATGGGCATAGCGCCGGAGCGCGAGTCCGAAATGCCCGATATTGTAAGGATTGTATTCCGCCCGGGCCTGCGATCTCAGAACGGCCATGCTGACGACCGCCATGTCTGGTTTGCCGGACGCCTGCGATACAATCCGTTGGAAAAGATGCGGTTTGACGACCTGTCCCATCGACACCTTGATCCCCAACGGCGCGAGGGTTTCACGCAGGCCTTCCATTTTCTCCTGCGAGGGCCGGTCGTGCACCCGGTATATGCACGGGGCGTCCTGGCGCTCCAGCGCTTCCGCCGCGGCGACATTCGCCGCGATCATGAACTCCTCGATCAGCCGGTGGCTGTCCAGTCGTTGTTCGGGCTCGATCGCCGTGACATGGCCGCGATTGTCGATCACGACTTTGCGTTCAGGCAGTTCTAGATCGATCGTGCCACGTCGGACCCGCGCGCCCTGCAGCGCATCGAAAGCTCCGTAAAGCGGGGCGATGACGCCTTTCAGCAGCGGTTCGGTGATGCGATCGGGGCTGCCAGTCCAGGCGGCTTCCACCTGTTCGTATGTCAGCCGGGCGGCAGATCTCATGATCCCCCGGACGAATTCGTGCCGTTTCAGGTTGCCGTCCTTGTCGATCCACATATGGACGGCCAGGCAGCCACGATCTTCGTTGGGCACAAGCGAGCACAGACCGTTAGACAGCGCTTCCGGCAGCATCGGGACGACGCGGTCCGGAAAATAGACCGAGTTTCCGCGGTTAAACGCCTCGCGGTCCAAGGGCTTGCCCGCGCGCACGTACCACGAAACATCGGCGATCGCGACTATTAGGTGCCAGCCCTCGCCGTCCTTCTCCGCCCAGACGGCGTCGTCGAAATCGCGGGCATCGGCCCCGTCGATTGTCACCAGCGGAATTTTCCGCAGATCAGTCCGGCCCTTCGCGGACACGGGTTTGGATGCTTCCGCGTCCGACACGGCCTGGGGGTCGAACTCCACCGGGATGTCGTGGGCGTGGATCGCGATCAGGCTCGGCGCCCGGGGGCCCTCGGCGGGACCCACGACTTCCGCGACCCTCGCTTCCGGCATGCCGAAACTACGACCGCCGACGGGTTGTCCATCGACCAGGTCTCCCCCGGACGCGCCGTTTTCCTGTCCGGGGGGGACGATAAACTCGGAACGGACGCGGCGGTTCGTCGGGATGATCCGGCCCTGTCCATTGACTATGCGGAAGATTCCAAGCACCCGGCTTGGTGCGGACGGCAGACGCTTGATCGTGCGGGCACTATAGCTGCCATCCCCGGCCGGGGATAACCGTGCAAGGATCCTGTCGCCGATGGCGGGCGCGGGCTCTCCTCGCGTCAGGGCAGGGTATATGGCGGGGGGGGGAGCGTCGCCATCCCAGTTCACCGGGCGCGCGACGGGATCGCCATCCCGGTCGAGTCCCGTAATTTCGATTACGCCCACTTTCGGCAGAGTGCCCGGTTCGCCGTATCGCCGGCCCCGGCCGCGATCCAGTTCTCCGTCGGCTCTTAATTCGCGCAGAATGTCGTTCAGCCGGGTTCGGTCCGTTCCCCGGATATTGAAAGCGCGGGCAATCTCCCGTTTGCCGACGGGGCCCGTACGCTCTCGTACGAAGTCCAGCACCTGCTGCTTGGTGGGGAAGGGGGTGTTGCGGCCCTTGTCGCTCAACGGCGGGATGTCGTGACGACGGTCACGTTTCTTCTGAGGCGGGCGGCGTTTCGGACTGGGCTTTGGCAGCAGATTTCGATTTCGTCTTCGCCTTGCTCTTCGCCTTCTTGCCTTTGGCCTTCTTGGCTTTCTTTGCCTTTTTCTTGGCCGCTTTCTTTGCGCCAACCTTTTCCGCCCGCGCCGCGATCAGTTCGACTGCCAGTTCCAGCGACAACGCTTCGGGTTCAAGGTCGCGGGGGAGCGAGGCGTTGATCTTGCCGTGTTTTACATACGGGCCGTAGCGGCCGTCGCGCAGCTCGATCGGTTTGCCGTCTTCGGGATGTTTGCCGATGACTTTACCCGCGGTCTTGGTGCCGCCGCGCCGGTCGGGTGCCTCTGCGATAACGGTGACGGCGCGGTTCAGACCGACTGTTAGAACATCGTCATCCGTGCCCAGCTTTACGTAGCGGTCCCCGACTTTTAGATAAGGGCCGAACCGGCCGACGCCGGCGACGATCATGTCGCCGCTTTCTGGATGCGGTCCCACCGGGCGCGGCAGTGACAGAAGCGTCAGTGCAAGTTCCAGATCGATGTCCGACGGCACCATTCCGCGGAGCAGTGACTGACGCTTCGGCTTTTCCTTCGAACCCTTTTCGGCTTCGCCAAGCTGAACGTAGACGCCGAATGGTCCCTTGCGCATCGAGACCGGTAGGCCCGTTTCCGGGTCGGTGCCGAGTTCCTTCGGTCCCGTAAAGACCTCGTCTTCATCTTCGTCGCCGGTAACGACGCGCAGCGTCGTCGTATAGCCGCAATCGGGGTAGTTCGAGCAGCCGATAAAGCCGCCGTTCCGCCCCAGCTTGAGGCCCAGCCGCCCGTCTTCGCAGGACAGGCATTTGCGCGGGTTGGATCCGTCTTCGCGTTCCGGGAAGAAATGCGGTCCCAGTTCGGCATCGAGCTTGTCGATCACATGGGTGATCCGCAGTTCCTTGGTTTCGTCGATGGCAGCGGAAAACGCCTTCCAGAAATCGCTGAGCAGCGCTTTCCATTCCATATCGCCGTTCGAGACGTCGTCGAGGCTGTTTTCCAGGTCGGCGGTAAAGCCGTACTCGACATAGCGTTCGAAGAACTCCGCCAGAAAAGCGACCACCATGCGCCCGCGATCGTGCGGCGTGAAGCGGCGCTGTTCCAGCACGACGTAATTGCGGTCCTGCAGCACCTGCAGAATGGATGCATAGGTCGACGGACGCCCGATACCCAGCTCTTCCATCTTGCGGACAAGGCTGGCTTCGGTATAGCGCGGCGGCGGCTTGGTGAAATGCTGTTCCGGCGTCACCGGGCCGCGGGTCATCGCATCCCCTTCGGACATCGGCGGCAGGATGCGGTCGCGGTCGTTGCCGTCTGTTTCGTCGTCGTTGATCGTCGCGGCGCGTTCGTCCTGGCCTTCCTGATAAAGCTTCAGGAAGCCGTCGAATTTCACCACGGAGCCGTTGGCGCGCAGCACGGTGTTCCCGTCGGGGGAGGCGATGTCGACCGCGACCTGTTCCATTATCGCCGCTTCCATCTGG
Source organism: Alphaproteobacteria bacterium UBA7314 (assembly GCA_002471575.1). Lineage (GTDB taxonomy): Bacteria > Pseudomonadota > Alphaproteobacteria > MPNO01 > UBA830 > UBA830. Next base: position 128,755 of record DKQG01000029.1, on the reverse strand, counting down.
CTGGCAACAGCGCGTTTCCAGATCAGGTCGTACAGCTTGCGCTCGTCCTCGCCGAGATACTGGCGCACCTCGTGCGGCCGGCGGCCGAAATCTGTGGGGCGCACGGCTTCATGCGCTTCCTGCGCGTTCTTGGATTTGTTGCGATAGGTGTTGGGCGAATCCGGAACGTATTCGTGGCCGTAATCCTGACCGATCGCGGCCCGCACGGCGACGACGGCTTCCTGCGCCATGTTCACGCTGTCGGTCCGCATATAGGTGATCAGCCCGACGGTCTCGCCCCCGATATCGACGCCCTCGTACAGTTTCTGCGCGGTGCGCATGGTGCGGGTCGCCCCGAAGCCGAGTTTGCGCGAGGCTTCCTGCTGCATGGTCGACGTGGTGAATGGCGGAGCCGCACGGCGATTGACCGTTTTTCGCTCGACCGATTTGACCTTGTAATCGTGGCGCTCGATCTCCGCCACGGCGGCCTTGGCCGCGTCTTCGTTTGCTATGTTGTAGCGATCCAGCTTCTTGCCGTTCAGGTGCGTGAGGCGGGCCGGCACCTTCTTGCCGTCGGTGGTCGTGTATTCGGCGCCGATAGTCCAGTATTCCTGAGGTTTGAAGACTTCGATCTCGGCTTCGCGCTCGCAGATCAGCCGCAGCGCGACCGACTGCACGCGCCCGGCGGAGCGGGAACCCGGCAACTTGCGCCACAGTACCGGCGACAGGCTGAATCCGACCAGATAGTCCAGCGCGCGGCGCGCCAGATAGGCGTCGATCAGTTCCTGGTTCAGTTCGCGCGGATTGGCCAATGCCTCGATGACGGCGTTCTTGGTGACCTCGTGGAAAACGACGCGTTTGACGTCGATGCCGTCCAGCGCTTCGCGCTCGTTGAGGATTTCCTGCACGTGCCAGGAGATCGCCTCGCCCTCGCGGTCCGGGTCGGTGGCGAGATAAAGGTGTTCGGCGTCCTGGATGGCGTCCTGAATGGCCTGAATGTTCTTCTCGGCACGGGGGTCCACCGTCCAGACCATGCGAAAGTTGTCATCGGGCTGAACGGAGCCGTCCTTGGACACAAGGTCCCGCACGTGTCCCACGCTCGCGAGGACCTTGTAGTCCGAGCCCAGATACTTGTTGATGGTTTTTGCCTTGGCAGGCGATTCAACGACGACGACGTCCATGGCCACCGAAAATTCTGTTTGCGGTCAACGCACCCTAGTGACGGTTGGTTGCCGGAATGTTTACAAAATCAGCGACACCCGGTTCCCCGAATTACGCTCGATCCGGCCAGAAAGCTCCAATTCCAGCAGGATGCTTTTGACCGAGGCGGCAGACATGTGGCACTCGCGAACCAGTTCGTCAACACCTGTTGGCGACGCACCCAGAAATTTTACGATCTCGTCGCGTCCCGAAACAGGATCGATTTCCGGTTTTAGTTCAACGGGTTCAAAGGAGATCGGACGCCGTGGCGCTGGGGGTGGACGAAGCATCTGTCGTTCGAGCCCCTCGAGGATATCCTCGGCTGTTTCGGTCAGCGCGGCGCCCTGCCGGATAAGATCGTTTGTCCTGCCGCAGCTCGGATCGCGGGGCGACCCCGGTCCGGCAAAGACCTCTCGCCCTTGTTCGAGCGCCAGCCGCGCCGTAATAACTGACCCCGATTTGAGGGCCGCTTCCACCACCAGTACGCCGGCCGACAAGCCGGAAATGATTCGGTTGTGGGCCGGAAAGTGTCTTGCCGTCGGTTGCGTTCCGATGGCCTGATCCGATACCACGGCCCCTGTCTCGCCGATACGGGCCTGCGGTTCCGCGTGTTCGGGCGGTTAGACGACATCGATCCCGCCCGCAACGGCAGCAATCGTCCCGGTTGCGAGCGCGCCCAGATGCGCCGCACCGTCAACGCCGCGGGCGAGCCCCGACACGATCACATAGCCCGCGTTCCCGAGACCGGCGGCTATTTCCTGCGCAAACCGCTTTCCGTTGGTCGATGCATTGCGGGCGCCCACGATGGCGATCGTCGGGTTATTCAGCAAAGTGCTATAGCCTCTCAGGAAAAGGGCAGGCGGCGGGTCGGCGATTACCGCCAGTGCCGCCGGATAGTCCGGGTCGGATAGCGCGATCATGCGCCCGCCGGCAGCGTCCAGCCGGCTCAATTCGGCGCGTATGTCCGCCTCTGGTGGCGCGACAAGTCTGCGCTTGCCCCGCGCGCGCTGCGCTATTTCTGGCAGTTCGGTGATGGCTGCTGCGGGCGATCCGTAACGCTCGATCAGTTCGATGTAGGTGCGGGGCCCTATCGACGGCGTGCGGACGAGGCGCAGCCAGTCAACCTGTTCCGTATCAGAAAGCTGGGTGGGGTTATCTTCCATGCCCCTACGGTGGAAAGGGTGCCGCGTCCCGTTAACCCTTGCGGGAAAAACCGATCTTTGATTCTTCGCCGCGTATCAGGCGTCGGATGTTCTGATGGTGACGTATCCAGACCAGTATCGCCATCGCGGCGGCGAACTCCGTGCGCTGCGGACCGGCGAGCCACCACATGTATAACGGGGCCGCCGCCATGGCCAGCAGAGCGGACAGGGACGAATACCGAAACAGAACGGCTGCCAGCAGCCAGGTGGCGCATGCGAGCCCACCGACCGGCAGAGACAGCGCCAGAAAAATGCCAAGCGCGGTCGCGACGCCCTTGCCGCCTCGGAATTTCAGCCAGACGGGAAACAGATGTCCGAGCAGCGCGCCGGCGGCGGCGACGATAGCGATATCCGGTCCGTACATATCGGCAAAAAGGACGGCAATCGCGCCCTTGGCCCCGTCCAGCACGAGTGTGGCGGCGGCCAGCTTCTTGTTGCCGGTCCGCAGCACGTTCGTCGCCCCGATATTGCCGGAGCCGATATTCCGCACGTCGCCCAGCCCCGCGAGCTTGGTCAGGACCAGCCCGAATGGTATCGACCCCAATAGATAGGCCGCCGCAAAAGCCGCAAGAATATAGGGCGAGGTATGAGCCCAGCTGATCGGGTCGATCATGCGTCAGTCGAGCAGGGAGTGAACGTGACGACCGCCGACCACCGTGCACATCGCCATTCCTTTGACGGCGTAATCGTCGAACGGGGTGTTTTTCGACTTGCTTTGCAGGGCAGATGCTTCGACGGTCCAGTCGCGGTCGGGATCGAAAATCGTGAAATCCGCCGGTAGGCCGGCTTCGAGCTTTCCTTCCTTCATGTCCAGGAGTCCGGCGGGCGCAACCGTCAGGCATCCGATCAGATCGATCAGCGGGATGTCCCGCTCATGATTGAGCGCCAGCGTCAGCGGCAGAAGGGTCTCCAATCCGACGATACCTGTCTCGGCCTGAAGGAAAGGCAGCCGTTTCGAATCCTGATCCTGCGGCCGGTGATCCGAGGCGATCACGTCGATCGTGCCGTCGCGCACTCCCTCGATCACGGCAAGCCGGTCGGTCTCGTCGCGCAGCGGTGGCGAAACCTTGGTGAAGGTTCGGTAATCCATCACCGCGGTATCGTTCAGGGTGAAGTAATGGGGGGCCGTATCGCAGGTAACCGGCAACCCGCGCGCTTTCGCGGAACGGACGGCGTCGATCGCCGCGGCGGTCGAAACATGCGCCGCATGATACCGCGCGCCGGTCAGTTCGACTAGGCGCAAGTCGCGTTCGATCATCATCACCTCGGCTACGGCGGGGATGCCCGCCAGCCCGAGCCGAGTCGCCATCTCGCCTTCGCTCATCTGCCCGTTGCGCGCCAGCCGGGGTTCTTCCGGATGCTGGATGATCAGAAAACCGAACGTCGCCGCATACGACAGGGCGCGGCGCATTACCAGCGCATCGGCGAGTGCCCGGTCCCCGTCGGTAAAGGCAAGCGCGCCGGCTTCGTTAAGGATGCCGAATTCCGACAGCTCGCCGCCGTCGCGTTCCCGCGTGATGGTGCCGTACGCGTAGATTTTGACGATGTTGGTTTCGCGGGCGCGGCGGGCAATGAATTCCAGAACCGAGATATTGTCGATCGGCGTTTCCGCATCCGGCAGGCACACGATGGAGGTCACGCCGCCCGCGGCGGCCGCCGCGCTGGCGGTTTCGAAGCTCTCCTTGTGTTCGCCACCGGGTTCCGGCAGATGCACGCGCATATCGATCAGCCCGGGCGCGAGGCAGTAGCCCCGGCAGTCCACGATCCGAACGTTTTCCGGCGCGCCGTCCGAAAACAGCGCGGGTCCCCAGTCGATGATCTTGTTGCCCTCGATCAGCACCGCGCCCCCAACGTCGGTCTTGCTCGCCGGATCGATCAGGCGGGCATTGGTATAGGCGGTAAGGCCGGTCACGCGTCGCCGCCGTTAGCATTGCGCGACAGGTTCCGGGTCACCAGGTCGAGACAGGCCATTCTGACGGCGACGCCCATTTCCACCTGTTCGTGGATGACGCTGCGGTCGATATCGTCCGCGAGTTCGGAGTCGATCTCGATTCCCCGGTTCATGGGGCCGGGATGCATGATCAGCGCATCGGGCTTGGCGACGGCGAGTTTTTCCCGGTCGAGCCCGAAGAAGCGGAAATATTCCCGTGTCGACGGCACGAAAGAGCCCTGCATCCGCTCGGTCTGCAGGCGCAGCATCATGATGATGTCGGCATCGCGGATACCGTCTTCCATCCGGTGGTGGACGTCGACGCCAAATTTCTCGATTGCCGCCGGCAGCAGGGTCTTCGGCGCCACCAGCCGGACCTTCGCACCCATGGTATTCAGCAGATAGATATTCGACCGCGCGACGCGCGAATGGGCGATATCACCGCAGATGGCGACGGTCAGCCTTTCCAGCGTGTCCCGGCGTCGCCGGATGGTCAGCGCATCGAGCAGCGCCTGGGTCGGGTGTTCGTGGCTGCCGTCGCCCGCGTTGAGCACTGAACAGGTGACCTTTTCGCTCAACAGCTGCACCGCGCCCGAGTCCGCGTGCCGCACGGTCAGCACATCCGGATGCATCGCGTTCAGCGTCATCGCGGTGTCGATCAGCGTTTCGCCCTTTTTGATCGCACTGGAACTTACCGACATGTTGATCACGTCTGCCCCTAGCCGCTTGCCTGCTAGCTCGAAAGACGTGCGCGTGCGGGTCGAGTTCTCGAAAAAAACGTTGATCAGGGTGCGGCCGCGTAGGATCGAGCTCTTTTTGTCGTCCTGCCGGTTTTGTTCAATGTAGGATTCGGAAAGATCGAGGAGGGCTTCGATTTCCTCCCGGGGAGCGCCTTCCATGCCGAGGATATGACGTCTCGGCGGCAGAAGGTCCGCTACTTTTTCCGTTTCAGCCATTAAAACCCGTTTATAGGTATCGGGACGGGGGGCGGCAACCCGCTATGGGCGGTATCGATTCGGCGCGGGCCAGCGCTGCAATGTGAACTACGTCCCCTCGGTGACGCCGTCTCCGTTCAGTCGCGCTATTTCACTGTCCTGCAGGCCCAGCAACTGTGTGCAGACGGGACCGGTGAGGATGCGGCTGAGGTCGAGGTGCGGATTCCTGCGAGCGGTCCGGGCACGTCGGGCGTTTACTCCGCCGCCTGCTTGGGCTTGCCGAAATCTTCTTCCGGCGCACGTTTCTCCATTTGGAAAATGACGCTTTCGTCGGTCCAAGCATAGTCCTTGTAGCCGAGGCGCGACAGAGGCTTGTAGCGGGCGACGTCAAATATTCCGTCTCCAGTGATGGCATCGTCCGCGATATGGACGCCGACCACTACGCCGAATACGGCACTATGGGTCGACATGGCATCGTGGCCCGGCAGGTTGACTATCTCGTGCAGCTTACATTCGAGGTGCACCGGCGCGCCCTTGATACGCGGCGGGGCCACCAGGGTCGAAGGCAGGGTTTCAAGACCTGTTTCAGCAAGCTCGCTTAACGTGCGGTCAACGATGAGACCGGTGTTGTTCATCTGCTCGCGCTGGTCCCAGGTAGCCATATTGTATACGAATTCGCCCGTCGAGCGGACATTGGCGACTGTATCCTTGTCCTTACGGTCTTCGGTATGACCGCCACCCGAAAACAGCACGTAGGGCGGACTATAGCTGAGGATGTTGAAAAAGCTGTAGGGTGCCGCGTTGACTAGCCCGTCTGCGTTGACCGAAGTGATCCAGCCGATCGGGCGCGGCACGACGCAGGCCTTGATAGGGTTATAAGGCAGGCCGTGATCGTTTTTTTCGGTTTCGTAGTACATGGGACCATCGCATTTCGGGACCGGATGTTAAAGGTCTAGCACGCCGCCGTCCCGGCGTCTAAATCCCTTCGATGACGTCTGCCGCAGGCAGAATCCCGTCACAATGATCAGGAAGATCGGCGCGATTGTGGTGACGACGACGAGCATGGATGGACAGGTCCGTCAGTTCGCAACGTTGCGCATGAAATCCAGCGCGCCCTGCAGGATATATTGCGCCGCCATCTTGTCGACCACATTGGCTCGGCGTTTGCGGGTGACGTCCTGCTCTATCAGATGGCGTTCGACCGCCTGGGTGGACATCCGCTCGTCCCAGAACGCGATAGGCAGATCGGTCTTTTCCGAGAGGTTCGCCGCGAACTGCCGTGTTGACTGGCAGCGCGGGCCTTCCGTCCCGTCCATGTTGATCGGCAGACCCAGCAGGAAGCCCGCAACGGCATAGTCGTCCGCCAGTTTCAGAAGCGCGCGGGCATCCTTCGTGAATTTCGTGCGGCGGATCGTAGCGAGTGCGGAAGCGACCCGCCGGCCGTCATCGGATACTGCCATGCCGATGGTTTTGTCGCCGAGGTCGAGTCCCATTAGGACGGCGCGATCCGCCAGATGGGCGGGAAGGATGCGTATATTGTCGAAGATCATGAGCGCGTTCATAGCCGGGACGACGGCGAACGGGAAGCGTTCTTGCCGATGTTGGGGTCCGGTGATAATTTTCGCGCGCTTTTGCGGGAGATTTTAACAACATGGCCGTGGATATAGAAACCGTGGTCCGGGTGGCGCGGCTGGCGCGCCTGACAGTGCCAGAAGGCGATCTGGAGACGCTAGCGGGTGAGCTGTCGAACATCATCGGATGGATCGAACAGCTTGACGAGGTCGACACCGACGGCGTCGAGCCGTTGGCCTCGGTCGCCGATATTAAACTGCGCTGGCGCGCGGACGAGGTGACTGATGGCGGCATCCCTGACAAGGTTACGTCGAACGCGCCCGATCCGCAGAACGGCATGTTCTCCGTGCCCAAGGTGGTCGAATAATGACGTCCGCTTCCGATCTGCGCGATTTGACCATAGCGGAGGCCCGCGACGAGCTGGCGGCGGGTAACGTCTCGGCGCGCGAACTCACCGAGGCACATCTGGCGGCCATCGAAGTCGCGCGCGACCTCAATGTTTTTATCACGGAGACGCCCGACCGCGCCCTTGCGGACGCCGACGCGTCCGATGCGCGCCGGGCCGCCGGCGAGGCGCTGGGGCCGCTGGACGGCATTCCACTGGCAATCAAGGATCTGTTCTGCACCGACGGGGTGCAGACGACGGCGGCATCGCACATCCTCGAAGGTTTCGTGCCGCCATACGAAAGCACCGTGACGGAAAACCTGCGCAATGCGGGCACGGTCATGCTGGGTAAGACGAACCTCGACGAATTCGCTATGGGTTCGTCAAACGAGACCAGCTATTTCGGCAAGGTCGAAAATCCGTGGCAGCGCGAAGGCGACAATCGCCCGCTGGTGCCGGGCGGCTCGTCCGGCGGGTCCGCATCGGCCGTGTCGGGAAGACTGTGCCTCGGCGCGACCGGTACCGACACCGGCGGCTCGATCCGCCAGCCCGCGGCGTTCTGCGGAATCGTCGGCATGAAGCCTACCTACGGACGGTGTTCACGCTGGGGCATCGTTGCGTTCGCTTCCTCGCTCGACCAGGCGGGGCCGATGACCCGCACGGTGCGCGATGCGGCGATCCTGCTCGGCGGGATGGCTGGGTTCGATCCTAAGGATTCCACCTCCGCCGAGATGGTTGCGCCCGATTTCGAAGCCCGGCTTGAAGGCGGCGTGCGGGGCTTGCGGATCGGAATTCCGGCAGAATACGCAGTCGACGGCATGAATCCGGAGATTGCCGCGCTGTGGGACCGGGGCAAGGCGTGGCTCACCGATGCCGGGGCAGAGCTGGTGGATATCAGCCTGCCACATACGAAATACGCGTTGCCCGCCTATTACATCATTGCGCCGGCCGAAGCCTCGTCGAACCTGGCGCGGTATGACGGCGTGCGTTACGGACATCGCGAAGACGGCGAAGACCTGACCAGCCTGTACGAAGAAACCCGCGCCAGCGGTTTCGGTCAGGAGGTCCGGCGCCGTATTCTGATCGGTACCTACGCGCTATCGTCCGGCTATTACGATGCCTATTACCTGAAGGCACAGAAAGTCCGAGCGCTGATCGCGAGGGATTTCCACAACGCCTTCGAGGATTGCGACGTGATCTTGACGCCGACGACACCGGGCGCGGCTTTTGCGATGGGCGAGAAGTCGGACGATCCCATCGCGATGTACCTGAACGATGTGCTGACGGTGCCGGCATCGCTGGCGGGGCTGCCGGCGATCTCGGTGCCGGGCGGCCTGTCGAGCGAAGGCCTGCCACTGGGGCTGCATCTGATCGGCAAGGCGTTCGACGAACAGACCTTATTTCGTGCCGCGCAGGCGCTGGAATACGCTGCCGGGTTCGATTCCCGGCCGCACCGGGGATGAGGCCGCATTATGCAGATGCAGACGATCTGGTACGTCCTGATTCATGTCAGCCTAGGACTGATCGGCTGGAAGATTTTCACGTTCACCAATCAGGGCGTGTTAGCTGCATTCGCCGCCTGCGCCGGGGTGCAGGCCTGGCCGATGTACGAAATGTACCGGCTGACTTGGGAGAAGTTCGACAGCATGCGGTCGCGCCGGACTGGCTCGGTATCCCAGAAAAAAGAGACCCGCGGCTACTGGATCCGCATCGGGCGGTTATACCTGTTCCGCAGCTGCGCCTACGCGCTTCTGACGCTGTTCGTCGCCTGGCTGATGAGAGGAGCCTGATCGTATGACGCTTATTCAGGGTCGCACCGGCGACTGGGAAGTCGTTATCGGGCTGGAAGTCCATGCCCAGGTAACCTCGAAATCGAAACTATTCTCCGGCGCGTCCACCGAGTTCGGCGCCGAGCCAAATACGCAGGTGTCATTGGTCGACGCGGCCATGCCCGGCATGCTACCGGTGATCAACGAAAAAGCGGTTGAACAGGCGGTGCGTACCGGTCTCGGTCTCAACGCGCAGATCAATCTGAAATCCATCTTCGACCGGAAGAATTATTTCTATCCTGATCTGCCGCAGGGGTACCAGATATCGCAGTACCTCGATCCAGTTGTCGGAAAGGGTGAGATCGAAATCGACCTTGAGGACGGGTCTACCCGCACCGTCGGCATCACCCGGTTGCATCTCGAGCAGGACGCCGGCAAATCGATCCACGACCAGGATCCGCGCAAGACGCTGGTCGATCTCAACCGGTCAGGCGTCGCGCTGATGGAAATTGTGTCCGAGCCCGACATCCGTTCTGCCGAGGAAGCCGGCGCCTATGTCGAGAAGATACGGTCGATCCTGCGCTATCTCGGTACCTGCGACGGCAATATGCAGGAAGGGTCAATGCGCGCCGACGTCAATGTCTCGGTCCGGAAACCCGGCGATGATTTCGGCACGCGCGCCGAGATCAAGAACGTTAATTCTATCCGGTTTATCCGCCAGGCGATCGATTACGAAGTCCGGCGCCAGATCGAGCTGATTGAGGACGGCGGCGAGGTCGACCAGGAAACCCGCCTGTTCGACCCGGACCGTGCCGAGACGCGATCCATGCGGTCCAAGGAGGAAGCGCACGATTACCGCTACTTCCCGGATCCCGATCTGTTGCCGCTGGAGTTAGAGCAAAGCTGGGTCGATGCCATCCGCGAAACCCTGCCGGAGCTGCCGGACCAGAAAAAGCACCGTTTCGTGGACGATTACGGCCTTTCCGTTATTGACGCTGGGACACTGGTTGCCGAACGGAAAATCGCCGAGTTTTTCGAGGCCGTTGCCGAGGGCCGAGATGCGAAGGTCGCTGCCAACTGGGTCATGGGTGAGCTTTTCGGCGCTTTGAACCGGACTGACACCGATATCGCCACCTCGCCCGTGTCCGCAGCGCAGTTGGGCCAACTAATCGATTTTATTTCCGACGGCACCGTGTCCAACCGACTGGCCAAAAATGTGTTCGAAATTATGTTCGAGACCAGTGACGACCCGAAAAAGATCGTCGAGCAACGCGGCATGAAACAGGTAACTGACGCAGGCGCCATCGAGGCGGCGGTCGACGAGGCCATCGCCGCCGGCGCCGCCCAGGTGGACCAGTACAAAGGCGGTAATGTAAAGGTGCTCGGCTGGTTCGTTGGTCAGGTGATGAAGGCGACCCAGGGTAAGGCCAACCCGCAGGCGGTGAACGAGATGCTTCGCAAGAAGCTGGATGGGTAGGGTTTTAAGTCCCTCGCTAGCTCCCGCGATGGCGCGAAGCTCGGGGTAACGGCGCTTCCGCAATTAAAATGCTCGCCTTTGCATGGGTAACTGCGAAGAGAAGGATCTCCGCTTCGGTGTTATGCCGACAAAAGCCTTTTTCGCCGCGGTGTATCGCGCTTCGCCTGTGAAACGCTATGATCCGCGCAACATGTTCCCCCAAAGAGGATTCCCGATGATTGACGTCTATACTTGGCCCACGCCCAACGGGCACAAGGTGCACATCATGCTTCACGAAGCGGAGATCGCGCACAACATCATCCCGATCAACATCCAGGAGGGTGACCAGTTCAAGCCGGATTTCCTGAAGATCAGCCCCAACAACAAGATGCCGGCCATCATCGATCCTGACGGACCGGACGGCGAGCCGATCTCGGTATTCGAATCCGCCGCCTGCCTGATTTATCTGGGTGAGAAATTCGGCAGGTTTTTTCCCTCCGATCCGGGCAAAAAATACGACGTGCTGCAGTGGCTAATGTTCCAGATGGGATCGGTCGGCCCGATGCTTGGCCAGTGTCACCACTTCAACGCATACGCGCCAGAGCGCGAGCCCAAGGAGCGGCTCGAATATGCTCAAAACCGATATATCAACGAAGGCACGCGCATATACGGCGTCATCGACCGACGGCTAGAAGGGCGGGACTGGATCGCGGCGGACGAATATACGATAGCCGACATGGCAATCATGCCGTGGCTGCGCGACCCCGTGAAACAGGGTATCGACGGCGACAAGTTCCCCAACCTGATGCGCTGGCGCGACAAAATGTGGGCTCGCCCGCAGGTGCTTGCCGCGCTGGAAACGCTGAAAGACCAGCGCCGTAAGGACAACACCTTCTCCGACAAAGGCTGGGAAATGATGTACGGCAAGACCCAGTCGTCGCAGGGGCAAGCGGCGGAGTAGTGGGTAAGCGGAACGACCCGTGATCGATCTCTATACCTACCGAACGTCGAACGGGCGCAAGGTGTCGATCATGCTGGAAGAATGTGGTCTGCCTTATAAGGTCCATATCGTTGATATTACGGCAGGTGAACAGCATGCGCCCGATTTCTTGGCGATCAGCCTTAACGGGCGCATCCCCGCCATCGTCGATGAGGATGGCCCCGCAAGCCAACCGGTATCGCTTTTCGAATCCGGGGCTATCCTTCTGTATCTGGCGGAAAAGACCGGACGGTTCCTGCCGCGGGAAGAAGATGGACGCTGGTCGGCAATAGAGTGGCTGATCTGGCAGATGGGCGGCCTCGGCCCGAGTTTCGGCCAAGCGTTTCATTTTCTGCACCAGCATCCCGACGACGCCCCGGCGGAGGATATCGCCTATGGGCGCGAGCGCTTTAGCGGGGAGGTGCGGAGGTTGTGCGGGGTGATGGACCGGCGCCTGTCGGAAAACCGTCATCTGGCGGGCGTCGAATATACCGTCGCCGATATTGCGGCGTTTCCGTGGGTCGCGCTGCACAGGTGGTTCGAACTAGATCTGGGAAAAACGCCGCATCTGCTCCGCTGGTACGACGATATTCGGCAGAGACCCGCCGTCAGGCGTGGCATGGAAGTGCCCGCACGGGACGCAATCGCAACCCGTGCTTAGGCGTACGGCCGTCATCCGTTTTGCGGACTCGGCCTCGTCGTCAACACCCGCAGGGATCATCCCGCGGGGGGTGGGGGCACGACTTCGCTGACGCAATCCTGCGCGAGCGGAAACTGATTGCGCGTCAGCGCAAAGCTCGGAGCAGGGAGCCCTTGCCTGGGGCGATCGCTGCCATCATCCTGCGTTCGAGGCGGCAATTTTCAAGCTGGGCCAGTTAGTTCTGGTCTTCGCGATCGCTGATCTCTACGTGGCTGAGATTGACCTCCAAGTGAGCGAGCGCGTTTCAGCGATGTTCTTGGAAATGGACATATCGGCATTGCGGAATATTTGATAACGACGGCCGATATCCTCGGCCCAAGGAACTTAATTTTTGATGCAGGCGCGCCGATATGTGCGTACTCGAGGAGCGAAATTTACGTAAACCGATTGTCAACGTGCCGCATCTTAGAATTGCTGTCGTACGCGCTTTCGATCCGCAAAATTAGAAGGCCTTGGCAACGTTATAAGCCGAGGAACTCAGTCCCGATTTTGACAAACTTTACGGCGGCCCAAAAATCACACGCCGGCAGTCGGACAAGTTGCTGGCGACATTCAAACACGCCTATGCGACCGACGAGAATTAAGTTTCGAAAAAGCTCTGCGCTGTGCTGAAGATGACGGAGGCCGGGCGGCTCATTAACGATCTGCGCGCCAGTTACGATGTGATCGTGCATACCGATCTGGACAAGGTGCTGGGCGCGATGAAAGTCGCCTACCGAGCGTGGAGCGAATTTTGGAAGCTTAGGTCAATCGTCCTCAGCTGGACCATCTTCCCCGCGTCTTCCCGGCACTATAGACTTCTTCTTCGCCCGACAGGCGGCGCAAAGGGGATACCGGATCATGCAAAATTACATGGATGGTGGCGAAGCGATCGTCGAGGCGTTCCGTCGGCTCGATATCGACTATGTTCTGGCGTCACCCGGTTCCGAATGGGGATCGGTCTGGGAGGCGTTTGCCCGCCAAGACAAGGAAAATAACGACGGGCCGGTATATCTCAGCTGTGCGCACGAAACCCTAGCTGTCAATCTGGCTATCGGCTACTCCGTAATGACGGGTCGCATGCAAGCGGTGATGCTGCATACGGGGGTCGGCCTGCTGCAGGGGTCGATGGGTATCGATACAGCGTATCGGCAGGGCGTGCCTATGGTCGTGGTGTCCGGCGAATCCCTGACCTACAGCGAAAAAGAAGCCTTTGAACCCGGCCCGCAATGGCACGGCGTTCTGTCCGTGGTCGGGGGGCCGTCCGCCCTGGTTGATGGGATCACCAAGTGGTCGCAGTCTGTCAGCAGCCCGCATACGCTCCATGAGCAGCTGATCCGCGCCGGCGAAATGGCGCAGAGATCGCCAGCCGGGCCGGTCTATATGTCCGTGCCGATCGAAACCATGCTGCACGACTGGACGCCGCCGAAGAACCCACGTGCCGTGCCGTCCGCGTCACGGCCTGTCCCGCCCACGGCCGACATCGAAGCGGTCGCCGACATGCTGCTGGCGGCGAAGAACCCCGCCATCGTCGCCGAATCCATCGGCCGCGATCCCGCGGGCTACTCGGCGACAGTCGAACTGGCAGATCTGCTGGCGATCCCGGTGTCGGAGTGCCGCTGGATCGACTTTACGAACTTCCCTAAGGACCATCCGCTGTATCAGGGCATGGGCGAACCCGAATATCTGCATGACTGCGACGTGGTGCTGACGCTGCGCGCCCGCGCACCGTGGACGCCGCCGAGCGCTAAACCCGCCAACGCAAAAATTGTGAATATCGACGAGACGCCGTTCCGCCCCCACATGGTGCATCAGAGCCTGCAGGCGGATGTATTCCTAGAAGGTGACGCTGTGGCGACTCTTCAATCGCTGATCGCCGTGCTTCGCAAAAAGGGCATCGATGACGCCGCTGTTGCGGTGCGGCGCGAGAAATGGTGGGCCGGCCACGAAGCTTTAGTGGTAGGTAAAAAAGCGCTGGAAGACGACGCGCTGGCGAAAGACACTATCTCCCCCGTCGGATTGTGCGTGACCCTCGGAGACGAGCTGCCCGACGATGCGGTTTATGTCGACGAAACCATCACCCATCGCCCGGTTATCATCCGGCACCTTGCCTTCAAAGGGCCGCAGTCTTTTTACACCGCCGCGACCGGCGGGCTGGGGCAAGGCCTAGGTCTTGCGCTCGGCACTAAGCTGGCGAGGAAAGACAGGCTGGTGGTGTCTGTCATCGGCGACGGCTCGTTCATGTACAACCCGGTAACGCAGAGCCTGGCACTGTCGAAGCACAAGGATCTGCCGATCCTGATCGTGGTTTTCAATAACGAAGGCTATTCAGCCATGCGCAAGGAACATCATGCCTATTATCCCGACGGTATTGCCGCCGAACACAATTCCTCAGTCGGCCACACGATAACAAATCTAGACTACGCCGAACTTGGCGCGCCGTTCGGCTTCTTCGGTCGCCGGGTGGAGAAGCTGGCGGATTTACCGGGCGCGATCCACGAGGCGCAGGAAGCGGTCGAGGGCGGACGTACGGCGATTCTCAACGTCGTGCTGGACGACTGAATAATGGCACTCTGAGGCCTGCCCGATTTGATAGCTTTGGTCCGGGGGGCAAGCGCATTTCATTGGCATGGCCAACGCCGCTCGGCGAAATACGTCCCTGCATACGGGCGTGAGAGCAACACCAAATCCCGACGGAGAGTTGGCCGAGATTATTGGAAGGCACTTGGCTGAAGTGACACCCCTAGAACGGGGGCGGGATGTCGAGGCCATCCCTCTAGGGAAGTTCATGGAGGTTGCTGCAATAACCGGTCACAAAGACCTGAGAATGTTGCAGCGATATACCCATCTAAGGACAGAAGACCTAGCTAAGAAGCTTGGATAGACGTGAGGTGGGCGGTGAGGTAACGGCGGAGCCAAGCACGTTTCGAGAATGGGCCAATGTGAAGAAGGAGAGTGCGGCTTGAGAGCTCAAGTAGAATTAATTGATCTAGACCTCAATATTGCAATTGGCACCTACAATGATGGAGATGTGGTGCCGGATAAGCATGTTCTTGATTTGAACTTATCAATCGATCCCGCACTGGTGCTAATCGACGAAGATCAGATGGATCGGGTTTTTGATTACGATCCTCTCATCCGAGAAATCCGGCTGATGGCAGAGGAGATGCACTATGAGACACAGGAACGATTCATCACCCGTATTGTGGATCAGTGCGTCAAGTACAGTGAGATACAAAGTGTCGAGGTCTTTCTCCGGAAATCCCCTGTCTTTGGATCAAGTGGAGAACTTGGCGTTAGGTTGGAAGCTGACGAGTCTGATTTAACCAATCTCAGAACCGATGGATGACACCCGTGACGGGACCCGAAATTTTTATCGGCCATTCGGTTCATCAAAGGGCTGCCGATGACTCACACTCTTTCATGATACGTCCGAAAGATAGATAACAAAGAGTACGTCTTTTGATGTCGCCATTATTCAACGAAGCCCAGCCCATACCACTGCATGCTATCGCCGCAATGATTGCAGTGATTTTTGGTGGTTTGCAATTTTACAAGAAAAAAAGGTGGCCTAATTCACAGGCTGTTGGGATGGACATGGGTTGGTCTGATGCTGTTCGTATCAGTCTCTTCCTTCTTTATTCACGAAATCAAAATATTGGGCGCATATAGCCCGATACATTTGTTGAGCCTGTTGACCATATTTGTGCTGGGTTTGGCGGTTTATTTTGTGCGTGCTGGACATATCAAACGTCACAAGCGTGCTATGGCTACGTTGTATGGGTTAGCTCTTATCGTAGCGGGTATTTTTACGTTTATGCCGGGACGTGTAATGCACCAAGTCGCTTTTGGATGACAACAACCCATCCAACTTTTTAGGCAACAAAGGCCTGAGAATCCTTCTGAGGTATTCTCATTTACGAGCAGAGGATTTGGCTAAGAAGCTGTGTTAGGTATGGATTTGAGAGGATTTAGGATGATACGTGACAATCTCTGCAACTTCCTAACGATGATCGTGATCGCTCTGATTTCTGCGTTCTTATGGTCGTAGCGTTGTTAGCTCTGGGCGATAAGGCCTATAGATTCTGGTCAGTATACGGACCTACTAATTCACATATCTGCATAGGCGGGTTTTTTTTGTGCGGGGGTAAGGTCTTTGTAATGCGCTGTATGGTAAAATGGCCGATGGACCTCTCTAAGTGGCGCTAATTTGGCGCCAATTTTTGACGGAAAATAGGAAACGGACCTTTATAAAGAACTCTCTTTTAGGTTCACGATATCCTAACCGGGCCTCTGTTTTCGGGATCCACTCCCTCCATAATCATTTCCGATAATTTGGAAAGCAAAATAGCGGTATTGGCCTTGCCTTCAGTAGCTATCATTCTCGAAATAGTGATGTTTAAAAGCGCGTTCGGGACATAATCCAACGAGCTCTCTGGCATTACCGTCTCCGCCACTTTCACAGCCAGCGTCAATCGCTTCATAACATCCTGAAGAGCATCGATATTTGATTTCTCTGGATTGTCACATCGATCATTCATAGATACAGGCTCCACCGTATATGGTCCGTTCTGCTCCCCCCGGTAAGCGTACTGAGAGAAACTGGGGGTTTTCTTCATGACCGTAAGGGAGTGTCTTTCGAAAACATTGGAGCAGAACGGGATATGCAATATCATGCAAATGAGAGTGAATCGCAACTAGTATTCGGCATTTTTCTCTAAACCTCTGGTTTTGAACGTTAAATTCAGAGTCTCCATCAACAGAAATTCGAAGGGCAAAGACCAGCAAGCCGGTCAAAAAAGGCTACGAGTGCCCTCCGCCCGGAAACTAGATTCAGTGCAATCTGTATTTGAGACGATTAGAACCATAGATTTAGGTCAATATACGGACCTACTGATTTATCTTCCTACAGGTACGGGGCGTTTTTTTGTGCGGGATTGGGGTCCAAGCGCCGTCCTGCAGGACCAGACGGCTAATGGATACCTTGCTTCGCTCCACTCACGCTCCAATTCGCCCTATGGTGAGGGTAAGAGTCCTTGTGTCTGATCAAGTGATGAGGATTCGCAGCGGGAATCATTTCTGCTAAACTCAGAAATGGAAATTGAGGAGAAAGCGCGGTTTTGCGTATTGCCTAGAAGGCCCCGCTCGGCTAAATACGCTCCTGCATACAGCGTGAGAACAACACCACTCCCCGGCGGAGAGGTGGCCGAGTGGCTGAAGGCGCTGGTTTGCTAAATCAGTAAACGGGTAACCGTTTCGAGGGTTCGAATCCCTCTCTCTCCGCCATTTATCAGCGTTTTCTATGGGTTATTCCTATAATGGCCCCCCGATAGAATGCTCCCTGTAGCCTCAGGAAAGTTTCATTGAATCAAAGCGCCAAAACGCCTGAGCCGAGACCACTGTTTTCGGCCCCGGTAATTTGCCACCATGTATTTTACAAACGCGCTTTCACGTGATGGCTGGTGCCTTGCACTGCTGTTTTGCGCGTTTTGATGACGCTTGGCATCTTGGGCAGGTAATTCGTCCACCGAGATTGGAGATGTAGGCCCAGAGATCTGTTAAGAGTCCGCGCGCGTATGTAGCTCGTATTACAATGAGATCTGCAATGAAACGCTTAGTTCTACTCGCTGCCCTAATGCTGGCTTTTGCTACCGCCCCTGCGTTCGCCGACGGTTGCAACTCGCACACCGCCACGTCGAAGACCGAGGCGCCAGCGACAGGCGACTAACACACTCTCGCTACGTCACGTATGAGTGGCTGACGGCCTGACAAAGCCGTGCACTCGACAGGGCGGAGCAACGTTTTTGCCGTCTGATAACTACAGGTTAAACCTCTGCGGTAGCCACGGTTCATCTTCGCTTGAGTGACGCGTTAGAGCCATCGTGGCTCCCCTAGGCCTTCCAAAATAACGGCGCAGTTTTGATGGCCAAGCACAAGTTTTCCTCCGTTAAACTGCGAAATGCCAAGGGCCAATGTCGCACATTCATTCAATTTGTCCGTATTTGGTGTCGTTGGACCTCTGTCCAATCCAAGTTGGGTGGATAAATGGATGCCCGAGTTTTAATCGTCAAGAACGAGCGATATAGAAGGGAGATTAAATTGCCGGAAGGGCATACCATCCATCGGGCAGCACAAGACCATCACAAGAAATTATCAGGACAAACGCTGCAAGTTTCATCACCTCAGGGCAAATTCAGCGCAGGTTCAGAAATTTTATCGGGGAAAGTGTGCCACTCCGTCGAGGCGCTGGGCAAACATCTTTTGTATCGTTTCGAATCTAGAGATGTTCTGCACGTTCACCTTGGTCTTTTCGGAAGGATCCGGAGCGGAAGATTGCCATTGAAGGAACCTATTGGGGCCGTGCGTGTTCGCCTAGTTGGCGATACCCACTGCATTGATATAAATGGTCCTGCGATCTGTGAAGTGATGGGGCCCGTCGAGACCAAAGTTTTATTCAATCGCATCGGTCCAGATATTTTACGGTCGGATGCGGAACCGATCAGGGCATTTGCGCGGACTGCAAAAAGTAAGTTGCCCATCGGTCAGTTGTTAATGGACCAGTCTGTAATGGCGGGGATCGGTAATATTTTTCGAAGCGAAATTTTGTGGCGGCAGGGCGTACACCCGAAAACGCCTGGGAATGCGATTGACGAGACGACTTTTAATAAGATTTGGGAGGACGCGAGAGATCTGCTCGCGCTCGCAGTTAAGCATAATTCGATTATCACCGTTCAAGGTGGCAAGCCCTCGTCTGGGAAGTATCGGGAACGGGTTAACGTATACAAGAAAACCCTATGTCCGAAATGCGGTGGGGGAATCCAGTGTCACAATATGGCGGGCAGGAAAGCTTATGCCTGCGAAAAATGTCAGCCGCTTTAATAGCGCAGGAGGGGAGTACCTAAACGGGTGAGGCCAACGTCAGGTATACTGTCGAACTAAAACTCATACCATTGCGTATGAGTGAGGGCACGTCACTTGAATGAAAAGCCCGCCGCCTTTGGTAAGTGGACGACTTTACTGGGCATGCGTATCTAAAAGATGAAGAAAATCGATTTTCCGACAAAGACCTGCAGAGTTTGCGGGCGCAGCTTTGCTTGGCGTAAGAAGTGGGCGAAGGTCTGGGATGAAGTGCGGTACTGTTCTGAGCGATGCAGAAGAAACAGGCAGAAGGTTAATGAAACTTAGTATGCCAACAAGCATCGTCTGCGGCTTGATACCATTCCTCGTAGTTTTGCTGTGCAGCATTAGCTGGCGCATTTGGGGGTGAAGCGTATTCCGCCATTTGGATAGACAGCGGCAATATTAGTTCAGCAAATTATCCCATCGGTTCCTCGCTGCGGCACCTACGTTGAACTCTAGTATGTTGCTTGTTGCCCAAAGGGGTCTCTGTGAATGGTATTCTCTGATCGAACTTACGCCTGATCATTCGTCCGCTGCCAGATTGAAGTCCGAGATAATGCCTTCGTCGTCGACCACGATCATCGTATCAACGGGTTGTCCATTAGCGAACGAAAACGCCGGGAAATCTGATGCAGCTCGGTTTAGAGCTTTTCGGCGGTTTTCGTGGAGAGGAGCTCGTCGAACGTGATCAGGCTACGATTATCGCCCGAATTACCCCAGCAGCCGATAGTCGCCCACCAAGCCCGTCGACGAAGTATTATTATACTATAAGTTCAAGCGCGATACCGCGCTAAATCAACCTTAGGCCGTCAGTCGGGCATCGCCGATTCAGGCAATACCTGCTAAAAATGCCCTTATGATAGGCTCAGAGCATCCGCCCGTGACCGAACGGTATACGGGCGGAATGGCGCCACCGCAAACAGCAATTATTTGTCTCGCGGTTGGTCTGGCAGTAACGGTCGGCGCCGACGTTCTCACGCCCTCATACGCCAGAATAGGCGTGATGCTTCTGTTCGGGGCGCAAATATGGCTCGAACAACGCTGTTCCAGACGCCTGTTTTTGATGTCGCCGGTTTTCCTCCTGGCGCTGGTCGGGCTTGTCGCCTTCACGCTTCTGCCAAACGCAATTTACACAGCGCTTCAGCCGTTCCACGATCTGACCTACAGACCCATTGTGCTCGCCTATTTTGGCAGCAGGGGGGAAGGATTGATCCTTGCATTCTGCGCCGCCGGTCTGGTGGTTCACGGTATCCTGGCCTTGATAGCGTCTAGCCGGACCGCACCGGCGATCAGCCGGAACCCGGACCCCCGCGGGGGTAAGGCGAGAACCGCCTATGGTTTGTCGGGAACCCTAGGATTTATGTTCCTTGCCGCGACGCACACCGATCTCTTCGGTGCCACGGCAACAAACTTGATGCGGACCGGCGTAGCGCCAATTCAGGCATTTTTGCTCCTGTATTTACTCCATTGTGCGCTCGACCGGTCGCGTATCGGGCTTGTGCCAGTAGTCCTGCTTATCGTCTTCAATTTGACGGTGATGGTGCTGGCTCATGGCGGCAAGATTCCGGTTCTGATCGGAATGGCCGCAGGTTTGTATTACATCGCGCATACACGGGTTTCCTATACAGCTCTTACCAAGGCGGTCCTCGCCTTTGCGGTTGTGCTGGTAATAGTTATGCAGTTTATCCATCTGGTGCGAGAGCCGGAATACTATGGCCCCAGCAATGAAATCGCGTTTACGCAAAAAATCGGCAAACTCTTTTTTAGGAAAATGCTGTGGCGGCAAGCTGAAACCGGATACTGTCTGTCCAATGTTTTCGCGGCGCATAAGGATGACCGCTTCGAGCTGCCCAACCAAACATTCTGGGTGAAAATCCTGATCCCGCGTGCGGTGTGGCCGGAGAAGCCAAATTTTTCGCTTGGCGGCAGATATGCGACGGTTTACTGCGGTATGGACTACGTGAGCAACTCTCACAGCGCATCCATTACCTTACTGGGCCAGCCGGTTATTCACGGTGGTGCCCCCGCATTGCTCTTGCATGGGGCGTTTCTGCTCGTTTTTCTGTGCGGCGCCGGAGCGGTCGCTGTGTGGGGGCCGGGGCTTCCACGTGTTGCCGTTTTTGCCTTGTTACCCTGGTGGATCGATTTCGATCAAGATTTCGCCCTTTACATGGGGAACATGATAAAATTCGGAACCTTTATGCTGCCGTTCTTACTGCTCGCGATGGACCGGACATGCCGGCGCTCGGAAAACTGAGGATCGCCGGAGCGGAATGTTTATATGACCACCAACCAACCTGGCGGCGCTTCGACGCTGGAATGTTCTGACAGGCCGTTACGCATAGTCATCAACGGCACGCATGCGAAGAGCGGCGGGGGTGTAACCTATCTTCGGCGTATTCTGCCCGAACTGGCGCAGCAACCCGGGTTCGAACTGCACCTGTTCCTGCACCAGGATCAGATGGAACTCTTCTATCCGGTCTGCGACGGCGTCCAGCTAACGCTGTTCGACCATAATCCCGGTTTCTGGTCGACCCTGCGATGGGAACAGTTTTCGCTACCCGTCATTGCATGGGCGATGGGCGCGGATGCCGTGTTTTCACCTGCGAACTACGGACCGGTTTTCGCGCGCAACCATGTCATTCTGCTCCGCAATGCGACGTCGGTTATCACGCTTACCACTCGCCTCAGGCCCATGGCTTACTGGATGATGCTGTCGGGGGCGACGTTCGTGTCTCTGCTGCTAGCCAAGCGTGCGATCGCTGTTTCCGAGTACGCCGCGCGGATTCTAACATTTGGTTTGCGGCGCTTGTTCCGGCGCAAGCTGAATGTCGTCTATCACGGTACCTCGACGCCTCCGCGGTTCCGCGCCAATAACGCGGAACCCGGTGTGAAGTTACTGGCTGTCTCGGATATCTATGTTCAGAAAAACTACCATTCACTGATCAAGGCGTTCGCCGAGGTGCTTAAGAAGCGTCCGGATCTAACGCTGACGATCGTCGGCCGGGAGATAGACAGCTATTACGCAGATTCCATCAGAAGCATCGTCGTAGAACGCAACCTGGTCGATGCCGTTCGGTTTCTCGGCTACGTGGGACCGTCAGAGTTGAATACCCTTTACAAGTCCTGTCATATCTTCGTATTTCCATCGACCGTAGAGACTTTCGGTAACCCCTTGTTAGAAGCCATGTCGTTCGGTGTGCCTATCGCGTGTTCCAACACCGCCGCCATGCCTGAAGTGATTGGCGACGCCGGACTGACGTTCGATCCACGCGATACCGAGGATATTGCTCGAAAGATCGAGATGCTTCTCTCGGACCAGGCGCTGCGGGCGTCGCTCGGCGAAAAGGCCGCGCGCCGGGCGCTGGATTTTTCGCTGGAACATACCGCCGAGAGAACCGCCCAAGTATTGCGTTCGGCCGCTGCCGCGGATCTCCTGCGCCCGCTGCGATGAGCCGCTCGGTACTTATCACGACATTGCCTCCGTACCAGGGGGGCGTCCCGGCAATGACGGAGATTTTGGCCCGTTTCCTGAAGCGTCGGGGCCACGATGTGACTGTAGCGCACTACGCCACGCTGACCGACGATTCGGATTTGGTGGTTCCAAGCTGGCAGTCGGTGACAGGAAAAATACCGCGTACCCGCACGACAACCTGCTTCGGCGATTTTCCCTGCGTATCCGTGGGGTGCCGGTTCCCCGAACTGGAATTTCCCTATTATCTGACCACATCACGGTGGAAAAACCTCATTCGCGCGCACGACCGGCATATCGCCGTTGGCGGCACGGTTCTTGTGGCGAATCCGCTGGTCATGACGGGCGTGCCCCATATGATGTGGTGCGCCAGCACGATGCTCGAAGATAGGGTCGACCGCCGTGCCGCGATGCCCGCTGCCCGGCGCGTTGTCGACCGGCTTGCTGTGGGACCAGTTCAGCGACAGCTGGAAAAACGGATTTTGGCCGGGCGCGGGCGCTTCATGGCAATCAGCAATTATACGCGGGACACGCTGATCGCTGCCGGCGCATGTCCCAATGCGATCGAGTGCGTGCCCGTGCCCGTCGATCTGAAAATGTATTCGCCGCCTGCGACCGCCGCCCCCGCCGCGCATATCGGCTTCGCCGGGCGGGTCGGTGATCCTCGAAAGAATATCGGCCTGCTGGTCCGCGCGGTTGCAGTTCTGGCTGGACGGAACATCCCTGTAAGATTGAAACTGACCGGCGACCCCGAGGCCGAACTTAATGAACTCGCGGCCGGGTTGAACATCGCCGACAGGCTGGACTGGACTGGGTGGCTAGACCCCGGCCGGTTGTCGGATTTCTATCGTTCGTTGGACGTTTTCGTGTTTTCGTCTGCACAGGAAGGTCTGGGGATATCGGGAGTTCAGGCAATGGCCTGCGGCGTGCCGGTGGTGTCGACGCGATGCGGCGGCCCAGAAGACTACGTCATCGACGGCAAAACCGGAAAACTTGCTGGTAACACGCCGGAAGAGTTGGCCGATGCGATCGCTTGGATAGTTGCCGACCGGGACCGTCGCAATGAAACAGGGGCGGCGGCGCGCACACTGATCGTGAACAGCTACAGCGAGGCGGCTTTCGAAGACAATGTTGCGCGGACATGGGCGTGGACATGGGACGAAGTGTTGTGATGACGCGGTTACTGTATATCGTTTCGCACCCCATCCAGTATCAGGCCCCGCTGCTGCGCCGGGTTGCCACGGAACCCGGTATCGAACTGCGCGTCCTGTTCGAGCGGATCCATCCTGATCACCGGTATTTTGACACCGGATTTGGGAGGGACGTGAAATGGGATATCGACCTGACGGACGGGTATGATTACACGTCGAAGTCGAAGGCCAACACCGCCGAGGAAATACGAAAAGCGGATGTCGTCTGGCTGCACGGATGGCAATCGCCCCTGATGAAGATCGCGTTGAGTCTAGCCAAGCAGGCGGGGCGTCCGGTATTGATGCGCGGAGAAAACTGCGACCTCGCTATGCCGGATGGGCCTGGGTTGCCGGGCTGGTTGAAGCGAATTTATATCGCCCGGATATTCCGGCGCTGCGATCTTTTTCTCGCCATCGGATCAGCAAACCGGCAGTACTATTTAAGCAGAGGCGTTCCCGCCGACCGGATCGTCGATATGCCGTATGCCGTGGACAACGAGGTGTTCGCCGAACGGTCGGCCTTAGCCCGGACGGATCGAAGCGCATTGCGGGCCCGCCTCGGTGTTCCGCCAACACGCAAAATCGTCCTGTTCGCCGGGAAGCTTCAACGGCGCAAAAAACCGGACCTGCTCGCAGCTGCCTTGTCTGCTGCGGGCTGGAACGGAGATCCGCCCGCCCTGTTGTTCGTCGGCGACGGAGAGTTGCGCGCCGATCTCGAAAGACTTGCGCCGGACGCAATTTTCACCGGCTTCGTCAACCAGACGGAACTGCCCGCATATTACGACCTAGCCGATATCTTCGTTCTGCCGTCCCTGCGCGAACCTTGGGGGCTCGCGGTGAATGAGGCGATGGCCTGTGGCACAGCAGTAATTGTCAGTGATCAGGTAGGTTGCGCCGCCGATCTGGTCGACAGCCAAACGGGCAGAGTCGTGCCTGCCGATGATGTGACGGCGTTGACCTGGGCGCTGGTCGACTGTTTGGACAGGTCCGAAGACATGGGGAAGGCGGCGCGCAAAAAAATTGCGCGCTGGGGCTTCAATGAAGATATCGCCGGATTGAAAACCGCGCTCGCCAAGACGGCCGACGTACCGTGACCGGCAGGAAAAGCAGCCCCGGTTCCCGCAATATCGTCGTGGTAGGCGAGACGTTCGCGGCTTCGCGAACGCCGCAACGGGTGGCTGCGATGCGACGTCTCGGTCACACGGTACGAACGGTTCCGACAATGCCGCCCGGGGTGGATTACGAGACCGCTCCGTCCCTTGCGACGCGGCTTCGTTATCGCCTTCGTGTGCCCGCAGACCCGGCGGGTGCGAATGCAGCGATCCTGTCGGCGGCCGGCGGAGCGGATATTCTCTGGCTCGAGACGGCTCGCATGATCCGCCCGAGCGCCCTATGTCGGCTGAAATCTCTTAATCCGGAAACCGCGATCGTCTGCTATTCAGAGGACGACATGATGAATCCACGTAACCGGACGGTCTGGCTGCAGCGGTCGATGCCGCTCATCGATCTCTGGGCCACGACAAAATCATTAAACGTGCGCCCGGAGGAACGAGACGCGCTGAAACTTCGGAACATGCTGTTTGTGAACAACAGTTATGATACCGAGATCCACCGACCCGTGGACGTCGGACCGGCGGACATACAAACCTTTGGTGCGCCTGTCAGTTTTATCGGAACTTACGAGGCGCCGCGGGCGCGGTCCGTAATCCATCTGGCTTCGAGTGGCGTGCCGGTCCGAGTGTGGGGGAACGGCTGGGAGAAGTTGCGCGGGCGGCACGAGAACTTGAAGATTGAGGGCCGCCCGGCCTACAACGATGAATTTGCCAAGGTCGTTGCCGCCAGCATGGTCAATCTGTGTTTTTTGCGTCATGCCAACCGCGATCTGCAGACATGCAGGTCGATTGAACTGCCGGCTTGCGGGGGGTTCATGGTCCATGAGCGCAACGATGAGATCGAGGCGCTTCTCAGAGATTTGCGAGAAGCGGTTTATTTCTCTGACGACGACGAACTTTTGAGTCTATGCAGATTCTGGCTTGACCAGGAGGATCGGCGAAAATCCGTCGCCACAAACGCCCGAAAACGGGTGGAGGCACTGGAACTGTCGCACCAGGCAAACATATCGCGCATTCTCGGCGCGCTCGACGGGATGGACCGGTGAGGGTTGTTGTCAATGCCCTGTCCGCCCGGCGCGGCGGCATGATCACCTATACGCGCAACCTGATGCAGTCGTTTCGCGACAGGGGTGTAGATGCGGTATTCGCCCTGCCTGCCGGCAGTCCGCTGCAGGCAGAAGACATCGAAACGATCAGTCACCCCGTCACCTGGATGTCTCCGTTATCCCGGGTGATCTGGGAACAGGTCGCCTGGCGCCGCATAGTCAAGAAACTGAAGCCCGACATTATGTATTCTTCGGCGAATTTCGGACTAATTGGGTCGCCGGTGCCGCAAATACTTCTTGTTCGCGAAGGTGGGCTGTTCGACCCGGTATACCTTGCCGCCATAGCGCCGGTTCTGGGTGCCCGAACCCTCTTCGAACGTATGCTCCGCCGCCAGCTGATTATTGCATCGGCCCGGTCGTCCGACCTCGTACTGACCCCGACGGATGCCATGGGCGATTTGCTCCGCTTTTGGGCGAAGGACCTGTCGGGGCGGATTGAGACCAACCTGTATGGTACCCGCCACGATCACTTTCAAAGCACCCAAGCGCAGAGGGTCTGGCGCGAAGACGGGGTTCTCCGGCTTTTGCTGGTGTCGGCCTATTACGCGCACAAGCAACCCGGCATCGTCGCGGAAGCCGTCCGGCTTTTGAATGAGACGGGGATCGAAGCGCACTTTACGCTGACGATGGATTTCCACCAGATCCAAGAAGTGCAGGGCGGATCGAAGGATGCTTTCCTGCTTCGCCGCGGCGTGGAGCGCGGGCAAGTAACGATGCTGGGCCAAGTGGAGTATGGAGATCTCCCGGCACTGTACGCCGCCCATGACGTCTTCATTACACCGTCTTTGTCGGAAACGTTCGGCCACCCCCTTGTCGAAGCGATGGCGAGCGAGGCCCTTATTGTTGCATCGGATACGCCAGTGCATCGGGAAGTGTGCGGGGACTCTGCGGCTTATTTTTCCGCCACCTCCATTGGCGATATCGTGAAGACGCTGCGTGCTCTCGATGCGGAACCGGCGCGCCGAGCCGCAATGTTGAAGCGGGCGAATGAAATCGGAAACCGGGATTACAGTTGGGAAAGCCACGTCGATCGTCTGCTGAATTATTTTGAAGCCGTCAGCGCGGGCAGGGCGCGATGAGCCATCCATTCACGGACGTTACCGTTCGGGCAGTCGAATGAAAATTGCGATCGTCAATCACGTCCATCCGGACACGCCCCACGTTTCGGCGCTGCGAATGCGGGAATTTGCGCGCGTCCTTGCGGGACAGGGAGACCGGGTGGTTCTGTTGACCGGAACTCTGGCGGCAAGCGATCGCGGCGACGACGCGTCCCTTCTGGGGGAACAAATAGCGGTACACGACTGGTCGTCGCCGCTTCACGTTTGCTGCGCCCCTGTTATAGCCCCGCTTCACCGGGCGGCGCGGGAAGGGCAGATCGCATCACCGTTCCGACAGATGGTGATCGGCGGCGCGTACATGTTCGGCACCGGGATATTCCGCGACTGGTGGAAAGGCGCGGCGAGTCTTAACCCCGCCATCGCCGGCGCGTTCGGCCCGGATGTGGTCTACGCGACGTTCGGAAACACCGACACCTGGACTGTAGCCCGCGATCTTGCCCGGCGTGCTGGATGCCCGTGGGTAGCAGACTACAAAGATCCCTGGAACCGTTTCGTGCCGGCAGGCCTTCGAAAGATCGTCGCTCGTCGGCTCGCCGATATGGCTGCCATGACGACGTTTTCAGCAAACCATCTCCGCGATGCCGATACGTGGTTCGCTTGCGACAAGCATGTTGTCTACAGCGGCTACACCAACGAAGCGCAGGTGCCGCCGCCGGGCCGCGGGGGCGATGCCCTGCAAGTCTGTCTTAGCGGCAGCGTCTATAGTGAGGACCTGTTGGCGACTTTGATCGAGGGGCTTAAACTAGTTGCGACCAGCCGCAGTGTGTCGCTTTCATACGCCGGCAATGACGGTGCCCTCGTAGGGCGCTATTCGAACCAACGGAACAGCACCTTCGATCTGGATAATCGGGGCTACCTGGAGGCCAGTGCTCTCGGCGCGCTGCAGCGATCAGCGGACGTAAATGTTTACGTCCGCAACGCAGACAGCCTTTTCCAGCAAAAGTTGATCGAACTGCTCGCCGCCGGCAAACCGATCCTGTCCGTCCCGGATGAAAGTACCGAGGCGATCGAGATTGCCAGACACACGGGAGGACGGTTGCAGACGGCGGAAACCCCGGCCGCCATCGCCGAAGTCATTTCCAGACTCCACCGCCCGCCAGGTGCCGCTGGCAAGTTCAACGGGGTACAGGCTTATTCCTGGTTGGCCCAGGCTAAAAAATTGCGCCGCGTTCTAGCGGATGCCGCCGGGGTATCCGAATGAAAATAGATATTGCCGTCCACGGCCGTTTCCATGCGTTCAATTTAGCGAACCAGTTGCATCGCCGGGGGGCGCTCGGCAGGCTCTACACGACCTATCCAGAGTTTGCAGCGAAAAAATTCATGCCGCCAAATGCGGCCGTAAAGTGCTTTCCCCATTTCGAAGCCTGGCGGCGCCTCAGTTCCCGGCTCGGGCTTGCCCGTAGCCTGTCCGCCGGGCTTCCGCGGCGGTTCGGGGGGGCTGTCGCCAAACACCTCGTCCATTCGTCGTCGGATATCCTCGTCGGGTGGAGCTCGGCGACGCTAGAGTCCATTCCCGTTGTGCGTGATCTCGGCATGAAGGTCGTCATCGAACGCGGGAGCACGCATATCGTCCACCAGACAGAAGTTCTTCGCGTTGCATACGACGAAATCGGCCAGCCGTTCACCGACACGCCCCAGGAAATCGTCGACCGGGAAATGCGGGAATACGACTTGGCCGATGCGATTGCTGTGCCGTCGACCATTGCAGCCGAGAGCTTTATTCGCCGCGGCATCCCCGAGGAGAAGCTTATTGTCTCGCGGCTAGGAGTGGATCTTGATGCTTTTCGGCCCGACCCAGAGTCAGCCGGCCGCGCGGAAAGGCCCCGTATCCTGTGCGTCGGCGCCGTCGGCGTCCGCAAGGGGGCCGAAACGCTGATCCGCGCCGTCGACAAACTTCGAGGCGCGGCCGAACTGCACCTTGTCGGAGTGGTCGAGGATGGTTTTCGCGCGCTACTTGACAGGTTGCCGCTGGAGCATGTCGTTCTCGCCGGCGCGGTTCCGCACCATGCACTGGTCGAGACCTATCGTGGCGCCGATATCTTTTGCCTGCCGTCGGTCGAGGAGGGGTTCGGCATGGTCGTTCTGGAAGCCATGGCGAGCGGCCTGCCCGTCGTTGTTTCCGATCAGGTCGGTGCGAGGGACGCGATTTCCGGAGAGGCGGGGATTGTCGTGCCCGTTGCCGATGTCGACGCCCTTGCCGAGGCATTGAGAACGATCGTAGAGGACCCGCAAAAAAGGCGCGAAATGGGCGAACGCGCTCGGCAGGCGGCGGTTGGCGGTGCGAATGGTTGGGAAGATTATGTCGATCGGCTGTGGCCGGCTTATTTGGCGCTTGCAGGTGGGGCGTGATCAGGCGGTAGGTGCGACGCCGGGCAGTGATGACAGTCGTCCGAGGGTTTTTTGCCGCCAGGCCTCGGACACCAGAATCTTCCATATCGTCGGCGCTAGCCCTGTGTCGCCGCGCCGAAAACGCTGCCATGCCTGGCGGCACCACGAGGCGTCCCAGTGCGGCGTCTCACGAAAGGCCGCATCGCTGAACAGATCGTCCGCATAATTGCCCAGCCCACCGTTCAGCCACTGGACGATCGGAGGCAGAAACCCTTGCTTGTTCCAGCGTGTCGCGATTTGTTCGGGAAGCGTGCCGGTCATCGATTTGCGTAGCAGGTATTTGGTCTGGGCGTGCCCCATAAGCATGCCGACCGGCAGGGTAGCGACAAACTCAGCAATTCGGTGATCGCAGAACGGCAAGCGAACCTCGCGTGAATGCGCCATTGAATTGCGGTCGCCGTAACGCAGCAGGGTCGTCAGGAAGCCGTTGAACGAATCCCGGCGCAGTATGGCGTGCAGACCTTCCGGGGACGGTGCATCCATCTCTGTAGCGCTTCGAGCCAGGTCGCCGTTCAGGGCCAGCAGGATGTCGGTCCCGCCGCCCAACGACCGGGAGATCAGTCTCTTCGCGAGGAGCGGTATACGGTCTTTCCAGCCCTGATCGCTTTGCGAAAACGCCATGGGATACCGGTCGCGGATTGCCTTTTCCTCTGCCGCGTCGTAATCGCCGGCGGCGCGGCGCGAAGCGATGTATGCCGTGAAATACTGTTCGTATCCGGCGAGGATTTCGTCGCTCCCCTGGCCGTCCAGCAACACCGTTACTTCCGCCTTCTTCGCCGTTTCGAATACGCACCACTGGGCAAACTGACTGGCACTGTCCACGGGCAGTTCATTCAGCCATAGAAAGCCGTCTAGGTTCCGGACGAGGTTTTCACCCGTCGGAAAGGTTTCATGGGTGGTGGCGTGTGCAGAGACGGCCACTAAATCCGCCCAGTAGCCTTCATCGGCTTTGGTATCGGGAAACCGGCCGATAAACACGTCGTAAGGACGGTCATTTCCGATCAATCCCCGAGCAAGGCAGGTGATAGCGCTGGAGTCCAGGCCGCCGGAAAGGCACGAGCCAACCGGTACATCGCTGCGCAAGCGGATCCTGACCGCGTCCTCGAGCAGATCCCGGAATACTGCTACCCTATCCGCCTCCGTCTGCGCAGTAGCGTCCGCTTCCATGGGCGGTTGCCAGTAGGAAGATATCTCGAAGCTCAGGTCGTCGGTGTTCAGAACCAGTTTTTCGCCCGGCAGGAGCTGCCCGACATCCCGGAATAGGGTTTGCCGGCCCTGATCCAGTCCGTTCGAAGGCGTCACCAGGAATTGTGCCAGCAGGGGAGCGTGAATATCCGTTCGTACTCCATCGACGGCGGCCAACGCCTTGTATTCGGAGGCGAAAGCGAAGAATTTTCCGCTGTGAGAAAATAGGAAGGGCTTTTCGCCAAACCGGTCGCGTGCGCACAGGATCCTTTTTGCCTTCTGGTCGTGCAGCGCGAATGCGAACATCCCGTTGAACCGGTCGAGGCAGGCGTCCCCCCATTTACGATAGGATTCGAGAACGACCTCTGTATCGCTATCGGTATTGAACCGGACCCCCGCTTCGGCCAGTTCGGCACGAATTTCCTTATAATTGTATATCTCGCCGTTATAGGTGATGGAGAGCGAGCCCGGTGCATCCTGCATGGGCTGCGCCGCGCGGTCGGTCAGGTCGATGATCGCCAGCCGTCGGTGTCCGAAGCACACCCGTCCGTCAGCATTAAGCCACTGGCCTTCGCCGTCCGGTCCGCGATGGACCATAAGATCCGTCATCGCCTGTACCGCATCCCGATTGACGGGCGAAAGGGCGGCGATGCCCGCTATTCCGCACATATCGCGGCTCCATAACGCCAATAATGTTTTCACGGGTTTAAGACATCCATCGAGTCCGGGAAAGCTAATTGATGATTTGATGGTTCGGGTAGATGGCCCGGTGCGGCCGAGCGTGATATATAAAGACATTCCATTTACAGAAAATGTGAACGGCGAGGCGACATTGACTGACATGAGATACGAAGCCCCCGAGACGCTCGATGCAGCGGTAGGGTTGCTTGCGGAGGAAAGCGGCGTGGCGAGAGTTTTCGCCGGCGGCACCGATGTGATGGTTCAGATACACCTGGACCTGATCGAACCCGACCTGATTGTCGACGTCAAAAACATCGCCGAGATGCGCGAAGTCGTCGAAGAAGACGGCTCGTGGCGTATAGGCGCGGCGGTAACCGGTAAAGAGCTGATGGACAATGCGGCGTTCAATGCCGCCTGGCCTGGAGTGATGGACGGCGTCCGTCTGATCGGCTCAGTGCAGGTGCGCGGCCGGGCTACAGTCGGTGGCAATCTGTGCAATGCGTCGCCAGCGGCCGACAGCGTACCGCCGATGATTGCGGCCGACGCAGTCGCCAGCGTGATCGGCCCTAACGGGCGGCGCGACGTGTCAATGGCCGACATCGTCACCGGACCGGGACAGACATCGCTTGAAGATGGCGAAATCGTCGTGTCGTTCCGGCTGCCGAAGCGGCCGGCGAATTCCGGCGATGCCTATCTTCGCTTTACTCCGCGCAGCGAAATGGACATTGCGGTCGTCGGTTGCGGTATCAATCTGATGTTGGACGACGGCGGTACCTGCACTGCGGCCCGTGTGTCGCTGGGTGCTGTGGCGGCGCGTCCGCTGCTGGTAGACGATGCCGCTAATGCGCTGATCGGCACCAAGGTGGGCGATGACGCCATGGAAGCCCTTGCTGCCGCCGCAAGCGCCGCCTGCAGCCCAATCGACGACAAGCGTGGCACCATAGAATACAGAACAGAAGTCGCAGGCGTGCTGGCCCAGAGAACCGCTGTCATTGCGCTGGAAAGGGCGAAATCCTGATGGCCAAGCAATATGTAAACACCACGATCAACGGCGACAGCCATGAACTTCTGTGCGATCCGACCCAGACCCTACTGGACGTGCTGCGCGACCAGCTCGACATGACCGGCACCAAGGAAGGCTGCGGCACCGGTGATTGCGGCGCCTGCAGTGTCACTATGGATGGCGTCTTGGTGTGCTCCTGTCTGGTGATGGGCGTCGAGGCCAACGGCAAATCCATTGATACTATCGAGGGCATGGCCGACGGTGACGATCTGCACCCGTTGCAGCAGAAATTTATTGATCACATTGCCCTGCAATGCGGCATATGCACGCCGGGCCTTCTGGTCGCGTCGAAAGCGTTGCTGGAAGAAAATCCGGATCCGACTGAAGAAGAGATCCGTTACTGGCTGGCTGGCAATCTGTGCCGTTGCACCGGTTATCACAAAGTTATCGAGGCGGTGCAGGATGCCGCCCGCGAAATGAGAGGAGCCTGACCCATGGGTAGAGCACCATCCCCCTTTGCGACCAAAATCCCGTATGAGGAAAAAGATCTCAAAATCATCGGCTCCAATCCGACCGCGCGCGGTGATGCCGTCGACAAGGTCACCGGCCGTGCCCGCTATGCGGCAGACGTCAAGCTGCCGGGGCAGCTCATCGGCCGCGTGTTGCGCAGCCCACATGCCCGCGCGAATATCCTGTCAATCGACATGTCGGAAGCCGAGGCACTGCCTGGCGTCAAGGCGGTCGTCTGCCGCAACGATTTTCCGGACATGGAAGTCGAACACGCTGCATCCGGCGAACTGATGGTCAATTTCCGCGACGTGACGCGCAACATGATGGCGCGAGAAAACGTCCTGTACGATGGCCATCCGGTCGCGGCGGTGGCCGCGACCAGCGATGCAATCGCTAAGCAGGCCATGAAGCTTATCAAGGTGGAATACGAAGTGCTCCCGCATGTCATCGATGTGCGCGATGCGATGAAGCCCGATGCGCCGGTGCTGCATGAAGACCAATTCACCAAGGGCGTCGATCCCAAGCCCGAAAAGCCGTCGAACATCGCGGCGCGGATGGAAAGCAAGCTTGGTGATATCGACAAAGGCTTCCAGGAAGCCGAAATCGTCATCGAGCGCGAGTTCAACACCAAACCGGTCCATCAGGGTTATATCGAGCCTCAGGCCAGCATTGCGAACTACACCGAAGGGGGTATGGCCGAGGTGTGGACGGGCACCCAGGGACATTTTGTGTTCCGTGCCCAGATCGCCAAGCTGCTCAAGATGGATATGTCTAAAGTAAAAGTCATCCCGACTGAGCTTGGCGGCGGCTTCGGCGGCAAGAACAACGTCTACCTGGAACCGCTTGCAGTGGTGCTATCTAAGAAGAGTAACCGGCCGGTCAAGATGGTGATGGATCGGGACGAAGTGTTCCGTGCCACCGGCCCGACGTCGGGTACTAACGTCAAGGTCAAGATGGGCTGCACCAAAGACGGCCGCATCACGGCCGCGCAGGCGGAGCTTAACTACCAGTCCGGTGCCTACGCGGGGTCGTCGCTGCCACTGGCCACCATCACGGTGTTCACGCGCTACGACCTGGAAAACGTGTCGGTGGTTGGCCATGACGTGACGACCAACCGCCCCAAGGTTGCAGCCTATCGTGCGCCTGGCGCGCCGATGGTGGCGTTTGGTGTCGAGACCGTGGTCGATGAAATGGCGCGCGAGTGCGGCATGGATCCCATCGACTTCCGGCTGAAAAACGCTGCAAAAGAGGGCACTCAGACCCATTTCGGACCCAAGCTCGGCCCGATCGGCTATATCCAGACGCTGGAGCGCGCTAGGGAGCACGCCCATCTCAAGGAAAAGCTCGGCCCCAATCAGGGCCGAGGCGTCGCCTCGGGATTTTGGTTTACCCTCGGCGCCGAAACGTCTGCGACCGTCAATATCGGTGAGGACGGCACCGCGACGCTGATCTTCGGCACTGTCGACGTGACCGGCGGCTCGCGCAGCGCGTTCGCCATGATCGTGGCCGAGGAACTCGGCATTCCGTTCGAAAAAGTGCGGACCATGTCGGGCGATACCAGTGCGCTGGGCTTTAACTTCATGACGGCGGGCAGCCGCGGCACCGCCGCGGGTTCCATGGCCGCGGTCACGGCTTCGCGGAAAGCCATCGCCCGGATGTGTGAAATAGCCGCCCGCAAGTGGGAGGTCGAGCCCGACCAGGTCGTCTGGGAAGATGGGCGCGCCCGTCCTGCCGGCGCCAACGTGGGAGATTTCGAACCCATGACCGTGGCGGAACTCGCCAAGGAAGCCTCGTGGTTTGGCGGCACCATCGCGGGGCATGCCGAAATCAACGTCGCCCAGGGCGGGCCTGGTTTCGGCACCCACGTGGTGGATGTCGAGGTCGACCGCCGTACCGGCGCGGTAAAAATCTTGCGGTACACGCTGATCCAGGATGCCGGCAAGGCCGTGTATCCGGAATTCATTGAGGGCCAGTTCCAGGGCGGCGCCGTTCAGGGCATAGGCACCGCGCTGAACGAGGAATACATCTATAACGATAAGGGTGTGCTTGAAAACCCGGGCTTCCTCGATTACCGCGTGCCGGTGGCGTCGGACGTGCCGTTCATCAACACGGAAATCGTCGAGGTCCCGAACCCGGATCATCCCTACGGTATCCGCGGCATAGGCGAAGTGCCTATCATCCCGCCGCTGCCGGCGATCGCTAACGCGATCCACGACGCCGTCGGGGTGCGCCTGCGCGACCATCCGATGTCGCCGCCAAAGGTGCTGAAGGCGCTTAGAGATAATATGATCGAGGAAGCCGCCGTGCAGGGTACGGCAGCGGAGTAGAGGGCTCTGTCTCCCCATCGAGTACTCTCCTTCTTAAGGGGGGGTTAGGGAGAGGGTGAAACAGGCCTGTCTCCCCCTCTCCCCGATGACTTGCCGCCTTGTCATGACAACAGATAACCCGTTAAGGTAGCAACGTTTTTCACTATAACGGTCCAGCCGTTTCATACGTCGGGTCTTGTTCGTCAGGATGCTCCGGCAAGGGAAAATTCTAAATGAAGATTGGTGTTCCGAAGGAAATCCGCGCGGGTGAACAGCGTGTGGCCCTGACCCCGGAAACAGCGGGTCGTATCCTAAAACTCGGCTTCGAGCTGGCGATCGAGTCCGGCGCAGGAGATGCCGCACAGTTCAGTGACGACGCCTATCGCGAGGCCGGGGTCGAGATCGTCGACGACACCAGGGCGCTGTGGGCGGGGTCCGATATCGTTCTCAAGGTCCGGCAGCCAGAAGCGCATCCGGGTCTCGGCATCGACGAAACCGAGCTAGTGCGCGAGGGCAGTACGCTGATCAGCTTCGTCTGGCCGGCCCAGAACGAAGACCTGCTGGAAAAGATCAAAGCGCGTAAGGCAACGGCGATCGCGATGGATGCCGTCCCGCGCATCAGCCGTGCGCAGAAGATGGATGCCCTGTCGTCGATGGCCAACATTGCCGGGTACCGTGCAGTGGTCGAGGCGGCGAATAATTTTGGACGGTTCTTTACCGGCCAGATCACGGCAGCGGGCAAGGTGCCGCCGGCCAAGGTGATGGTGATCGGCGCCGGTGTTGCCGGTCTCGCCGCGATCGGCGCGGCCCGCGGCATGGGCGCTATCGTCCGCGCATTTGATACGCGGCTGGAAGTAAAGCAACAGGTTGAGAGTATGGGCGCCGAGTTCCTGGAATTGGAATTCGAGGAAGATGGGTCCGGCGGCGGTGGCTACGCCAAGGTGATGAGTGACGAGTTCATTAAGGCGGAGATGGAAATGTTCGCCGAACAGGCTAAAGACGTCGACATCATCATCACCACCGCCCTGATACCTGGTAAGCCGGCGCCCAAGCTTATCACCGCGGAAATGGTCGAATCCATGAAGCCCGGTTCTGTGGTTGTCGACCTGGCGGCTGAGCAGGGCGGCAACTGCGAACTCACCGTGCCGGGCGAAGTCGCGGTCAAGCATGACGTTACGCTGATCGGCTACATGGACCTGCCGAGCCGCATGGCCGCCCAGTCGAGCCAGCTATACGGCACCAATTTGTGGCACATGCTGTCCGATCTGACGCCGGAGAAAGACGGCACCATCTTTGTAGACATGGAAGACGACGTCATCCGCGGCGCGACCGTGGTGAAAGACGGCGAGCTGACCTGGCCGCCGCCCGCGCCAAAAACGCCCGCCATTGCGCCAGCTAAGCCGGGGGAGGACAAAGCGCCGGTGGAAGAGGCGACGCCGCGCAATGTCGGCATGAAATCGGCAATAACATTGGTGATCGGCGGGCTTGTTCTGCTGGGTCTCGGCACCGTCGCACCGCCCGCCTTCATGGGGCACCTGACGGTGTTCGTGCTGTCTTGCTTCGTCGGCTATCAGGTGATCTGGAACGTCACGCCGGCGCTGCACACCCCGTTGATGAGCGTCACCAACGCGATCAGCGGCATCATCGTAATCGGCGCGTTGGTGCAGATATCCAGCCCGTCCAACCTTGTCACTATTCTTGCCGGAATTTCCGTATTGATTGCCACGATCAACATCGCCGGCGGGTTTCTCGTCACACAGCGCATGCTCCGCATGTTCCGCAAAAGCTAGGGGGTCGGGTAGATCATGAGCATCGGAATCACTACCGTCGCCTATATCGGGGCGAGTATCCTTTTCATCTTGAGCCTCGGCGGCCTGAGCAACCAGGAAACCGCCCGCCGCGGCAACATCTACGGCATTATAGGGATGGCAATCGCCATCGTCGCAACCATCCTGGCCACGCAGATCGACGACTACACCATGCTGATCGCCGCCGTCATCGTCGGCGCGCTGATCGGCATCGTCGTCGCATCTCGGGTTGAAATGACCCAGATGCCACAGCTGGTCGCCATCCTGCACAGCTTCGTCGGCCTCGCTGCGGTTCTGGTGGGTATTGCAAGCTACGTCGATCCGAACTCGGCCTATGAAGGCGTCGAGAAAACCATCCACGAGGTCGAGATCTTCCTCGGGGTGTTTATCGGCGCGGTCACGTTTACCGGTTCCGTCATCGCTTTCGGTAAGCTCCAAGGCAGTATTTCCGGCAAGCCGATGCTGTTGCCGGCGCGTCATTGGCTGAACCTTGCTGGCATTGTCGGGTCACTTTGGCTCGGCTACGAATTCCTAATGTCGGCGGATCATTCCGCCGGCCTGACGCCACTCCTGATCATGACTGCCATCGCCTGCCTGATCGGTATTCACCTTGTGATGGCCATCGGTGGCGCCGACATGCCGGTTGTCGTTTCCATGTTGAACAGCTACTCCGGCTGGGCGGCGGCGGCGACGGGCTTCATGTTGGCCAACGACCTGTTGATCGTGGTCGGCGCGCTGGTCGGTTCGTCCGGCGCGATCCTCAGCTACATCATGTGCCGCGCCATGAACCGTCACTTCGTCAGCGTCATCTTGGGCGGGTTCGGCACCTCGGGTGGCACCGCGGCGACGGATGCGGAACAGGGTGAGGTGGTGCCCACCTCGGTTGACGAAACCGCGGCGATGCTGGCGGATGCGAACGAGGTCATCATCGTGCCCGGCTACGGCATGGCGGTGGCGCAGGCGCAGAATTCCGTCAGCGAGATCGCCAAGCTGCTGCGCGACAAGGGCGTGACCGTCCGGTTTGGCATTCACCCCGTGGCGGGGCGTCTCCCCGGGCACATGAACGTGTTGCTTGCCGAGGCCAAGGTGCCCTACGACATCGTACTGGAGATGGACGAGCTCAACGACGATTTTACGGACACCGACGTGGTGCTGGTGATCGGTGCGAACGACATAGTCAATCCCGGCGCGCAGGATGACCCCAACAGCCCAATCGCTGGCATGCCGGTAATGGAGGTCTGGAAGGCGCGCACCTCTGTCGTCTTCAAACGGTCCATGGCCAGCGGCTATGCCGGCGTCGACAATCCGCTGTTCTACAAGGAGAACAATCGCATGCTGTTCGGCGACGCCAAGGACAGCGTCGACGGGATCTTGCAGGCGCTAAAGGCGTAAAATCAATCACGCCGCCCGACAGTGGGGGTGGTCATGGCTCGAGGCACCGGAAAGCTCAGCATAATAGTGCTCTGCGTGATTATAGCCGGGATGCCGACGACCGTTGGCGCCCAGAAATCCCGTGACATGCAGAATCTTGGAGCGTTCTCCATCGACCGCACGGAGGTCACGATCCGGCAGTTTTCACGCTACGCGGCAGCGACCGGCACCATCACCGAGGCCGAACGCGCAGGAGGAGGGCTAGTTTATGCGGCAGGCTGGGAACAGAAAACCGGCTGGAACTGGCGGACGCCGTTCGGAACGCCAGGGCGGGCAGACGAACCGGCTGTACATATCAACTTTGACGAGGCGAAGGCCTACTGCCGCTGGGCGGAAAAACGCCTGCCGACCGAGGCGGAATGGATCGAGGCAGCCTATACGGAACGGCGCGTATCACCGACGCCACCATTCAGCCAGAATGAGACTTACCCCTATCCCACCGGAGAGACACCCGAGGGCGCCAACTGCCTGCGTGATTGCGGAAAGACTCGGGCCATCGAGCATTCCGACGTGCTGGACCGGGGGCGCGGACATGCCTTGGCCGGATCGACGCGCCCAGGCGTGAACGGGCTTTACGATATGGGCGCCAATGTCTGGGAATGGGTCGAGACCGGAGCGGGTTCCGAAAAAGGCACGCGCGGCGGATCGTGGTGGTACGGCGCGGCGCAGATGCGCGCGGACTACAACGCGACTAAGCCCCGGGATATTGCCACCGTTTACATAGGTTTTCGCTGTGCAAAGGACATGAACTAGCGGCTCTTTCGAGAGCACCTTTTGACGGGCGGAACCCGCCCGCCTAGATTCCCACCACATACCAGCAGGGATATAATCATGACCGACCGTCCCAACCGTATCCTCGAAATACCGGAGTTAGAGCTGAACTCGGCGCAGAGGAAGGTGTTCGACGATCTCGTTGCCGGGCGCGGGCGCCTTCTGACGCCTTACAACAACTGGATCCATTCCCCTGAAGTGGCGCCGGTGTGCAGGCAAAGTGCTCTCAGTCTTATGTGATTTGCGTTGCCTGACACGGAAAAAAGTTATTCCCCGGGCTTGTCCCGACGGGCCATGTCGCGCAGTGTCCGACTGGATGAATGAACTCCCGGCTCAGGGCCGGGAAAGTAGGTAAAAATTCGGTAAAGTTTCGCTATGGCCTTTAAAAATCTTCGTGACTATCTCGCCCATCTAAAGGCAGAGAACCTGCTTCACGTGGTCGAGGACCGCATCAGCAAAGATACTGAGCTGGTGCCGCTGGTACGTCTCCAGTTCCGGGGTCTCGCGGAAGAAGAGCGTAAGGCGTTCTGGTTCAAAAACGTGACCGATGCCCGCGGACGCGATTTCGATGCCTCGGTCGTGCTCGGCTCGCTCGGCTGTTCGCGCCAAGTCTATGCGGCGGCGCTGGGTGTAGCACCGGACGAGATTGGCGCAAAGTGGGCGAGCACTCACGGTAAGCCGATAAACCCGGTGGAGGTGGCACCGGGGGATGCCCCGGTGAAGCAGTTCGCGTATGCGGGAGAGACGTTTGGCGAGGGGGTCGACCGCTTCCCGCATTTGATTTCCACCCCCGGCTTCGATCCCGCACCGTTTCTGACCGCTGGGGTCTGGGTGACACGCGATCCCAAGACCGGGTCCTACAATCTCGGCATCTATCGCGGCATGATAAAGGCGCCGGACCGTGTTGGCTGCGCCACTGACGTCTCCACCCAGCATCTCGCCATCCAATGGGAAAAGGCCCGGCGCATGGGGAAACATCTTGAGTGCGCGGTGTTCCTCGGCGGGCCGCCGGCGCTGCTGCTGGCGGCGGCCAGCAAGGTGCCCTACGGAGTCGAGGAATACGGCGTCGCCGGCGCCCTGAACGGCGAGGCTATCCCGGTGGTGCCGGCGGAAACCTTCGACTGCATGGTCCCGGCGGAGGCCGAGATCGTAATGGAAGGCATTATCCGCACCGATATCCTGGAACCCGAAGCCCCGTTCGGCGAGGCCAGCGGCTATCTCGGCCCGCGAAAGATGGAAAAGGTTTTCGAGGTCACCGCCATCACGCACCGGGCCGATCCGGTCTATCAGGGCATCATTAGCGAGTTCCCGCCGTCCGAGAGCACGGTGATGCGCAAGGCCGCCTTCGATGCGATCTATCTGCGGCATTTGCGCGATGCCTGCAACATACCGTCGGTGACCAAGGTCGCCTGCCACGAAATGGCGAGCTGCAACATGCTATTTGTCATCCAGCTCGACCGGCCAGAGCTCGGCCAGCCCTGGCAGGCGTTGCGGGCGGCAGCCGCGTTCGATGCCTCGCTCGGCAAGATGTTCATCGCGGTGGACTCTGACGTCGACCCCGAGTCCATGGATGCAGTGCTGTGGGCGCTGTCCTATGCGACCCAGCCGCACCGGGACGCGGAGATCATCCGCGGCAAGGTGCCTCGCCTCGATCCCTCCATTACGCCGTCGGAGGATAATTCCCAATACGCCTATCCAGATGGGCAGGGATCGTCTGCCATCCTGATCAATGCAGTCCGCGAACATCCCTATCTGCCGGTCTCGCTGCCGCGCGAGGATTTCATGCTTGCGGCGAAGGAGAAATGGTCGGCGCTCGGCCTGCCCGAACTCGACCTGCAAACCCCTTGGCACGGCTATCCGCTGTCCGCCTGGACGGAGGAAAACGCCAACGAGGCCGAGAAGGCCGTCACCGGCCGCTACTTCGAGACCGGGGAGAAGCTTGCCAGCCGGCGAGAGAGCACATCCGACTAACACTCTACCTGCAAGGAACCCGATTTCATGACAGATACGTACGCGCCCCCGAAAGTCTGGACCCCCGCAGCTGAGACAGGTGGTCAGTTCGCTAGCATCAACCGGCCTATCGCCGGCCCGACCCACGATAAGGAGCTGCCGGTCGGCAAGCATCCGCATCAGCTTTATTCGCTGGCGACGCCAAACGGCATCAAGGTAACTATCATGCTTGAGGAGCTGCTGGCTAAGGGACACCAGGACGCGGAGTACGACGCCTGGCTGATCAAGATCATCGACGGCGAGCAGTTCTCTAGTGGATTCGTATCGGTCAACCCGAATTCCAAGATCCCCGCGCTGCTAGATGTCAGCGCCGTGCCGCATACCCGCGTCTTCGAATCCGGCGCCATCCTGTTCTACTTAGCGGAGAAGTTCGGCGAGTTCATCCCGACTGATGCCGCCGCAAGGGCCGAATGTATGTCGTGGCTGTTCTGGCAGATGGGCAGCGCGCCGTATCTGGGCGGCGGGTTCGGGCATTTCTATGCCTACGCGCCGAAAAAATTTCAATATCCGATCGACCGCTTCACGATGGAGGTGAAGCGCCAGCTAGACGTACTTGACCGCAACTTAGCCGACCGCCGGTTCCTCTGCGGCGACGACTACAACATCGCCGATATCGGGACCTATGCGTGGTACGGCAATGTGGTGTTGCACGACCAGTATGAGGCGACCGACTTCCTCGACGTGAAGAGCTACACCAACGTGGTGCGCTGGGCGACCGAGATCGACGAGCGCCCTGCTGTACGGCGCGGCCGCCGGGTCAACAAGATTCGCGGTCCGGAAGAGCTGCAGCTCGCCGAACGCCACGACGCCAGCGACTTGGACTAAGGAAGAAACGCCGCCTACAGCGGTTTCGCGTCGATCAGCACGAAGGCGATCCGGCAGGGTTCGGTACCGCGGTTGGCCCAGGCGTGGTTGGTGCCGCGCTGAATGACCACGTCGCCCGCCGTCAGGTGGACCTCATCCTCGTCGACCAGCATGTCGATCTCGCCTGATAGTACGATACCGTAATCGACGCTTTGGGTACGGTGCATGCCGGGATGGCGCACCGGCGTGCCGTCGTCGGGATCGAGGCCCAGTTCGCGCTTCATTTCTTCGTTGCTGACGCTGTGGTCGTCGGGCACGAACTCGACAATGCGGAATACCGAGCCACCGTCGGGCGGGGCGACGCCGATTTCGCGGTCGGCCTT
This sequence comes from Alphaproteobacteria bacterium UBA7314, assembly GCA_002471575.1. GTDB lineage: Bacteria > Pseudomonadota > Alphaproteobacteria > MPNO01 > UBA830 > UBA830. The sequence goes on along the minus strand of DKQG01000029.1, from coordinate 86,491 downwards.
ATCGATGTCGCCGGAATTGTCGGACGGGGTGCTGTCCTCCGCCCATAGCAGGGTGGAGGTCAGCCCGTTGGCTGCCCGGACACGGACGTTCTGCGCCTCGCCGTCCATGGCGATGATGGCCGCGCCGTTATTGTCGTGGCCGGTCACGATCCGCCGGATAGTCTCTGCCATATGCTCCTCCCCGTTGCGGGGGAGTATAGGCCGGAAGGGTCAACGCTGGCGAATTTGACAGGCCCCGGAGATTGCCGTGAGATAGGCGCCAAAATGGATGAGGAACGATCATGATCGCCACCTCTTATGCCGACGCGCCGTTTGCGGTGCGGAACGATCTAGGTGACGCCCATTCGGCACCTGGTTCGATGGTGAAACCCGTGTCGCAATCGCCGCGGAGACACGGAACGCCGCGGGGTGCCGCCTATGCGCCGAGCGCAAAGAGTCGCTGTCGCCCTATGCGGTCGAAGGTATCCATGACAGCCTCGACGCGTTGCCGGAAAACATCGTCGAAGTGATCCACCGGATTGTCTCGGATCCCGGCCGCCTGATGCGGAGATGGTACGAAGACTGCCTCGCCAGCGGCCTAACCGAAGAGGAATACGTCGAAATTGTCGGCGTCACCTGTTCGACGATCGCCGTCGATACCTTCTGCCATGCCGCCGGCCTGCCCAAGCGGCCTTTGCCTGAACCCAAACTGGGCGAGCCGACCCGGATGCGTCCGCCAGGGGCCAGACAGGGCGCCGCTTGGGTGCCGTGGATTGCACCGGAGGATGGGGCGGCGACCGGTATCTCCGAATTCGCGCCGGAGTCCTCCAACGTGCGCCGCGCGATGAGCCTTGTGCCCGCAGAAGCGGTCGGTTTCATGTCGCTCGTCGGCGCGCAGTATCTGGACGGCCGGGCAATGCAGGATTTTTCCAGAACCGGCCGCGCGCTCGACCGACAGCAGATCGAGCTGATCGCCGGCCGGGTGTCCGCCATTAACCAGTGCGCCTATTGAACGACCAGCCATGCGCTTCTGCTCCGTGCGAGCAGCCAGCATGACGGGAATGAGGCAGATCTCAACGCGACCATCGGCGAGGCCGAGGGCGATTCCGGTATCGCGCAGGGCGAATTGCTGGGCCGCTTCGCGGAAGCCGTCATCGGTGACGATATGCAGGCTCTTGACGCCGCCCGGCGCGACGTTCTCGAGTCGCTCGGCTCGCAGGCGCTGGTCGATGCTTGCGGGGGCGCGGCGACGTTCAATGCCATCGATCGGGTCGCGGATGCGACAGGCATTCCAATCGACGAAGCGCGGCTTGAGCCGACCGCCGATTTAAGGGATTTTCTCGGGATCAACGCGTTTCCGTCCGGCAAGTCGCCGGCAAGCTAGGAAGGAACATTCTGTTTATGGACCTGTCACTATTTTACCTGCCAACTTGGCGCGACGGGTATGGTCAGACGCTGACCCGTTACTATGACGAAATGACGGAAAGCGTGAGTCTGGCCGACGAACTCGGCTGGACCCGCGCAATGACGACCGAGCATCATTTCCACTACTACGGTGGAGCCGTGCCCAATCCGGCGGTAATTCTCGCGGCTTGGGCGCGGGAAACGCAGAACATTCGCCTCGCACCGGCTGTCTCGCTGATGCAATTGCGCGATCCCTTGAAAGTGGCCGAGGATTACGCGCTGGTTGATCATCTCTCCGGTGGACGGTGTGACATGGGCGTGGCTAAGGGCTTCGTGCCGCATGAATTTGATGCCTTCAACATTGATCAGTCGGAAGTGCCGGACCGCATCGCTGAGGGGCTGGAAATCTGCCAAAAATTCTGGGCGGGAGAGCCATTCGAACATAGCGGGAAACACTTCAGCTTCGAAAAGCTGGAACCGTGGCCGCCCGCGGTTAACGGCAGCCTGCCGATCTGGAACGCCGCGTCGAATTCGAAGGAAAGCTTCGTAAACGCTGCCGAACGCGGCTACCACCTTATGATGAACCACTATCCGATGAGCGCCGACGCTGTGACCGAGAAAATCGGCTGGTACTGCGAAAACTGGGAAAAAGCAGGACGTCGAACGTCGGACCGCAAGGCCATGATGGCCTTCATGACCTATATCGCCGATACCGAGGAACAGGCCCTCGACGATGCAAAAGCAGCTCTGCAGGAACACGCGTCCGCCTTTGGTAAGGTGATGCGCGGCCAGCAGTGGGATACCGACTGGGCTGGCGATATCTCGGTCCTGTTGCACATGTGTGAAGACGACGACTGGCGCGATGTGTTCCGGCGCCGGACGCTGATTTGCACACCCGAACAGGCGGCAGAGCGTATTCAACGCTATCTGGATCTCGGCTTCACGGAGATTTCGGTCGTGCCGAGATACGCAGGAATCACCCACGAACAGGCGATGACGTCGGTGCGACGGATTACGGATGAAGTCCTGCCCATGCTGGGCCTGTCCACGCTCGCTGCCGAATAACCGGAAGGGAAAAAGTTATGACCCGGATGAGAATCCTGCCCCGTGAAGACATGAACGACGAACAAGGGATGCTCTATGACTCTTTCGTGGAAGACGGCAAGCCCCATGCGGGACCCTACTGGGCCTATGTCCGCCATCCCTCGCTGATGCAGCTGTGTTCGGATATCGGCGATTGGTTCCGCGGCTCCGCCCTCAGCGGCCGCGAACGCCAGATCGCGGTACTCACGACGGTCCGATTCTGGGATGCCAACTATCCCTGGGCGGTCCAGGTGCGCGCATCGCTGGCGGCTGGCGTCGATCAGGACATCGTCGATGCGATCAACGAGCGTCGCGACCCAAGCTTGACCGATCCGCGCGAAAAAATGGCCCACGAAATGGCGTCGCAGCTGACCGCGACGCACCGATTGACGGACGAGACCTACGCCACGGCTGAAAAATTGTTCGGGGAACAAGATCTGGTTTCTCTGATCGGCGTGGTCGGATTCTTCGGCATGGTGGCGACGACCGCCAATGCGATAGACGCCACTCCGCCGGACGCGGCGCCGGCACGCTTGGTCTGATTTCTTAGCGATTTAGATCGTGGACCAAGACCCAATACCCGTCACCGTGCTGACCGGCTTTCTCGGCAGCGGCAAGACGACGATCCTCTCACGGCTGGTGCAGAACCCGGATTTCGCGGACACGGCGATTATCGTTAACGAATTCGGAGAAATCGGGCTAGATCACGTGCTGATCGAGGCATCTGACGAAAGAATCGTCGATCTGTCCTGCGGATGTATCTGCTGCACCATTAGAGGCGATCTGGTATCGACGCTGGTCGATCTCTACGAACGGCGCGAAGCTGAAGAAATCCGCCGGTTTAGGCGGGTGGTGCTGGAAACTACCGGCCTAGCCGACCCGGCGCCGATTATTCATACGTTGATGCAGGAACCGCTGGTGTTTGAGCGTTACCACCTAGCACGCGTGGTCACCGCGGTGGACGCGGTCAACGGTATGATTACCTTCGATTGCCAGCCTGAAGCGGTGAAACAGGCGGCAGTGGCGGATGCGCTGCTCGTCACCAAAACCGATATTGCGAATAACGCGGATGCCGTTGCCGCGCTCGAAGCGCGGCTGTCCAATATAAATCCGAGCGCTGAATGCAAGATCTGTGTCAAGGGCGAAACGGATCCTGCATTACTTTTCTCCGGCGGTCTGTACGACCCCGCGGAGAAGGGCCGTTATGTCAGCGAATGGCTGACGCGAGAAACCGCGTCATCGCCACATGAACATAATGTCGACGTTACGCGTCATGGCGATGACATCCACACGTTTTCGCTTTCTCGAACAGATGCCGTCAGCCGCGGCGGTCTCGGCGCGTTCACGCAGATGCTTGCTGACCAGAAGGGCGACGATCTGCTGCGGTTGAAAGGACTGGTTTTGTTGACCGAAGATCTGGCGCGACCGGCCGTGGTGCATGGGGTTCAACATGTCATTCATCCGATCCGTCGGCTCAATGCCTGGCCGGACGATACTGTCGAAACGCGCCTAGTTTTCATCGTTCGGGATGTCGAAAAACAGTGGGTCGAAGATCTGTGGGACCGCGTGATCGAAAGCTCCTATGCCGATCTGGTCGTCTGACCGTTTCATTACGGTGACAAAGGGGCTAAATTCGGAACAGGGACGTCACGAGGGTAAGATGAATCATACCGGCATAGACAAGGTGACCTATGGGGTCGCCGACATCGAAAAAGGTGCGAAGTTCTGGACCGATTTTGGTCTCACGCCCGTCGATATCGGTACAGGTCACCCGGCATTTGCCGCAAAGAACGGATCCACGATCGAATTGCGACCGGTGGACGATCCGGATCTGCCGCCGCCGGTCGGCGACGATGTGAATGCAACCGCGCGCGAGTGCACGTTCGGCGTTCGATCCAAGGAGGATTTGCAGGCACTCGCCGTGAATCTGTCGGAGGACCGCAATGTCCGCGAAGATGCTGACGGATCGATCCACACGGTGGATCCGCTCGGCTACGGGCTGGCTTTCCGGATAACGCAGACCTCGCCGGTGCAGGCGCCCGAACTCGAAGTAAATGTGCCCGGCCGTGCGACGCGCATCAACAAACGCGCTGAAAAATACGACATGGCCGCCCCGCTTGAGATATCGCACATCGTCTATGTCACCGATGATATCGAGCCGCACAAGGAATTTTATGTGGACCGGCTGGACTTCAGGTTGACCGATGCTTATCCGGGGCGCGGCTATTTCACCCGAGCCGCAGCGGCGTATCACCATCACAATCTGTTCTTGCTCAACCCGGGCAACGGCAAGCGTGGCTTTCACCATGTTGCGTTCGAGGTCGGGACGATCCATGAACTGTTCGGCGGCGGCAACAACATGACGCGCGAGGGCTGGGACACGATGATCGGTCCGGGGCGACACCCGATCTCATCGTGCTATTTCTGGTATTTCAAGAATCCCTGCGGCGGGGCAGCGGAATACGACTTCGATTCCGACGTCGTCGACGATAACTGGGAATATAGGGAATGGGAATCGACGCCCGAGAATTTCGCCGAGTGGGCGCTGGCCGAAGGCATGGCTGCTGAGTTGATGTTCAAGGGCATTCAGGGCAGCTTCCGCGACAGAAAGTCTGAATGAAACCTGCTCCCTTCGCGTACGTTCGCGCCGCCAGTATTGAGGACGCGGTTGCCGCACTGGCTGCCAGCGACGGTTTGGCCAAGGTGATAGCCGGTGGGCAAAGCCTCGTGCCGATGCTGAATTTCCGACTCGTGGACGTGCCGCTTTTTGTCGATATCAATGGAATCGAGGGACTTTCGGGTGTTGAGGAAACTCCGGGTGGCGGCCTTCGTATAGGCGCGTTGACGAGGCACTTCGAGCTCGAAGCGTCCCCGCTTGTTCGAGACCGCTATCCTGTTCTTCACGAAGCGATGAAGCATGTCGCCCATCTTGCCATCAGAAACCGGGGTACCATCGGCGGCAGCTTGTCCCATGCGGACCCGGCGGCAGAACTACCAGCCATGTCGGTTCTTCTGGACGCGAACATCGCTGCAACCGGGCCGACCAGTAAGCGGTCGATTGCGGCGCAGGATTTTTTCGAAGCGCCGCTGACCACGGTGCTGGCACCCGATGAGATCGTGACCGCGGTGGAGCTTCCGCCATTACCGGCCGGAGCCGGCTGGGGTTTCGAGGAGTTTTCCCAACGCCGCGGGGATTTCGCGGTTGCGGGCGTGGCCGCCGTTGTCGAGCAGGACGTCGCCCGTATCGCCGTCTTCGGCGTGCACGATACGCCGCTTCGCGCGGTGGGGGCGGAACAAGCATTTGCCAGTGGTGGTGTCGATTCGGCGGTCGATGCGCTGCGGTCCGAGATAGAACCCAGCGACGATCTTCACGGTTCGGCGGATTACCGTCGGCATCTGGCGGGGGTTCTCTGCAAACGCGCCTTGGAGGTCGCATCGAAAAGGGCCCGCGCATGATGGATAGAATTTCCATCTCGGTGACCGTTAACGGCACGGTCCATACGGCCGAGGTTGAGCCCCGGCTTCTGCTGGCAGATTTTGTCCGCGAGACTCTTGATCTCACCGGTACCCATGTCGGCTGCGAGCACGGTGTCTGTGGCGCCTGCACGATATTGATGAACGGCGACAGCGTCCGGTCCTGCCTGACACTTGCCGTTCAGGCCGACGGCGCCGAGGTCGAGACGGTCGAAAGCCTGGGCGATGCCGAAAACTTGGGGCCGCTGCAAAAGGCGTTCCGGGATCACCACGCTCTTCAATGCGGTTTCTGTACCCCGGGGATGCTGATGACGGCGACGGACATGCTGCGCAAGTATTCGCTGGAAACGGATGACGATATCCGTGATGGCCTGTCCGGAAACATCTGCCGCTGTACCGGATACCAGCACATCGTCGATGCCGTTCGCGCCGCCCGGGACGAAAGGGATGGGAGATGAGCCCGCCGGACGATATCGATCTCACCCGTCCGAAACTTGTCGGCGCGAAGGTCGTTCGCCGTGAAGATCCGCGCCTACTGAGCGGTGCCGGAAATTACGTCGCTGATATCAAACGCCACGGCATGCTGCATATGGCCTTCCGGCGCAGCGACCATGCCCATGCCGCCATCCGGAATATTGATACGAAGGCCGCGCTGGCTCTGCGCGGCGTTGTGGCGGTCTATACCGGCGGCGACATCGCGGAGATGGCGAACCCTTATCAGGCCACGTCGCGGATGAAAAACTATCAGGCGACGTTTATCCCGCCGCTGGCCGTTGGCAGGGTGCGGTATGTCGGCGAGGCGGTCGTCGCCGTGGTAGCCGAAAGTCGATATGTCGCCGAAGATGCGCTGGCGTTGATTGAAATCGAATACGAACCGCTGGTCGTGCTGATCGATCCGGAAGAAGCGCTGAAGCCAGACGCCCTAAAACTGCACGACGACCTGGACTCCAACATCCTCGCCGAGCGCGAGTTCATCCGCGGCGAAGTCGATGAAGCGTTCGAAAACGCCGCTGCGACTGCGGGCGAAAGATTTCATTTCACGCGTACCACGCCAGTAACAATTGAGGCGCGGGCCGCGGTCGTCGAATTCGACAAGGGCGGGCGGTCGCTGACGTTACACTGCACGACACAGATCCCTGGTATCGTGCGTGACAAGCTGTCTGAAATTTTCGATCTGCCCGGGCCCCGCATCCGCGTTATCGCGCCTGATGTCGGAGGCGGGTTCGGCGGCAAGACGTCGCTCTATTCTGAGGAAATCGTTGCCTGCGCCGCCAGCCGGGCGTTGGAGAAGCCGGTCAAATGGGTCAGCGACCGGATGGAAGATCTGATGACCACAGGCCACGCCTTCGACGAGGTCGTTTATGCCGATATCGCGATCGCGGAAGACGGCGCCATTTTGGGTCTCAAGGCCGACGTGATCGGCGACGTCGGGGCTTATTCGATCTATCCGTGGACCGCGACCATCGAACCGGTGCAGGTGGTCAGTTTCATGCCCGGTCCCTACCGAATCGAGAACTATGCCGCGCGTGTCCGGTCGGTTGCGACCAACAAGACACTGACCGGTGCTTACCGAGGCGTGGGGCGACCGATATCGGTGTTCGTGATGGACCGACTGCTCGACATGGCAGCAAGAAAAATCGGCATGGATCCCATGGAAATCAGGCGCCGAAATCTCATTAATGATAACGAGTTTCCCTACAAGGCGGCGTCCGGCCTTGTGTGGGACAAGTCCGCCTTTCAGGCCTGCCTGCGCGAAGCGGCGGACGGAATCGGCTATGACGAATTGCGCCACGAACAGCAGGCCGCGCGGGCAGAAGGCCGCTGGGTGGGGATCGGGGTTGCCTCCTATGCCGAACTGACCGGTGTTGGGTCGCGCATTGCGGTCGCACCCGGAATGCCGATCAATACCGGCACGGAAACCTGCAACGTCGCGATTGATTCCACAGGGGCGGTGACGGCCAGTTTCGGGATCGCCAGTCAGGGACAAGGTATGGAAACCACGCTGGCGCAGGTGGTGGCGGAAGTTCTGGGCGTGAAGGTCGAAGACGTCGACGTAATCCTTGGCGATACGTCGGCGGTGTCCCACGGGACCGGCACCTATGCCAGCCGGGGCGCGGTATTCGGCGGTGGCGCAGGGACGCTGGCGGCAAAGGCAGTGCGCGAAAAAATCGTCCGCGTCGCGGGACATCTGCTCGAGGCCGCGGAAGAAGATATCGAGACTGGGGACGGTAATGTCTGGGTGAAAGGCACCGACAGGGCTATGACTGTCCGCGACCTGGCCCGAGCGCTGTATTCTGACATGGGCCGAGTGCCTAAGGAAATGCGCGACGAGATCGATAATCTGGAAGCGACGAAGGTGTACGATCCGTTCTTCGGCACCACGACGGCAGCGACCCATATGTGCCTGGTCGAAATCGACGCGGAAACCTACAAGGTTGAGATTGGCAAATACATCGTGGTCGAGGATTGCGGCCGAGTGATCAACCCGATGATCGCCGATGGACAGGCCCATGGCGGGGTTGCCCAGGGCATCGGCGTCGCTCTTATGGAAGAGGTTATCCATGACGACAGCGGTCAGGTGCTGACCGCCAGTCTGGTGGATTACGTTGTGCCATCGGCAGTAGAAGTACCGTCGATGGACGTGATCCACGTGGAGGCGGAACTGCCCGGCACCATAGGCGGCTTCCGGGGGCTCGGCGAAGGCGGCACCATCGGTGCGCCGGCCTGCATCGCCAACGCGATATCAGACGCGCTCAATCCGCTCGGCATCGAGATCACGGAAATTCCCGCGACACCGGAGCGGCTTTTCCGGCTTATAGAGGCGGCCCGCAACTCGTGACGGCCGTCGACCGGCGCGTTACAGACATCATTCGCACCGACGTTTTAGTGGTCGGGGTGGGGCTGCCGGAGTGGCCGCGGCGACCACGGCGGCGCGCGAGGGCCTCGATGTCTCGCTGGTCGAAAGTTCCGGCTTTTGCGGCGATGGGCCGGTGTCTGTCTGCCGAGCGCGAAGCCACGGCGTCGGCCGGGTGAAGGCTTAGTGCTTCGGGTCCCGGCATGCCATCGGCCACGCCGTTGTTATGTCCCGACGGGACAGGATCGCGCCACGCAATATCTGGGGACAGGATCTCCGCCTTCTGCTGAACCGGGACGGCGCTGCGCTGGACTGAACTGTTTAAACGTATCCCGGTGGCGGTTCGAACCGCCGGTAGTATTTTTCAAGCAGGCCCGCGAATTGTATGCACGTGCGGTCGCCGTATTGCGGTCCGATGATCTGGACGCCGACAGGCATGCCGTCGCCCGCAAAACCGATGGGGGCGACGGTCGTGGGCAGATAGGTAAAGTTCGAATAGCCGGGCAGCCAGATCTGGTTCATGAACGGTCGCCGGGTTCCGTCTACCTGGATCGTGCGCTCGTAAGGCAAGGTTTCGGTATGCGGTATCGCGGTCATGACGGTCGCGGGGGTCAGCATCAGGTCGAAATCCTGAAAGAATTCGTGCCATTTCCAGCGTATCCGGTGACGTGATTCGTTCAGCGCCGTCCAGTCACGGTGCGACAGCGTCATGCCGCGCAGCATCCGCGCCCACTTGCTGTCGTCCCGCGGGGAAAGCGCGTCCCGCGCGGCGGTATTGGCGTCGAACTCCGCATCCGTCTGGCGGGCGGAAGTGGTGGCGCGCAGCATGATGTCGTAAAGCCTGTGAGCTTCGTCGGCATCGAAATCCGGCCGAGCGCCGATCTCGACGCTGACCTTGCTGCTTTTTAGGAAATCCGCAAGTTCCTGCTGTAAAGCCACGATATCGCGGGTCAGCGGGATAGTTTCATCGTCTACCAGGATCGATACGCGATATTCGTCCAGCCGTTTTCTTTGCGGGGGCGGTAAGGATATCCGTAGCCCCGCACTATCGATTTCGTCGAGACCCACAATGGCGGACAGGCCGACGGCTAGATCGGCTGCACTGCGTGCCAGCGGGCCAATCACGAGCATGTCGATCGGGGCGACGTTTTCGTGCAGCGTGTGACCCAGTGTAGAGCAGATGCCCATGGTCGGCTTGTGGCCGAACAATCCGCAATGGGCAGCGGGATTGCGGATCGAGCCGGCGATATCGCTGCCCATCTCTAGTCCCGTGAGGCCTGCGGCAAGCGCCGCTGCCGATCCACCGGACGAACCGCCTGGCGTGCGGTCAAGGTTCCACGGGTTGGAGGTTTTTCCGTAATTGGCATTGAAGCTCTGACAGTCGGCCAGCCAGATGGGAATGTTGGTTTTGCCGAATACGATTGCACCAGCGTCGCGCAGGCGCTGTACCGACAAGGCATCCTGTGCGGCAATGCTGTCTTTGCGCTCCGGCACGCCCCAGGTTGTGGGCAGGCCTTTGACGTCGAAGGATTCCTTCACCGTCATCGGCACGCCATGAAGCGGGCCCAGCTTTTCGCCCGAAGCCACGTCCTTGTCCGCCGCTCTCGCCCGGCGTCTGGCAGCCGGGATATCAGTGGCGATGATAGCGTTCAGCACCGGATTGTATTTTTCGACGCGCGCGATGTAGTGGTCTAGAAGCTCCAGGCTCCCGATCCTGCGGCGCCGTATCAGGTTGGCCAAGTGCTTTGCTGGCAGAAAGGCGATGTCGGTCATGAGCTGGTCTGTTGATATTGTACCTGATGATAACGTTAGTCATGGACTTATGGATTGTCGAACACCGGGCCTGTTCCGCGGCTATTTCCGCGACGATGCGGAGACGGCGGAGGCGTTCCGCAACGGGTGTTACTAAACCGGCGACACCGCAATACGGGATGTCGGAGGCTATATCTGGTTCGTCGGCCGTTCCGATGACATCATCTCGTCCGCCAGCTACCGGACGAGATCCACGGCGTGATAATGTATATTACACTCGCGCCGGGGTTCGGGCCATCCGACGATGTGGCGAGAGATATCCAGGTTTTCGTCAAACACCAGACCGCGCCCCATAAGTACTCCCGTGCCATCGAATTCCGAGACGCCGTACCAAAGACGATTCCTGGCAAGATTCACCGAGTGAAACTGCGGGAGGAGGCAGCGAAAGGCTGAGCGCTATCGAGTGAACTCAAAACCGAACCCGTCCCCGTGTCGGCATATATGGCCGATCGACGGCGACGGAAAATGCCCAGTCATGACCAGCGTATCCGTCTCGCAATAGCGGTCAAGGAAGGCATGCCGCGTTGCCGCTGACTGCGCACGGTTGGAACATCCTACCGCGCTCCACCCCGGCTCACGGACCTGGACGGGCGTATGCACCACGTCACCTGAGACGATGGCGTTGGCGCCGTTCGACCGCACGCGGATGCTGACATGGCCCGGCGTATGGCCGGGAGTTTGTTCGAACCAGATGTCGTCGTTGAACGCGTAATCGTCGGCGACGATGTCGGCCTGGCCAGCCTCGACCACTGGCAGAACGCTGTCGTCAATACAGCCGTCTGAATATTTCTTACCCTTCTTGTTCAGTTCCGACCAAAAGCCGTACTCCGTCTCAGCGAACACATAGCGTGCATTGGGAAAGGTCGGCACCCAGCGTCCGTCGATCAGCCGTGTGTTCCAGCCTACGTGATCGGCATGCAGATGGGTGCACATAACAAAGTCGATGTCGTTCACAGAGAGTCCGATGGCGGCGAGGTCATCGATATATTTATTGTCGGACAAGCCGGACCAGTGCGGATAGAACCGACGTTCCTTGTCGTTGCCCACGCAGGAATCGATCAAGATCGTGTGGTGCCCAGTTTTTAGCACGTAGGACTGGGTAGCCATGATTAGCTTGTCCGTATCGGGGTCGAGGAAATCCGGTACCATCCAATCGCGATAGGGGGCTATCGCCTTGGGCGTGGCGTCGGGCAGCAGAAACCCGATCTCGAACTCCGGGCCTTCCGCCTCGATGATGCGGTGCCAAGTGATGTCGCCGATGGTGCCGGTGGGCATCATTGTGGTCTGTCAGTTCCAGTATCAGGATGTTATCCCGGCCTTGTGCCGAAATCCAATTCGTCGGATAAGCGTATACGCTGTCTGGGCCCCGGCACAAGGCCGGGGTTCCAACCGGGGTTGGAAAGCAACTTATTTTGCACTGCACAACCCGCTAGTCTATCATTCGATGGTTGAATTTATTCAGGCGGAGATGGGGCATGCCCATGGACGGTGACAGCTCACTTTTGGCGGAGACGGCGGTCAAACCGATCTCATCCGGCGAGGAATACATCGAGAGCCTGCGGGGCAGGGGGTTGAAGGTCTATTTGTTCGGCGAACTGTTGGACGAGCCGGTCGACCACCCTATTATCCGTCCGTCGATCAACGCGGTGGCCAGGACCTATGACCTAGCTAACGAGAACCCCGACCTCGCAAGCGCGAAATCCTCGATCTGCGGCAAGACCGTGAACCGGTTCCTGCATGTTACCGAAAACGTCGAAGACGTGGTGATGCAGAACCGCCTACAGCGTAAGCTGGGCCAGCTGACCGGCACGTGTTTCCAGCGCTGTGTCGGCATGGATGCGACCAACGCTCTGCATTCCGTGACCTACGAGATCGATCAGAAACACGGCACGCGCTATCATGACCGCTTCAAAAACTTCATTGGTAAAATGCAGGAAGCGAATTACGTCATCGGCGGCGCGATGACCGACGTGAAAGGAGACCGCAGCAAGGGTCCGGCGGCACAGGACGATCCCGACATGTTCGTTCATATCGTCGAACGCCGCGACGACGGCGTGGTCATCCGCGGCGCCAAGGCGCACCAGACCGGCTGCATCAATTCTCACTGGGCGCTGGTCATGCCAACGATGCGGCTGACCGAGGAAGATCAGGACTATGCGGTGGTCTGCGCGATCCCGATCGATGATCCGGGGCTCACGTTCATCTACGGTCGACAGTCCTGCGATACGCGGTCGATGGAAGACGGCGATATCGATGTTGGCAACGCCCAGTACGGTGGCCAGGAAGCGATGATCATCATCGAAGATGTATTCGTGCCAAACGAGCTTATTTTCATGAACGGCGAATTTGAATTCGCGTCCGACTTAGTGGAGAGGTTCACGTCCTATCACCGCCGATCCTATGTCTGCAAAACCGGCCTCGGCGACGTGATGATTGGTGCGGCGGCGACGGTGGCGGATTACAACGGTGTGCCGAACGCATCGCACATCCGCGACAAGCTGGTGGAGATGACGCATCTGAACGAAACCATCTATTCGTCCGGTATCGCGGCCTCGCATGAGAGCTTCGAGACCAAATCGGGTAATTTCCAGTGCAATGACATGCTGGCCAATGTGTGCAAGCACAACGTTACGCGGTTTCCATATGAGCTATCGCGCATCGCGCAGGATCTCGCCGGCGGACTGATGGTGACGGCCCCGTCGGAACAGGATCTGAACGGCGAGGTCACGGGCCCGCTGCTTAAGAAGTTCCTCAAGGGCCGGTCCGATGTGTCGGCGGAAGACCGGCTTCGTATTATGCGCCTGATCGAGAACATGACGCTGGGCCGAAATGCGGTCGGGTACCTTACCGAATCCATGCACGGCGCGGGTTCGCCCCAGGCGCAGCGGGTACAGATCGCGCGCCAGTCGGACCTGGAGTACAAGAAGAAGCTTGCCAAGAACCTCGCCGGGATCATGGAAGACGGGGCGGCGAAGGATATTCCGATATCGCCACACCAGGGAACGATGTTTCCTGAAGGCGAGAACGACTGAACCGACAAATCAAGAAAAACCGATAGGGAGAACCGCCATGCGCGCCGTTGTCATCACCGATACCTCCAACCGCAGTGTTGCCATCGCCGATGTGCCGGATCCCGTGCCGGGCGATGACGAGATTCTCGTCGATGTGAAAGCCTGCGGCATTAACTTCACCGATCTGCTGTCGCTGGACGGGAAGTACCAGAACAATCCGCCGCCGCCATTTACGCCGGGCAAGGATTCGGCTGGGATCGTCGAAGCCGTTGGTGCGAACGTCACCGGCCACAAGGTCGGCGACCGGGTGATTGCCCACGTGATCCACGGCGGTATGGCCGAAAAGGCAGTTTGCCCCGCAGCGCTGGCGTTTCCGCTGCCCGATGGCGTGGACTATGACGCGGCGGCCGCCATGGGCCTCGCCTATCTGACTGCCTATCTCGCACTGACCCGGCGCGGCGGCCTGCAGCCCGGCGAAGTGGTGCAGATCAACGGCGCGTCCGGCGGGGTCGGACTGGCGTCTGTCAGCCTGGCGAAGGCGCTCGGCGCGAAAACCGTGCTCGCCGGTCTGACAACGCCGTCGAAAGGGGATGCGGTCATGGCGGCAGGCGCTGACACTGTTATCGATCTGACTGCCGACGATCTAAAGGACAACCTTCGCGCCCAGGTGATGGCCGCGACCGATAAGCACGGCATCGACCTTGCTTTTGATCTGGTGGGCGGGGAGGTATTCGACGCCACGCTGCGTGCTATTGCCAACGAAGGGCGGGTGGTCGTTTCCGGCTTTACATCTGGTACCATCCCGGCGGTGCGCACAAATTATCTGCTGCTGAAAAACATCTCGGTCGTCGGGTCGACCGTCAATTACTATATCAAAGACGGCTCTCCCCTCGTCGGTGAGGCGCAGGCCGCGCTCTACGAACTGCTGCTGGCCGGCAAGATCGATCCCAACATCATGAACCGCCTGAAATTTGACGATTACATGGACGGCATTACAATGCTGGAAGAACGAAAGATCGTCGGCAAGTCGGTTTTGCTGATGGCGTGACGCTGGCTACTCTGCGTGATGTTTCGAGCTAAACTAACGGTATGATGTCTCAACCCTCCATCGCCATAATCGGCGCCGGTATCGGCGGGCTCGCCGTGTCGGCCTGTCTACGCAGGGCGGGGGTCGAGACGACCATTTACGAGCAAGCGCCCGCTTTTGCCCGCATGGGCGCCGGCATCCAGATGAGCCCGAACGCTATGCGCGTGCTGTACGGGATAGGCGTCGGTGAACAGATTCGTGCATCGGCGTTCGAACCCCCGCACTGGCGTAACCGGGACCACGACACAGGCCGTCTGACCAATGACCACCCGCTGGGGCCGGATGCGCTCGAACGTTATGGAGTTCCCTATCTGCTGATGCATCGGGGCGATCTGCATGCGGCGCTGCACGGCGCGGTGGCGAACGAAACTATTCGCTATGGGCACAAGCTCTGCGGGGTCGATCAGTCTGAAGACGGTGTGACGCTGGAATTCGAGAACGGCGAAACCGTGATATACGATGCTGTGATCGCATCCGACGGGGTACATTCGCCGGTGCGGGACTGGATGCTGGGCGCGGAAGAAGCCCGTTTCACAGGCCGACTTGCCTATCGCACAGCGTTTCCGTCGAAGCTGATGAACGGTTACGAGCTGATGGATGAAAGTGCCAAGTGGTGGGGCCCGGACCGTCATATCGTTATCTATTACGTGACAGCCGCGCGGGACGAAATCTACTTCACCACCAGCCAGCCAGCACCGGAATTTCGGGTCGAGTCCTGGTCCGAGACCGGCGACGTGAATGATTTGCGTGCCGCTTTTGCGGATTTTCATGCAGACGTGCGCGCCGTGCTGGATGCCTGCCCGGCGGTGCATAAGTGGGCGATCTTCGAACGCGATCCGCTACCCAACTGGACGCAGGGCAATATTGTCCTGATGGGAGATGCCTGCCACCCCATGACTCCCTACATGGCGCAGGGTGCGGCCAACGCGCTGGAGGATTCCGTGGTTCTGTCGCGGTGTCTTGTCGACGGCGGTCTGGACGATGTCCCCGCCGCGTTCCGGCGTTTCGAGGCGGCGCGAAAGCCGCGTACCACTGAGGTGCAGGCGACGTCACACCGCAACGAATTCATGCGCGAAAAAACTGATCCCGACTGGGTTTACGGCTACGATGCTTGGACCGTAGAGCTTCCGGAGATGCCTGCCTGATGGCCGAACCGCATGACGACTACGCACCCAAACCCAAGTTTCTCGACGCTTTTCCAAAAGTGTCGGGCAATGACATAAACGGGCTAGGCGAGACCTACCCACGGCGGGCATCGCCATTTTTTGGCATCCGCCGACGAAACAGCCTTTCGGGGAGCTGCAGGAGGTGGTCCTCGATCATCATCGCCTGTCGCCGCTCGTCCGCAAGACCTATTCGCCCAAGGCCCCGCGCGGTCCCCGCCCGGTGGAGCTTGCAACTCAGCGCATAGACAAAGATCCCGCCGACTGGACGGCGGAGATCAAGAATTTCGCTCTCCACAACGAGGCCGACATGGTGGGCATCGTGCCCATGGACCCAGAATACGTCTACGAAGGGTACGAGATCAACGAGGCCTGGGTCATCATGATCGGCGTGGTGATGGATCAGGAACGCCTTAATACCGCGCCGGATACCATCGAGACGGCGCACTCCAGCATCGAAGTCGGCGAACAGTACAACCGCGCCGCCCGGGTCAGCCGCAATCTGTCGAATCACATTCTCGAACAGGGACACTACGCCAAGGCCTACGCAGGGCCCTATGCCTCGGCGCTGCTGATGATTCCGCCGGCCATCGCCGCAGGGTTTGGGGAGTTGGGTAAGCACGGGTCCATGATTAGCCGGACCTACGGTTCTTCCTTTCGCCTGTCCGCTGTCACCACGGATATGCCCCTGCTGGGCGATGCGCCCGACATCTTCGGCGCCGACGATTTCTGTTCGAGCTGCCAGGTGTGTACCAAAGCCTGTCCGCCGGGCGCGATTTTGGAGACTAAGCAGACCGTCCGCGGCGTCGAAAAATGGTATGTCGATTTCGATAAGTGCATTCCCTATTTCGGGGAAGCGTTGGGCTGCGGCATCTGTATCGCCCGCTGTCCGTGGTCGCGGCCCGGCACCGCGCCTAAGCTGGCTCAAAAAATGACAGACCGACGCAACAGGCGCGCAGGCTAGGTCTGGCCAAAGACCCGATTGGCGTTGTTCTGTCCCGCTAGCGCCGCGTGGCGGCCGGCGATCCTGCCAGAGGTGCAACCCCAGCCTAGGTGATGTCCGTGTCCTTCCAGCAGCAATCCGCCCTGACCGGTCGACCCGGCAGCGTATAGTCCGGGAATCGGTAGGTTTCCCATCCCGAGCACCTGAAGGTTTTCGTTCACGGCGAGCCCGCCGTCGCTGCTCATGATGTAGGACTGAACCGGACCGAGCGCCACGAATGGGGGTGTAACGAATGGGCGCCGCTCCCCGCCGGCATCCTTTGCATTGTAGTTCATGACTGCTTCCTCGAGCTTGGCCGGGTCCATGCCGGTTTTCGAGGCCAGCTCCGCCAGCGAACTGGCGCGGAAAAAAATATCCGGCCGATTGCGGCGGTAGTCG
>DKQG01000029.1:57754-68911 GCA_002471575.1 Alphaproteobacteria bacterium UBA7314 | reverse complement strand
GTCGACCAGCAGACGGCGCAACTTGATGTTATCTCGGCCTTCCAGGCGTTCGCTGTGAAAAAGTTCCATGTCCGAGAAATGCTGATCCGGGGTGTCGTAGATGTCCGCCGCCCGCTGGTGTGGCGATGCGCTGGTCGTGATGGAACCGACCGACCAGCCGGACGTGCCGCCTAGTTCCGCGTTTTTTTCGACCATCAGCGTGGAGGCACCGTTTTCAGCGGCCGTAATCGCGGCTGACAGCCCTGCACTGCCGCTCCCCACAACGATGACATCGAATACCATTTTCGGCCCCTAGGTAAGCCGGGGAGGGAGCTTGACCCGTTCGGGCACGGGATATCCTTTATTCTTGGCCCGCGCCCGCTTGAGAATCTCGATCGCCAGCGACAGGTCGGAAAGGCCCATGCCCATCGCTTTAAAAAGCGTCAAATCGGCCCCGTTGGGCCGCGACTGATCCTGCGCAATCACGGACGCAATCGTGCGCACGTTTCTCCAGGCTTCTTCGTCTTTGCCGTAATGGTTGCGGAATTCGGTCGACAGATCGCGCACGCTACGGAGGGAGTCGACGGCGATCAGGTCGGCGCGATCGAAGACATCGTCCGTGAATTCGAGTCGTGACGGCACTATCGCGCCCATCGCGTTAAGATGGGTGCCCTTAGCCAACATATCGGCGGTTAGGAATGCTTCCGTCGAGTTGGTGATCAAGGTGACCAGCGGCGAATTCGACACAGCCTCTTCCACCGTCTCGACGGCGCGCGTTGGGATACCTAGCGCTGCCGTGACCGTTTCCGCGAACGCCCGGCGGGTATCTGGGTTCCGGCTTGAAACGCGTACTTCCTTCAGCGACCGAACAGCATGTACGGCCGCGATCTGAGGCAGGGATTGTTTGCCGGTTCCGACTATGCCCATGTGATCGGCGCCAGCCTGGGCCAAGCGTTTGGTGCCGACGCCGGTAACGGACGCGGTGCGCATTTGGCCGAGTGCGGTCGCCTCTATTACCGCCAGACAGGCGCCGTCCTCCATGGAGAATAGGGTCATCGTGGTCTCGGATTTACCCTGGACGTTTATCCAGGTTTTAAACCCGCAGATACCTTCGCCCGAGGCCGCGCCGCCAATCGCGTGCATGGCATCGTTATCCGCCACCATGAGGTGGGTTTTGGGCATGCTGGTGGCCTTTGCGTTGGCCTCCAGGGCAAGGGTAAGTTCCAGCGCGTCGATCGCCTCCGGCAGGCTAATCAGGCCAACAACTTCGGCCTCGCTGATCCAGATCGGTGCATCCGGCATGCCTTTGAACCTCAATAGATGAGCGATTGATTATACAGCAGGGGAGCGGGGTTGAGAATTCGGTAGCGACACTATGCTAAAACCCTTCGCAAAAGTCGTGGAGGAGACGGGACATGGATGTGCGCCCCGAAATAGACTCTTAAACTGCGACAGTCTTGGAAAACTTTACTGGCCACGCCGCGACTCCGATTCCTGACATGGACCCGGCTGTTACGCGGGGCGCCATAGAGCGTTTCGCAACGAAGTGGGATCTGACGCCGCATCCGATTATCGGCGCGATGGACCACCGAGGTATCGGATCGTAGTTCCGGTCGAGGAAACTGGCGGGCGGGAGGCGACAAACGCGCGCTAGGGCAGGAATTCGTCCAGATCGACGTGGTCGAAGTTGCGCGGCATCGCGCGTTCGAACTGGTCCCTGGCTTCGCCCTGAGTCACAGCGGGTTTCGTCGCATCGATCATCCACTTAGTGCCGATCCGGTGGAAGCTATTCTGACCCGGCACGACCGGTGAGATATTATCCAGCGCAAAGACTCGCGTGTTGGGGATCGTCACGATATCGCGCTCGGCGTGAACACGTGTCGTCATCGACCACATCACCTGACGCAGATCATTGGCATCGATGTCGTCATCCACCGCGACGGCGAGCTTCGGATGCAGGTAAGCGCCGGACAGCGCGGCCATCAGCGCTGTCTTCGCCTGCCCTTCGACGCGCGGGCGGATTTTCAGAACCACCATCATCATGCCGGCGGACGGATGACAGCGAACATCCAGCAGGTCGAGCCCGCCTTCGACGTTTTTAAGTTGTTCCTTGGTCGCGATCTCAATGCCTAGAGCCATCGTGCCCTGAGTGTCCGTCGTCGGATAGCCGCAGTGGACCGCATAGAAGATGGGATCCTTGCGCCGGGTCATGCAGTTGATCCGGAACACGTTGGCATGCGTCGCTTCCGCATAGGTACCGGGGATTTCGCCAAACGGTCCTTCAGGAATCATTTTGTCGAAGAGGATTTCGCCTTCCAGCACCATTTCGGCTTCCGCCGGGACCTCGATATCAACGGTCTTGCACTTGACCATGCGTACGCCCTCGCCCAGAAGTGAGCCCGCGATCTCTAGCTCGTCCTTGCCGTAGGTCGTCGTGAAACCTGATCCGTAGAAGATCGCCGGATGCGCGCCGTAAACCATGGCGACAGGCATGCCGCGGCCCTCGGCTGCGTACATGTCGTATATGCGCTTGGCCTGGCGCGGGACCATGATGAACCCGGTTTCGCGCTCGTTGAGTACCATCTGGCGATGGATCGACATGTTGCGGATGCCAGTCTTGGGGTCTTTCACGATCGCCATGCCGGACGCGAAGTAGCGACCGCCGTCCTCTTCCGATGTCATCATCGACGGGACATCGAGGATATTGACATCGTCGCCCTCGAAGACGACTTCCTGAACCGGGGCCGAACTTGAATCGACATCAACGGTCTTAACCGTATTTTTCAGCCGGTCGCTGATCTCGTCGAGGATCTCGTCTTCGCGGACGCCGAGGCCGATGGCCCATTTCTTCCGGTCCGCCAGAATTTCACTCGCGGCCTGCCAGCCTTCGTGCCCCTTCAGATTGGTGAACAGGCTTGCCTTGCCCAGTTCGTTGTATGTTTTCCACTCGATAGCCGCCATGTTCTGGGCCGGGTCAACTTCCTTGATGAAGCGTACCAGTTCCCCCTGCTGTTCGAGGTTCTGCAGAAAGGTGCGGTAGGACTGATCGGGCATGGGTCTATTCCTTGAATGCTGTGTTCTTCTTAAGTACGCGGACCACAAAGGGCAATTGTAGGCTCAATCATGCACCTCTGCGGATTCCGCATACCGTTTCCGGTGCAGACCCGCATTGCCGTATCGGGCGGCGAGAGCCATGGCGCGTTTCAGGTAAAGTCCGATATCGTGTTCGTCGGTAAAGCCAATTCCGCCATGCATCTGGATGGCTGATTTACACACGTCGAGTGCCGACTGGGCGCTGCGAGAGAGGGCTGCCGACGCTAGTCCCGAGACACCGCCTCCATCATCGATGGCCCCCGCCGCCTGATAGATCAGCGACCGGCACATCTCGATCGCAGCCAGGTTATCCACGGCGCGGTGTTGCAGCGCCTGAAAGGCACCGATCGGCTTATCGAACTGCTCGCGGGTTTTCAGGAATTCCACCGTCATGTCTTGCGCAGCCTCCATAACGCCCAGCAGTTCGGCAGCATTCGACATATGAAGTGTATTGAGAAGGGCCGCGATTCGAGCAGTAGCCTCGTTTGAGCCGGCAACCAGCGTGGCTTTCGCGCCGTTCAGGATGATCGACCCGGTGGACGCACCGTCGATCGTCTCGCCGGACGCTATTTCTATTTTATCGGCATCGACCAGCGCCAGAACGATACCGTCTGCTCCCGAAGCTGAGACAAGAAACTGTCCGGCATCCGCCGGAGTGGCGACGCCTGTCTTCAAGCCGTCGAGCGACAGATATTCTCCGCCAGCTGTGGCCGTCAGCGCCGGCGGCTCGTCGCCAATGGCACGTGGACCTTCCATAAGGGCGGGAAGCACCACGCGATCGCCGCCGACGATTTCATCCGCATTGTCGCCCAGGGCACGGGCGACGGCTGCCACCGCTGCGACCGGCTCGGGAACCAGACCTTTTCCGAGTTCCTCGGCGACAAGGCATAATTCGGTAATACCCAGATTCAGTCCGCCCGACGATTCTGGCGCCAGGATCGCCAACCAGCCGGCTTCCGCCGCCTGATGCCAGATATCCGTATTAAGCTTTGTCTCGGAGCCGCGCATGTCGCGTAACCGCGCCGCACCGCCGTGACGTTCCGTAAACGTCGCAGCGCTATCGCGCAGCATGACCTGTTCTTCGGTGAGGAGGAGGTCCATCAGATTCCGTTAGTTTGTGCTTTTTCCTCTTCTTATTGTCCCTTGAAATCGGGTTTGCGGCGCTCGGAGAACGCCCTTAGCCCCTCCTGACGGTCGTCCGACCACGATAGCATGTAGGCCAGATCGGCTTCCTGCATGAAACCCTGCTGCAGGGTCATATCCACGCCGCGGTTAATTGACTGTTTGGTCATCATGGTTGCCAGCGGTCCGACCCCTTTCATCTCCTCGACAATCTCGCGCACCTTGGCCAGCGCCTTTCCCTTTTCGACCACGTGATTGACGATCCGATATTCCTTTGCTTCCGCACCGGAAATCCGGCGTCCCGTCCAGATCAGTTCCTTGGCGAGCGGCGCGCCGATCAGCCGCGGTAGGTTCTGCGTGCCGCCGGCCCCGGGTATCAGGCTGTGCTTTCCTTCCGGCAGTCCAAAGCTGGCGCCTTCGCTGGCGACGATGAAATCACCCATCATTGCCATCTCGAAACCGCCGCCAAGGCAGTAGCCTTCCACTGCGGTGATCACCGGCTTGGTGTAGTTCATGAAAAACCGGTAGAGCAGCCGGTTTTTGCGCTGGTTATAGCGGGCACGGTAATTGTCATAGCGGTCTTCCGGCAGGTCCTGGAAACCGCCCA
The DNA here is from genome assembly GCA_002471575.1 of Alphaproteobacteria bacterium UBA7314. Classification (GTDB taxonomy): domain Bacteria; phylum Pseudomonadota; class Alphaproteobacteria; order MPNO01; family UBA830; genus UBA830. The sequence continues at coordinate 64,110 of DKQG01000029.1, read as the reverse complement.
GGTCTGCACCCGCGCTGAACGACCGTTCGTCACCGTACAGCACGACGGCCATAATCTTGCGGTCGAGTTCGACCGCGTCCATTGCATGCATGATCTCTTCAGCCATCTGTTCGTTGACGGCGTTCAGCCGGTCGGGCCGGTTAAGCTGGATTTCCAGCGTGCCCTTGCGCCGTTTGGCGATGATCATTTCATATGATTTTTTCAGTGTCCCGCCTTTGGGTCGGCTGAAAGATTTCAGCTTGCGCGCCATCTTGCTCTCTTCCCTATCTCGTATATCTCTTTTCCGGGATGTCTTCCGACGCCCGATTCCTACTAGTTAATTACGAACGCGGCGGCATGTCTATCCGTTCAAATTCGGAGCCGCGATGTCGTTTTCGTTCATTTGTTTCTTAGCCCAATGCCGGCCCGGATAAGAAAGCGATGACGCGGGAAAAAAATCAACTAGCGGGCTGTCTCCACGCGGTTCGGTTGACCCGTTTCTGTGACTTTGGCACTGTTTGCGCTGACGGCAATTTGGTCGTCGGGTGCAATGAAGTCTTTGTTGGTCATCAGCAGAGATCTTTCCGGAAAAACCGCGCTAGTCACGGGTGCGAGCGCCGGCATCGGCAAGGCAACCGTTGCCGCCTTGATCGAACACGGTGCGAAGATCATTGCTACCGGACGTCGCCAGGAAGCGCTCGATGCGCTGTTGAGGGAGCACGGCGCTCACCGGGTCAAGGCCATAGCCGGCGATCTTAACGACGGAAATTTTGTCGCCAGGCTCGTTGCCGAGGCGACGGAAGTTGAAATCCTGGTGAGCAATGCGGGGGTCCTGAAATACGCGCCGATCCTGGATCTGACATATGAAGACATGGAGAACATGATCGGGACCAACGTGCTGGCGTCGTTCCGTGTCACGCACGAAATCGCGAAGGTGATGGTTAAACGCGGGCGAGGCCATATCGTCGTCATGACGTCGACAGCCGCGCGGGAAGTTTATCCGCTTGGCTCCATCTATTGCGCGACAAAACATGCGTTATCGGCATTCGCCCGAGCGCTACGGGTCGAGCTGCAGTCGAAGGGGCTTAAGGTCAGCGAGATCGCCCCCGGGATGGTGGACACTGATATCCGCAATGACAGCGATCATCCCGCGGTGATCGCGGCGGTGAACGCGCGAAAGTTCGAGCCGCTTACACCGGAAGAAGTGGCTGAAGCCGTCGTATATGCGGTTTTGTCTAGCGAAAACAGTGCCCATGATCTCATTGAACTGCGTCCGCGCGGCGCCGCTGCGGGCTGACACGGAACGCGGGGTCGACCATGGGAGAAATGGGCGGGAAACCGCATCAGAAATTCAAATACAGCCACCTCGAAGACGACTCCTTCGAAGAAGGTCTCCGCGCCTATGCCAAATATCGCGATCTCGGTATGGTCGAGGCGACGAGCGGCATGGTTCGCGCCCACGTGATCAAGCTTTTACCTCCGTTTGACGCCGAGGAGGTATCGAAGCGGCATAAACACGACGTCCAGTTCCAGCTCCTCTATTGCCTGAAGGGCTGGATGAAAGGCGAATATGACGGCCAAGAGGTGGTGATGCGCGAGGGCTCGTGCTGGCTTCAGCCGCCGAATATCAAGCACACCGTGCTCGGCTATTCCGATGATTGCGAGTTGCTGGAAATTATCATGCCCGCTGATTTCGATACCAAGGAACTCTGACGCCGTATGGATCTCCAGCTGGATGGTAAAAGGGCGCTTGTCACTGGGGCGAGCAAGGGAATCGGCCGCGCTATCGCGGAAACCCTGGCCGCGGAAGGGTGCTCGGTCGATATTGCCTCCCGCAGCCGGGAGGGTCTGGACCGGGTCACTGCTGGCATCGCTGCCATGGTCCCAAGCGCAGAAATTCGCACCCATACGGGCGATCTGTCTTCTTCCAAAGACCAGGACGCGTTGTTCGAAGCCTGCCGCGACGCCGATATCGTAGTAAACAATGCTGGCGCGGCGTCGGCGGGTAGCCTCGAAGAAACCGATGAGGCCGGCTGGCGGAGGTCTTAGGACCTAAAGGTGTTCGGCTATATCAACCTGTCGCGCGTCTTCTACACGGCCATGAAGGAACGTGCGGAAGAGGTGATTGTCAACGTGATCGGCTATGCGGGCGAGCGGCTCAATTCCCGCTACATTATCGGCACTACAGGCAATGCGGCGCTGATGGCCTTTACCCGCTCCGCCGGCAGTGAATCGCCGGATTACGGCGTACGTATCGTTGGGGTGAATCCGGGCTTCACGATGACCGACCGGGCGGAAGACCAGCTGAGGACCTTCAGCGAGAAAAAATATGGGACGCCCGACCGATGGCGCGATATCGAACGCGACATGAAGTTGCCGTTTGGCCGAATGGCACGGACCAACGAAATTGCGGATATGGTAGCATTCCTTGCCTCACCCCGCTCTTCCTACATGAGCGGCTCCATCGTCACGATCGATGGTGGCGGTGCTAACAGGAATTACTGAACCGTCCCGAGCACCTCTCGATCATCTGCATCCGATCAGGCTACAATCAATGCCTGAAGTTTTTATTACCAGGAAAATCAAATGTCCGATTCCGCCGTCGAACTCCGCAACAGCCTGCCAGAGCGTCCTGCCCTTACCCCGGAGCAGCTCGCCCTCAAACGGCAGTTTCCGACGGCACAGGACCTTCGCGAACGGGCGCGCCGCCGTCTGCCGAATTTCGCCTTTGAATATGCCGATGGCGGAGCAGGAGCGGATACCGGTATCCGCCGGAACTGGAATGCCCTGGACGCGGTCGAGATGGTGCCGAGATACGGCCGGGTGATTACTCCCCCACCTGCAGACACGACCCTGTTCGGCAAAACCTACGCCGCGCCCATCGGGATCGCGCCGGTTGGCGGTCCGGGAACCGCGTATCCAGGGGCGGAAACATATCTTGCCCGGGCAGCGCAGGCAGCGAACGTGCCCTATACGCTGGGGCTGCTGTCCGGTATTGATATCGAACGCGCAGCCGAGATCGCGCCGGATGTCTTGTGGCTGCAGCTTTACCGGTTTTCCAGGAACGACCATAAAATCGGTCTCGACCTCGTGCGTCGAGCGCAGGACGCCGGCGTCAACGTGCTGGTTTTGACGATCGATACGCCGACCCGCACGACGCGCCCACGCGAGGTGAAGAGCGGCATCATGAGTCCGTTCAAGCTGACCATGCGGCTTAGGATGGATGCGGTGCGTTCGCCCCACTGGATGCGGTCTCTTCGCCGGAACGGCACTCCCCGGTTCACTGCGCTGGCGCCGTACATGGAACCGGGCATGAGCATCGCCGAGTCCGCAGCATTCATCCGTCGAGAGAGCGGTGGCGCTTTCACCTGGGACGAAATCGCGCTTTATCGTGATAAATGGAAAGGGCCTCTTGTCCTCAAAGGCATCATGCATCCGGACGATGCGGAGCGTGCGATGGAACTCGGTCTCGACGGATTATTTGTCACCAACCACGGTGGCCGCCAGATCGACGCGTTGCCGGCGCCCATCGACGTTTTACCCGCGATTGCTGATCGGGTCGGCGACCGTACGACTTTAATCTATGACAGCGGTGTGAGGTCCGGCGTCGATGTGGCGCGCGCCGTGGCGCTGGGGGCGGACGCGGCGTTTGCCGGTAAATCATTTCTGTGGAGCCTCGGGGCGCTGGGCGAAAAAGGGCCTGCGCACCTGATCGACGTCTATATCGACGATATCAGCGCCACGCTGGGACAACTCGGCTGCCGGAACGTTGACGAACTGCGCGATATTTCCGTACGCCACCCGGCGGCGTATTCGGCGGCGGATTTCAGTCCATCCGAATAACGGCAGGCCCAGACCGGCCGTGCCTGCCGCTTTTTAAGTCTTTTTCGGCGGATGGGGGCCCGGGTTGGAGTATCAGGCCCGAGGCGCCCGTGGCCGCGACGATGAGCAGCCAGAGCTGCAATACCGCTTCGGCGTTTCCGCCGATGCCGACGAGTGCCGGACCGATTGACTGCGTCGGGCCCACTGACAAACCTGTCACGTTGATGCAGACGATATGGATAAAGACCAGCGTTGTCCTGATGGCGACACCAATCAGATGTGCCGGCGCGCCCTTTTGCGTGACGCGCAGAATACAGGCTTGGAAGAGTAACTTTGCGACGGCGTCGAACATCACGGCCGAGAACGTGTTGTATTCGTCGATATACCCCTCGCCCAGCCGTTCTGACTGAGGCCGCTTGTCCGGCCGGACGCCTTGCTCGACAGGATCAGATACATAATTGCGGCTGCAAGCGCACTGAGAATCTTAGCGATGGCGTGGCCGATGAAGTCGCCTACATGCATCCGTCCCGCCGTCAGAATGCAGAGACTGACGGCGGGGTTCACGTTACATCCCGATACCGTGCCACTGCCATCGGTCATCGTGACGAGGGCGCGGCCGAATGCGCACGAAATCTCCAGCACTTCGATGGATGTGGCGCCGCCGCCTATGCCGACGATGACTGCAGCGCCGTAGCTGAAAGGGACGAGTGTGAATGCACCGATGAACTTGTCGGTGAGTTATTTCATCCTGTCTCCCCTCCAGTGTTTACGGTTACTACTCACTGGGGAGGGGTATCTTCTTACCGTGGTACACGGGGAACGGTTTTTACGCCCGAACGCCGGCGCGTTTGTCGCCCTATCTGAGTGATATGGACGGCCCAGCGCCCCTGAGATAAGTTTCCGTCGATCATTCACACGGAAACCAGAGGCCCCGGGACATGGATACCTATCAGCTGTATATCGGCGGAAAATTTGTCGATGCGGAAGGCGGCGAGAGCAAGCCTACTTTCAATCCTTGGAACGGTGAAGCCATCGCCAATATTCCGGTTGCCAGCATTGCTGACGCGGAAGCGGCTATTGCGGCGGCACGCGATGCCTTCGATAACGGCCCGTGGCCGGCAATGACCGGTGCGGAACGTGGCGAAATCATCTGCGCACTGTCGTCCAAGATGAAGGAACGGATGAAGGATCTGGCGCGGCTGGAATCGCTCGATTCAGGCGGCACAATCGCCAAGACCGGCGCCGACGCCTTCCTCGCCCAGCGCCAGATGAACTATTTCGGCACGATGGCTGAAAAATTCAATTCCGAGCCTAAGGAAATCGAGGGCATGTCGCGCCCCGGTCGGTCGTATAATTACACCATTCGCGAGCCCATCGGCGTCTGCGCTTCGATCATTCCGTGGAATTTCCCGCTGATGATGGCGGTGTGGAAACTGGGCCCGGCACTCGGGACCGGCAATACGATTGTCCTGAAGCCCGCGTCGGACACGCCTTTGTCGGCCATGGAGCTGGCGCGGATCGTTGACGAATGCGGCTTCCCGCCCGGCGTTGTCAACATCATCTCCGGTCCCGGTGGCAAGATAGGCGAACTACTGACCACGCATCCGGACGTCGACAAGATTGCCTTTACCGGCTCGACCGAGGTCGGCAAGGACATCATGGCCAAGGCGTCTGGCACGCTGAAAAAGGTGACGCTGGAGTGCGGCGGCAAGTCCCCGAATATCGTCCTGCACGACGCCGACTGGGATATTGCCATCGACGGGTCAATCTTTGCGTCATTCTATCATCAAGGCCAGGTATGCGAATCCGGCACGCGGCTGCTGCTGCCCGCCGATCAGCACGACGATTTCGTCGGCCAGATGGTTGCCAAACTGAACTCGCTGCCTTTGGGCGATCCGCTCGATCCGGCGACCAAGATCGGTCCAGTGGTGTCGGGAAGCCACATGAGCACGGTTCTGGACTACATCGAAAAGGGCAAGACCGAAGGGGCCACGTTGGTCTGTGGCGGCGAACGTGCCGCCGATGGCGATCTCGCCAACGGCTATTTTATCAAGCCGACGGTTTTTACCGACGTGACCAACGATATGGTCATCGCCCAGGAAGAAATCTTCGGCCCGGTGTTGTGCGTCATGAAGTACCAGGATGAGGACGAAGCTGTGAAAATCGCAAACGACTCCATATTCGGTCTCGGTGGCGGAGTGTGGTCCGAAGATATCGACCGCGCCCGAGCGGTGGCGGGGAAAATGCGGACCGGCACCGTCTGGATCAATGATTGGCATCTTCTCTCTGAACAGATGCCGTTCGGCGGCTACAAGCAGTCCGGCATCGGCCGGGAGTTCGGCGAAGAGGGCATGAACGAATATACGGAAGTCAAAGCCCTGCATGTCGACGACGCCAAAACCCGTGAAAACAAACCGTGGTACGACATGCTGGTGCCGCAGGACGCCGCTGAATAGCCTGCCTCGCTTCCGTCGCCCGACGGCGACACACCCTCTCCCTTAAGGGAGAGGGGACTGGTTTGTCTTACCGCCCCCACTCGCCCGTTGGGGAGAGGG
>DKQG01000029.1:52205-57422 GCA_002471575.1 Alphaproteobacteria bacterium UBA7314 | reverse complement strand
AGAGGGAAAAAAGAGGGAATATCATGATCAATGCAGCCGTCGTCGGCATGGGCCGGTGGGGACAGACGCTCGTCAATTCGGTCGCAGATGGCAGCGACGCCATCAGCTTCGTGGCGGGAACCACGCGGACCCTGTCCAAGGTGGAGGATTATGCGGCAGAGAAAAATATCCGGCTGCATTCGAGCTACGAAGACGTGATGGCGGATGATGCGGTCGATGCCGTGGTCTTGGCCTCCCCGCACAGCGCTCATTTCGACCAGATCATGGCGGCGGTCGACGCCGGCAAGCACGTGTTCTGCGAGAAACCGTTCTGTCTATCCGGCGATCAGGCCAAAACCGCGCTCGATGCGCTGGCTGCGAAGGGGCTGAAGGTGGCCATCGGCCATAATCGCCGATTTTCGCCCAACGCGATCAAGCTGAAACGGATGATCGATAGCGGCGACCTGGGCAACATGATCCAGATCGAGGGTAATTTCTCAGCCAACATGGCGGGTTATTCCGGCGAATGGCGTGACAGCCGCGCCGAGAGCCCGGCCGGCGGGATGACGTCGCTCGGCATTCACGCGGTCGACATGTACGTCAACCTGTTTGGACGCGTTTCAAGCGTGCTGGCGGTTAGCCGGCGGGTCGCCATTCCGTTCGATATCGACGATGCCACCGGCATTCTGATGGATTTCGAAAACGGACAGGTCGGCTATCTGGGGACTGTCGCCGCTACCGGGCATCTCTGGCAGGTTCGCACGTTCGGCACGTTGGGCTGGGGCAGCATCTACGGGCACGACCTCTTCAACGCGGTGAAAACGGACGGCACGCAGGAATCGGAAACCTGGGATGGGTATGACTACCCGGGTATGGCGACCATCAAGGACCAGATGGAATGCTTCGCCCGCGATTGCGAGGGCGGCAAGCCGTTTCCCGCGACCCCGGACCAGATTCTGCATGCAACGCAGATCCTCGAAGCGATTGTCACATCAGTGGAGACGGGCGAACGGGTGCAGGTCGGGTAATACGATTGTCCTTCACGCGCCGTTCCGTCCGGGCTGGGTGTGGGTTGCACATGCCTTCCGCGAAGGCGTTCATCAGCGCGCTTTGCGGCAACTCGGAGTCATCCGTGGCGCCTTCGGTCACCGACAGCATGTCGTAGTCGTCTCCGACCCGCTAGCCGCGCATACCGAGCCGCATCGCATGGCCGGTGGTTCAGTAAAAACTCTCGAATATGGACGAACTTCGCGCCGCCAGAAATTTAAGCTGCGCTCCAGAGATGCTCCGGTCGGCCCCTTCCAGCTCACCCATCCCGGACCCGGTGTCGCAGGAGCCTATCGTAACCGAGCGGCGCGCCGGGGTTCGGGTCAGGCGCCTGCGCAAATCCTATCATGCAAATGACATGATTTATCGCCTATACTCCGCATCAAATACTCCTAGGGGTAACGACCATGTCGCTCGACATCGCCCATTCAGTCTGCCCGCACGATTGCGCTAGCGCGTGTACGCTGGATATTGAGCTCGAGTCGCCACAGAAGATAGGGCGTGTTCACGGGTCTGATGCCAACACGTATACCGCCGGTGTCGTCTGCGCCAAGGTCGCGCGCTATGCCGAGCGAGTGCATCATCCCGGGCGGCTGACGCAGCCGATGCGCCGCAAGGGTGGAAAATCGCATACGTCCACGATCGACGATTTCGGACCGATATCGTGGGACGACGCACTCGATATCGTGGCCGAAAACTACCTCAAAGCCTCGCAGAAGCGCGGCCCGGAGACTGTCTGGCTTTATAACTATGCTGGTACGATGGGCAAGGTGCAGCGCGATAGTATCCAGGGGTTGCGCAATGCCATGGGGTATTCGCGCCAGCACAACACGATCTGCTCGTCGGTAATGCTGGCTGGCATGGAAGCGGGCGTTGGCGCGCAGAAGGGTTGCGATCCGCGAGAATTCGCTGAGTCCGACCTGATCATCGTCTGGGGGTCCAACCCTGTATACACCCAGGTTAACCTGATGACCCATATCAGCCGCGCCCGCAAGGAACGGGGCGCGAAGCTGATCGTCATCGACCCCTATCGGACACCAACGGCCCGCCAAGCGGATGTACACATCCGGCCGCGCCCCGGCACCGACGCGGCGCTTGCCTGCGGGGTTATGCACGTCCTGTTTCGCGATGGTCATGCCGACCGTGGGTACATGGCGGAATTCACTAACGACGCGGATGCGCTGGAAACGCACGTACAGGCGAGAGACCCGGCATGGGCATCGGGTATCACCGGCGTGCCGGTCGAGGAGATTGAGGCGCTGGCGAGGGATTACGGCGCGACAGAGCGAGTGATTATCCGGCTCGGCTACGGGTTTTCCCGGTCGCGCAACGGGGCCGCGTCTCTGCATGCTGTTAGCTGCCTGCCGGCGATACGGGGTGCCTGGAAGCACCCCGGCGCCGGGCTGTACGGGTCTATCGGTCAGAACTTCAGCCTGAACACCTCGGTAGTGACCGGGATCGACGACCCTGATGTGCGGCGGCTCGATATGTCGCGGCTGGGGCCGATCCTCAACGACGAGCCAGGGCCCCTGAATGGCGGGCCGCCCGTAACGGCCATGCTGGTGCAAAGCTCCAACCCGGCAGTCGTTGCGCCGGAATCCGGCAAGGTCCGTAACGGGCTGATGAAGGATGAAATGTTCCTCTGCGTTCACGAACAGTTCCTGACCGATACGGCTAAGCTGGCAGATATCGTCCTTCCGGCGACGACGTTCCTCGAACACGACGATATTTATACCTCTTACGGGCATCCCTATCTGCAGATGGGGCCGAAAATACTTGAACCCCTGGGAGAGGCCCGCAGCAACCACGACATGATTAGCGGCTTGGCCAAAAGATTGGGCGCTGAGCACCGCGCCTTCGGTATGTCTGCCTGGGAGGTGATCGACGAAATCCTGCAGACCAACAGTTTCGGCACCGCCGACAACCTGAAGGAAAAGCGTTTCATCGAAATTCGTCCTTCATTCGAGGAAAACCACTTCCTAAGCGGTTTCCCCCATCCGGACGGCAGGTTCCGCTTCCGTGCCGACTGGTCGGCACAGGGACCGGATCATGCAGCGCTGCCCGCCCTGCCGGATTTCTGCGATGTTATCGACCGTGTAGACGACGCGCGGCCGTTCCGGCTGGTGACGGCGCCGTCGCGTAATTACCTGAACACCAGTTTCACCGAAACCGACACCTCGATCGCCAACGAGCGGACGCCAACGATCCTAGTCAACCCAGCCGATTGCCTGGATCTGGGCGTCAGTGACGGTGACAGGGTGCGGATTGGCAACGACCGCGGCGATCTGGTATTGCGGGTTGGGGCTTTCGACGGGGTAGAGCAGGGCGTTGCGATCGTCGAAAGCATTTGGCCTAACGACGCCTTTGAGGGCGGCATAGGGATCAACCTGCTGACCAGTGCCGATCCGGCAAAGCCCAACGGCGGGGCGGCGTTCCACGACACGGCGATTTGGATCAGATCCGCTTAAAAGGCAGTTGTCGGCTTTTCCAAAAGCCCTATATTCCGCGCAATGAATTCCCTCGGCCTTTCCAAAGACCCGGCGGACACCCGTGTCGTCGTCGCGATGTCGGGTGGCGTCGATAGTTCCGTGACGGCGGCGCTGCTCGCGGAGGAAGGCTACGACGTCGTCGGTGTCACGTTGCAGCTTTACGACCACGGCGAAGCGGTAAAGCGAGAGAGGGCTTGCTGCGCCGGGCAGGATATTTTCGATGCCAGGCGGGTCGCCGAGACCGTCGGCATCCCGCATTACGTGCTGAACTACGAGTCCCGCTTCCGCGAAGATGTGATCGATGCGTTTGCCGATTCCTACGTGCGTGGCGAGACGCCGGTTCCCTGCGTGCTGTGCAACCAGACGGTCAAGTTCCGCGACCTTCTGAAAACCGCGAAGGATTTACAGGGCGACGCGCTGGCCACCGGTCATTACATCCAGCGTGTCGGTACGGAGTCGGGCGCCGAACTTCGTCGCGCCGTCGATCCAGCCCGCGACCAGAGCTATTTCCTGTTTGCGACGACGCAGGAGCAGGCGGATTTTCTGCGTTTCCCGCTCGGCGGGATGCCCAAGAACGAGGTGCGCGCGCATGCCGAACGGTTCAATTTGCCCGTCGCCGCCAAACCCGACAGCCAAGATATCTGTTTCGTGCCAGATGGAGATTACGCTGCGGTAGTAGCTAAAATCCGCCCCGGCGCAATCGATCCTGGCGATATCGTCGATCTAGACGGTAAGGTGCTGGGCAGGCATGACGGCATTATCAAATTCACCATCGGCCAGCGCCGCGGCATCGGTGTCGGCGGGACCGGAGAGCCGCTTTACGTCATTCGCATAGAACCGGACGCCCGCCGTGTGGTGGTCGGCCCTGCCTCCGCCATGGGTGAGACGGTTGTGCGCCTTGGTGCGGTCAATTGGCTGGGCGACGCACATGACGGCCCACTGGACCTCACCGTGAAGGTGCGATCGACGCAGGACCCAGTGCCTGCGTCGCTGGACTTGGGCGATGACGGTACCGCGACCGTAACGCTCAAGGCGCCGGAGCGCGCCGTTGCACCGGGTCAGGCCTGCGTGTTCTACGACGACGAGCGCCTTCTGGGTGGTGGCTGGATTCAGCGCGCGGCCTAGAGCCTAGGCGTATGTCTGCAGCCATCTCAATCCGTGTTCGCTGTTACCCGCGGGAGGGTATTCCGCGGCGACGAACCCGTCGTATTCCGCAGCACCTATCGCGGTGAAAATCGCGCAGAAATTCATAGTGCCGGAGCCGGGTTCGTGCTGGCTGGGCACGGAGTTTTGGCAAAACGCGCTCAGAGCGCCAAGGCTTCGCAGAATTCGTCGCGTTTTCTTGGGCATGTTCGCATAGCCTTTGCTGCGCTGCGGAGGATCACCCGCCGGGAGGTTCAGAACCTGCAGTTTCAGACCATTTCCGGCCAGCCGGGTGTTCAGGTCTTCCAGATCAAGGTAGCAGGGAAACTGCATCCCTACGTAGCCGAACCCCGCGCGGGCCGCTGCCGCCGGACCCTCTAACATGGCGTATTGTCGAGAGATTGTCGGGAAACTGGAGCATATCGCGAACCCTTTCCGAGGGATGCAAATGTCTAGGTCACCGATGCTTCCAAGTCTTGACGAAAATCGGCCAAGCGCTTATATGCTGCGGCCCGTGGCGGGGTAGCTCAGCTGGTTAGAGCAGCGGAATCATAATCCG
>DKQG01000029.1:22953-51873 GCA_002471575.1 Alphaproteobacteria bacterium UBA7314 | reverse complement strand
CGTGTCGGGGGTTCAAGTCCCTCTCCCGCTACCAATTTTCCCCTTGTCGTGCACCGACCGGCGAGGGTTTGTTTTTATTCACACATTTTTGGAGTTGCGGCCATGGCCGGCAGGAAAAAGAAATCTACCAAACCGGTCGCACAGGTTTTCAACGTCGTCTACGAAGACGGGAGCCTGAGTTCCAACCGGCGCATTTCGGGCGAATTGCTGGTCGACCCGTTCGGCACCGAGGATGTAATGGATCTGGCACAGCGCGCCATCGAAGAGCAGGATGCTGAAATCGCCCAGCGCTCCGGTGTCGCCAAACCGCCTATCAAGGCGATCACCCGCGCCTGACTTGGCGAGGCCTACCCAAGTTCCTTCTTGAGGTGGTCTGCGAGCCGCAGCGACAGTGCAAGGATCGTCAGTGTGGGGTTCGCGTGCCCGATGGTCGGAAACACCGAACTGCCTGCGACAGAGACGTTTTCAACATCAAAAAGCCGGCAATCCACGTTGACGACTCCGCGATCAGGCGTCGACGCCATGCGCGTCGTTCCGGAATGATGCCTCCCGGGTTCGAGTATCCGCGAGAAATCGTCCCGGTACAGATACATAGCTTCGTCGTCCAGCCAAGGGGACGTATATACCCGGCCGATACCCAGGCGCCCGAACTCGGCGGCGAGCAACGCCGGCATCTGTGCAAACGTGCGGCGATCCTGATCCGTTAGCCGCCAGTCCAGCAACGCGCGGCGGGCGCCCAGCGCGTCATGTGCGGTATCCAGCAGCACTCGGCTTGATCGGTTCGGAACCTGTTCGGCGATGCAGAAAAGTACTGGTAGGTGGTCCGGCTGTTTTCCTTGGATGACCTTTTTCATTTCCGGCAGGGCGGTGTCGAGGTTGGACAAAATATCCAGCAGGTTGCTCCCTTTTTTCGACGCGTGAGCTTCGGAGGCCGGGTCGAGGGCTTTGTATACGGCGCGTATGCCTTCATCCGCGGTTTCCCAATCTCCGCGCAGTAAGATCGCAGCGCCCCCGGTCCGGTTTCTCCGCTGTGCTTGTTCCGATACGCATAGCGCCGCCTGAAACGGCACCGGTTCATCGCCGGAAAGGGGGTGAGACGGATTTGTCGAGGTCATCTGGGCGTATTGCTGCAGCAGACGGTCCGGCCTAGCTGACACCAGTAGCGATCCCACTGAGTCGTACAGATGATCCATGAAATAGCGTCCGACCAGGTCGTTTACGTTTCCGACGCCGCTTGTGGCTACGTCGTCCGAAGCCAGCAGCAAACGCGCGTTTTCGATGCCGCCGCAGGCGACGATAAAGTGCCTGGCGCGCACCGTGGCCTGCTTTCCCGAAAAAGATTTCACCGTGACGGATTTTGCCGACCGGGCGTTTTTCCTCAGCCCAATATTCGTCGCATTCGCGTTGAAAATGATTTCGATATTCCGCGCGCGGCGAAGTTCGTCGCCATACCGGTCGCCGAACCGGGTCGGCGGGCTAAATTGATAAAACCGGTTCCGAAGACGGGAGCCGTCGAAATCGTAATGTTTTACCCCGGTACCCTGCCAAAGTGTTTCGTCGTATACGAATGGCCCGGCCTCGCACAGCGCCTGCGCCCGGGGATAGAAACGACTGAGTTCAGCCCAGTCGATGGGCCAGCCACTTTCCGGCATCCAGTCGTGCGTTTCCAGGTCGTGAGGCGTGAGCGGAACGCAATATCCGCCCCAGTGATTGGTGCTGCCGCCGAAAAACCGCAGGCGGCTGTGGATAGCCTCCGCCCCGTAATGAACGCCTCCCTCGATACTGCGGGCACGTTTCGGTGGGCGCTGGTCGGCGTCGTAAAGCAACTGGCTTGGCTGATGATATTCGGCCGAGCTTTCGATCAGGCAGATCTTCAGTGCCGTATCGGCAAACTCACGTGCGATGGAGATGCCTGCCGCACCACCGCCGACAATGCAGAGATCACATTCCAGTGAATGTTCGTCCGGAAAACTGTCTAGATTGGAAAACAAATCACCTCGACCTGTATTCCGATGCTAGGAACATAAGTCCCATCTCGGTTTTCGACAGGTGCCAGCCATCCATTTTCATGGTCCGCCCTTCGTCGAAATCTGACCTAATATGCCAGTCTAGAAACGCCCGGGCGGTGCCTTCGGTTTTGACGTCATCCTTCTGAAATACTGCGGCAATGCCGTCTCGGAGCACTTCAGCATCGTTCCGGGCATCCGGTAGCGCGGCCACTACCCCTGCTACGCGCAGCGTCATAGCGTTCTCGGGGACGAGCCGTGTCAGCAGGGCGTCAACCGGATCGTTGGGACGGGCGGCACCGAGAGCCGCGCGGCAAATTGGCGACACCAGGGCGACGCCTCCTAGAAACACGGGCGCCAGGTTCAGGAATTTCCGTCTTTTTAGGTTCCGCAAAGTCAATTTCTACTGGTTCGATTCCGGAGAACGGGCTATGGGTGATTTGTTTTGAGACAATTTTCCCTTTGGCGCAAGCCGCCAACTCGACACGGACCAAATCTGCGGTACAGCCTAGGCACTCCGTCCGTCCAGCTTGCGGTAGGTTCATTATGATTCTCCGGTCGAACATCACCAAACTTCAGCATACCTGCAGGAATCTGCCCAACGTGCTCGATGTTGGGGGCTGGCATAATCCGTTCAATCTGGCGACCCATGTTCTCGATATCATGCCGTATCAATCGCGGCGTACCCACGAGGCGCTCGACCCTGAAGACGGGGAACGGTTTTCCGAAGAAACCTGGCTGGTTTATGATGCCTGCGCCGGTGACTGGCCGTGGCCGGACGACTACTTCGATTTTTCGATTTGTTCCCACACCTTGGAAGACGTGCGAGACCCGATTGTAATTACGTCCGAACTCGCGCGGGTATCGAAAGCAGGGTACATCGAAGTGCCATCTTGGGCCCGTGAAATTTTCATCAAAGACCGGTTCTGGCGGTTGCGGATGGTCGCCGGCCGGTCGCCTGAAATTGGCTTTCCGCATCATCGCTGGCTATGCGAACTTAACGACGGCGAACTGCATTTCTACCAGAAGGACTCCAATATCAGTCTCAACCGCAGAAACTATATTTCTCGATCCGATCTGGGACGGAAGAAACTGGCCGAGAACGAAGCAGGTATCGGCATCTTCTGGACCGATACCGTTGCCGCCCGTGAAATCATTGTTACGTCTGACACATTGCTTGCGGAAAAGCGGACACAGGTTCTTCAGCAACTGAGGCAGGCCTGAAATGCGGGGCGTGTTCGATAGAATGGTTCGCCCATTCGGCTACCGAGTCATTCGCAAAAAACCGAAGATCGATCCCGACATCGCGTCGGATGCCGATTTCATGCGGATCTACGAGGTCTGCGACCCTTTCACGATGACGTCCATCGAACGGATGTACGGGCTGTACCGTGCCGTCCGCTACGTCGTCGATCAGGACATCCCCGGCGACATTGTCGAGTGCGGCGTCTGGATGGGTGGCAGTGCGATGGTCGCCGCGATGACGCTCGACCTGATGGGAGAAACCTCCCGAGGTCTGCATCTCTATGACACGTTCGAAGGTATGACGCCACCCACCGACCATGACGTCAATCATGAGGGTGTTCATGCGAACGACTTTCTGAATCCGGGTGACCGGGTTGACGGTGAATCGAACGTCTGGGCGTATGCATCACTAGAAAATGTTCGGCGCAATCTCGACCATAGCGGCGTTGCCCGCGACCGTTTCCACCTGATCAAGGGAAAGGTGGAAGACACGATTCCGGATCAGATGCCGGATGCCGTTTCGCTGTTGCGCCTAGACACGGACTGGTACGAATCGACGGCGCACGAACTGAAACACATGTACCCCACGCTCTCCACCGGGGGCGTGCTGATTATCGACGATTACGGGCACTGGAGAGGATCGCGCGAGGCGACCGACGAGTATTTCGCATCAAATCCGGGCGCGTTGCTCAACCGGTTGGATTACTCCGGGCGCATCGCCGTCAAACGTTAATCGAAGCCGGTTAGCGGTGTTTCGCCGCCTGGACCGTTCGTTCAAGGAAATCGAGAAACGTCGACCGGTCCTTTTTACTGAACGCTTTTGGCCCGCCCGTTATTTTGCCGGCGGAGCGCAGGTCTGTCATCAGGTTCCGTGTCGCCAAAACACCGCCGATCGATCTCTCGTCAAGAATTTCGCCGTTTGGACGGATGACGTGGGCGCCGCTTTCGATGCAGCGCACAGCCAGCAGGATGTCGTTGGTGACGGCAATGTCGCCTTTGGCAATTCGTTCCGCGATCCAGTCATCCGCTGCATCCGGTCCTTGGTCGACGATCACCGTCGTAACGAGCGGGTGCCTGCTCGGGCGGATGCCGCCGTCGCTGATCATGTGAACGGGGAGTTTATGGCGTTCCGCCACACGGACGACTTCGTCCTTTACGGGACAGGCATCCGCATCGACGTAGATTTCAGTCATTTCGGCACTTTGTGAAAAGAATACGAACCGCGCTAAAATGACATATCGCGTCGAAAACAAGAAACGCGCCCGTAAATATTAAAGTGGAGATGGCAAAAAGATGGCCTCCAAAAACGAGTACGACTACATCATTGTTGGCGCCGGCAGCGCTGGATGCATGCTGGCTTACCGCCTGGGTGCGGACCCGAACAACCGCATCCTGGTGCTCGAGGCCGGTGGTCCCGATACCGATCCACTCATCCATATTCCGCTGGGCCTCGGCAAGATGCACGGCAAGCGAGCGCATGATTGGGGGTATGACGCCGAACCTGAACAACGCCTCAACGGGCGCGAGATCGAGGCCATGCGCGGCAAGGTAGTCGGCGGCTCATCGTCGATCAATGTCATGGCTTATGTCCGCGGCCATCGGGGGGACTACGACCGCTGGGCCGACAACGGTGCGGCCGGCTGGTCTTATGCCGATGTGCTGCCGTACTTCCGTAGGATGGAATCTTGGGAAGGCGGTGAAGATACCTGGCGCGGCGGCGGCGGTCCGCTGAACACCCAGTTCGCCAAGTCGCAGGATCCGCTGTGGGAGGCATGGATCGAAGCGGGTAGGTCGGCGGGAATCGGCTATACGGAAGATTACAACGGCGAAAAACAGGAGGGGCTCGGGCGCAGTCAGTCGAATATCCGCGAGGGACGACGGCACAGCGCGGCGACTGCGTTTCTACGGCCGGCCATGCGGCGGGGCAATGTCGAGCTACGCGTCAGCACGCCGGCGACCCGGGTTGTGATGGAAGGTAACCGCGCCGTCGGCGTCGAGTGCGTTCGCCTGGGCAGGCCCGAGACCCTTCGGGCGGCGAAAGAGGTCGTCCTGTCGGGCGGGGTATTCAATTCGCCGCAACTGCTGATGCTTTCGGGGATAGGACCGGCCGACCACCTGCGCAATGTGGGTGTCGAGCCTGTAATCGATTCTCCCTATGTGGGCAAAAACCTACAGGATCACCTTGCGGTACAGCCCACCGCGAGCCGCCCGCAACCAGGGCCGTTTCGGGCAACGATGCGCTTCGACAGGATGGCAACGTCGATCGTGCGCGCGCATCTGTTCGGCACCGGACCTGCAACGGTGCTACCCGGTGGGTTGCATGGGTTTCTCAAAACCAAATCCGGGTTGTCGGCGACCGATATCCAGTTGTTGTTCCGGGGCGCGCCGGGCAATGCCCATATGTGGTTCCCAGGTATCAAGCGGCCTTACCAAGACGGCTTTGGCCTGCGGCCGGTGTTGCTGCACCCTGAGAGCCGTGGGGAGGTACTCCTGCGGTCGGCCGACCCGTTTGACAAGGTACGTATTATCCAGAACTTCCTCGAAATGCCCGGCGATCTGGAAACCCTGCGGAGCGGCGTAAAAATCGCCCGCGATCTTCTGCATCAGCCAGCGCTGGACGGGTTTCGAGGGGTGGAAACAGCGCCCGGACCCGATACCAAAACCGACGAACAGCTCGATGAATGGATTCGCCGGACGGCGATCACGGCGCATCACCCGTCCTGTACGACGCCGATGGGCAATAATCCGGAAGCAGTCCTGGATACCGAGTGCCGTGTGAAAGGGGCGGAAAATCTGCGTGTCGTCGATGCATCGGCGATGCCGGACCTTGTGTCCGGCAATATCCACGCGGCGGTGCTGGTGATTGCGGAGAAGGTCAGCGATCATATGCTCGACAAACCCTACCTTGCGCCGGCAACCGGCGCTTGACGGAGAGGGAGAAACAGCATGGCGACGCAGTTAGGCGATGGCTTCGACGTAGGCGGCATTCGGCTGGACCGGCCGTTCAAAATTCGCCGTCTCGGCCATTTCGGGTTCAATTCCCGCAACATGAATGCGGCCATGCACTTCTATCGCGATCTTCTCGGGTTTCAGGTCACGGATACTCTTGATTTCGGCCCCCGTGCGAAAGACCCCTCGGATCTCGAGGGCCTCGGCGATACCAAGGGTTATTTCATGCGTTATGGAACCGACCATCACGCTTTCGTCCTTTTCCCGCACGATGTTCGCAAGGCTGTCGACTACAACACCACCATGGTCGAAGGCGCAACCATGAACCAGATTACCTGGCAGGTCGGTAGCTTGCGCGAAGTACGTGCCGCCAACGACTGGTTCAGCGAAATCGGCATCAAGGTAGACCGGAGCGGGCGCGATATCCCGGGGTCCAACTGGCACGTCTATCCCGCCGACCCCGATGGTAGGCGAAACGAACTTTTCTATGGTATCGAACAGATTGGCTGGAACGGGTTATCCAAGCCGAAAAACATGTACGAACAAAAGTTTATGCAGGCCCCGGAACTCCCCTACATGAGCGAAGCCGAAGAGGTGCGTATCGCGCGGGCTGCCGGGGTTGAGATGGACACGGGGACGAACTCGCTTGATCAGGGCGCTGCCGAATTCGATGTCGGCGGGGTCCTGCTGCCGCGTCCATTCAAAATCACCGGGATCGGTCCCGTGGGGCTGTTCGCTGAAGACATGCCAGAGGTGCTGCGCTTTTATACCGAAACCCTCGGCTTCGTGCCGACCGAAACGGTCCACTGGAATGGGCAGGACTGTCATTTCCTCCGCTGTGGGGCCGAGCATCATTCACTGGCGCTTTACCCTATGTCGCTACGGGCCGATTTGGGGCTGACCGACTGGTCCACAAACATGGCCTTCGGAGTCCGGCTGAACGACTACGCGCAGCTGAAAAACGCCATCGCGTGGCTGCAGAAAAAGGGTGTGAAAATCCGCTATTTCCCGCACGAGCTTTTCCCAGGCATGGACTATACGGCGATCGCCATCGATCCTGACGGCCATGCGGTCCAGCTATATTGTTACATGGAACAGATCGGCTGGGACGGAAGGCCCCGCCCGGCGGATCAGCGCCGCGTTATCGATAACGATAACTGGCCGGAAACCCTCGACGCCACGACAGACAGTTTCGCCGGTGAGCAGTTTATGGGGCCGTGGGGCTAGGTAACTCCGTCGCCAGGTCCGTTACGGCGGCGTCCGAGGTCAGTGGCGATCCAGAGCCACGGCGCTGAAACCGGGTGGATTGCTGTCGCAGCCAGGCAAGCACCGGCCATGACGCCTGCGACCATGCCGGCCCATGATATTCGGTTTGCCGATACCCAGTGGCGGATCAGGAAATCGCGCAGTCCGAACGACCAACCGGCGGTTCTGGTCCGGGTAGGCCAGCGTGTAACCGAAGAAAACAAGAGTATCTGTCTCCTTGGTCGTTCTCGATTACTTCTCAAGTTTGGAAGCGCACTTACGGAGTTCAATTAATTTCTCGATTTGACAACTGGCCATCATGTGTCGCCATATTGACGGCGACACGTTGACATTGTCAGAACCACGCCGAGAACTGCGAAAGAGCCATGAAATTCTCCTTCTTCATGATGCCAACGCATCATCCGTCGGAAAACCCGACACTCGCGTTTCATCGGGATATCGACCTGATCCCCTATGTTGAAAGCCTCGGCTACGATTCTTTCCATATCGGCGAGCACCATTCCGGAGGCTGGGAAACCATGCCATCGCCCGAAATGGCCCTGTCGATGGCGGCGGCCAAAACGGGCCGGATCCGGCTCGGCACGTCAGTAATCAACCTCTCGTTCCATCATCCATTTCAGGTAGCAGAACGCATCGCCTTTCTTGATCATCTGACTTACGGACGTGCGATCCTCGGCATCGGCCCGTCAAGCCTTGTGACCGATAAGAAGCTGTTCAATATCGACAGCGCTACGGCCCGCCGGATGATGGGCGAAGCGGCGGACGTCATCGTCCGCCTGTTGGAAGCCGACGACCCGATCAGCCACCGGGGTGAATTCTGGCAGTTCGATGACATGCGTCTGCAACTGAAATCCTATCAGCAGCCGCGTCTGCCGCTGGCGTTGCCGACGACGGGCGGCGCTGAAAGCCTCGACATGGCTGCACGGCACGACATGGAATTATGGACTCCTTGTGGCCTCAACCGTCCGGGCGATGGCGTGTTCACCCAGTTCTGGGACGACTTCGAAGAGGCGTGTGGCCGGCATCGCAAGACGGCGAACCGGGGCAACTGGCATCTGGTGAGTAGCTTCTACCTGGCGGAAAGCAGGGAAGAGGCCTGGGCCGACGTGCGCGAGGGCATTATGCGGGAAACAGGCTATTTTCTGTCGATCGGCTTCAAGCCGCTTTATCAGTCCTACGCCGACCAGCCAGTGTCGGAGATCACGGCGGAATCGGCTGCCGAGCGCCGAGACTGGGTGATCGGCACACCGGACGACGCCATCGCCTGGATCGAGAAGAAAATTGAGCAGAACGGAAATTTTGGCGGAGTCATGTTGACGACGCACGAGTGGGCCGGATCCGACAAGCTTAAGCGCTCGCTTGAGCTTTTTGCACGCTACGTGATACCGCATTTCAACAGCGGACGCTACAACTACCGGGCCGAGGCTGACGTGCTGGCGCAGCAATACGCAGAACATGGGGCGGTGCCGCTGGATGCAGAAAACCAGCCGTCGAATTTGAGCAATAAATAGAACCCGAAATCGGACCTTCAGGGAGAAACGATCATGGCGAAGAATAATCTGACCGCCGCCGAAGCCGTCGTCGATGCGTTGATTGAGGAGGGTGTCGAGGTTGTCTTCGGGATGACGGGCGATACCGTCCTGCCGCTGCTGGATGCCATGTATCACCGTAAGGACGAGATACGTTACGTGACGGCTCGGGTCGAAACTGGCGCGACGGCGATGGCGGATACCTATTCGCGCACAACCGGAAAGATCGGCTGCTGTCTCTTCCATGTCGGCCCCAGCGTCGCCAATACCATCCTTGGCGCCTGGTCAGCGCAAAAGGACGCAGTACCGTTGCTGGTGATGTCGGCCAATATGGATACTTTCCGGCTGGACCGGAATATCTGGCACGAGTTCGATGTCATGGGAGTCTACAGCAAGTTTACCAAGTGGCAGGGACAGCTGGCCCAGGCGAAGGACGCGCGCCGATTGATGCGTAACGCTTTCCAGGCGGCCAAGTCCGGCATGCCCGGTGTCGTTCATATCGATTTTCCGAAAGACATCCTGCCGCACCCCGCGGATGTTGAATCGACCGATCTATCGCTGCTCGGCGGCGCGCATTCGGCTGCCACCTCAAACAGGCCGCGGCCCGAAGCCTGGGCGGTGACTGAGGCGGCATCCCTTCTGAAACAGGCGCAGAAACCCCTGATACTTGCCGGTCGCGGCGTCCGCTGGGGAGGCGGAGCGCAACAACTGGTTGCATTGGCGGAGGCGATGACGATCCCCGTTATCACCACCGAGATGGGGCGCGGCACCATGCCCGAAGATCATCCGCTGGCAGGCGGTCTCGTGGGTCATTTCGGACATTCCGCGGCCAACGGCCTGCTGCGCGAGGCGGACGTGGTACTGGGGCTCGGCAGCCGTTTTCTCAACGTCAGCACGATCAACTGGTCGATGATCGCGCCCGACACGAAAATCATTCAGGTTGAGACCGACCCGCTGGAAATTGGCAAGCAATATGCGGTTGAGCTCGGTATTCATGCGGACTCTGGCGTGTTTCTGGATGATCTGTGCGCCGAGGTCGGCGCTACTGGCAGCGCGGAGATCGATGAAGCGCACCCGCGCGTCAAACACGTCGCGGAACTAATCGCCGACCAGCATGCGCGCTACTACGACACCGATCTCGATGCGGTACCCATCAAGCCGCAGCGGATCACGAAAGCCATAGAGGAGATCTGTGACCGAGATGCCATCTTCGTATTCGGTTCCGGCCTCCATACGCAGTTCGCGCATGGCATCCAGATGCGGGCACCGGAACAGTACAACTACTCCATCGGTTCCGGCACGATGGCCTGGGCACTGCCCGGCGCGGTAGGTGCGAAGCTGGCTTTCCCCGATCGACAAGTGGTGGTGTGTATCGGTGACGGTGATTTCGGCATGAACGCGCAGGAAATTGAAACCTCGGTGCGCGAAAACGCTCCGATTGTTGTTATCGTCTACAACGATTGCAGCTTTGGCGCGCTGCGCGTTTTTCAGAAACAGCACTACGGCGGCAGATTTATCGGGTCCCATTTTGGCCAGACGGATCACGCCAAGCTAGCTGAGGCCTATGGCGCGCGGGGCGAAAAGGTAGAAAACCCTGCCGACCTGAAGTCTGCCCTGGAACGCGCGGCGAATGCCGACGTCACGACGGTGATCGACGTGATGATCGACGGGTGGGAGCCCCATTACCGGGTCGAGGAATTTGCTGAATTTCATAAATTCTGAGTAATCGCTCGACCGTCGGCCAGATAATCCTGCAGTACCAAGGCGCTGTTCCAGTCTTGGTCATCGCCACATAGATGAACATGACCTTGTCCGCGGCGCAAAGGGTCGGAAGCTTCATTATTTCGGCCGGGTTGCCATCGATCTTCGATATATAGCGCCGCTGGAATTCCGGTCATTTTTAAGGGTCGTGCCCATAGCATTTCCGCAGTTCCCGGCTGGGTGCGCTGTCTTTGACCCCGTGATCCAGCGCGGCGGCATCACCGAAAACACCGCGCGGCCAAAGACGTTCGACAAGAATCCCCATGCAGTCGGATCTACGAGATTTTCGAACGCGCGTTTGAGTCGGATTTCCAGTATCTGTGTTAACATAAGGATATCGACAGCATCTGTTGAGCGCAGCGAAACCGAAGGTCAAGGCGATGGGTAAGGCGACATTTATCGGGGAGGCGGTATTGGCGCCGGCAACACCTGCGCAGTGACAGGGTTTCCCGGAAAAACCGGAAAGGGTGATAGAGAGAAATTTCTTTTACCTCGGTAAAGAGGATATGGCGATCCGTGAAAATCAGGCGAAGCATACCACCGAATTTCTGAAAAAGGTGTTCGCAAAGTGACGGTCGGACATGCCTGAATTCGTATCGATCGCAGGGGAGTTCGCGGCGAGATGCGCCGATATAGATTTAGCCCGGCCGCTTTACGAGAAACACCGCCGGGAAATCGTTGCGGCGATGGACCGGTTCGGCGTGTGCGTCTTCACCAACGAAGCTCCGGTTTCTGACGAACACCATCTTGCCTTCGGGCGAGAATTCGGTCCTTTGCTGCGTCAGCGGATGCAACAGACGGTATCGGGACGCGGAATTCGGCTGTCGACCGACGAACTGATCGATGTCGGCAATCTAGACGAAAACGGTGACATTCATGCCGCGGACGATCCCCGACGTGCGTTTCATAAGGGTAATCTTCTGTGGCATTCCGATGTAACGTTCGATCCCGTAAGGGCAACCTATTCATTACTGGCGGCCCATGTCGTCCCGCCAGACGGCGGGGATACCGAATTTGCGGATATGAAGGCCGCTTACGTTGACCTGTCTGAAGATGTGAAACAGCGGATAGAGGGTCTAACGGCAGAACATTCTATCTGGTATTCGCGCAGACTCGGCGGCATGGGCGACGTGGGCGATGACGCAAAGACAACCCGGCCGCCGGCACACCATCCGCTGGTAAATGTCAATCCTCGCACTGGCAGGCGATCGCTCTATCTCGCCAGTCACGCATCACATATCGTTGGCTGGCCTGAACCGGAAGGCTGCGCCCTTCTAGACGATCTCACGGCTCATGCGACGCAACCCAGATACGTTTACCGGCACAAATGGGAACCGGGCCATTTGGTAATGTGGGACAACCTTCAGACCATGCATCGTGGCGTTCCGTTCGACGACTTGTCCTACCCCCGGGACATGCGCCGCGTTACGGTCCTCCAAGCGGGCGGTTTCTAGGTCGCTTCCTTTGCGACGGCGTCGATACTCTCGCGCAGCCTCCGCCGTCTTGTCAGGGACCACGCAAAAGTCACCAAGATCACCACCGCCCCGATGGCAACCGGGATCCTGAAACCCAGGTAATCCGCGGCAACACCCATAGCGAACGCCCCGAGTGCCGGAGTGCCGAGCCACAACATACCGTACAGGCTGACCACCCGACCGCGAATGGTGTCCGGCACGGTAGCCTGGACCAGCGACTGGCAGATGATACCCGAGCCGTTCAGGACGAATCCCCAGCCCACGAAGACGGCGACCGACACCCAGAAGATGTCGGTGCTGACGAAGGCAAGTTGCGTCGCCGCGACAAGAGACACCATCAGGATCATGATGTCTGAGAGACCTGATAACGTGCCGCGGCGGGATAGCCAAACTCCCGAAAACAATGACCCCAAGCCCGCGGCTCCCGTCAGCAGGGCTAGTCCGTCCGCGCCGACATTGAATACTGCGCCGGTAAAACCCGGAAGAAGCTCTTGGGTCGCCCGCCCGAAAAACGAAAACATCAGCAGCATAAACATTACCGCACCGATGAATTGGTGTCGGGTAACATATCGAATGCCTTCCAGGATCTCGGCCGGTATCTGCGACAGGGATTTCGATGTCGTCGGTCGTTGCTCTGCCGTGATCAGGTAAAGCCCGACCAGCATTGGTATGTAGCTTAACGCGTTGATCAGGAACGTCGCCCCGACGCCGAGCTGTAGGATGACAACGGCGGAGATCGCTGGGCCGATCAGCCGGGAGGAGTTCCATATGGTCGAATTGATTCCGATCGCCGCGGTCATTTCCGCGCGCGTCACAATGGTTCCCAAGAGCGCATGCCTAAACGGTTGGTGAATGCCCTGTACGATGCCCTGGATCAGTGCGAGCATGAACAATAGTTCGATAGTCATCACGTTGGATAGGGTCAGGGTCGCAAGGGTTGCCGCCTGAAGCAATGACATGTACTGGACCAAGCGTACCGCTTTCAGGCGGTCGACGCGGTCCGCGAACGCCCCCGCGATAGGGGCGGACAAAACTGCCGGTGCCAGGTCCGCAAAGGCGATCAGGCCGAGCCATGCACCCGAGCCCGTAAGTTCCCAAGCAAGCCAGCCAACCGCCATGCGCTGGACCCAGGTCCCCATCAGCGAGGGGATCGCGCCGATGGTATAGATGCGGTAATTGCGGTTTGCCATCGCAACGGCGATGCCG
This sequence comes from Alphaproteobacteria bacterium UBA7314, assembly GCA_002471575.1. Classification (GTDB taxonomy): domain Bacteria; phylum Pseudomonadota; class Alphaproteobacteria; order MPNO01; family UBA830; genus UBA830. Next base: position 38,436 of record DKQG01000029.1, on the reverse strand, counting down.
CCAAGCTTCGGTGTGAGCGCCATATGCCTTGTTAACCTGTGGCCTCTCGCTTGTCTCGCGCGGAATGATATAGAAATCGATCCTCCGCTGGGATTCGCGCCGGTTCCGTGATGGATGAAAATGCTCTAAAACTCGTCCATGGAAGAGATAGAAGAAAAGCCGCTCGACCCGATCGCGATGTTTATCCTGGAGACGTTGGAAAACGGAGCGTCGGTGGCGCCGGTCGATATTGCGCGGGCGTTGGGCGCGGCGCGGCGGAAACCCGCGGAAAAACATGATGCCTGGCGCCGGTTCATGACGCCCGTAAAGCAGCAGATGCTGTTTCTCGCGCGTGCAGGTCTCATTGAGATCATACGCAAGGGCGCAGTCGTCGATCCTGAAGATTTTCGCGGGGTCGTTCGGATGCGCCTGAAGACGGGCGGCTAGGAAAGAACGTCCCCGATCCAAGTATGGGAGAGCCAGCCTGCGGCAAAGCCGGACAGGAACTGGATATCAACGATAAAATTGAAAAGCCAGCCGCCGGCAAATACCAGCGGGTATTTGACCATCGCCATGGGAACACCCCCGAATGATCCAGTATGCGCACTGTATAATAGGCGGCTATGGGGCGAAAATGGGGCGGGGTCAGAACAGCTCGAAATATTCCCGGTGTTCCCAGTCTGTCACGGTCGACATGAAGCGGGCGATCTCCGCACGCTTGATGTGCAGCAGATAATCGACGAACTGGTCGCCGAACGAACCGCGGAACATCGCGCTGTTATCCAGTGCGGTCACGGCGTCCATTAGATTGGTGGGTAACTGATCGGCATCCGAGGCGTAAGGGTCGTCGGTCGCAGGCGGCGGCGACAGATCGTTTGTCACCCCGTCGAGTCCGCTCGCCACTTGGGCGGCGAGATACAAGTACGGATTGGCCGCCGGTTCACCGACCCGGTTTTCAAGGCGGGTGGCGCCGTCGCCTGGTCCGGCGCTGACGACGCGCAGCATGGCACCTTTGTTGTCGCGCCCCCAGACCATACGGTCCGGCGCCAGCGAGTTCGGCTTGTAACGCTTGTAGCCGTTTACGGTCGGCGTTGTGAAAACGGTTGCGCCGGGCGCGTTCTTCAGAATCCCGGCGGCAAACGCCATGCCGGTCGGCGACAGCAGGTCGTCAGCCGTATCGGGGGCGAACGCGTTACTCCCATCTGACCGGTGTTCCAGGGATTGATGGAGGTGCCATCCGCTCGCGAACGCATTCGGCAGGCCCGGCCGGCACATGAAGGTTGCGTGATATCCGTTGCGCCGGCAAATCTGCTTCACCGCGTTGCGGAACAGGATCATGTTGTCAGCGGCCTCAAGACCTGCTGCCGGGGCCAGCGTGAATTCGAACTGGCTGGGACCGAATTCGGTTTCCAGCGTCCGCAACGGCAGACCGAGCGCCAGCAGGTCGCGGCGGACCGTTTCGAATACCGGGTCCTGTTCGTCCATGCGTAGTTCGGTCAGGTAGTTGTATCCGCGGGCGATCAGACTCACCTTTGGAGGCTCCGCCGGCTGTCCGGCGTCTTCCGGCCTGAGCATCGGGTCTTCGAGCCTGTAAATGTGGCACTCAACCTCAATCCCGGCGATGTAGTCGAATCCCCGTTCTTCCAGCGCCGCCAGCGTCTTTTTCAGGATTTGACGAGCCGAGAACGGGACGGGATCGCCGTTGGCGAGATAGCCGTCGCACAATATCCAGCCGGTGCCTGGAGCCCAGGGCAGAATTCGGAACGTCGACGGGACCGGCACGGCGATAAAGTCGCCGGCGTTTTCCATCTCCGGTATGCCGAAACCGCCCCCGGGGCTGAAAACCGGGAAAACGGTGGTGTGAGACGTATCCTTCGCCAGTAGCGTTGTCGTGATGGCGCAGCCGTTGCGCATGGCCTGTTCGGCCTCACCCGCCATTATGGTCTTGCCGCGGAGAATGCCGTGCTGATCCGGGTAAGACAGCCGGATGACCTCAAGCTGATTTTCCTCGATCAGGCGGACGATCCGCTCGGCTTCGGTGCGGTCGTTGTCCGTCCACAAGCCATGCTCGTCGACGAATCCCGTACGGCCCATGGTGTCGTTGCGTTCGGTCACGTCAGGTCTCCGTCTTACTTGTCAAATCCGCGGGCCAAGGGTGTTGCGCCCACGCCGACCGTGACCGGCGTTCCACTGCTGTCTGTTTCCATGTCTTGCTCCAGTTCGCCACCGGTGTGATTGTGTCGATCGCCACCGGGCCGCGGCAGGCCGCCGGATCATCCGGTCGGAGGGCTATTTCCGGCTCTTCGTCCCGTTCCACCGCCTCGATGGCGCGGATCAACAGCTTGCGGTTGGCGATGATCGCCTTGTCCGCCGTGCCCAGATGTTCCTGCGTCCGGTCCTGGATTTTGCCCAGCGATTCCACGGCCCACTGATCGTGAACGTTAATATCCTCGCCCATGCCGGTATAGGTCTTGCTGCGCTGCTCTTCCGGGTCGTAGCCGTAATCGTTGTCGCGGTTCTTGCGCGGGCGGTAGTCGGGTAGCGTGTATAGTTCCAGACGGTCGTTCCGCATGCGCTCTTTGTCGACCTTTTCGCTAAAGCTCGAAAAAATCGCATACCACCAGCTTGTCGTGTCGTCGATCGGCACGTGCCATTGCGTCAGCATCATTTCGTTGCTGATCGGGATAATAATTGCATTGGGGAAAATTTGATTGGTGACGCGGACATGCATGTCCGCATCGTTAAGCCTGCGCAGGGCATAGAGACGTATGCCGGTTTCGGTTTGTTCGATGTCGATTTCTGGGCAATCGTATTCCCGGAGGACCTTGGTGATCGCTATGTCGTTCTCTTCGGTCGAAAATCGGAACTGCTGGCCATAGGCTTCTTTGTCGGTTTCATCGTCGAAAAACCGGTGCAGGAACGACGCATGGGACGGATCGATGCCGACTTCGTTCAACTGCAGCCAGTTGCAGTCGACGAAGCCCTTGAATGCGAACGTGAATTCATTTGGTGCTTCGAAACAATCAAACGCCGGAAGGGCAGGGGGGTTGCCGGTGCCCATATAGGTGAAGATGATACCGTTGCGTTCGACGCACGGATACGCCGTGTGCTTGATCTTTTTGTAAAAATTGCTGTTCGCCGGTTCCGCCGGCTGTTCCAGGCATTTGCCGGTGTGGTCAAATAGCCAGCCATGAAAGGCGCAGCGCAGGCCGCCGTCTTCTAAGCGTCCAAAACACAAATCCGCACCCCGGTGCGGGCAGTGGCGGCCGATCAGTCCGTACTCGTTGTCGCCGTAACGATACAGAATTAGGTCCTCGCCCATCAGCGTAAGGGCTTTGACCGGGCGTTCGCCGGCCAGTTCCTCGGTCAAGGCGGCGGGCTGCCAGTACTGACGCATCAGTTTGCCGCAGCCGGTATCGGGGCCGACTTGGGTGACCAGCCTGTTCAGGTCTTCCTTCAGCATCGAATTTTCCGAACTTTTTGCAACGTTGGGCGTGATGGTAGTTGGTATAGTTTGATGAGCAAACTATTCATTTTGAATGACGAACCCTCGACTGAATAAAACGGTGGAAACGGTGCGCGGCGTGCCAGTCGACCTCAGCGGCCTGACCGGGTTGCTGGGGTATCAGATTCGCTAAGCGCAGACAGCGTCCTTCCGGGACCTGCAGGAGCCGTTACGGGAACTGGGGATTACCCCGGGCGAGTTCAGTCTACTGACGATTGTCCGGGACAACCCGCAGATCCGTCAGAAGGATCTTGTGGACGTGTACGGGCTGGACAAGTCAACGCTGTCTGTCGCCGTAAAACGTCTTGTCAACCGGGGTCTGGTTGCGCCCCGCAAGCTCCGCGACGACCGCCGGTTTCACGGTTTGTCACTGACGACCGACGGCGAAACAGTTCTGACGGCGGTAACGACTGTCATCGCCGATCAGGAAAGACGGATGGAGGCGGCGTTGTCAGCCGGCGAGAGAGAAATTCTGATGACAGCGCTTCGCCGCATTGCCGGCACCCTGACGTAGGACTAGGTTGCATGAGTTAAGTTCAAAAGGAACCGCATGGCAGATATTTCCCGATTGCGTCGCTTCGTTGCTGGCATGACCGATCATGCCGACCATTACCACGGCGATGAGCAGGCGATGGTCGCGGGGTCGAAATTGCTGCTAGCCGACCTGGTCGAAAACGACGACTGGTTGCCCGATCAATACGCCATCGAAGGCGACACATACCGGCAGTATCTATTGCACTGCGACCCGCAACAACGCTTTTCCGTCGTCAGTTTCGTCTGGGGCCCCGGCCAGACGACGCCGGTTCACGACCACACGGTCTGGGGCCTGATCGGAATGCTGCGCGGGTCCGAGACGGGCCAGCGTTTCGAAATTGCAGTTGATGGATCTCTCGCCCCCGGTGAGAACGAGCGGCTGGAGCCGGGGGATATCGATATCGTGTCGCCGACGATCGGGGATATTCACAAGGTGTCGAACGCCCATGACGACAAGACCTCGATCAGCATTCATGTCTACGGCGCCAATATCGGGGCGGTCGACCGTCACGTTTACGATCCCGCAACGGGCGCGCAGAAAAGCTTCATTTCCGGATATTCGAACACTGCCGTACCGAATCTTTGGGATTTTTCCGGCTGATGAAAAGCTTCGCACTCGCCGTTTCGCTGCTTGGTATGCTGGCGCTGGCCGTCTGGGGGGCAGTGTATATGTGGACAGAAATCGGTGACATCGAGATGAGCACCGCCGGAATTCTGGCGATGTTGGCGGGGATCGTTCTCAGTCTCGGTCTGGGGATAGGATTGATGTTTCTGGTCTTTAAAAGTGAACGCGACGACGAGGAACGTGGGTGACTCATATCCTCAGGTTTGTCGGGATTGTTCTGTGCGTTCAACTGTATTTGCCGCCTGCAGCGGCACAGGACCAGCATGACCTGTATTACTATCTAACACCGAAGTCCGAAGAGACCTACAACACCCCATCCCGGGTTCTGCCGGGTAGCGACCATGACCGACGTCTCGGATTCGTAGTTGGCTTACCCGCGAACTGTTTTCCGACCCCGCGCTGCGGCGCTATACGGTCTTTGCCAAGCGAACAGCCGGGGAGAAACTGATCATCGTTGCCCTCGACGATGACGTGTTAGCGACGCCGTTTCGCGCACGCGCCGTTCTGGCTACACTGACATTGCGGGTGCGGGCCTGGTCTCTGTTTGCGGAGCTGAGCGTTCATAACCTGTTCACGTTTTACGATCTGGCCAAGCTGCTGGGCTTCAAGCAGATCACCTTATCGGACGGGCGCAACTGGTCCCACCGGATAAAGCTGAAATAGAAAAAGGCGGCTTAGGGGCTGCCTTTTAAGACGATAATCGGCCGGTTGGCAGTCAGTAGTTCACGACACTCCGGATGCTTTCACCCTTGTGCATCAGGTCGAAGGCCTCGTTGATATCGTCCAGCGGCATGGTGTGAGTGATCATGGGGTCGATCTCGATCTTTCCATCCATATACCAGTCGACGAATTTCGGCACGTCTCGGCGGCTCTTCACCCCGCCGAATGCAGTCCCTTTCCATACCCGGCCGGTGACCAGCTGAAACGGGCGGATCGAAATTTCCTGGCCCGCGCCGGCGACGCCGATGATGATACTTTCGCCCCAACCACGATGCGTGCATTCCAGGGCCTGACGCATGATGTCGACATTGCCGATGCACTCAAAGGAGTATTCGGCTCCGCCATTCGTTAGATCGACAAGATAGGGGACCAGGTCGCCTTCGACCTCACTCGGGTTGACGAAATGCGTCATGCCGAAGCGTTCCGCCATTTCCTTTTTCGATTCGTTGAGGTCCACACCGACAATCATATTCGCACCGGCTAGCCGTGCGCCTTGCACGACGTTTAAGCCAATGCCGCCAAGGCCAAACACAATGACGTTCGCACCCGGCTCTACGCCGGCGGTATAAATGACGGCACCAATACCGGTCGTGACGCCGCAGCCGATGTAGCAGATCTTGTCGAACGGCGCGTCTTCGCGAACCTTGGCGAGCGCGATCTCCGGCACCACGGTGTGTTCGGCGAAGGTCGACGTGCCCATATAGTGGAACAACCGATCACCGCCAATAGAAAACCGGCTGCTGCCGTCCGGCATCACGCCCTGGCCCTGGGTGTCGCGAATCGCCGTGCAAAGGTTGGTTTTGCCCGACAGGCAGGATTTGCACTGGCGGCACTCCGGGATATAGAGCGGAATGACGTGATCGCCTTTCTTCAGGGTGGTCACACCCGGGCCGCAATCGACGACGACGCCTGCACCTTCATGCCCTAGGATGGCGGGGAAAAGTCCCTCAGGGTCCGCGCCAGAAAGTGTATAGGCATCCGTATGGCAGATGCCTGTCGACTTAACTTCTACTAGGACTTCGCCCTCTCTCGGGCCTTCCAGCGTGACGGTTTCGATCGATAGCGGCTTGCCGGCTTCTGTGGCGATTGCGGCGCGGGTTTCCATAATGTGAGTATCCCTGTTTTTCGTTTTTTGAATGGATCGAGAGCCATGTTTCCAGTCGCATTGCTGCAATGCAAGGCAAATTCAGGTGATTTCCGCCAGAACAGGCAACAAATACTGCCGGAATTGTTCCGGGTTCTCCGACATCGGAAAATGCTCGAGTTCCCTCATTATCACGGCGTCGACGCCAATTTTTTGTGCCGTACGCAGCGTATCCTCGGGTGAGCAGGAAAAATCGTATTCTCCCGTTAGGAGGTAGACGGGACATTTTTGCGGATCAATTCGGGCGACGCGGTCCCGCTAGTCGGAATCGGCGCGGTAAAAATGCAGATCGCCCTTGAAAATACCTGGTCCACTGGCGAGATAACCCCACAGCGTTTCCCAGCGGTATTCGTCGGGGCTTTGCGGGGCGACGAGCCCGGAGATCAGCGCGGCGCAGACTTCGCCGCCGTGGGCGTCCGGCCGATGCAGCCAGTCGCGGTCGTACCAGGGCTGCTGATGGTCGGAGGCTTCGACACCGATCACCGCGCGGAATTCGGTCGGGAAGGCCTCGGCCAGGTGCAGGACGATGCGCCCACCCATGGAACACCCCATGATCACCGGCCTATCAAGCTCCAACGAACGGCAGAAGGCACGGATCGTATCCGTGTAAAGTTCGGTCGTCAGGCGGTATTCCTCGTCCTGATAGCCAGCCGGTGGCAGGGATTTGCCATGCCAAGGCATGTCGAAAGCGATCACCCGAAAGCCGTCACAAACCTCGGGATCTTCGAGGATATGGCGGAACTGAGTGCTGTCCGATCCGGCCGTATGCAGACAAACCAGCGGAATCCCCTGGCCTGCTTCTTCGAAATAAACGCGGTGCGGCCGTCCCGCGATATCGGTATGGACGTACCTGCCCACTGTATTTTCGAAACTCGGCGCCATCTCAGGAGTTACCCCGCGGTGCGGCCAGAATATCCTTGAGATACTGTAGATTCGCCATCATCGGATACAGGTCGCCGTCGATGGTCATCTCGCCGGATTTCGTCATCGCAAAAATATCGTGATACCCCGGCGCCGGAAACGGTTTCCACAAAGCGTCCCAGACGGATTTCGACGCCCGTATCGCAAAGGCGCTGGATGCCATCAGCGGCGGAGGCGTCTTCACGTCGGCAATCTTTCCGTTCTCGACCGTCACCAGCCAGTCGTCCTTGCCGATGCCGACGATAAATGAGGTCGACAGATAACGGCCACGCCGTACAAGTGCGACGTCATCATTGACCAGATCAGCGAGACTGCGGAGGGTCATTCGATCGCGTACCGGCCGTCTTCGAGCCGTTTTATCCGCCCGGCCGCATAGTATTCTTCAAGTTGGCGGACGATCTCGCGGCCATCGTCCGATCCCGCTGCCTCCATCAGCTCGCGGAAATATTTCGGGCCGTCTTTTAGCGCGTCTTCGACCGACATGTGCGGCCGTTGCCGGAAAACCGGCGGGTCCGGTACTTTCCATTCCTGGTCGCCCGCCCGGCCGAAAGGCCTAGTCAGATCGAAGCCGGCTTTTGATCCGGCGCGTTCGCCTTCGAGGGACGGGTCGAGCGGCACCGCACGATAACCAGAGGACGATACGAAATCCCGGTGGCTCTGGAACCGCGTGCCGAGCGCCCACTCCATCTGCGCGTCATCGAAAACGTCAATGTCGGAGTCCACCACGAATACGTGCTTAGTATCGGCGGTCGATCCGAAGGCTGCAGCGATGGCGTTGCGCGCCTCGCCAGGCATCCGCTGGTTCAGCGCGATGCGGATATTGTACATGCCGCCGGTTGCCGGTGGACAGTACACCGCGACCGGCTCGCGCACCGCGTTTTCTAAGGCCGTCCAAACCGCCTGTTCGGTGCGCAACGCGCAGAGCTGCGCCGTGTCGGTTGTGGCCATATTGCGCCCGCCGATGGTTGCGGTCTGGAACACCGCGTCCTCGCGGTGGGTGATGGCCGTCAGGTGAAAGACCGGGTTCTGTTTCAGGCGGCCGTAATAGCCCACATATTCGCCGTAAGGGCCTTCCGGCTCAGTCCACCCTTCCGCATCGAGATAGCCTTCGATGATGTATTCCGCATCAGCCGGTACCCGAAGGTCGCTGGTGGCGCATTTTACCAGGGGTACGGGTTCTCCCCTCAGCCCGCCCATCAGGGCGAGTTCGTCGGCCGGGGGCGTCATCGACAGGGCGGCGATGGCGTCAGCTGGATGAAACCCGACGGCGAAGGCAACCGGCAGGCGGTCGCCGTTGCCTTGGGTACTGCCATAGATAGCACGCAGATCGCTCGGCGCGTTGAGATCAATCCCAGCGTCCTGCCGCCCGCGCAGCATGAGCCGCCGCATACCTACATTTGTGCGCCCGCCGTCCGGGCTGAGAGAAAAATCCAGGGTCGCTGAAATATAGGGTGCCCCGTCTTCGCCATGCTGCAGGTGGACCGGCAGCTCCGTCAGGTCGGCTTCGTTGTCGCGCAGAACCACCTGTTGCACTGGCGCATCCTCGGCATCGATTTCAACCGGGTTTATCGGCGTTCGCAGGCGCGTGATAACCTCCGACAGCAAGTCGCGCTCCTCGACGCCGAGCGATGCGGCCAGCCGACTGCGGGATCCCATGACGTTGCCGGCCAGTTCCTGACCGTCAGGCCCTGCGTTGCGGAACCAGGTGCCGTTGGGATTTCCTTCCAGGCGGTCCGCGACCGCGGCAAGCGGGGTTCTGGACTCAATGACTTCGACGTCCCCGTTTTTGGCCATCTCTTCGACGAAGCGGCGGAAACGGAATTTCTCGGTGTCGATTGTCATGATCCAATCTCCATGGCTGACAAGATGAGCGACCAAAATGCAGCCGGGTCTTCCACGTGAGCATTGTGTCCGAGACCGGGCAGCTCTTGGGCCTCCGCATCCAGGGTCCGGAGTTCTGCCACGGAGACCATCCGGTCATGTTCGCCCGACGCCAACACCACCGGTGCCCGAGCGGCGGCGTATATATCGCGTGTATCCGCGTCGGCAACCATCGCGGCCCGATTGTCGGCAGCGAGCCGCCATTTACCTTTTTCCTCGACTACGCCCGTACCGGCAAATTCCGAAGCCGGATCGGCGACACCCTTCAGCCCGGTGACTAGGATGAATCTCTCCCTCGCGTCGTCTTCGCTGTCGAACCACTTGACGGGCATATCGATCAGCTTGAACAGCCCTGCGCGTTCTTCTTCCGTCCAGTCTACCTTGACCCCGGAGGTGACGACCGCTTTCGGCATCACACCAAACCAGCCGGAGGCCATCAGGATCCCCACCAGGCCCCCCATCGAATGTCCTGCCAGATACAGTTCCTTCACATCGCTCACGAGATCGGCCATATCCGAGGCATGGCAGGCGATGCCGTAACGGTCACTGTGGGACGAGCGCCCGTGTCCCCGCATATCAGGAATGATCCAGCGCCCTGGCCAGTGTTTTTCCAGCAACGGGCGCAGACCGTCCCAGATACGGCCGGTACCGGACAGCCCGTGCATCAGCAGTAGGGTAGGTCCTGTGTCCCTGCCGCCTTGATCGACCCAGAGCTCAGTGCCTACGGCGGGGCGCAAGCTCATCTGCCCTTCCAGTCCGGCTTGCGTTTTTCCCGGAAGGCGGCGTTGCCCTCGCGGGAATCCTCCGACTGGATCAGAACCGATTGTCCAAGGCGTTCGATCAGGCGGCCGGTTTCGGTGTCGGTGTTCTGACAGGTATTGATGACATGCTTTGCCATGCCCAATGCGAGCGGTGCCCGTTCTGCAAGGATACGGGCGAAGGCTAGCGTGCCTTGAAGCAGGTCGTCGGGCGAGAATACGCGGTTGGCTAGCCCCCATTGTTCAGCGGTTGCCGCATCGACTGGCATGGTGGTCATCATCATTTCCTTGAGCCGGCCGATACCGATCATCTGTATCATGCGCGATGCGGCACCGGATGCTGGAATGACGCCGATATTGTTCTCTGTAAGGACGAATTCCGCGTCTTCCGACACGGTCCGGAAATCGCTGGCAATGGCGATTTCCACGCCGCCGCCCGCACAGATGCCGTTAATCATCGAGATAACAGGTTTTTCCATATTTTCGATGTCGTCCAGCATTTCGTGATTGGCGCGCACATAGGCCCGGTACTGCGGAGACGGCAGGTTGTTCTCGTAATCCAGTCCAAGAATATCGCGCCCTGAACAAAATCCTCTGCCAGCGCCGGTGATGATCAGAACGCGGATTTTTTCATCGAAGTTCACGTTCCAAATTACCGAGCGTAGTTCCCGGATCATGCGTTCGTCGAAGGCGTTCAGCTTGCCGGGCCGGTTCAGCGTCAACAGACCGATCCCGTGCTCGATCACTTCGTAGGTAACGGTTCTGTAGTCGTCCGGATGGTCGATAAACCCGATCGGCTTTCCGTCGGTATCGAGGCGGACTGTCGGTTCTTCCGACATGGGCATGGGTCTCCTATGTGTCCTGGAAACATCATGTCGGGCCGAGAGAGGGCGATCAAGCCGTGCCGAGTGTCGCTATCTACAATCTCTATGACCGTCGATAAAGGCGGCAATGCGGTCGTTGACCGGGGCGATGTCGTCGAACGGTCGGGCGACGGCAAGGATGATCTGGTAGTGACCGATGTCAGGCAGAATAACTGTGTCGACGCTGTTGCCACTTGCTTTCAGAGCGTTGGCGAAGTCAACGGTATTCGACGGTCTTACCGTCGTATCTCCGTCGCCATGCAGCAAAAGATACGGAGGTTGCCCTTTTGCGACCTGCTTCACCGGTCGCGCGGGGTCGGTGGTTTTGAGGTCCGCGAACACGGCGCGGGTGCTCCGGTATCTGAGCGGATCGAAGGCGTAGGGGCCGGCTAGTCCGATCACGCCGCAGATGGTGCCGGCCGGGACCCCTGCATCCCGCAGATATTGGCGGTCGGCGGATAGGAGCGCGGCTATGTGGGCCCCGGCGGAATGACCGGCCAAGAACAACGACGTTTTCCGCCCATCTGGCAGGCGAATATTTTCTGCCGTCCACCGAACCGCCTTGGCCGCGTCGTTCATAAACGCGGGAAAACGCGCCTGCGGGTAAAGCCGGTAGTCGGGAATGATCACGGTGTAGCCGCGTTGCGTCAGCGCGTCTGCGACGAAGCGGTACTTGCCCCGTTCGCCGGATTTCCAGCTACCACCATAGAAAAAAACGATGACCGGCGCGTCTTCCGCCGGGAAATTGGGGCGGTAGACATCCAGCTTCTGGCGAGGAAGATCTCCGTAGACTATGCCTGCCTGGCGCTGGTAGTCGCCGTCGGGAACGACGGCATCTAGCAGACCAAGGGGTGAGCATCCTGAAACAAGGGCCGGGAGAAACGCCACCGCACGGGACCGCTGGGTGACGAGCTGGTAAATACGGCGCAGTTTCATAGGTGTCCCCGAGACCGGAAGAATCGCAATAGTGTACGCGATCCCGGTCTGCCCGGATTTCAGACGATCAGAACGCTCATCCCAGTCGTCGATCGGCTTTCCATGTCTCTGTGCGCCTCTGCGACCTCGGCTAGCGGGTATCGCCGCTCTACCGGGATATTGACCACGCCACGGGACACGACGTCGATCAGATCCTGCGCGCGATTCAGCATCTCTTCGCGGTTGCGGACATGCCAGAGATAGGCGGCGCTGGTCACGTAGAGCGAGCCCATATGGTTGAGACGAAAGATGTCGAATGGAGGTATCGGCCCCGATGCGGTGCCGTAGGATACCAACAGCCCCTTCGGGCGCAGACAGTGCAGCGATTCCTCGAATGTGTCGGCGCCGACTGCGTCAAATACGACCGGGACGCCCTCGCCTGCCGTCAGGGATTTCACAGCGGCAACCACGTCATCACGATCGCGCACCAGTGTGTGATGACACCCCGCGTTTGCGGCGTGTTTCTCCTTCGCTTCGGAGCCGACGATACCGATTACCCTGGCCCCCAGGTGATTTGCCCACTGACAGAGTATCTGTCCGACACCGCCGGCTGCTGCATGGATGGCGATCGTATCGCCCGGCCCAACCGGATAGACGTCGTGGATCAGGTAATGGGCGGTCAGGCCCTTGGTCGTCATGGCGGCAGCGGTCGCGTCGTCGATGTTGTCCGGCAGAACGATCAGCCGATCCGCCGTCATGGTACGCGCTTCGCAGTACGAACCGCGCGGCAAAGCGTGCCCACCGCTGGAATATGTAACCCGGTCACCGACCGAGACGAAGTCGACACCCTCGCCGACCGCGTTGACCACGCCCGCCCCTTCGGAGCCGAGACAGCTCGGCAGGTGAGGAAGCGGATAGCGTCCGTTGCGGGTATGGATATCGGCATAGTTGACGCCGATGGCGGTATGGCGAAGTCGGACTTCGCCAGGACCGGGCGCCGCCAGCGGTATTTCATCCATTTGCAATACGTCCGGTCCGCCGTATTCGTGAACCCGGATCGCGCGTGTCGTTTCTGTCATCGAACCCCCTGCGTTGGCCGTCCAACCTAGAAGGGGACGTTGAGCCCGTCCATCATACTATCACAATTCACGAGCTCGACCTTCTTCCAGCAGATGACGAAACTGTCGCCGTCTTCGGCCAGACCATGCAACAGAGTGCCGCCGAATAGCCGCTGCAGGTTGCGCCGGTATTCGATCATCTGGAACTTGGAACGGATGGTAAGGACGCCGTTTGTCTCGTCCTCGACCGTCACGTTGCCGATGGTCCGGGTGGTGCGGGAAATGGGTGATTGCGCATGCAGTTTGCCGGCTTTCAGTCGGCGGACCCGGGTTTCAAGCAACAGCCGATCGTCGTACATCAACGAAACAGTCGTCCGAGGGTCGGTCTGACCTTCCTCTATCGGCACCCAGTACCAGCCATCGTCGGCAAACAGGGAGAGCCAGTCTTCCCAGCGGCGTTCGTCGAGAGTGCGGGCCTCGTTGATCAGAAAGGCGCAAATGTCGTCCGGTGCGAGTCGAGACATGGTCGTTCCCTCACGCCGCTGTCATGTAACCGAGCCATGCGTCGTACATATTCCGAATATACACCTCGCTGGTGGAATCCTTTCCCTGCACACCGCCGTGACTGTCGGGACTGTCCGTTTCGTATCCGCGGCCAATTTCGATCCATTCAGCGCCCCCCGAATTTACGCCCACGCCGATCCGGCCATACGTTTCCAGATCGTCGGTTAGGACCAGCGACCCGGTGCCATTGGTCACGTTGGAAAACGCGACCGTATCCTCAAACATTTTTTCCGGCGCGCCCTTCATGCGAAACATGTAGTTGAATACCTCCGTCCGGTTGACCGAGACCGGATGAACCACGCGGAACTGGCGAAATTGGCTCATGAACGAGATGTTGGGATAGATGTTCGAATTCCAGCGTGTGACTTCCAGAACGCGTTTCGTCTCTTCCTTCCCTTTTTTGGTCTCCATCGCGGCGATGTATTCGGTGAAAACCTTGTTGCGCTTCGCGGCGACCAGTTTTTCGTCATCGTGGTAATCGCCGAGGAAGGAATGGCCGTTCGGATAGGTCCAGATGCCGATCTGTTCTTGCCACATTTTGTAGGGTGCCCCGTTCTGGCGCATCTGCCTTACCGCGATTTCACCTGCGCCGTCCGAATGTGCCCCATCATCCTGCTCGCTAGCTGCCTCGATAGACGACTGATGGACGAAAAGCGGATGCGCAGCATCACATAGATTTTCGAGGTAAAGCTTCCAGTTACCATCGAAAGCATGCTTGAAAACGCCGCCCGCGATTTCGATCTCCCCATCGGGCGCGCGATCGACCATGTCGTCGAAAGACGTCGTCATGTAACCCAGAAAATCCGTCAAGGAGGGCCCGTCCTTTGCGAGGGAGGCGAAGATAAAGCCGCGATAGCTGTCGACCCTCGGTGCGCGGACCATCGCCGTGTCAGGATCGTCGGGATCGAAATGCGAGGGATAGCCATGCTGCAGCGGCACGCGGATTAGTTTGCCCGTCGTGTCGTAGGTCCAGCCATGGTAGCAGCATACAAATTCATCCGCATTGCCGGCATCCTCGGCCACCACCATCGCGCCACGATGTGCGCATTGGTTATGGATGACGTGAATTTCGCCGTCCGTATGACGGGTCAGTACCATGGGCCGCCGGCCCAACCGGGTGGTCACAAAATCGCCCGGGTTTCTGATCTGGCTTTCGTGTCCGACATAGATCCAGACGCGCCCGAAAATCTGCTCCATCTCCAGTTCGAATATCTCCGGATCACCATAGACCCGGCGATGCACCCTGCCCGGCTGAACGAGGGTGCTTATGTCAGCTGCGTTATCCAGCGGCATGGCGAAGACCTTTCGTGCAACGAAACACTTTTATAAATAGATACATTACGGTGCAGTATTAATATGTCAGACGCGAGTCAACTGATGCGTCCCGGCGAAACCCGACGGCAACGAAACGCACCCGAAAAGTGTCGCGCCATACTTTCAGGTGCGATGGCCATATTCATGGCCCACGGTTTCGGGGGCGCCAGCATGGACGCCATCGCAGAGGCCGTCTCAGTTTCCAAGATGACACTCTTCGGTATTTCGACAGCAAGGAGGTGCCCTTCGCCGGCCGGATCGAGGAACAATACGAGCCCGTCCTGGAAAACGATCCTGCCGTACCACTGGCAGGTCTGCCGGTACGAGAGGCGCTGACGCGTTTTGGAGAGCAGTCGCTGCGGACGGTTTATGCATCGGAAACACTGGCGTTGCACCGGATCGTCCTGGCCGAAGTAAATCGTTTCCCGGAACTCAGAGTACTTTTCTATCTATCCGGTCCAGAACGGAACATTGCGGCACTCGCGTATTATCTTCAGACCCTTACCGAAGACGGCCGGCTAACCGTCCGGGGTCCCCGCAAACCGCGAGGGAATTTTTCGAGCTTGTGCGGGGGTACCTGTACCTGAGCATGTTGTTGGGGGGGGGAGCGTATCGCCACCCGAAAGCGATCACGTCAACGCCCGGGTCGCCCGGGCTGTCGATATGGTTCTCAAAACGCTGTAACGGCGATACGAATGATAT
>DKQG01000029.1:0-22570 GCA_002471575.1 Alphaproteobacteria bacterium UBA7314 | reverse complement strand
GGCATGAATGCAACCGCGGTAAGGGATATTCCGGGCGCCTCCCTCAGGGGGCAGGTCAGCGACGAAGAATGGCAGGTCCGAGTTGATCTGGCGGCAGCCTATCGGCTTGCGCATCTTCATGGGTGGACAACGACGCTGATCTACAATCACATCTCCGCCCGGATTCCCGGACCCGATCACCACTTTCTGCTCAACCCGTTCGGCCTGCGCTGGGACGAGGTCACAGCATCCAATCTGGTCAAGATCGATCTGGACGGGAACATCCTCGACGACACGCCGCACAAGATTAATAATGCAGGATACACCATCCACAGCGCCATCCACGCCGCCCGGGAAGATGCGATATGCGTCATCCATACTCACACGGAGGCGGGCATGGCGGTCTCAGCGCTCGACGACGGCCTGATCTATACCAACCAGGATGCGATGATGTTCTATGGCCATACGGCCTATCATGATTTCGAGGGCATCGCGCTTGATCTGTCCGAACGGGAACGCCTGGTCGACGATCTCGGTGACAAGAAGGTGATGATACTTCGCAACCACGGTCTGCTTACAACCGGAAACACAATCGGCGATGCGTGGGTACAGATGTATTTTCTGGAAAAAGTCTGCCAAGCCCAGCTGACCCTTCTTTCGGCCGCCGCAGCGCCCGGGCAGAAAATTCGCTACCCCTCCGAAGAGGTCTGCGAGCACACGGCAAGGCAGTATGATAACAATGGCACCGGCGAGCGCGAGTGGCCGGCGTTGGTCCGCCAGCTAAATGACTTAACCACCGATTATATGGATTGAGAGATGACCGCAACTATCGATGAAATCGCACCGGATCTGTTCCGCATTACGTGCTTCGTGGAGGCGGCGAATTTCCAGTTCTCTTCGTTCCTGGTGCGGGACGATGAACCGATGCTTTACCACACAAATCTTCGCGGGCTCTTCCCCGACATAAAGGCTGGTGTCGAAACGGTGCTAGATCCCTCCACGATCCGCTGGATCGGTTTCAGCCATTTCGAATCCGACGAATGCGGAGCGCTGAACGATTGGCTGGGCATCGCGCCGCATGCCGAACCGGTGTGCAGTTTCGTTGGCGCGCGTACCAGCGTTGGTGATTTTTCCGATCGTCCGCCCCGCGTTCTGGAGGCGGGCGAACGTATCGAAACCGGCTCCCACACCTTTCGCGTCATCGAGACCAAACATGTGCCGCACGGGTGGGATGCCAGTCTGATGTTCGAGGAAACGGCTTCGACGCTTTTCTGTTCCGACCTGATCGGGCAGGGTGGTAATGTCGAGGCACTGACAGAGGGGGATATCATAGGCCCGTCCCTGGAATACAACGAACGGCAGTCCGAAGGCCCGATGTCCGGGGCGGTGCCGTTCACGGACGAAACCATCCCGATCCTCGAAAGCCTCGCCAATATGAATCCCAAAACCCTGGCCTGCATGCACGGATCCAGCTTTGCCGGTGATTGCGGCGAGGCGCTTCGGGATTTCGGCACGATTCTAGAACGCATCAACGGCAAGACCGGACGCTGAATACCGATGGTCGAGAAGATCACGAAAACTGAAGAAGAGTGGCGGGAGCAGTTGACGGAAGAAGAATTCCACGTCACCCGCCAGCATGGCACCGAACGGGCGTTTACCGGGGAATACGACCAGTGCAAAGACCCCGGCGTCTACAAATGCCGTTGTTGCGGACATCCGCTGTTCGACGCCGATCACAAGTTCGATTCCGGGACGGGCTGGCCGAGCTTCTATCAGCCGTTGAACAACGACTCAGTGGCGACGAAATCGGACTGGTCGATGCTGATGAAACGTACCGAGGTACTGTGTGCACGCTGTGATGCGCATCTGGGGCACGTGTTTCCTGACGGCCCGATGCCGACCGGGCAGCGCTACTGCATGAATTCCGTTTCGTTGAAACTGGAACCCAAAGATTACTAAACCGGAAATCAAGCCAGTGTGTCGGTATTCCTGGTATGCTTTCGTCGACGATACGGGCGCCCATAAGTGTTGATTTCCCGCCTGATGTCGGCGCGCTTGTCGTTGCCCTTCTGACGGGCGATAAAGCCCAGCACGAGCTGCGCACCGGCATGGCCGGCGTCTTTATTGGCGACCCTTTTGCTTGTGGAAACCGCCTTGTCGGCCCGGACGGCCCGAAACAAGGCAAACGCTGACACCATCTGTCCCCCGGCAAATACGCCGTTCGTGTTTTAACGGTTTAGCGCAGAGGTTGCTGCGGTCGATATTCTATTACCCGCCCATCGTTTCCTCCGGTAACCGGGCAATAGGCTGGAAACCTGCACAAAGGTTTACGTCAGGCGACAGCGACCGCCGTCATTTCCACCCGGATTTCGGCAGTGGCGAGCGGGGCGCCAACGGTTGTCCTGGCCGGCGCATTCGGGCCGTCCACCCACTCATCCCAAACCGCGTTCATCGCTGAGAATTCCGCCATATCCGCTAGATAAATCGTTACCGAGAGTAATTTCGACCTGTCGGAACCCATTTCCGCGAGCGTTGCGTCCAGACGCGCGAGAACATCGGCGGTTTGCGCCGAAATATCGCCTGATCGGTCGCCCGCCACATGGCCCATGGTGTAGATGGTGTCGCCGTGCCGGACGGCCTTGCTCATCCTGGGGCCGGGGTCGATCCTTTGAGGGACGGTCATGGTTCGTTCCTTCTTCAGCTGTTGTCCAATCCGATCTCCAGGATAGTCCGCCGATAACGGCTGGGCTATCCTGTCCGCGTAAAAAGAGGATCAGTAATGATTTTAGTTACCAGTGCCGGTGGAAAAACCGGCCGAGCGATGATCGCTGCCTTTGCCGCGGCGGGAGAACCGGTGCGTGCGATGATGCGACATTCGAAGAAGGATGAAGAACTGATTGCGCTCGGTGCAGCGGAGGTCTTTCACGGCGACCTTGCCAACACGGGGGATGTTACGGCGGCGGCGGAAGGGTGCCGGGCGATCTATTACATTTGCCCGAACATGATCGAGAATGAGATGGATATCGGAGGCAACGTAATCGACGCGGCCAAAGCCACGCAGGTCGATCGCCTGATATTTCACTCCGTCCTGCATACCCAGGTGCAGGCGCTGCAGCACCACTGGAACCGTCTCTTCGTCGAAGAAGCTATCGTCGAATCCGGAGTTCCATTCAGTATCCTGCAGGTCGGATCGTATTACCAGAACATGCTGCCAGGCTGGGCGAAGATGCTGGACACCGGTGTGCATGCGATGGCCTACGAGGTCGAAGCGCCGATGAGTCTGGTTGACCTCGACGACGTGTCGGAAGCTGCAACCCGGGTCCTCAACGACGCCGGATGCGCAAATGGTATTTTCGAAATCTGCGGACCGGTAATCACGCTGACGGAGAAGGCGGAAATTCTATGCCGTGTTCTGGGACAGAGGATCGAGGCGCGGAAACTGCCAGCGGATCAAGCTATAGGACATGCCGCTCATATCGGGGTCGCCGAATACGGCCAAGATTGTATGCGCCGCATGTTCGCACATTACGACGTTCACGGACTCGTCGGGTCTTCGCGCGTTCTGGAGTGGATTCTGGGGCGTCCACCCACCGATTTTGAAGCCTTTGTTAAACGGATCATTGCCATCGCCTGATGCTCGAACTCTATCACTAGAACTGGCCGATCTGTGCGCTGAAGGTCCGGCTGGTCATCGCCGAGAAATGGGCTCGATGTTGTCGAATACCACATCGATCCGCGCCACGGATCGCTTGCTATTCTTGGCGGCATACATATTTTCACCAGCTGACCAAATCTTTTGGAGACGGCGATGACAGCCACCAGGCACCTTGCCGGGATTTCTCCCGGTATGCCCGCGACCGACGGTGCGGGCGTTCAGTTGACCCGGATGGTCGGCACACCAGAGCTGGATATGGTCGATCCATTCCTGATGCTCGATCGCATCGATCGTGACGACCCGGAAAGTTACATCGCTGGCTTTCCAAACCATCCGCATCGCGGTTTCGAGACCGTGACGATCATGCTCGAAGGGCTGATGCGGCATCGGGATTCAGTGGGAAATGATGGGCTCCTGCGTCCGGGCGATATTCAGTGGATGACTGCCGGGCGCGGTATCATCCACTCCGAGTTGCCCGAAATGATCGATGGTCGGTTGAAGGGTTTCCAGCTCTGGGTGAACCTGCCTGCCGAAAAGAAAATGATGTCGCCGGGATACCAGGATATACCGGCTGCGGATATCGAGACTGCTGAGTTTGACGGTGGCCGGGCGCGCGTAATCGCCGGCGACTATCTCAAAGTACATGGTGCGGCCCAGGCGCAGATACCGATCCGGCTGCTTGATGTCCTACTGGACCCCGGGGCCGAATGGCGGATCGACGTGCCCACCGGCAACGACCTGTTCATGTGTGTCTATGAGGGATCGGTGACTGGCACCGATCAAGATGGCGGATGCCACGCCGTTTCCTCACCCGCCGTTGCGCTATTCGGCGGCGAAGGCGATGTAATCGTAACGGCCGGGGACGGCGGTGCAGAAATTCTATATTGCGAAGGCCGCCCTATTGCCGAACCCGTCGAGAAGTACGGTCCGTTTGTGATGAACACACGCGAAGAACTGCAGCAGGCGTTGGACGATTTTAACGCTGGGACACTCGCGACCGCCTAATCCGCAAAAAACTATCAGGTGAGCTCGACCGTCAGCGGGTTGTATGAGTACAACCAGGCGTTCCTATCCGTACCCTCGTTGCGGGTCGCGAAATACTCGCGGATCTTCTCGACACTATCGAGGTGAAACAGATCGCGGTTCGCCGTCGATGTGTTGACCACGCGGGCCGCGCGTTCGGCCCGATTACGCTGATAGAGCTGAAGGGCCTCAGCAATGTCTGTGCATTGTTCCAGCGCACGGCTTAGGACGGCGCCGTCTTCGATCGCCATTGCGGCTCCCTGCGCTAGATAGGGCAGTGTCGCATGGGCGGCATCGCCAAGGATCGTCACGCGGTCGGAACTCCAGTTTTCGATGGTTGGCCGCCGATAGAGGGCCCAGCGATAGCATTCGTCCTTATCCACGAGGTCGATTACAGTCTGGATATCTTCGTGCCAGCCCTCGAAATCGGCTTTGAGGTCATCCCAAGGAAACTTGGCAGTCCAGGATTCCTCCTGCGCGATCGGTGTTTCCACTGCGCCCACAAAATTTAGGAGTTCGCCACCCCGGATCCAGTATGAAACCGAGTGCTTGCCCGGCCCCATCCAAACGGACATTACTTCTTCCATGAAATTGACAGGCAGTTTGTCTTTCGGAATCGTCAGCCGCCAAGCAGAGTCTCCAGTGTAGATAGCTTCGACCGACCCGGCGACTTGGTCGCGGATTACGGATTTGACGCCGTCTGCACCAATCAGCATGTCGCCTTTTGCTCTTGTACCATCCTCGAAATGCAGTTCGACACCGCTGTCGGCTTCGGTGTACCCGCTGGCTTTCTTATTAAGGTGGACGAGGCCCTTCTTCATTTTCTGGACAGCATCTGCCAGCGTTTCATGCAGGTCCGCACGATGGACCTGATTGTAGGGGGCCTTGTGGAGCGCGAGGTGCTCGTCGGACAACGCAAACCGGTCAATGATTTCGCCAGTGTCGTGTAACCTGAACACATATGCCGCCGGGCGCACCGAGAGGGCGGAAATCGCCTCGCCGATTCCTATATAATTCATGACGTGCATGGCGTTCGCGCTGAGCTGGATACCGGCGCCAACTTCGCCAAGCTTGGGTGCTTGCTCGTAGATCTCCACGTCGTGTCCAGCTTTCAGCAAACAGCCTGCGGCCGCCAGGCCGCCGAGGCCGGCACCTGCTATTAGGATTTTATTTGTAGTCACCGATACCGGTCCTCTTGGGAAATTGATGTTCGAGCGACAAGTGAATCATTCTAATCCGTAACGCAACATGCCTGGGTTGCGTAAGGATCAAAACACTTTCCGCATGCGGCGATGCCGTATGCCAGCCTCATAAAACTCGGCCCCTTCGGCGCGAAATCCAAGTTTCTTGTAAAACGGGCAGGCCTGTAATTGGGAATTCAGCATGGCGCCTTTGTATCCTGCCTGCTGGGCGTCGGCGAGGGCGAGCTCCATTAGCCGGCGCCCGATGCCGAGATGGCGGTGTTCGGACCTAACGGCGACCCTCTCCAGTTTCACTTCGCTGTCATCGAGCGGTCGTACCCGGGCCGTACCGATGCCCTGCTTGTCCAGTATCGCGAGGTAGTGACGGCATTGATCGTCCAGCCCGTCGAATTCGCTTTCTCGGCTGACCTGCTGTTCGTGGCAGAACACGACGATACGAATGGAAAAGCATGTATCCAGATCCTGTGGATCCGTTGCTTCGTATACGGTAGGGACAAACAATGCTAAAGGCCGTCGACAAAACAAGCAGTTTTTATAAGTTGTCGCATGATAGCAGCAAAATATAGAAACCCGTTGCATTATTGGAATAAAAGCACCGGTGCCAAATGGACCCTTGCGCCGGAGGCCGCTATGTTTCCGCCACTAATATCCAAAAAGGAGTTAATGGATGAAGATTTTCGTATATTCGGCCTCACTCCGCGAAGAGTCGGTCAATCTGAAATTGTCCAAGCTTATCGCGAAGGTGGCTGAGTCTCTCGGCGCGGAAGTCGATTTCGCGCGGATCAACGAATTCGACATGCCGATGTACAATTTTGACGACCAGGAGTCGTCGGGCGTGCCGGCCGGAGCGCATGCGCTCGGAGAACGGATTACCGCCGCCGACGGCATGATCCTGACCTCTCCCGAATATAACTGGCTACCGCCTGCGACCATCAAGAACGCTGTCGACTGGCTGTCGCGTATCAAGCCGGTACCGCTGGACAGGAAATCTATCCTGTTGTCGTCGGCATCGCCGTCGCTGGTGGGCGGTGCGCGCGGACTGATTAGCCTGCGTGTTTCGTTCGAAGCGCTCGGTACCTGGGTTTATCCGAAAATGTTTACCTTGGCGCAGGCGCCCGGTGCGTTTAACGATGACGGGACACTTGCGAACGAAGATCTCGCTAAAATGCTGAATTCAATGGTCGCGGATTACTGTTCCGCGGCGGTCGCGCTCAATAATCGGTAGGCCTGTTCCGATGTTGGAAACGGAGACAGCGGAACGCTGGATCGGCGCGCGGTATCCCCGGAAGGAGGACGCCGCGCTGCTGACCGGCAATGCGCGGTTTATCGACGACTTAGAACCCGTAGCAGGCATCCGCCATTCGGCGATTCTTCGGTCGGATCACGCGCATGCGTGCATCGTTTCCATCGATACGTCGAAGGCTGCAGCACTGCCGGGCGTGCACGGCGTCGTCACCGGAGCGGCTGTCGCCGATACGATCGCGCCCATCCCCAGCGCCGTCCGCGTGCCGATCAAGTTCTACCCGATCGCCATCGACAAGGTTCGATATGTCGGGGAGCCGGTGGCCGTGGTGGTGGCCGAGGATCGATACATCGCCGAAGACGCGATCGAGCTGATTGATGTCGTTTACGAACCGCTGTCGGCGACTGCCGATCCCAAGATCGCGATGAGCGAAAACGCGCTGTTACTGCATGATGATGTCGGCTCCAACGTCGTGCATCACAGGACGTTCCGCTACGGCGATCCCGAAGCCGCGTTCGAACGGGCAGACCGCGTCGTCAAGTTGGACTGGCGCTATCCACGTTACTCTTCCACGCCGATGGAGACCTATGGTCTGATTGCAAATTTCGAACGTCAGCCTGACCGTTATACTCTTTGGTCGAACTTCCAGGGGCCGTTCATCTTACACGCGCTTATGACGGGAGCTCTCGGCGTACCCGGTAACCGGTTGCGGTTAATAACTGCACCTCATTCGGGCGGCAGTTTCGGGATTAAGCAAGCGATGTTCCCCTACATGGTTCTGCTGGCGGCGTGTTCGCGAGTGCTCGGCTGCCCGGTGAAGTGGATCGAGGATAGGCTCGAACACCTGACAGGGTCGTCCACGGCGGCGGACCGGGCGGACAGCGTCGAGGCGGCGTTTGCCGAAGATGGCGAACTGCTGGGTCTTAAGTTCGACAATGTCGTCAATGTCGGCGCCTTCGTGCGCGCACCCGAGCCGGCGTCCGTCTACCGGATGCACTCGGCGTCGAACGGTTGTTACCGAGTAAAGAATATCGCGGTCGAGAACCGGCTGGTCGTCACCAACACGACGCCCATCGGTCTGAACCGCGGCTATGGCGGGCCCCAGTTTTACTATGCGCTCGAACGGGTAATGGAAGCCGGGGCGAAGGAGCTCGGAGTCGACCCGGCGGAAATTCGCCGGCGCAATTTTATTCAGCCCGACGAGTTTCCCTACAAGGCGCCAGCAGGTGCCACTTATGATTCCGGCGATTACGAGGCCGGGCTGAATCAGGCGATGGAACTCGCCGCTTATGACGACCTGAAAGCCGCCCGTGAAAATGCCCGTTCCGACGGCAAGCTTTTTGGGATCGGCATGGCGGCCGGGATAGAGCCGTCCGGGTCGAACATGGCCTATGTGACGCTAGCGCAGACGCCTGAAGAGCGCGCCAAGGCGGGCGGGCGTTCAGGCGGCCTGGGAACTGCGACCGTGTCCGTCGACCCATCCGGGTCCGTTACGGTGAAAACGGTCTCAACCCCGGCCGGCCAGGGGCATCAGACCGTGGCCGCCCAGGTTGTGGCCGATGCGCTGGGGCTGCGGCCCGATCAGGTCGACGTGATTACCGAAGTCGATACCCTCACCAGCGCTTGGTCGCTAGCGTCCGGGAACTATGCCAACCGGTTTTCGTCGGTCGTCATCGGAGCGGTGGCAGATGCGGCCGACAAAGTCGCCAAGAAAATCAAGCTGATCGCGGCGGAAAACCTTGAGGTTGCGCCGGAGGATGTCGAGCTCGTCGGCGGCAACGCGCAGGTGGTCGGGGTGCCCGAAAAGGCACTGCCGGTCCGTCGTGTTGCGGCACAGACCCACTGGCATCCAGCGGGCCTGCCCGACCAGATGGAGCCCGGCCTGTTTGAGACGACGATCATGAATCCGGAGATGCTGGATGCGCCGGACGAGCAGGATCGCGTCGCCAGCGCGGTAACGTTCGGCTACGTGTTCGACCTAGCGGCGGTGGAAATCGATCGGAAGACCGGAGAAATCGAGATCGTGAAATATGTATCGGTTCACGATGTCGGAAATGTTCTGAATGAAATCGTCGTCGAGGGACAGATCTACGGCGGCTTCGCGCACGGGCTTGGCGGAGCGCTGCTTGAAGAATTAGTCTATGACGCAGGCGCCAACCCCCAGTCCGGCACCTTCGCCGATTATCTCTGTATTACGGCGCCTGAGGTGCCGGAATTGACGATCGGACATTTCAACACGCCATCGCCCCACAATACGCTAGGCGCCAAGGGCATGGGCGACGGATCGTCCATGCTGGCCCCTATCGCGATCGCCAATGCCGCGGCAGACGCGCTTGGCACATTCGATATCGAACTGCCGTTGACACTGAATAAAAACTGGGCGGCAGCGAACGGTCTGCCGTATGCGCGCGCCGGATCCGCCAAGGCTAAGGTCGGTGGCGGCCCGCGGGAGGCAGACAACTTCGAAGGCGGCCTGACCGGCGACGGTTCCGTCGAACTCTCGGCTCCGCCCGAAGAGGTCTGGAAGCTGCTGCTGGATCCCGACACCTTGGCTGCGGTGGTGCCCGGATGCGAGGAACTGAACCAGGTAGGCGAGGACAGCTTCACCGCCGAAGTCACGATCGGCGTCGCCGGGATCAAGGGCGTCTACAGCGCCGAAATAAATCTTCGCGACAAGATCGATGCGCAAAGTTTACGCCTGGTGGGTAAGGCGTCCGGTGCGCTCGGCTTCGGACAGGGCGAGGGCAACGTGACGCTGGAGGCCGCGGGCGACAGCAGAACCCGACTGAACTACAGCTATCGCGCCAATGTCGGCGGCAAGGTTGCAGCGGTCGGCCAGCGGATGCTGGGAACGGTGACAAAACTGCTGATCGGACAATTCTTTCGCGGTTTCGACCGACGGCTGAAATCGAGTGGTGCCGGCCAGACATCCAGAAAGGGTTTTTTCGGCCGATTGTTCGGGGGGCGAGACGCATGAAGCCGGTCGCTTTTGAATATTGCCGCCCCGATACCGTCGACGAAGCGATGGAACTGCTGGCCGAGTTCGGCGGAGATGCGAATGTCATTTCCGGAGGACTTTCATTGGGGGCGATGCTGAACATGCGTCTGGTGCGTCCCACTGCGCTGATTGACATCAACCGCTTGCACGAACTTGCGGATATCAAGATCGACGATGCGACCGCGATGACCGGAGCGCTGGTCCGGCAGGCCGCCGCGCTTAAGCTTCCCGGCGTGATGTCGGGCGTGCCGCTACTGGCAAAGGTGCTGCCCTGGGTCGGACACTATCAAACCCGCTCTCGCGGGACGCTCGGCGGGTCGGCGGCGCATGCCGACCCCAGTGCGGAAATCCCGTTGACGCTGGTGACCCTCGGAGGTGCGGTCAGGCTTAGGTCGCCCGGCGGCTCGCGGGATGTGCCGGCGCAGGATTTCTTCCACGGGCTTTTGACGACGGACCGACGGGCCGACGAGTTGATTACCGATCTGATCTGGCCACTGCGGCGCGACAAGACAGGATACGCATTCGAAGAGATTGCCCAGCGCCATGGAGATTTCGCCATTGTAGCCGTCGCGGCGGAGGCGACCGTCGGCAACGATGGAAACATTGCCGATCTTTCGTTCGGGCTGGGCGGCGTGGAAGATCGTCCTCTGGTCGCCGACACCGCCAGCTATATCGGCAAGCCTGCAACCATGGCGACCGCGGAGGAGATTGCCGCAACCGTTGCCGAAGCGGTGGATCCAATGGTCGATCTGCAGGCCAATGCCGACTACCGACGCCAGCTTGTACGGGTGCTAGGCGCGCGGGTCGTATCTTCTGCGTTCGCCGACGCGACTCACTCCAGGGAGGCCGCCTGATGCTGCGTATCAAGTCGGATCAGAAACAGCGCGTCACCCTGACGGTAAACGATAAGACAGTCTCCGGCTTCGCGCAGCCGCGACTGCTGCTGACCGATTTTCTGCGGCACGAGCTTGGTCTGTACGGCACCCACGTCGGCTGCGAACACGGCGTGTGCGGGGCATGTACGATCATCATCGATGATGTCGCGACGCGTAGTTGTCTCCGATACGCTGTCCAGTGCGACGGCATGAAACTGCGCACCGTCGAGGGGCTTGAGGACGTCGACGGCACGCTGAATGCCCTGCAAAAGGCATTCAATGAGAACGGCGCATTGCAGTGCGGCTTTTGCACGGCGGGCATTCTGATGTCAGCGACGAAGTTCCTGCAGGAAAACCCGAAACCGAACCGCGACGAGGTCCGCGATATGCTGTCGGGACACATTTGTCGGTGTACGGGTTACGAGCAGATTGTCCGAGCCATACTCCAGGCCAGCGGGCAATGAACCTAGGACAGGTTTTTTATCGCCAGATGTTGCGAGAGGGCCGTTCGGAAGCCATCGTCGACGGGGACATACGGCGCGACTTCGAAAGCTGGTACGGCGAGATCTGCGCCGTTGCCGGCGGCCTGAAACTACGCGGTATCAAGCAGGGCGACCATTTTGTGGCCCTGCTGTCCAACCGCTACGAAACCGCGACACTCTTCTGGGCGTGCCAGGTGCTGGGCGCCATATTTACCCCGTTCAACTGGCGCGCCAATGCCGAGGAAGTTGCCTATGTGCTGGATGACGCCGAGGCGGTCGCCGTAGTATTCGAAAAACGCTCGCGGGATGCAGTCGGCGGCGCGCTGGGACAAATTAGCGGCGCCGGGATCGTTACCTTCGATATCGATGACGGTGATTTTACTGCGCTGCTGGGATCGGACCGGTTGGCGGGGCCGTCCAGCGTCGATGAGGGCGAAATCTGCCTGATGCTCTATACCTCCGGCACGACGGGGCGCCCGAAGGGTGTGCCGCGCTCACATCGCGCCGAGCGCCTTGCGGCGACCCACTGTGTCGCCCAGCTTTATTACCGCCACGGCGAATCGACGCTGGGTGTGATGCCCATGTTTCACACGATGGGCGTGCGATCAATGTTGATGTGCATGCTGCTGAACAGCAAGCTTGTGTGCTTGCCGGCCTGGGATGCCGAAACGGCCATGCGGCTGATTCAGGAGGAGAAGATCGCGACGTTGTTTCTGGTGCCGACTATGTTTCATGACATCGTGCACCATCCAAACCGGTCGAGCTACGATCTGTCACCCACTGTTAACATCGGTTACGCGGGTATGGCGATGACATCGGCGCTGACGGCGCAATGCGCGGAGGAATTCAAACCGCGTCATTTCATCAACTTCTACGGGTCCAGTGAAATATTCTGTTTCGCAGTGTGCGATCACGTGGCGGCCAAACCGGGCTGCGCGGGACGCGCCGGGGTCGGCCAGATATTGCGCGTGGTGCAGCCGGATCCAGACGGCAACAGCGGCCCCCACGATATCGTGGCCGACGGCGAGCCCGGAGAGATCATTGCTCCGATGGACGGGATGGAAGCATTCGCCGGGTACTGGAAACGCCCCGACGCGGATGCCAAATCAATCCGAGACGGCTGGTATTTTACAGGCGATCTTGGTTACTTCGACGAAGACGGCGAGCTATACGTGATCGGCCGCGTCGATGACATGGTAATTTCAGGCGGTGAGAACATCTACCCGGAGGAAGTTGAGGACGTTCTGGCGAAATCGCCCAATGTCGAACAGGTGGCGGTGATCGGGATGCCTGACGATCGTATGGGTTCGCGTATCGTCGCCTTCGTTGAGCCCGCGTCTCCACAATGCTCCGCCGAAACACTGGATGCCTGGTGTCTCGACAGCACACTGGCGCGGTTTAAGCGGCCGCGCGCCTATGTCTTTGTGAAACAGATCCCGCGATCTGCGGCCGGAAAACTTTTGCGCCGATTTCTGCGCGACGGCGACTACGACCTGAATACTGATTTCGAAAGCACTCTCTAACCAGGGATTAAAAAATGGCAGAAAAAAACTACGCGCAGCAGCGCGCCTCGATCCTCGAAAATCTCGATGGCCTTCGGGTCGACGTAGATGCGGAAAAACGGGTCGGCTATTTGATCCTAGATCGTGAACCGCTGAATATCGTGTCTTACACCGGCCGCCAGCAGATCAGGGCGATCATCGAGGAAATGGACGAAGACGAAGACGTTGGCGTCATTGTTATCAAGGGTGCCAACGAATGCTACACGTCGGGAGGTGATGTGAAGGCGTTTCCCGAGATACCAAAGAACAAGATGTCCGACCTGCACTGGAACATTGGCGCCCCGGAACGCGCTGAAAAACCTGTTATCGTGGCGATGGAAAAATATGCTTTCGGCGTCGGTTTCGAATTGGCGATGGCCTGCGATTTCCGTTTTGCGACGAAGGATACGCTCGTCGGCCTGCCGGAGAGTTCGCTCGGCCAGATGCCGGGGTCAGGCGGCAGCGTCCGCGTCGCCCGCATCGCAGGCCTGACGCGGGCTAAGGATATGGTTATGCTCGGCACCCGTATCCCAGCGCCCAAAGCCCACGAATGGGGATTGCTGACCGATGTGGCCGGTGACGCCGACGGTCTTCAGGCAATGGTCGAAGACTATGCGGCCAAGTTGAATGCGCTGTCGCCCATCGCGCTGGCATCGTTGAAGAAGGTGCTGAATTCCGCATACGACTCGCCGCTCAAAACGTCGCTTGAGGTTGAAGGTCATTCTTACGAGAAACTGCGCTGGACCCACGACTATTCCGAGGGGATCGCGGCCTTCACTGAACGCCGCAAGGCCGAGTTCAAAGGCGAGTAGGCGGAGCAAGCAGGGGGCGGGTCAGGGGCCAGATCTGCGCCGTCCGCTCGTCCGTATCCACCGCCGGATAGCTCGTCCGCATGCGGACCAAGACATTGCCGAACTTTAATGCCGTCAGAGACGTGAGCCGCAACTTGCCGGTCTTGGCAAGCGGCAGGTCCAGAATGACTTCTGATCCCCGTATAACGCCGTGGGCGACCTGGTCTCGTTTCAGTTCCGTTGCGCCGGGGCGCGGGTCGGGCGCGGGCTCGGTCGTCGTTGCGGCGAACTCGTGCGCCAGCGGCATGTTTCGGTCGAAGGTTAAATAGACCGATGCCGGGGGTGCCCTATGCTTGTGCGCCGATCTGGCAATACACCACTACGTTTTATCGGGATTGACCTGGGCGCTGGCATAGCCGCACCGGTGCAGACGCATTTCCTCCTCATCGATCAATCCCGACGCGTCCACGCCGAGGGAAAATTCCAGATTGACCGGGATTTTGCGCTGGACTTCAGAGAGCGACGCGACGAGCGCGATACCGAGTATCAGGCCGAAGGGGACAGTTTTTATTGAGGGCCGGCCGCGAAGACCTCCACTTCGACAAGCATTTCCGGCTGTGCGAGAGCCGAGATAAAAAGCAGTGTCGAGGTGGGGTTATAATCGCCTAAATATCGGTCCCGGATAGCGAAATGGGCGTCGCGGTGGCGCGGATCGGTCAGATACTGAACAACCTTGTAAACATTCTCCATCCCCATGTCGTGTGCCTCCAAGCATTTCAGGCAATTTGCCCAGGCGGCCTCAGTCTGCGCTTCGATCCCGTCGGGGATGCTGCCGTCCGGCAGGGTGCCGACCTGCCCCGATATGCTTAGTAGCTTGTACCCTGACGGCACCGTCATGGTGTGAATGTATTTGCGGGCTGGTGGGGCAACGCCCTCGGGGTTCATTGGATCGAACATGCACAGATCTCCTAAAGCGACTCGAAAAAACTCAGCAGAGCGTGATCGTACGCGGCCGGGTTGGCAATGTTGCAGATATGGCCGGTATCAGGCAGTTCCAGGTGCTGGCCGTTCTGAACCGTTTGCGCCATCTGCTGCATTACGCCGGTCGGACCCCCGATGACGTCTAAAGCACCGGAAACGAAAAGCGCCGGCATGGCGAGTTCCGGCAGGCGGTTTGCAAAATCGACGGAGAGCAGGGCCTGTATACATCCGTGATAGCCGTCCAGTGATGTACGTAAAATCATCTCGCGGATGCGATCCATCTTGTCATGATGGGCATTCCGGAAACTTTCCGGAAACCATCTGGTAGCCGTGATATCTGCAATACCGGCGATGCCATCCACGGTGGATTTTTCCAGCATTGGTGGCCAGATTGCCTCATACTCAGGAACTAGTTCGACCCGGCAGGCTGTCGGTACAATTGCGGAGATAGTTCGGGGATACCGCAGTGCAAGTGCGATAGTTGTCATGCCGCCAAGGCCGATTCCCACTACATGCGTTCTTTTGACGCCTAGCTTTTGCCATACGCCGACCACGTCGTCGGTTAGTCGTTTGAAGCTGTAAGGCGGCGGTGTTGAGTCGGATAAACCGTGCCCGCGGCTGTCGATACGCAGGACCCGGTATGAGTCGGTCAGCGCCGGGATGTGGTCATCCCACATGCTCGTATCATTGGTGATGCCGGTAATGAAAGTGACCCAGGGTGCGCCTTTTGGGCCGTCGGTTTCGACGTTTATGTTGATGCCGTTGGACTCGACAAGTGTCACGGGATTTCCTCCTGTGTCAGGCAGCGATTGTACTGGCGTCGGTACTCGGATAATAGATGGGGGGACTATCCTCCGACGCAGTTATCCATATACCCGGACACGCAATGGCAGCGACCAAAAAGAAGACGACGGCGAAA
Organism: Alphaproteobacteria bacterium UBA7314; assembly: GCA_002471575.1. GTDB lineage: Bacteria > Pseudomonadota > Alphaproteobacteria > MPNO01 > UBA830 > UBA830. The sequence continues at coordinate 6,881 of DKQG01000029.1, read as the reverse complement.
TGGCCAGCCCAGATTTTCAAGACACTAAAGGACGCGGATATCGGGCAGATTTCCTATGTTCCGGATGCCGGGCACGCCGACTTGATCAAGGCGTGTCTCGCGGACAACCGCATTAAAACAACGCGCCTGACGACGGAGGAAGAGGGGATAGCGCTTGCCCTCGGCGCCTGGCTCGGCGGTGAACGCAGTGCGTTGCTGATGCAATCGTCAGGTGTCGGCAACTGCATAAACATGCTTTCAATTATCCAGGAAACCCGATCGCCGCTGTTGATGCTGGTCACCATGCGCGGCGAGTGGGGCGAGTTCAATCCTTGGCAGATCCCGATGGGGCAGGGTACTGCGAAGGCACTCGAGGATGCGGGCGTGATCGTCTATCACGTTGAAGTTGCTGATGAACTGCCGGAGACAGTTTACGCGGCATCGCAGATCGCCTTCAACTCCTACCGGCCCGTCGCGGTGCTGATCGGCCAGCGGGTCATCGGTTTCAAGGATTGGCGAAAATAATGGCGGCAAAAAAGAAAATCACCCTGAACCGGCGCAACGTTGTTTCCCGCATCGTCAGAGACCGGGGCCACGTCCTGATCGTTACCGGGCTGGGGTCTACGACCTGGGATGCGGCGGCGGCAGGCGATCACCCGAACAACTTTTATCTCTGGGGCGGGATGGGAGGCGCGGCGGTAACCGGCCTCGGGCTTGCCCGGGCGCAACCCGGGCGGCGGGTGATCGTGCTGACTGGCGACGGCGAAATGCTGATGGGCATTGGCAGTCTCGCGACCATTGGTGTCGCGGCCCCGCCCAACCTGGCAATTTGCGTCATCGACAACCAGCGTTACGGCGAAACTGGTATGCAGGAAACCCACACCGGTCACGGCGTAGATCTTGCGGCGATGGCGGCGGGTGCGGGGTTTGCGCATACCGAAACGGTGTGGACCAAAAAAGATGTGGAGTCGGCGATCCCGCATCTCTACGAGACAGAGGGTCCGGTCTTTGTAGATATCAAGGTCAACACAGATTACGTGCCGATGGTGCTGCCGATGCGCGACGGGACTGCCATTCGCAGCCGCTTCCGGGAAGCTGTCCTGGGTGACCGGGCATTCGATTAAATAAATCGATCAAATGACATGATCGACCGCCGCGCACTTGCTGGCATGACACTCGTCTGCTCCGCGGCGAGTATCGGCGGGCTGACGGTGGTCATGACGCGGTTTGTCATCTCTGAAACAGATCCGTTCACGCTTGCCAGCGTGAGGTATCTGCTAGCGTCCGCCTGTCTGATCGGGCTGGTAATCTATCAGGGACGTCGTTTTCGGATTGATCCACGCGACCGGATCGGCCTGCTTGTGCTAGCACTGACGTTCTTCGCGGCGTTTCCTTTTTTCTTTTCGCGCGCACTTGCAGACACGACGTCCGCGCGGGGGGCGTTGATCTACGCCTGCATGCCGCTGGCGACGATGGGGCTGGCAGCACTTTTCCGTATCGAACTTATCACTTCCTGGAAGTTTGCCGGCGTCGTATGCGGTATCGCAGGCGTATGGTGCGCGATCGGCCTGGATGTCGACGCGCCGCCCAATGCATTGCGCGGAGATATCATCATGGCCATCGGCATGGCCTGTTCCGCGGCTTACACCGTATTCGCCAAACGCTACGTAATGAAATACGACGGCGTTGCTATGACGGCCTGGTCGATGCTTTTGGGGTCAGGCGCCTTGTTCGTCCTTGCGATGATATTCGGCAGCCCATTCAGTGGCTCGCTCAATCTAAGCATTCAGGGGTGGGGAGCGCTGCTGTTTCTTTCCTTTCCGGGGGGCGCGCTGATGATGTGGTGTTTCATCAGCGGCTTTCGATTGGTTACTCCGACACAGGCGGCGATCGCGGTGGGTTGTAATCCCCTGACCGCAATCTTGTTTGCCTCCTGGCTCGTGAGCGAGCCCATCGGATGGGGCAGCGCCATCGGTTTCGCATTAGTCATGGCGGCGGTGTTTTGCGCGAATCGAAAATCGCCAAACAAGGCATAAATGGGGTGCGCCTGAACCAGCGTCGCTCACACTTTCTTAATCTTGGCTGGGTCGGAAAACGGCGACCTAAGTGATCACCGTTTTTTATTGCCCGCGACGTTCTTGCTCAAACGAGGAGGCATCGGATACCCTCCCTTTCAAACAGGAAAGGGACGATTATGGATTCCGGTGTTGAGGCACTTACCAAATACAAAATGTTCATAGGCGGCGAATGGGTGGACTCGGCATCGGGCGAAACATTCGAATCCTTAAATCCTTATACCGCTCAGCCTTGGGCCCTGATGCCGAAAGGCAATGCCGACGATATCGACCGCGCCGTTGAAGCTGCCGACAGGGCGTTCAACGAGGGCGAATGGCCTGCGTTTACGGCGACAGCCCGCGGACACATGATTCGGAAATTCGCCGATCTGATTACCGAAAAAGCGGATGAACTGGCTGAGATCGAGGTCCGCGACAATGGCAAGCTGATCGCCGAGATGAGCGCCCAGTGCAAGTACCTGACCCAGTGGTACTATTACTATGCCGGGCTTTGCGACAAGATAGAGGGGTCGGTCATCCCGATCGATAAACCCGGACATTTCAACTATACCGTCTGGGAACCTCTGGGCGTGTGTGCGTGCATAGTGCCATGGAACTCGCCGCTGCTTCTGCTTGCCTGGAAGCTCGCGCCGTTATTGGCGGCTGGCAACACGGCGGTTATCAAGCCCTCCGAGTACACGTCGGCCTCTACGCTGGAATTCATGAAGATTGCCGAACAAGTGTTCCCTCCCGGCGTGGTCAATGTTGTCACCGGTTTCGGAGCCGAGGCGGGAAGTCCGCTGGTCGATCATCCGAAAGTAGCAAAGGTTGCCTTTACTGGTTCGGATGCGACAGGGTCGGCGATCTACGCCCAAGCCGCGAGGCATATGAAGAAAGTGACAATGGAGCTTGGCGGCAAGTCGCCCAATATCGTCTTTGAGGATGCACATATAGACAATGCGGTTAAGGGTGTTATCTCAGGAATATTCGCCGCGACTGGGCAGACCTGCATTGCCGGTTCCCGTCTACTAGTGCAGAAATCGATCCATGATGAGTTCGTCGAAAAACTGGTGGAACTTGGAGCGTCGGCAAAAATCGGTGATCCGTCCAGTTTCGACACACAGGTCGGGCCGGTCACCAACATCCCCCAGTACCAAAAGGTGCTCGATTACATCGACGTGGCCAAAGGCGAAGGCGCGGAAGCGGTTCTCGGCGGCGGCACGCCGTCTGGCCCCGAGATTGGCGAGGGTTGGTTCGTTGAACCGACGATTTTCACCGGTGTCAGCAACGATATGCGGATCGCCCAGGAAGAAGTCTTTGGGCCGGTGTTGTCTGTTATTCCTTTCGAAGACGAAGACGACGCCGTGAAGACCGGCAATGATGTTATTTACGGGCTTGCGGCTGGCGTCTGGACGCAGAATATTGGCCGCGCCATCACGATGGCCGAGAAGCTGCGCGCCGGAACAGTGTGGGTGAATACCTATCGTGCCGTCAGCTACTTGTCGCCGTTTGGTGGCTACAAGAAATCCGGCATCGGACGCGAGAGCGGCCAGGAAATGATCAAGGAATACCTGCAGCACAAATCCGTTTGGATAGAGACATCAAACGCAGAGGCACCGAACCCCTTCGTGTTGAGGTGAGCCGCTAACGCCGGAACATTCGTTAAAATTTTAGGAATATTTGTCGGACTGCGTTCACATAATCCATAGGTCGTTAAATCGCCTGCCTTATTCTTATGCTCAAATCGGACAAATACCGATAAATGCGCTTCGAACCTGTGTTGGATCAGGAGGGAAAAAGTGGGAGGGATAAGGCTAGTAACGACTCCGGCATCGATACGAGCTAAAGAACCGCCAGGCGGCTATTCGGATAGCGCCTCATCGATGTCCAGATCCGGCTCCCAGACCGCCGCCGTTAGGCGGCGCTTTCCATCGGGTGTCTTGAGGATGCCGTCTTCGTCCATGTTGACGCGGTCCCACAGCTTGCAGGTCACCGGCACGTGCTTCTGGTCCAACGCTTCGCAGTAATTGGTGTATTCGCACACGATGTTTTCGTCGCCGCGGCCAAGCCGAACTTTCAGAAACCAGTCGGGGTCGGCCAGTGCCTGGCGGGCAAAGCCGACGATATCTCCGTTGTCTTCCGACAGTATCCGTTCGGCCTGCTGAAAGCCGTGTACCCCGCCAGTTACGACGACCGGGGTATCATGGCCGGCAGACCGGATATAGCGGCGTATCCGTGCGGCCGGTTCGAAGTTGCGGCCGAACGGGCCCTGTTCGTCGGAAAAATACTGCGGCATGCATTCGTAGCCGCTCGGTCCGGTATAGGGATAGGCTGCGGCGCCGACAGATGGCTGCTGGGCATCTTCGAACCGGCCGCCGCGCGACAACGATAAAAAGTTCATCCCTGCGTCGGCGAAGGCGAAGCCGATCCTGGCGGCGTCTTCGACGGTGTTGCCACCGTCGATGATGTCATCGGCCAGATACCGGCAGCCAACGGTATAGTCATCGCCAACCGCTTCACGAACGGCGCCGAACACTTCCAGCGGCAGGCGAAGGCGGTTTTCGAGCGTGCCGCCGTAGCCGTCATCGCGCGTGTTCAGCCGTGAAAGCATGGATGACATCGTGTAGGCGTGCGCGTAGTGCAGTTCGACACCGTCAAAGCCGGCGGTCTTGGCGCGTACAGCGGCGCTTGCAAATAGATCCGGCAGCACCTTCGGCAGTTCGGCAACCTGCGGCAGGTGCGTGTCCGTCACCCGTTCGCGGTATCCCATGCGCAGGCTTTCGAGTTCCCGCTCGTCAAGGACGTCGTCGAGGTCGGCATCCTCCATCGAAACAAGGTGGTCGCGGATAAGCTCTTCGTCCCAGTCGGCGGCACTGAGGGTGTCGCGATGGACGTCCGTTATCTCAAGAAATTCGCGTAGAAAACGTTCCGGGTCCGGGCGGCGGCGGATGGAGAGAAAGTCGATCAGTTGAATGAAAAGTCGGGTGTGCCCATCACTTTCCCTGCGCACCGTTTCGACAAGCCGCTGTAATCCGTCGATAAAGCGGTCGTCGCCGATTCGCAGCAACGGGCCAGAGGGGATCTCGCGGATACCGGTCGCCTCCACGACGATCGCACCGGGACGCCCGCGGGCGAAACGTCCATACCAGTCCAGAACTTGCGGTGTGACGAAACCATCCCCCGTTGCCCGCCAGGGAACCATAGCTGGGATCCAAGTGCGCTGCTCGAGCACTACCGAGCCCAAGCTTACCGGGCTGAAAAGCCGCGACCCGTCAGCGGCCTCTTTGCTGGGCCAATCGCCCGGTTGCGGTTTCCATTTGATCCGTTCAGGCGGTCGCCACATGACGCGTATCTCCGATGGTATGAATTAAATTATTTTAAGTTTAAAATAATTTAATTCAACATTGCGTTGTATTACGTGGTCAAAATCAATGCGGGGTTATTTGACCGGTGCGGTTTCGACCGTGCCAGATGGCGCAGCCGGCATAGCCGAAGACGGTGCCTGCGGGCGGCCACGGGGCGAGACGGTGACATCGATCCAGGAGCCGCCAAGGGTCTTTCTCGTGATTTGAATCGTCGCGATGCGGTTATCCCGGCGGTAGGTCAGAACGCTGGTCTCGGACCGTACAGTTGTGATTTCTTGCCAACGGTATTTCGGCATTTCTCGCAGGAAGAAGTCGTAGGACGCAGAGGGATCCAGCCCTGAATTCATCGACAAGCGACCGATCCAGTTGTCCCGCGCGCCTAATACCAGCGATCGCTCGACATCCATTTTCGCGCCGGCGGGCACGGCGATATCTGGGAACTGGGCGAATCCGGCGGCCGCTCTTGCGGTGGTTGTGGGTGAGCCGCTTGAAGACGTTGTGGAATTGCCGCCCGGCGTGCAGGCGGTGCCGAAAAGACCGATCGCAACGGCGATCAGGCCAAGAAGTCCATGATTTCGAATCCGGTCGAATCTCATTATGAAGGGAATATATCACGGAAATTCAGGGGTGGACGAATATGATTCGAGTCCGCTGTGAAAAACCGTCCATATTTGGTGTTTCCGTCAGGGAAGACCCAAGATTTGTTGAAATGTTTATGTCGCAATGACTCAGTTATTTTGTGCGGACTGGCACCTGCGTGCAAAAAACCCCAAACAAACCTTAGAAATCTGAGATTTTTAGAAAATCCCATTTTTTTTTAAAAACATCACAAAAGGGTTTGACAGGCCGGGGGGTCAGCACATATAACCTGCCTCCGCGCCGAGGGAAGCCCCGAGGCGCTTTTGTTTCCAAGGATATGTTCCATTTTCGGTACAATTCGGAAAGGGGCAGCTTGCGGAAATGAGCTCTTTGACATTGTGAATATTGGAAGGGATGCGCAGGCGGCGGCGCTAGGTTTATATCGAGCACCGTCTCTAAAAGTGCGCATCCGGCTAACTATTAAGTCATGCGTAATTTGCTTGAGATGGATCTCGTTATTTCCTGATCCACGGTCGCTTTGGTGATTGTGGATTGTGGTTATATCAAACTTGAGAGTTTGATCCTGGCTCAGAACGAACGCTGGCGGCAGGCCTAACACATGCAAGTCGAACGAAGGCCCGGAGCTTGCTCCGGTCACCTTAGTGGCAGACGGGAGAGTAACGCGTGGGAATTTGCCCGATAGTACGGAATAACTGTTGGAAACGGCAGCTAATACCGTATACGCCCTCCGGGGGAAAGATTTATCGCTATCGGATAAGCCCGCGTCGGATTAGCTTGTTGGTGGGGTAAAAGCTCACCAAGGCGACGATCCGTAGCTGGTCTGAGAGGATGATCAGCCACACTGGTACTGAGACACGGCCCAGACTCCTACGGGAGGCAGCAG
>DKQG01000031.1 GCA_002471575.1 Alphaproteobacteria bacterium UBA7314 | reverse complement strand
GGATGATATATTTCCAATGTGAAAAAATGCGAGCCTTAGTTTCACATTAATACGTTTAGATTCTTACCTAAATGTGTTGTCCCATAGTGACACTTTTCTCGATCGGATAGGTGGCGTTTCAGGTCCGAGTAGTGTCGGAGCCTTCTGCGCTTTTCGATAAAGCGGTGTGAGTCCAGTGAGCATCTATTGGCGCTAGTTAGATGCTTCTCTCTGATTGAGGGTTTGTGTGACATTACGTCAGCGGAATAGAAACGCAACGTGTTTGTCGGTAGACGGATGGCAAGGTTAATTCAGGCTAGGGCGGCCGATGCTTCGGCATAACGAGCGTGCCAAAAATTTAAGTAGCGAGCTATGAACTCCGTTACGGGCAATTATTACAATGTCTGTAAAATAGGTTGGGTTGTCCCAGCGCAAGTCTGGGCGGCCCGACCTACGGGTTGTCTGAAGTCTACCACGGGCAACGTGTCATGACGATTGTTTGACGACTACCCCGGACAGCGCATCAAAGAAGGCGGTACAGGGCAACTAAGTCGCCGTCGATGTCTCTAAGGGCGAAAGCCTCGGCACTCGTCACGGGTCATTTATCAAAAAGGTTTACATGATGGCTGGGGAACCTTGATTTGAACCGGGACTAAGCGGGTCAGAGCCGCTCATTCTACCATTAAACTATTCCCCACTGGGGAAATTCGCACATCTTTTCCTGAAAAGGGAGGCGCGTTTAGCACACGCATTTCAAATTGAATAGCCCTAACGGCGCATCGGGTTGTCTGTCAGCCGGCCGTGAAGAAATTCCTTCGCAACCGAACTATTCGCCGATATAGTTAATTAGTCTGGATAGAACATTTCTTGAGCACTGACCTGCTCGCGGCGGTGCACAACGGAGAGGAAAGGTGACGGCATCGCCGCCACAGAAAAATAATCGCCGGGCGAGTGGACCAAACAGGGCGGGCGGTAGGAACAAGGCCGGTCGCAGGAAACGTGTGTTCGCGGCGCTAGATCTGGGGACCAATAACTGCCGGTTGTTGATCGCGCAGCCTACTGGGTCTGGCTTTCGCGTAATAGACGGATTTTCCCGCATTGTGCGTCTAGGTGAGGGTGTCAACGAAGCCGGCGCGCTTTCGGATGCAGCAATCCAGCGCACGGTCGATGCGTTGAAGGTCTGTGCGACCAAGATGTCGCGGCGGCGGGTATCGCAGGCAAGGTGCGTTGCCACCCAAGCGGCTCGGTCCGCTGGAAATGGTGCCTATTTCGTTAATCTGGTGAAGCGCGAAACCGGGATAGATATGGAGATCATAACCTCTCGGGAAGAGGCGGAGCTGACATTGACTGGGTGCTTTTCTCTGCTCGACTCCGCCTACGATCACGCACTAATGTTTGACGTCGGCGGTGGTAGCGCGGAATTCGTCTGGGCGCGGATTCTGGAGAACGGTGGTGCAGAGGTGATGGGGTGGACGTCATTGCCCTGCGGCGTCGTTACGTTGACGGAACAGCACGGAAAAAAAGAATTTGCTCCGAAGGAATACGAAAACCTAATAGCCGGCGTGGTCGAGACACTCCGGCCGTTCGACCAACAGTTCGGCATTTCCAAACATATCGCGGGGGGCGGTGTTCAGATGGTCGGCACTGCGGGCACAGTCACGACCATCGCGGGAGTGGACATGTGCCTGCCGCGTTACAACCGGGCCCGCGTTGACGGGTCCTGGCTTGGTTTCGATGCAGTCGAACGGGTCAGCCGATTTTTGTCTGGTCAATCGTACGAGGAACGCGCAGCTCATCCCTGCATCGGTTACAATCGCGCTGACCTCATCGTCGCCGGCTGCGCCGTGCTGGAAGCGGTGTGCCAGATATGGCCGGCAGGCCAGTTGCGTGTCGCAGACCGAGGTGTGCGTGAAGGCATCCTGAGCGTCATGTCCGGAAAACCCAAGGCAATCTGCGATGGCGCCACCGCGTTCGCCGCGGAATAGGCGGTGCCGTGTACCGAAGTTCTGGAAAAAAAAGCGGTGGAAAGGGTGGGCGCCGCGGTAGAGGACTGACCGGTCGCAACATGCGAGTCCGGGTCAAGACTGCTCGAGGACGCAAATCTTCATCCACCCGCTGGCTGGATCGGCAACTGAACGATCCCTATGTCCATGAGGCTCGCAAGCAGGGGTATAGGTCCCGAGCCGCTTTTAAGTTACTGCAGCTAGATGACAGGTTCGGGTTTCTCGCGCGTGGCCAGCGTGTAGTGGACCTCGGAGCCGCGCCTGGCGGCTGGACCCAGATAGTCGTCGAAAGAACCGGACCCGCGGGAAGCGACGGAAAAGTCGTTGCAATCGACATCCAAGAAATGGAACCCTTGGCCGGCGCGGAAACGCTGGTTCTGGACATATGTGCTTCCGACGCACCTGGTCGGTTACGCGCCGCATTGGGCGGAACGGCTGATGTAGTGCTGAGTGACATGGCGGCTGCGGTCACCGGCCATAAATCAACCGATCATTTGCGCACCATGGCTTTGTGCGAAGAAGCGCACGTGTTCGCTACGGAAACTCTGTTGGACGGCGGGACGCTGGTGATGAAAGCGTTTGCCGGCGGCGCGCATTCTGACCTCATGTCGGCCATCAACAAGGATTTCGACAATGTCCGTACGGTTAAACCGGATGCGTCTCGGCCTGAAAGTCCTGAGACCTACATCGTCGCCATCGGATTCAGGGGAAGGCAGAAACGCTGACACGAGCATTCTATCGATTTGTCCGTCGACGCCGCCCATTCCGTTTGGGATTCGATGGACCAGTGTGTATATTTCGCTGCCACTTGAGCAAACGGTGGTGGCATGGAAATCCGCGACGCGCTGACTTTCGACGACATACTTCTGGTACCCGCGGAATCCGCCGTTCTCCCTTACGAAGCCGAAACACGCACACGACTGACGCGCTCAATCGGCCTTGGTATCCCGCTGATCTCGGCGGCGATGGACACGGTCACGGAATCGAAAATGGCAATTGCGATGGCGCAGGCTGGTGGCATCGGCGTGCTTCACAAAAACATGGATATGGCAAACCAGGCCGACGAAGTGCGGGCAGTCAAGAAGTTTGAGTCCGGAATGGTGGTCAACCCGGTCACGATCACGCCGGAGAAGACTTTGGCCGACGCTTTGAGGTTGATGGAATACCAACGGATTTCGGGCATTCCGGTGGTAGAAGGAAACGGCGGCAAGCTGGTCGGGGTACTCACCAACCGAGATGTCCGGTTTGCCGACAAGGCCGACCAGCCGGTCAGCGAACTTATGACAAAGGAAAACCTTGTCACGGTGGAAGAAGGTGTAGACATGGCGGAAGCGCGCCGGCTGCTGCACAAATATCGGATCGAAAAACTGCTGGTGGTCGACGATGCCTACCGCTGTATTGGGCTGATCACCGTCAAGGACATTGAAAAGGCGAAACTGCACCCGAACGCGACCAAGGACGACAAGGGCCGGCTTAGGGTTGCGGCGGCGACCGGCGTGGGCCCGGACGGTCTCGCCCGCGCCGAGGCCCTGATCGATGCGGAAGCAGACGTGGTGGTGGTCGACACCGCGCACGGCCATTCACGCGGGGTCTTGGATGCCGTCGCCAGGATCAAGCGACTGTCAAACAGCACCCAGGTTATCGCGGGAAATATCGCAACGCCGGACGGCGCCATGGCGTTGATCGATGCCGGCGCGGACGCAATAAAAATCGGCATCGGGCCTGGTTCCATCTGTACGACCCGTGCTGTCACCGGAGTTGGTGTTCCCCAGTTTTCGGCGGTGTTGGAGTCCGCCGAGGCCTGCCGCAAAGGCGGCGTACCCTGTATTGCCGACGGCGGCATCAGGCTTTCCGGCGACGTTGCCAAGGCGGTTGCTGCGGGCGCGGATTGCGTGATGGTCGGTTCTTTATTGGCGGGGACCGAAGAAAGCCCCGGCGAGGTTTTTCTGTATCAGGGGCGGTCGTACAAATCATACCGCGGCATGGGCTCGCTCGGTGCGATGGCGCAGGGATCCGCGGACCGCTATTTCCAGCAGGAAGTGCAGGACAGCCTGAAACTCGTCCCGGAGGGGATCGAGGGCAGAGTACCGTACAAGGGCCCCGCCGGCGCTGTGTTGCATCAGCTTATCGGCGGTTTGCGCGCGTCGATGGGTTATACCGGCAACGGTACCGTCGCCGATATGCAACGAAACTGTTCTTTCCGGCGGGCCACGGCAGCGGGCTTCCGAGAAGGACATGTCCACGACGTGTCGATCATGCGAGAAGCCCCCAACTACCGGCCGCCGGAATAGTCCAATGGTCGAGATCACGACGGAAATAAGTATACGTCCCGCCGTCGCCGAGGATGCGGCGGAGATTGCGCTAGTCCATGTAGAAAGCTGGCGGTCTACCTATGCCGGCATCCTGCCCGAGGAGATACTCCTGAATCTGAGTTCAAACCAGCACGAAGCCCGGTGGTGGCGCTCCGTGCTTGGCCGGCTTCGCCGCAATCATTTCGTGTATGTTGCGGAAACAGGCGAGGGCGAGGTGGCCGGTTTTTGCAGTGCCGGGCCGTCGCGCCACCCGTCGCTGCCCTACGGGGCGGAGGTTTACACCATTTATCTTCGTGACGAATTTCATGGCGTCGGCGCGGGCAGGCAGCTTTTTGCAAGCACCGTGGCAGCAGTTGGGGAAGTGCGGGGGCCGTCGGTCATCGTGTGGTGTCTTGTTGGTAATCCGTCGCGGTATTTCTACGAGGCCATGGGCGGGTCTCTGGTCGCCCGCCGGCCGAGCAAAGTCGGCACAGAAAATGTCGAGGAAGTCGGGTACGCCTGGAACGACACTGCAGAGCTCGCCGTCTGGGGAAGCAGCTGAACCGTGACCGCGACCGACCACGTCCTCATTATCGATTTCGGTTCTCAGGTTACCCAGCTGATTGCGCGCCGGGTTCGCGAAAGCGGGGTTTATTGCGAAATTCATCCATTCAATAAGGTCACCGGGAAATCTCTTGCCGATTTCGATCCGCGGGCGGTCATACTGTCCGGCGGGCCTGCGTCGGTTCTCGACATAGATCCGCCACGGGCGCCCGACGAGGTCTTCGACCTGGGCGTACCTGTACTTGGCATTTGTTATGGCCAGCAGACCATGGTCGAGCAGCTCGGCGGGCGGGTGCAGACATCCGATCACCGAGAGTTCGGCCGCGCGATGGTGAGTGTGACAGAGACCTGCGCAATCTTTGACGGCATCTGGCACGTTGGCGCCGAGGAACAGGTGTGGATGAGCCATGGCGACCGCGTGGACGTGCTACCGGAAGGTTTCCGGGTGGTTGGGGTCAGCGAAGGCGCGCCCTACGCCGCAATAGCAAACGACGAACGCAAGTTCTATGCAGTTCAGTTTCATCCGGAGGTGGTTCACACGCCGCACGGCGCTGAACTGCTCCAGAACTTCACCCACAACGTTGCCGGTTGTTCAGGAATCTGGACGATGGCGACATTCCGCGAACAGGCAATAGCAAAGGTCCGGGCACAGGTCGGCGACGGCAAGGTGATCTGTGGTCTTTCGGGCGGCGTGGATTCGTCAGTGGCCGCCGTTCTGCTCCACGAGGCAATCGGCGACCAGCTCACCTGCGTATTTGTCGATACGGGTATGATGCGCCTGAACGAGGCTGATGAGGTCGTCAGCCTGTTCCGCGATCACTACAATATTCCGCTGGTTCACCGGGATGCAACCGACCTGTTTCTCGGCAAACTTGAGGGAGTCAGCGACCCGGAGAAAAAGCGCAAAATCATCGGCGGCACGTTCATTGACGTCTTTGAAGAGGAAGCGAACAATATTGGCGGGGCTGATTTTCTGGCGCAGGGGACACTATACCCCGATGTCATCGAATCCGTGTCGTTTCACGGCGGTCCCAGCGTAACTATCAAGTCGCATCACAATGTTGGCGGCCTGCCGGAACGAATGAATTTGGACCTTGTCGAACCGCTGCGCGAATTGTTCAAAGACGAAGTGCGCTCTCTCGGGCGTGAACTTGGCCTGCCGGAGAATTTCGTCCGTCGCCATCCTTTCCCTGGGCCTGGCCTAGCCATCAGGATCCCTGGTGACATCACACGCGACAAGCTAGACGTGCTGCGAAAGGCCGACGCGATCTACCTCGAAGAAATCAGGAACGCGGGTTTGTACGACGACATATGGCAGGCCTTCGCGGTTTTATTGCCGGTTCAGACCGTCGGGGTCATGGGCGATGCGCGCACCTACGACAATGTATGTGCGCTAAGGGCAGTGACGTCGACCGACGGTATGACGGCGGATTTTTATCCCTACGACATTGCGTTCCTTGGGCGGACCGCCAACCGGATAATCAATGAAGTCCGGGGTATTAATCGGGTGGTCTACGACGTAACGTCAAAGCCGCCTGGCACGATCGAGTGGGAGTAGTTCAAATCAGCTAACTTAATGTTTTTATTTGTTTTTTTTGGTTATCAAGTTGTTAAAAAGTTCGAAAGCCAATAGAGCCTTTCTGAGCCAGTATCGATTAAATTGAACATTTGTTTTGTGATTGAACAATTGATCGCATTTGCAGCCAGCGATACTTAAAATGAATTTTTTGCGAATTGTTAGGTTTATTGCGTCGCATCCTCTTAATGAGGGTGAAAGGTTGAGTGCTGTTCTGAAGTTTATTAGGTATCAATTCGCTACAAGATTGTTTGATTCAAAATTTCTCGTGGATTGGGTAAACGATGCCAAGTTTATTGTCTCTAAAGGTGAAACTGGGCTTACTGGAAATTTATATTGCGGATTGATGGAATATCAATATATGGGTTTCCTTCTTCATTACTTAAGGCGAGATGATAAATTTTATGATATCGGAGCAAATGTAGGTGCTTACACTATACTCGCGAGCGGTGTGATTGGGGCTGAGTCTGTTTCTTTTGAGCCCTTGCCATCAACCTACGACAGGCTTGTCGATCAAATCAAAATAAACAGAATAGAACATTTAGTTGAACCAATAAATCGTGGTGTTGGCGATAAAGCAGAAACGTTACAATTCACCAATAACTTAAATTGTATGAATAGGGTTAATAATGACCCCAACAATAGAGATGTGACAGAAGTCGATGTGATTACATTGGACGATTGCTTCAAGGCGACGAGAAATTCATTCGTCAAAATTGATGTAGAAGGGTTTGAGAAATTTGTTTTAGACGGGGGCGTTGACTTTTTTTTCAACGACAATGTTTCGGCTCTCATTATCGAACTTAATGGAAGTGGGGTATCATTTGGTGTTGAAGATACTGATGTACACAAAATCATAACCTCTTTCGGATTTCATCCTATTTCGTATGAACCGTCTAGTAGAAGGGTTTCGCCACTTGGGTCATTCGATATCGGTGGCAATACTATTTATGTAAAGGATGTTGACTCCGCTCAACAAAGGGTCATCGACTCTGAGTCGGTATGGATCCGTACGGCTAATAACCTGCAACTTTAACTCTGAAAATTGTCCTCGCCTTTGCGTTCGAGCATTGATTACTTTGAGATTCAATACCTTATGCGCTAGTTCAGCGAGAGGTATGGGCGTCTTTTCCGCAACTTTACCCTTGTCGGGCGAGGGGGTCCGGGACCGCTTCCTATAATAGTTGCTCGATGTTTGTTGGATGCGTATTTAAACGATGAATTTTGCGCTGCACCATTCCCGGTCGTCTGTCGACGATGAGATGAAAATAAGGATCAGATTCAACTGATTTTCAGGTCTCGCGAGTTGAACGAAATTGACCGAAGAACCGGTTTTGCTCTATAAAATCAGAAAAAATACGATTAATCAGTATGTTTTAGTTGATGAGTTAGATTTCACTTGAATTAGCGAATCGGTCTGGTTTATAATTTCGTTATCGTCGCGTCAAACACCGCCGGTTTGGCGCATTTTGTTTGAAATATTCGTTTTGGCGCAAACGGGATAATTGCGTACTGCAACACTGTGATGAATCGGGTGAGTATCATGAGCAACACAAAACAAAAAATTCTCAATATTACGCGTCTGTTCAACCACGGACCGTCACCCTTCCGTACGTGCCAGTGGCCGTCAGGCGAACCGGGGACTAAGGACTTCCATTTCTGCGGCGAACAGACGCTTGAGGGTTACTCGTATTGCCCGAAACATGTTGAGATGGCCTATCGTGAGCCGGAGCCACGCCGGAAGGTCGCGTAGCCTGTCTCTGGGGCGTCGGCCGCGCGTCGCAGGTCGACCACGAGTTCTGTGCTTGATAAGCTGCTTCCCATCCGGAGGCAGCTTTTTTTCTTGAGGACGTCATGATCGTTCAGACCGCCGCCGAAGGGGCGCCACGTTTTGTAATGCGGCTGTCAGGGCATACCGCGCTGTCGGATCAGCTTGCGGAAGCATTCGGAAATGCGGACTTCGAGCCTGCAGAAGATGAGGCATCCCGCTATATCATTGCCAACCATGACGCCGGGTGGGCAGATCTTGATGCGGAGTTCCGCGTCGATCCGAACACGGGCTGTCCTTACAATCCCGCTGAAACACCGTTCGAGCTGATCATGAAAACGAGTTGTGGCTCACCCGATTTTAACGAACGGCACGACCCTTTTTCGGGCCTGCTGTCGAGCATGCATTCCTGGGGATTGTATAACGGCCGGTGCGGGCTGTCCGATGTGGTGCTGCTGGACAAGGTCGCTGAACAGAATGTGCCGGCGGCGGAAAAATGCTGGCGGGCGAGGAAGCCCGGCAGGAGCGGCTCAAATCCATCTTGCGGGCGGACAGGGAAAGCGCGAGCAAAGTCGACGAAAGCAACCTGATGCATTCATACAAGCAACTTCAGTTCTTCGACACGCTGGCCCTTTATTTCAATCGCATTCACGATGGGGCGCGGGAAAAGGCGGTCTTTCCGCATGTGCCGATGTCCGCAAACCGAGATGTCGATGTCACCATTACGCCGATGTCGGAAGACCGCTATGAAGCGTCCCCGTGGCCGGTTTACGGTGAGAGCCTGCAGGTGTCGTTCGAGGGTCGGTATATGCAACCGGCCGCGTCTGGGACGAAAACGGCACCCGAAGCGTCTAAACTGCCCATAGAAAAGCAGGTTGTGACGCTTTCGGTTCTCGATAGCGTCGGCTGATCCTCAGTAAAAGCGATGACATCCGATATCGAGCACCGGAAACGCGCCCACATCGATACCGTCCTGTCTGAGGATGTTGGCGCGAAGGGGATTACGACCGGCTTCGAGCATGTGTATTTTGAACACGTTGCATTGCCCGAAATCGATCTTGACGACATAGATTTACGAAGTCCTATTTTCGGAAAAACACTGGCGGCGCCGCTGCTAATATCCAGCATGACGGGTGGAACCGACATCGCCCAAAACATTAACCGACACCTTGCTGAGGCAGCCCAGGAAATGGAAATTGCGATGGGTGTCGGTTCCCAGCGCGCGGCCATCGTCGATCCGATGTTCGCGGATACGTTTCGTGTGCGTTCGGTCGCGCCGGATATTCTTTTGTTCGCAAACCTCGGCGCTATTCAGTTCAATTACGGCTTTACCCCGGATGATGCGCGAAAGGCTGTTGATATGATCGGCGCCGATGCGCTGTTTCTGCACCTCAATCCACTTCAGGAAGCCGTGCAGGCGGAAGGTGATAGAAACTGGGCGGGCGTTCTCGAGAAAATTGGCAAATTGGCCGGGGCGTCGGATGTGCCTGTCATCGTGAAAGAGGTCGGCAACGGCATTTCTGGTGCGCTGGCGCGGCGGCTAGCGGATATTGGCGTCGCTGGGATCGACGTTGCGGGGGCTGGCGGTACCAGTTGGAGCGAGGTCGAGGCGCATCGCCAGCTTGACGAAAAGATGCGGCGGGTTGCCCATAGCTTCGCCGGATGGGGTATACCGACCGCGCGCGCGTTGACCGATGTTCGTGCTGCCTTGCCCAATACACCGGTTATTGCGTCCGGCGGTGTAAGGACCGGGATCGATGCCGCAAAGGCTATCAGGCTCGGGGCAGATCTCGTGGGCATGGGCGCGCCGGCGCTTGGATCGGCGATGGAGACGGCCAAGGCGGTTGAAAACCAATTGTCCGCCGTAGTGGAGGAATTGAAGATCGCGATGTTTTGTACGGGAAGCCGTGATATCCCAGCGCTTCGGCAGGCGGTCCTGCGTAACGTTGCTTACGGGGAGCTTGTATGACGCGGAGGTTCGGCAAGGCGTTGCCGCCGCAACCGGTTCGAGAAGAAGGTATCAAGGCAGTTCGTCCTCTGGACGCAGCGACGATTATCATCTGGCGCAAGCGGGGTTGCCGAGTGGAAGTCGTGATGGGGGAACGTACTGGGGCGCACCAGTTTCTTCCTCATCGGTATGTTTTCCCCGGCGGACGGGTCGACGGACTGGATGCCCGTATCCGGTCGGCGAGCGAACTGCGCCCGGCTGTGGCAGCCCAGCTTGCGCGAACGACGCGGAAAGGCCGGGGACGATCGATCGCCGTCGCTGCGATACGCGAGACTTTCGAGGAAACCGGGTTGATCATCGGCGAACCGGATCCGTTGCCTCATCGGCCTGCGCCGGCAGGCTGGGAGCGCTTTTTCGACGCGGGATACGCGCCGGCGCTTGATCGTCTGGAATATATTGCGCGCGCGATCACCCCGGTATTCAGACCGTTGCGTTTCGATGCGCGCTTTTTCTTAGTGGAGTCGAAAGGTGTCGTGGGCGATCTACAGGGATCGGGGGAACTGGAAAACCTCGACTGGATCCCGATCCGGGAAACACAGGATTTCGAGCTCGCCAATGTGACCCGCAACGTTCTATCTTATGCCGAAAAACTGATCGAGGAACCGCCCCGACAGTCGAAAAGCCGGAAAATTCCCCACTTCAAACATCTTCAAGGCGGTCGTCACACCCTGATCCTGCAGTAACGGTTTGCTACATATGCATGACTTCGGGTTTCTGAGCCGCCAGCTTGCGCAGCAAGAACGTCCATCCGCGGCCGAACATCTTTTCGTTGAACAGATATTCCTTGGTCCGTTTGCTGCCGTCGGCGGAAGGGGGCGACAGGGCACCGGCCGCCATCGCCCTTAGTTGAATTTCAGCTTCTTTTTCCATCGTATCCGCAAGGATGACCGCCGCGGGGATCGACGGCGCGGCCGTCAGAAGCCCGTGGTTTTTCAGAACCATGCAGGAACGGTCGGCCAGAGCCTTCGCCATGGCAGAGCCGGGTTCCTTGCCCAGTGCGACGCCGTCGTCCTCGTCGAACAGAACGCATTCGTCGTAGAGGCGCGCGCCGCCCTGTGTCAAAACGGTAATATTTTCACCGGTCGCGCTCAGCGCCGTGACATGCTTCGCATGGGTATGGAGAATGCAGGTAACGTCGGGCCGCGCGGCGTATATACAGGTGTGAATGTGCAGGGTTGGATTGATGTCGACGTTTTGACCCGACAGGACTTTCAGTTCGAAATCCGCCTCGTGGATCAGGTCGGGCGTGACTTCGCCGAAACCGAAATTGTGCACATGGAACAGAAACGTTTCGGACCCGGGTAACCGCGCCGTCAGATGGCTGCCCATCCCGCTCGGCTGTCCGAGCATGTGGACGATGTGAAAGGCGAACAGTAGGTCTTGGCGCAGCTTTCCCATCGGGTCGTCGGGATTGATTTCCCGGATTGAGGGCATTCTGAAAATCTGGCTGCTCATGGCATGCCTCCCGTTGATGCGGTTTCACGCGGATCTATTTGCTTACGAGTTTTAGTTTTCGCGTGAGGACAGACAATGCATCGGTCAGCGACGAACTCCGTTTCATGCGCTCTCGCCCGTGATACACTAAATATTCTAGTTTGCTGCTGGATGCTTTCTGTTTCACGATTGTGAATGACGGTTGGCGGCTGTTGTTCCGATATATCAGAAAGGCCGCCATCGTCGGCTCGTGGCGAATTGCGTAGTCTTTCCAGTCGCCGCTCATGACGCGCCGGCTGTAGACCGAGAGAAGTTGGTCGAATTCCTTTTTGTCAAAGCAGATATCGGGCTGGATACGCCGATTGGCGTTCTTGTAGTCGGCGAGGCGGACAACGGTAGACATGCGCGTCGGCGGCATCCCTTGGTTCTCGATTTCTTATTTAATTATCCTCATTTAAATGGCTTCGTCCAGTCACACCGGTGGATATGACCCAATCACGGGAATTTGCCGTAAATATTTAATACACAAGCGGAATTTGAGATTTGCCTAGGTTTCATCCCACCGGTATCCTAGCCGCCGTTTCCCCAAATCTGCGGAGCGGCCCAGTGGGCGATATTTTTCGCGAAGTTGATGAAGAACTTAAGCAAGAGCGCTACGAGAAGCTGTGGCGCCAATACCGCTGGCACATTATTGGCGCGGCAATCGTGATGGTTGCCGCCGTAGCCGGCTGGCAGGCTTTGAATGCTTATCAGACTAACCAGCGCCATGCGGAAGGGCAGAAGTTTGCTGCCGCCGCGGCGCTGCTCGTTGAGGGGAAACCGACAGAGGCCGCGGATGCCTTTTCAGGTTTGACGCGGGATGCCTCGTCCGGATATGGAATTCTGGCGCAATTCTATCAGGCCTCCATCGCGGCTAAGGCAGGGAATGCCGTTCAGGCGATAGAACTGTATGATCGCATCGCCGGAGATTCCTCCGCGCCGGAATCCATGCAGGGCCTGGCAACAGTGCTGGCGACCCTGCAGGCACTGAAAGTGGCGTCGATAACCGCGGAAACCATCCGTAATAAAATTCAACCCATTTCCGGCGCCGGAAAACCCTACCGTCTCATCGCGCTGGAAATTCTCGCGCTGACGGCGCAGCGGGAAGGAGACCTCGATACCGCACGGGCGAATTACCGTGCCATTGTCGACGACCCGGCGGCTGCCACCGGTATTCGTACCCGGGCGGCTCAGATGCTTAACATCCTTGGCGCCTCTTAATTCGGACGGATCGATGAACCGTTTTCCCGACATCCAGAAACTGGCCGTCGTGACGATGGTGGGTTTGGTTTTATCAGGCTGCGGCGGCTGGTTTGGAGGTAAAGAGCAGTCACGGCTGGAAGGCAAACGCATCGACGTTTTGCGCGGCGGCAGCAACCTTAAAAAAGACAGCCGAATAAGTGATCTTGACGTCTCGTTGCCGCGTCCGAGGATTAACGAAGAGTGGCCGCAGGCCGGTGGCTATCCGAACCATGCGATGCATCACCTTGCTGCATCGGGTCCACTGGCCAAAAGGTGGAACGCCGACATCGGCGAAGGCACCAATGACGAAGCACAGCTTCTAGCTCAGCCGGTTGTCGCCGGAAATCGAGTGTATACAGTCGATACCAAGGCGGAGGTAAGTGCCTTCGATACGAGATCGGGAAACCGTGTCTGGCAAGTCGAATTGTCTAGGGACGACGATGATGAAGGTATCCTCGGTGGTGGTCTGGCATTCGAGGACGGACGTCTGTACGCGACGACGGGCTTTGCCGAAGTTATTGCGATGGATGCGAAGAACGGTCGGGAGGTCTGGCGCAAACGCTTGAATGGCCCTATCCGGGCCGCGCCCGCGGTTTGGGCCGGTAGGGTATTCGTGGTCACGACCAACAACGAGATTTTTGCGCTGGCCGCAGACGACGGACGCGTTCTGTGGACCTACTCTGGGCTGAGCGAGGTCGCCGGACTGGTCGGTGCGGCAACTCCGGCAGTCGAGAGCGGTGTCGTAGTGGTGCCCTATTCGTCCGGAGAAGTAGCGGCGCTGCGGGTCGAGAATGGGCGGCAGGTATGGATCGAGTCCCTGACTGCACTGCGGCGTTCCGATGCGGTAACGGCAATCTCGCATATCCGCGGTCGGCCCGTTATCGATCGCGGGATAGTCTATATCGTCGGCAATAGCAACAGGATGGCGGCGGTCGACTTGCGGACTGGGATCCGTCTTTGGGAAGTGCCCATCGGCGGGCGCAACGGCGCCTGGGTTGCGGGCGATTTCATCTACGTGATGACGCGCAACGCCGAACTAGTCTGCCTGACTCGCCGTGGTGGCCGCGTCCGCTGGATTGCGCAACTTCCCCGGTTTGAAGATCAAGAGGATCAGGAAGGCCCCGTATTGTGGACGGGTCCCGTACTGGCAGGCGACAGACTTCTGGTCGGCAGCACCCAGAAAGAAATATGGTCCGTATCCCCGTACACCGGTAAGATACTTGGCCGCATCGAGGTGTCGGGACCTGTGCTGATATCGCCTGTCGTGGCCCGCGAAACGGTTTACGTTCTGACCGACGAAGCGGACCTGGCCGCATACCGCTGACAAGGCTGCACATGCGCCCCGTCGTCGCAATTGTCGGCCGCCCCAATGTGGGAAAATCGACGTTGTTCAATCGACTGATCGGCCGTCGCTCCGCGCTTGTCGATCCGACGCCGGGGGTGACGCGCGATCGCAGGGAAGGGGATGCCCGTCTCGGCAGGCTCCGTTTTACGGCGGTCGATACGGCCGGACTGGAGGAAACATCGGATTCCGATGTCGAGTCTGAAATGCAGGTCCAAACCCTCCGGGCTATCGATGAAGCGGACGCGGTGCTGCTGTTGTTCGATGCACGCGCAGGGATTACGCCGCTCGACCGGCATTTTGCCGATCTGATGCGAAAATCGCGATCTCCGGTCATTCTTGTCGCCAATAAATGCGAAGCGCGTTCGGCTGACGCGGGGCGTCTCGAGGCTTATGAACTGGGGATGGGTGAACCGATTGCAATCGCGTCAGAGCACGGGATCGGGATGCCTGATCTCGAAGATGCGATCGTCGAAGCCCTTGAAAAATCAGGCTGGCAGGGCGAAACGGAACCGCGTGAGGATGGCGTTGAACAGACGCCGGAAGAGGGAGGCGACCCGGACGGCCCGCTCCAGTTGGCCATCGTTGGCCGGCCGAATGTGGGCAAGTCGACTCTGGTGAACGCTCTGGTTGGCGACGAGCGGGTTATCACGGGCCCACAGCCAGGCATAACCCGTGACGCGATATCCATCGAATGGACGTGGAATGACCTACCGATCAAGCTGATCGACACTGCGGGTATGCGGCGTAAGGCGCGAGTGAACGAAAAGGTTGAAAAGCTCTCGGTCGGCGACACCCTTGAGGCGATCCGCTTTGCGCATGTGGTCGTGCTGGTTCTCGATGCCACGATAATGCCTGAGAAACAGGACCTGGTAATCGCTCGGCACATCATAGACGAGGGCAGGGCGATCGTGATTGCCGTCAACAAGTGGGATGCGGTAGAGAACCGGCAGGAGGCACTGGACCTGCTGTACGACCGGATGGAAATTTCACTTCCCCAGATTCGGGGGGTGCCGGTCGTGAAGCTGTCAGCGCTGACGTCACGCGGTATACAGAAACTATTGCCGGAAGTGGCCACGGTTTACGAGATCTGGAACAAGCGCGTCTCAACCGGGCCGCTGAACCGCTGGCTGCAGCAGGTGGTCGAACGTCATCCACCCCCGATAAGCAGGGGACGGCGTATCCGTATTCGGTATATCACCCAGTCGAAGACCAGACCGCCGACCTTCGTGGTTTTCGCCAGCCAACCGATAGGCGTGCCGGAAGCCTATGTCAGGTATCTAATCAACGGTATTCGTGAAACGTTTGACTTTCCGGGTGTCCCGATCCGCGTCAGTTTGCGGCGGCAGCGTAATCCGTTTGCGCCTGACACCGACGAGCACTGAAATTCTATTTGTTCTCGGTGGGCGCCAGTGTAGCGGGCGTCGCGGCGCGCCGGGATAGTTCGGCGCGTGCCTCGCTGATCCTTACCCAAATCCGCTGCGCGAAGTTCGTTAAGGTCTGGGGAAGGCCTGACGCCGTAACTGTTTTAGCCCGCGCAGGCAGGACTACAACGGCATTCCTGGTATTGGTTTGTTGATTGCGAAGCTCGACCTCGATGGCAGCCGACTCGAAGCTAAAACGCAAATCCGCAAGGGAATTTGTGCCGACACCCTTGCCGATGCGTTTCGCCGTCAGATTTGTGAGAGTGATGCGGACAACATAGGCACCTGAAGCATCTGATGCTTTGTTCGGCTGTTTGGAGAATTCCCTAGCAAGCACATCCGCAAAGTTCCGACGGATTCGTTCGTAGGCACTGGGTGTGATGGAATTAAGATCGGAGTTTACCGAGATGGTGATTTCCGTGGGTGCGAGAAGAATTTTCTCTGCCGCGACGGGCTTGCTGCCCTTGAGGACAAACACGCCGTTATCGTTTTCGCCGCTGACACGTTCGTAATTGTGTAGCGGGCCAAGCCAGCTTGTTGTCACGCCGGCGCCGTCATTGGACGAACAGGAGGCGAGAACCATGGATGCGAACCCGCAGAATCCTGCGATTTTCAGTATATTAAGAACCATCAAACGACCTTACGTGTGCGGCTCGAGGGCTTCAAGGTTCACCCATTTCTCAATATACTCGGATAAGGTCGCCATGTTGCTCGCAGCCCGGCGAACAAAGCTGAGTGAACGCACCTGCAATATCTTCCGGAGGTTTTACCGTGGAAGGGTCTTCGCCGGGGTAGGCGTCGGCCCGCATAGTGGTGCGGGTTGCACCCGGATCCAGCAGGTTGATCCGCATTGCCGTTTCCTCCGTTTCCGCAGCCCAGCAAGAGACCATCATCTCCAACGCGGCTTTGGTTACGGCATAGGCACCCCAGTAAGGACGTTTCCCGTGTGCCGCCCCCGACGTAACGAACACAGCACGCCCGGCGTCTGACTGGCGCAACAAGGGATCCGTGGTCCGGATTAGACGCCAGTTCGCGTTCAGGTTCACGTCGACGACCTCGGTCCATACATCGGTAGCTATGTGATGCATCGGGGACATCTCTCCAAGTAGTCCGGCATTGCCGACCACGATATCCAGTTTTCCGAATCTTTGGGCAATCGTTGGGCCGATCCGGTCGACGGCATCAAGATCAGTCAGGTCGAGTTCTAGGAGCGTGACCGGCGAATCTTCGTCGGGGGCAATTTTCAACTCTGCCCGTATCCTGTCATCCACATCTTCAAGGCCACCGCGCGTGCGCGCAACTAACACCACATGCGCTCCTTCGAGGGCAAATCGATGGGCGACCTCAGCACCGATGCCGCGCGATGCCCCAGTGATCAGGGCGATACGGTCCTTTAGGCGTCCAGTCACGCCAGCTGCGTCAGGAACGACAATTGCGGGCTGGGCTGATCGCCCGACTGATCGGTGGGTGCGATCGGATATTCCCCCGAAAAGCAGGCATCGCAGTACTGGGGTGCAGCGGCGTCGCGCCCTTCCAAGCCCATCGCGCGGTAAAGTCCGCCCATCGTCAGGAAGGCGAGACTATCGACGCCGATGATCCGCGCCATTTCGTCCACGTCATTCTGTGCCGCCAGCAACTGATCGCGCGTCGGCGTATCGACTCCGTAAAAACATGAATGTGTTGTGGGCGGGCTGGCGATCCGCATATGGACCTCATTCGCCCCTGCCGCCCGCATCATTTCGACAATCTTCACAGAGGTGGTCCCGCGCACGATACTGTCGTCCACTAGGATCACTCTGCGCCCGTCGATGACGTCCCGGTTGGCGTTATGTTTCAGCTTAACGCCGAGATGTCGGATCCGGTCAGTCGGTTCAATGAAGGTCCGGCCAACGTAATGATTGCGAATAATTCCAAGCTCATAGGGAATACCTGCCTGCTCTGCATAGCCGAGTGCTGCGGGCACCCCGGAGTCCGGCACAGGTATTACAACATCCGCGGGGACGCCAGACTCGTCTGCTAGTTGCTGCCCGATGCGTTTTCGGGAGTCGTAGACATTGCGACCATCAATGTTGCTGTCGGGCCGTGCGAAGTAAATGTATTCGAAAATGCATAGTTTGTGCGGGCGATTGGGGAACGGTCGCATGGATTGAAGTCCATCTTCGTCGATCAGCACTATTTCGCCGGGTTCGATGTCACGAACGTATTCTGCTCCGATAATGTCCAACGCACAGGTTTCCGATGCCAGTATCCACGCCTCCTCGAACCGCCCGAGAACGAGCGGCCGGACGCCGTAGGGATCGCGAACGCCGATCAGCGTGTCGTTGTGCAATGCGACCAGGGAATATGCACCTTCGACCAATTGAAGGGCGGCGACGGCGCGGTCGACGACGGTGTCGAATGTGCTGGTTGCTATCAGATGAATGATCACTTCGGTATCGGTTGTCGACTGGAACAGGCAGCCGCGCTGTACCAGCTCGCGTCTCAATGCGACGGCATTGGTCAGATTGCCGTTATGAGCGATCGCAAAGCCGCCTGACGCGAAATCGGCGAACAGGGGCTGGATGTTTCGGACAACGGTGTCGCCGGTCGTGGAATACCGGTTGTGCCCGATCGCGGAGGCGCCGGGCAGCTGGGCGATCACGCTTTCCTTGCTGAAGTTGTCGCCGACATGACCGGCGGCGCGATGACTGAAAAACTGGCCATTCTCGTAAGTGACGATTCCTGCGGCTTCCTGCCCACGATGCTGCAGCGCGTGAAGCCCAAGGGCGGTAAGCGCTGCTGAATCGATATGGCCGTATACACCGAAGATCCCGCATTCCTCGTGCAGCTTGTCGTCGTCAAACGGGTGGGTTGTCAGCGACACCGGCGAAATTCCTTCATTGATGGCTCCGGATCAGGCGGTCCATTTCGCTGCGCTCCGCCGGCTTGTAACCGGGGTCGCGTTCTGCGCCTCTTATCCGAGGCTTTGGTGACATCAGGCTGCGGAACTGGCTGTCCCGGTTTTTTTCGGGCCCGGTCGAGGCCGTTAAGCCCCAGCCGTGGGGTGCAGCCGATGCCAGCACTGTGGCGCCGCGTTTCACCAGGGGCAACGTTTTGGCGCCCCGGTAGAACGATGACTGGTCGGTCATTTCCATTACCTGTTGACTGAATAGATAACCGCCGCAGACAAATATACCGCCGATCGCAAGCCCGGCGAGAAGGCCGAACGACCTGTCTAGCATGCCAAAAGAGCTGTCACGCACGCCGCCGGCGATGGCATGGCTGATGAACGTCAGGACGACCATCGAGACAACGAATATTGCCGCCCCCGCGGCAATATCGGCGATGAGCTCGTTTCCGATCCAGTCGCGGGCATAAGGCCGGGCATAGGAATATCCGTAAATAGTGGCGAGTGTGGCGCCGACCCAGCCGCCAAGACCGAGTATGACGCGTACTAAACCGAGACGTAGGGAGATTATCCCGCTCAACACCACACTGACTAGTACAACGATGTCCGCAACGCTCATTGAGCCGCCTCGGTCATGGCGCTGAGTGCGCTACCTGAAAGGTCGAACAGTCCTACCATGTCTTGCAGCTTTCGCATCTCCGAAATGCGTAATTTAGCAGAATCAGCCGTATTTTTTTGGTGGCGCTTCCGGCGTTGCGGAGGTGCCCAAGCGGCTTCGAATCCGAGTTTCGCAGCCTCCTTGATTCGGAGGTCCGCTTGGCTCACCGACCGGACTTCCCCGGAAAGACCGATTTCGCCGAATATCACCGTATCTGCTGCGAGTGGTTGGTCCAGCGAAGCAGAAACGAGTGCCGCGGCAACCGCGAGGTCTGCTGCTGTTTCGCTGATTCGGAGACCGCCAGCTACATTGAGGTACACGTCGCGACCGACCAAGGATACGCCGCAACGCGCCTCAAGAACGGCAAGTACCATCGCAAGACGACCGGAGTCCCACCCTATGACTGCCCGGCGTGGTGTACCGAGGGCCGACGGAGCGACGAGCGCCTGTATTTCGACCAAAACGGGGCGCGTCCCTTCTATCCCCGCGAAGACGGCGGCACCAGCAACATCGTCCCGTCGTTCTGCAAGGAACAGGGCAGACGGATTTTCCACCTGCATCATGCCGGCATCGGTCATCTCGAAGACGCCGATCTCGTCTGTCGGTCCGAACCGGTTCTTGATCGCCCGTAACAGGCGGAACTGGTGACCGCGTTCGCCCTCGAAGTAAAGAACGGTATCGACCATGTGTTCGAGAACTCGGGGCCCCGCGATTGTGCCTTCCTTGGTCACGTGTCCTACGAGGATCAACGAGAAACCGCGCCGCTTGGCGAGACGGATCAACGTGTCAGCCGTGCTTCGTACCTGCGAAACCGAGCCGGGAGCGGATTCGAGGTTGTCGAGATACATGGTCTGGATGGAATCGATGATGACAAGCCGCGGCGGATCCGCAATATCCAGCGTCGCGACGATATCGCGCACGTTGGTGGCTGCGGCGAGCTGAACCGATGCTTCCGCCAGCCCCAGCCGATCGGCGCGCATCCGGACCTGGTCGACCGCTTCCTCGCCCGAGATATAGGCGCATGCCGATTTCTTCGAGATTGCGCCCGCCACCTGGAGAAGGATCGTCGATTTGCCGATGCCCGGATCACCGCCCACCAGGATGGCCGACCCGGGTACCAGCCCGCCGCCTGTCACGCGATCGAACTCGGCGACGCCGGTAACCAGCCGCGGGGCGCTCTTGGATGCACCGTCCAGCGGGACGAACTCGATATTCCGTCCCTTTCCCGCGCCGAGGCCCTTGGGAGTGGTATCGGCAGCGGCCTCTTCGGCGATGACATTCCATTCACCGCAGGAATCGCATTGGCCCTGCCATTTGCGATATGTCGCCGCGCAGTTTTGACAGGTGAACACGGTGGACGATTTCGCCATAGGTCAGACCGACGCGTTGGCCGCAATCAGGCTCGCCATGGGGCCTTCGACGCTGCCGTGAATGAACTGGTGGATAAACGCATTGCCGCTGTCGTCTATTTCTGCAACATCGCCAACCCAGACGATCTTCCCTTCGTAGATCATGGCCACCCTGTCGCCGATCCGCCGCGCGCTCTCCATATCGTGGGTGATCGTCAGCGCGGTTGCGCCTAGATTGCGAACACACGACACGATCAGACTGTCGATGATATCGCCCATCACTGGATCGATTCCGGTGGTGGGTTCGTCAAAAAACAGAATTTCGGGTTCAGTAGCGATCGCGCGCGCAAGCCCGACCCGTTTCTGGGCGCCGGCCGAGATGTCGGAAGGGTAGCGATTGGCGTCGGCTTCGGATAGACCGACCTGCTTGAGGAAATCGATGGCTTTTTTGCGGGCTTCGTCCCGTCCCATGCGGTGGCTCGACATCAACCCGAAGGCTGCGTTCTCCCATAAAGGCAGAGAGTCGAACAGTGCCGCACCCTGAAACAACATGCCGAGTTTACGGTTTATGCGGTCGCGGGAGTTGCCGGTGACGCCAACGACTTCTTCGCCGGCGATTTTTATCGATCCGGAGTCCGGCGTCAGAATGCCGACGATGTTTTTTAGCAAGACAGATTTACCCGTCCCCGAAGCGCCGATGATGACGAGGGACTCTCCATCCCGAATGTCGAGATCTAGTTCGGTCAGGACGTGATTGGCGCCGAAAGATTTGCTCAGTCCGCGGATCGCGATTTTGACCGCTGCTTCGCTCATTGCGCGAAAAACGCCTCAGTGATCAGGTAGTTGAAGGCGAGGATCAGGATGGAGGCGGAGACGACGGCATTCGTTGTTGCCGACCCGACGCCCTGGGCGCCGCCTTTCGAGTAATAACCGTGGTAGCAGCCCATCAAGGCGATCAGAAATCCGAACACCGCCGCTTTGACCAGACCGGATAGAACGTCCATGACTTCTAGAAACTGCCAGGTGTTCTTGATATAGACGCTTGGATTGAACCCGAGCTTATGAACCGAGATCAGGTACCCGCCGAACACGCCGATGATATCGGCTACCAGCACGCAGCAGGGTAGCATGACAAATCCCGCCAGAAGACGCGGCGCGACCAGGTACTTATAGGGATTGGTGGATAGGGTCGACAAGGCATCGATCTGCTCCGTTACCCGCATGGTACCTATTTCGGCCGCCATCGCGGCGCCGATGCGTCCGGCAACCATCAAGCCTGCTAGGACCGGCGCAAGTTCCCGGGTGATGGACAGAACCACGACGGTAGCGACAGCACTTTCGGCGTTGAACCGGGCGAAACCGGTGTAGCTTTGCAGGGCCAGCACCATCCCGGTGAAGACCGCGGTCAAGCCGACAACCGGCAAGGAGTAGTAACCGATTTCAATGATCTGTCGCAGAAGAAGCCGAGGGTAGAAAGGTGGCCTGACAATATGGCTTACGCTGATCCCGGCAAAAACAGCGAGTCGGCCGGTTGCGGCTAGGAAACTGATAAAGACACGGCCTATCGCGGCAAGCAACCCCATCAAGTTCCGGTTCCCGTATAGTGTTTTGTGAATCGTGAGCCTATAGATGTGAGAATTTCGTAACCGACTGTTCTCGCTGCATCGGCCACGTCGTCGACGGTCTGGCGGTCGCATATAAGATCGATGTGATCACCAGGCGCTATCGCGTTCGGGGGGACATTGGATATATCGAAAACGGTTAGATCCATGGAAAGGCGTCCTGCGACAGGCACTTTTACACCGGCGGCGAAGCCGAATCCTCGGTTGCTCAGCGACGGCAGATACCCGTCAGCGTATCCCGCCGCCACGGTGGCCAAGCGCGAATTTGCCGGCACCGATCGGGTAGCACCGTAGCCAACGGTCGATTCGGTGTCAACGATGCGTATTTGCAGGATTTTCGCTTTTAAACCAATAACTTGTTGCATGGGCTCCGGCGCGCCGCAGCCCCGCGATACGCCATACAAAGCCGCGCCCGGGCGGGCCAGATCGTAGTGGTATTCGGGGCCGAGAAAGATGCCCGCAGAATTGGCAAAAGACGCCTCGGCCGCAGGCAATTTGGCCCGCAGGGCATCAAACAGTTGCCGCTGTTGGCTGTTCTGAGGATGCGTTGCCTCGTCGGCGCAAGCAAGGTGGCTCATCACGCACGCGATCTCGATTCCGTCAAGAAATTCGGGTTTTTCCGCAATGACTTCTACTTCCGCCGGGCTAAGACCCAGCCGGTTCATCCCGGTGTCCAGTGCCAGAAAGGCGCTACGATTTCCACCGTTAGTTGCATGGTGCGACCAGCTTTTTATTTCGCCCGGACTATTGAGGACGGGAGTTAGCGAGTGCGCATCGAATTCAGCGGCCGTATCGGCTGCCATCAATCCGTCGAAGACGACAATAACTGCATCGCCGGGCAGAGATTTTCGTAGTGCAATGCCTTCGTCGATGGTAGCGACGAAAAAGTGTCGGCAACCCGCGCCCGACAGAGCGGACGCGACCTTTGCTGCGCCGAGGCCGTAGCCGTCGGCCTTCACCACCCCACCACAGCTGGCTGTGCCGGCGCGGTCGGCCAGCGTGCGCCAGTTGGCCGCAACGGCATCCAGGTCGATTGTAAGTGTCGCGCCCGGGTAACGGATGGCGTTTGCCGTCAGAACGGCACGTCTCCCGCCGGCAGCGGCCCACCGCCCGCATCGCGCGGATCCCCGTAGTCGTCCTCGTCTTCCAGATTGTCGAATTTGGTGGCTTGCGGATAGAAACGAAGATGGACCGTTCCCGTGGGGCCGTGTCGCTGCTTGGCGATGATGATTTCCGCCCTACCGCGGACTGTGGTCATGGCCTCTTCCCACATCATGTAGCGTTCGTTCATCTTTTCGGTCGATTCATCTGCTCGGCGCGACGGTTCGGCGCGCTGCAGATAGTATTCTTCGCGATAGATAAACATCACGACATCCGCGTCCTGCTCGATCGTCCCAGATTCACGAAGATCGGCAAGCTGAGGGCGCTTGTCTTCCCGCTGCTCGACCGCACGGCTGAGTTGGGACAAGGCAATTACCGGCACTTCCAGTTCCTTGGCCAGCGTTTTTAGGCCGCGGGTGATTTCCGAAATTTCCTGAACTCGGTTCTGCTCCCGGCCCATGCCGCTGCCCTGCAAAAGCTGAAGATAATCGACCACGATCAGTCCTAAACCATGCTGGCGCTTCAATCGTCGCGCGCGCGTGCGCAGCGCCGAGACAGAGAGGGCGGGGGTGTCGTCGATATATAGCGGCGCTCTCTGGAGCTGCTGGCTAGTCTGCACAAGCCGGTCGAATTCAGTCTGGTTAAGTTCGCCTTTACGAATCTTGTCTGAGGCAATCTGCGCGCCTTCGGCCAGAATACGACTGGCAAGCTGCTCGGCTGACATTTCCAGCGAAAAGAAACCGACGACGGGGTCGTCAACCGGCATTTCATTGCCTTCTTCATCGACAATCGTGTCGGTCAGGTTGGCCACGTTAAACGCGATATTGGTAGCCAACGCCGTTTTGCCCATCGCTGGGCGTCCGGCCAAGACAATCAGGTCGGATTTGTGAAGCCCGCCGAGTAGTAAATCGAGCTGGCGGAATTTGGTCGGGACCCCGCCCAGCGCACCGTCGCGGTTGAAGGCTGCGGCCGCCATATCGACCGCATCGCGGATCGATTCTGCAAAACTCTGAAAGCCGCCTTCGTAATCTCCGCTGGTGGCGAGATCGTAGAGATGTTGCTCAGCGCCCTCGATCTGGCGGGTGGCGCTTTCGTCCGGGTCGTGGGAATAGGCATGGTTGACCACGTCGGTCCCCAGTTCGATGAGCTGACGCCTCAGGTACAGGTCGTAAATCAAACGACCGTAATCCGCTGCGTTGATGACCGCGAATGTTGCGCCAGCCAGGTCGGCCAAATATCTGTGGCCGCCGATTTCCTGGAACTCGTCGGTGTCGAAAACGTGTTTAAGGGTCGTCGGGTTGGCCTGCTGGCCGCGTTCGACCAGCTTGCTGACGGCATCGTATATCCGACCGTGCAGGGGATCGAAAAAGTGCTCCGACCTCAGAAATTCCGATACTTTTTCATAGGCGCGGTTGTTTTCCAGAATGGCGCCGAGGAGGCCCATTTCCGCTTCTGCATTGTTTGGCGGTTGCCGATAGCCCGGAATGTCGTCTTCCGGTTGCTGCAAAGATGTTGCCAAGTTGAATTCTCCGGTTCTGATTTCCGCGGACCCTACAGCGGATATCCGATTCGCCATCGCCAATCGATGGCGCTTCCGAAAATATTTCGGTGGACGGTATCCGTTATTCTATCACCGGTGTGGAATATGGGGACAATCGGGCGGCCATAGTGGAAAACTGCCGAATTCATACCTTTTTTGGCGTGATCCGAATCGGTTATGCCAGATTTGATCGGAGTTCCCGTTCCGGGATGATGCTGTAAGCACTGCCAACGCAAATCGGAACTGGCCGGGTGAGAATGCCAAGATGCTGATACGGAACTGGATGCCGTTCGTGCGGCTGCTGCTCAGGCTTCGCTTGATCAGCGTGTTCCGCGGGCGGGATAAACTGCTCAGGATTTGTTTTGACCCGGACAGGGAGCCCGAAGCCTCTCTGGAGTTTTCCTTTGACGGTGTGCGCTATCCAGGATTCACAGCTTTTCTGGCTGACTGGAGCGCCTTCTTCTCTGGAGCCTACGAAAAAGTCAGTGGCTGGAGTTCTGCCGGTCGCATCTGCCGTGATCGGGTACTTTGCAGTTGCTCGATATGGAGGGGTAATGTCGGTTACCATTCCCTGCGGTTTGTGGCGCAAGGCTGTAAGGCGGGCGGTTTCGAGTCAAACCCGGCACTGTGGCCCCAGAGCAAGACAAACGCGGGGTTTCCCGCCTTAAGGGCTCTATCACATTGCATCGAATGGCGATGGTCGCGGCGGACTAAACACGGTCTTCCAGCCTGCCGTCGAGAACCAACCAGGGCACTGGGCAGTTCGTGCATGAACCCTGTAACTGGGAAGGTTAGAATGCAGAGATCCACATCAGTGCCGCATCCGACTGCATAGCGGCATTGAATATCGAGCGCGCGAACCTGATCATGATCGACCTTTAAGGCTTCGAAATTAATGTCATGGATGCACTGAGGGCCTTTTTGACTAAGTCCTGTCCAGTGCGGTGGATCAAAATCAGCGCAGAAACGCCCGGCCGGCGGATTGTCTTGCTAGAACTGAAATCGTATCTGTCTGGCGACTATGGTTACCTTAGGGCGCGATCTCTCAATTGCCGACGGCTCAAAAATTTTTTTAATCGACGTCGTTTTATAAGGCCCGGCCATTGACATCATCGCAATTTCCGCACCGGTCTGACTACGCGGTTTTTTCCTTGTCCACCTGCGCCCGTTCCCATTCGAACATGTAGTCGCGCGTCAACGGCACGGCATCCAGCGATTTGCTCAACTGAATCTGGAAAACCATCAGGTTTTCGTAGCGGAAACCCATTTCACAGATGACAAGATACAAATCCCACATACGGCAGAACCGTTCGTCGTAGATAGCGGCGACTTCGTCACGCCGCGCCTCGAAGGCTTCCCGCCAGTGGCGCAGGGTTTCGGCGTAGTGAAGCCGCAGGATTTCGATATCGGTACAGATTAAACCCGATTGCTCCACAACCGGGGTTATCTCGGACAGGGCAGGAACGTCGGCGCCGGGAAATATGTATTTCCGAATGAACGGATTTATCGCCGACGGCGTATCCAGACGGCCGATGGAATGGATGACGGCAACACCGTCATCGGTCATCAGGTCGCGGAGTTTAGAAAAGAACTCTTTGTAGTTTTTTTTGCCGACGTGCTCGAACATCCCGACAGAGACGATCCGGTCGAATTTCCTTGGAAGATCGCGGTAATCTGCTAGGTGAAACTGGACCCGATCCTGAAGTCCGGCGGCACGGACGCGGTCGTTTGACACTTTGTGTTGTTCGGTAGACAGCGTGACTCCGGTAACGCGTGAATCGGAAACTCGGGCCAGATACATCCCGAGGCCACCCCAACCGGAGCCAATATCGAGTACGTTCAGATCGCCGCTTCCCAGAAGTAGCTTCGATGCAAGATGCCGTTTTTTGTTGAGCTGGGCGGTTTCGAGATCATCGTCCGGATCCGCGTAATAGGCGCAGGAATACTGACGGTCACGGTCCAGAAACAGATCGTACAGTTCGTCCGACAGGTCGTAGTGATGTGCGACATTTTTCTTCGCCACACCGACGGGGTTGTATTGCTTGAGTTTGTTGCTGCCAATGCCTATCAACTGGAGAACATTGATCAACGGATAGGACTCAACACCGGGATAGTTCTGCGCCGCCAGTTCGATGAAATCGTATAGGGTTCCGCTCTCGATCAGCAGATCACCGTCCATGTAGGCTTCAGGTACGCTGAGCCCCGGGTTCACGGCTAGTGTATATTGAAGACTGGCTTTGGTGAGTCTGATCGTGCAACGCGGCGGCAATCCGTCGCCGAATACCTGTTCGGCACCTTTATGATCGATCACCCGCAATGTGCCCTTGCGGAATGCAAAATTTATCAATGACTTAAACAGCATGACACCCCATCCCATGCTGGCCCGCGGCAGGCTGCCCTCCCTGCGGGCGCATCCGTTGCTCAGTGAACCAAGAATAAATCAAGTTTGGTCATATTGGCAATTGCGCTCGTAATCCTGTCTGCGAGGCGTTCGAGACGATCTATGTCATGGCGTCGTCTATCCGCATGCCGGTCCAATGATGAAGGAGCGGGGCACACTACAGGCCGAGTATTCCCGTCTTAGAAACCAGTATGGTAAAAAAATATTTACGTTGCACCGGCCCCGGTTTTGGCACGCCTGTTAAAGTAGAAACCAAGAAATTTTCCGCTTCTCTTGAAATGTGTTGGCAATACTGTTGGGATTACCCATACACATCGTTGATTTCTTATTTCAATTTGCTCGCCGGTTACAACATGTTGATATAAAAGGGGATTTTTGACCAACAAGGATTCTGCGTCAGGAAAGCGGAATTCTTTCCCCAAATTTATCCACAGGCAGAAACATGAAAAAATTCAGGGGTTTAAGGACGGTTCTCAATCCCTTCCATAAATATTGTCAAAGCGCTCTATGTCGTCCTCACCCAGGTAGCTGCTGGACTGTAACTCTATTAGGTTCAGCGGAACCCTCCCCGGGTTGGCGAGGCAGTGGATCGCCATGGGCGACCGGTTCGAGAACGATCTCACGCGGCTGGATGCCGATTTCGCGAAGTTGCTCCGCGACTAGAAAGCGGTGTTCTTCGTTATATCCATGAGCGGCGAGGCGAATGTTCTCGCGTCGGACACCCGGCGCGCAGTTTTCTGCAACAGGCTTTTATCCAAAACCAGTTTCAGGAATTGTTTCGGATAGGAGGTTCGGGATTGCAGCCAGAGACGCGTGCCCTATCCACTTGACAGCATAAACGGATGGATTTTTGCCGCCATGATCGATACTCGGTTTTACGCGGGAAAACCCTAGCTAAACCAATCCGGGCCGATCGCGAATGATTTGTCGCACTTCTAGTCAGGCTACAGAGCCGCTTTTAGCACAATCCAGGCCATCGATACCCCGATGATCCCAAACACGATCGCAATCGCCTTTTCAAGTTTTTGCTGGGCGATCCGGCCCTGGATAAGCGGTCCGATCTGACCGCCAATAATAACCGCCGGAATTGTGTAACAAACAAGGTTCCACGGAACGGCGCTGAGACCGCCCGCTTCGATAAGCGCCGCGATCTGGGTGAAAGAAGCCGATGCAATCGTCACGATCACGGTTAGAACGGATGTCGCCGCCGCTACCGCCACCGGGACATTATTACGTTTTACCAGCTGCGGAAGAATGACCTCACCGACGCCGACACCCAAAAACCCGGTCAGGAAAGCCCCGATACTGGTGAAAAAACCACCGATTATCCCTTGCCGCGGTTTGTT
This sequence comes from Alphaproteobacteria bacterium UBA7314, assembly GCA_002471575.1. Classification (GTDB taxonomy): domain Bacteria; phylum Pseudomonadota; class Alphaproteobacteria; order MPNO01; family UBA830; genus UBA830. The sequence goes on along the minus strand of DKQG01000031.1, from coordinate 8,372 downwards.
GAAGCGATATTTGGTGCCGTCCCGTCCCGTAACTTTCCGCATTTCGGCGTCGGAATTTTCGGCGACGTTGCCTTCTGAGACCGCTAGCACGTCCCGAGTCGGCGTGTGGCGGAGAATGACCGGGCAAAGGATCATCATCAAAAGTGCATAGGCGCCCTTCAGGATGATCTCCTGTTCCTGCAGCAAACCAAACATTAGCGCGCCTAGTATTGCGACCGGAATGGACACACTTATAAATGGCACCGCACTTTTGAAATCGATCAGCCGTTTTCGGTAATAGCCGATGAAGCCCGATGAAAACCCAAAGACTTCAGTCATCAGTGCCGACCCGATCGCGGCCGAGGTCGCAAGCGGATACTCCGGACCCAGCAATGGGAAAATAATCACGAAAATCGGGATAAATAAGGCCGCGCCCCCGATACCGCTCAACATCGCGCATGTTGCGACGCACATGGCGACAGGGAACATAAACCAGTACTGGGTCCAATCCATAGCCTATCCGGACGTTTTACGAAATGTTCCGCTGGGTCGCGTATACCGACAGGATAAACGAAATAATTCCGCTCGCCATCAATTGATGGTGTTTGCCCGGGTTTATTTACTTGTATTGCGGGAGAAATGATTCACAGCGTTTTAAGGTATTCCCGGATACAAAGTCTGGCATTGACGTCGATTTTAAGGTAAGGCTCAACGCATCAGTCTGGGAAATAAAATATATTACTACATCGAGCACTACTAGGAGGAAAAAAATGAAGTATGTTAAGTTGACAGTCGTCGCTGTGCCGCTCTTGCTCGCCGCTGGGTGCGAGACGGCGAGCCAGAACGACAAAGCGATGCTGGACAAGGCGAATGCCAATGCCGCAGAAGCCAAGGCCGCGTCGTTGAAGGCCTCGGCTGATGCTCAGGCCGCTGCTGCCGCCGCGCGCGCCGCAGCCGATGCAGCGAACCGTGCCGCCGCCGAAGCAAAAGCGGCCAGCGACAAGGCGGACCGAATCTTCCAAAAAAACCTGCGGAAATAAGTTTCCAGCAGGTCTTTTAGCGGTGTCGCCGAGGCTCCTAGGGCCGCCGTTATTTTTGGGATAGTACCTGAACCGGGGTGCCTCTGCGCTGCCTGGCCACCTGTTTGGCCATATCCCAGTCGATGCGATCCGCGGCGGCTCCCGCGGCGTCAATGAGACGGAATTCGAATTCAGGCGGCTTGGCCGGAGATAGCTTTCCGGTCTGTTCTACTTCATCGGACTGTTTCTGGTTCGGGTGAATCTCTAGCCACAATTCGTCGTCGATACGGGCGACTTTCATCGCCTGATCAATCACTGTCACGGGTGTGCCGATTTTGATGCTGTCGTAGAGGCGCTCTATGTCTTCGGGATAGAGACGGACACAGCCGTGACTGACCCTGCGTCCGACCCCGAAAGGCTTGTTGGTGCCGTGAAACAGGTAGGCGGGCCACCCTAGATAAACCGCCCGAGACCCAAGCGGGTTGTCGGGACCGGGACGTACAATCGCCGGCAATTCCGGCTGCTCTTTGCGGACGGATTTAGGGACGTACCAAGTCGGATTCTTTTTCTTGCGAACCACCCTCGTGCTGCCCTGCGGGGTATCCCAGCCTTCATTGCCGATCCCAAGCGGGACGGAGTCTATGGTCTTGCCGTCGGGCCGGAAGACGTACATCCGCTGGTCGGCGAGGTTGATCAGTATGCCGTCCCGCGGGCCCTCTGGCAGGATGTGGGCTTTGGGCAGAACTATTTCCCTGTTGGCGCCGGGGACCCAGGGGTCGATGCCTGGGTTGGCGGTGACGATCTCGGTGTATCCCAAGCCGTGAGCGCGGGCGAGGTCGACGAGAGAATCTTCGTATAGGGTTTTGTAGGTTTCCTGAACGCCGATAATCGCGGGATAAGCAGGTGTCTTTTGGGCTGTGACCGCATTTGCCCGAGAGATGCTCGGCAGGACGGCGAGCGCACCGGCTGCAGTCGTCAGATAACAAAAGTTTCGGCGATTCAATGCGGTCATTACTACTTTTCCTGCGTAGTTGCTTAGATACGGCCCTGATAGAGCGTTTGCAATGGTTCAGGCTTGCATAAACGAACCGCCAAAAACAAAATTACGCCCCGTCCGCTGTGGACGGGGCCTCGATCCTCTCGGAGAGGTGGCTGCCAGGTCCATAACGGCCGACGACTTCGCCGGTGGCCAACAGGTGTCCGTTACTGTCCGTGATGTCACAGGATGAAACGAAGATTGTTTTTCCGGCCTTCCGGACCCGGGCGTTGGCAATCAGTACGCCGTCGCCGATATTGCCCACCAGATTGACGTTGAGCGAATCCGTCATTGCCTGCCGGCCCGGCCCGGATCGGCGCAGAAGATACCAGCATGCGCGCCCGCGGTGTCACCCGGCGCGGCCATGACGCTGCCGTGAACAAGATCGATCCCATTTCGAATCTTGTCTGTAACATCAATTTCGATCGTTGCGTGATCCCGAACCCATGCCGTCACCCGCCCGCCCAGGGTGTCTATCAGTCCCCTGAAAAGTTTAAGCAGGCGTCCCGCATCGTCGAAAAGAGGCATACCGGAAATCCAAATTGTGGGTTTACGCGTAGCGACAACAGCAAATAGCATCTGGATCAATGACTTATGGTGGGGACTGTCGACAGAGAGGCGGATTTTGTTATAGTGAATCAACCTATATTTCCAAGGATCTATCCATGAAGCGAGTAATTGTGGGCGTAACCGGCGCCACGGGCACTATCTACGGCGTGCGCCTGATGGAGTTGATGCGAACTGATCCAGATATCGAAATCCATCTGGTGATGAGCCGTTCTGCCAAGCTGACCCTCAAGATGGAACACGATCTCGAGCTGGACTACATAAACGACCTTGCCCACGAAGTTCACGAGCCGGGGAATATCGGAGCTTCCATTTCGTCCGGTTCGTTCCATTCTGAGGGCATGATCGTGGCGCCGTGCTCAATAAAGACAATGTCGAATATTGCTATGGGCAATACAGGCGATCTGATCAGCCGTGCTGCGGACGTTATACTGAAAGAACAGCGAAAGCTGGTGGTCGCTATTCGCGAAACTCCGCTTCATATCGGTCACCTGGAAAACCTGACCAAGCTGGCGCGGATCGGCGCAGTGATCTTCCCTCCGGTTCCAGCGTTCTACAACCGGCCCAGCTCGCTTCAGGATATCGTCGACCAGTCCTGTATGCGCATGCTAGATCAGCTGCACATCCACATCGAATCCGCCCCGCGCTGGGGCGAAGAAGGCGGCGTTCCCGCCGTTGGGCAGACGATCAAAGGCGATAAGACCTGACCAAGATCCGGTGGAAATCAGGCTAGGTCAATCCCTCTTTTTCCCTAATTCTCGAATTGAGTCTCCGCGAAGCAGCGGATAATGGTGAGTATGATTACCGGCGTTACCGTCCCGGTCATAATCAGGTCGCAGGTGTTCAACTGCGCGTCCCGCGCACCTGAGAAATTTGCGAGCTAGGCAACAGCTTCGAGCGGGTGTCCCATCACAGCGGCACCCTGAACACTGGCCTTTTATTTACCGTCGATCCGTACGCGCCCGCTCAACACGGCGAAACCTGGGGCTTGCCAGTCAGGTTGCGCCGGCTCGAGGACGCAGGCTTTGTGAGAGAAATCACCGGCGCTCAGCTTGGGCGTTCCTCGTGCCGCGAAGTCGCCGTACCAGTATTCTGCGATTTCGTTGGCCGGAAAGACGGCGTCGATTAGATCGGCTACCGAGCCTCTCGTGTATACGGCCCCATCGGAGGTCTTGTGCAGACGGACGGCAATCTCGCATTCGACGCCCGGATTGCAGAAACCGCCGGCGGCTATTGTCGTGCCTCTCGCGATCATCGTCCCGATATTATCCGTCCATAGGGTGGTTCGGTTTCACCGAGATCGTCCTGCATGGTGTCGTGGCCGCGCCGATCTTCTAGCCGGCAAGCTAGCCTTGGCCGTTTTTGCACAGGCAGTTAGCTGGGGCTTCGTGTATCGCGACGACGTCTTCCGAGGTTGTTGGCAGATCTTCTTCCGGAATGGGCGGTATGGGTTGGCATCTGAGGGTACTTATCCTGGCAACCGGGCAGTTCGCAAAATTGCCTTAGCATCCACTCAGTAGCTCCGGCGGTGTCATGTGACAGGTTTTTCGTCCTCGAAATTGGCTGCCTGTCTGCGTTCGTTCTGGGCGACCGCTTCGCGGCACCGTTCCCATAGTTCCGCTCCATAATATTCCGTAAAATCGTCGTATACGCGCTCGAATGGCAGGTCGGACCAGATACCGTGAGTCGCAATGTATTCCATGTGCTTGCGGCCCTTCTTGTCAAATTCCTGCAGCAGCGCATCTTCGACGCCGTCGAATTCGGTCGGCGTCACGTCGAATTTGTCGCAAAGCTCGATGTTAAACGCTGGTGCTGCCTTAACCCATTTGCCGTCGATCAGCATGACAGCGTATCCGTGATGCATGAACAGATCCTTGCCACCCATCGCGTTGCGCATCCGGTCGGTGCACATGTGATTGGTAACGTCGGACAGACCGATCGCTGTCGGAATACCCGCTGCTCGGGTCACGGCCGTCAGCAGGGACGCCTTGGGAATGCAATAGGCAGCGCCGGTCTCCAGCACGTCGCTTGCCTTATACGCACCGGCACGATCCGTGATGCGGTAGGGATCGTAACGGATGGAATCGCGTACTGCGTAAAAGGCCTTAACCGCCTTTTCTTTGTCCGTGGTGGCGCCTTCCACAGCCTTGGCCGTGAAATCCGCAACAGCCGGATTGTCGAAATCGAAATAGGGCGTCGGTTTTAGATATTCGTCAGTTGGTACCGGAAACCCGGTCTCGTTGAATTCCATCTTTATGCTCTGAAATAAGGACCAATTCGACGAGCTTATGTCCACGGGCACGGCTCGGCAAGCGCCCAACCAATAGCGCTGCGTCGAACAGTTCGCTAATGTTATGTTCCGACAATAGCCGCAACGGCGGGTAGGGAGAAAAAACAAATGGCAGCGGCCGCAGGCGCGCCCGACAAACATCATCCTGTTGCCGGCATTCTATGGATGTTGGGCGCGGCCTGCTGTTTTGCGGCATCCCTGACCCTGGTGAAAGCGCTGCAGGAAGACGGCATGACCCCCTTTCAGGCGGTTCTTTTCCGGCAGATATTCGGGCTGGTCATATTCATTCCCGTGATCCTTCGGGCGGGAGCTGCATCGCTGAAAACGCCAGTGCCCGCGCGCCACGGCATGCGGGCTGTATTCGGTTTCATGGGTATGTGCACGGGATACTACTCGTTGACGCTGATAAACGTCGCCGATTCCGTCGCGCTACAATTTACGTTGCCGATTTTCACGACGATTTGCGCGATCTGGCTGTTGGGCGAGAAACTGCACTCACACCGCGTCATCGCCACGTTGATCGGTTTCGGCGGTGTGTTGCTGATCGTGCGGCCGGGATTTGCGGAAATAAATCTAGGCGTTCCGTTGGCGCTCTTTGCGGCGGCGTCTTACGCAGTCTCGGACACCATGTCGCGCTGGGTCGCCCGGGACGACCCTTTTACGTCGATCATGATGTGGAATTTCATCTTTATGATCCCGCTCGCCGCGATACCGTCCGCCTATTTCTGGGTGACGCCGGATGCCGGGCTTTGGCTCCAGGTTCTCGGCTTCTCGGCTGCCGGGGTGGGGGCTCAGTTCTGTCTGACGCGGTCGTTTGGACTGGCTGAAGCAAGCCTAGTGTCTCCGATCCTTTTTCTACGCCTGCCGCTGATCGCTGCGATTGCGTTTTTTGTTTGGGGAGAAACCACCGAGATCTGGACCTGGATCGGCGCGGGCATCATTTTCATCGCCACGACCTGGATGACACGGGTCGAGACCAAGACAGTGGCGAAATCCGGCTAGATTTGCGAAGCTTCTTGAAGAGTCTTTAGGAGAAGATTACATGGCTGACGGCACCGCCGCCTTGGCGGAGAAAAACCCCAAACACGAAGAGTTTGTCGGGATTGCGCGGTCGCTTGCCGATACGTTCCGCGGCCGTGCGGCCGAGGCTGAAACGAACCGCAAACTTCATCGCCAAACCCACGAAGCGATGCGCGATGCTAGGCTGTACCGGGTGCAGATGCCTAAACGGTATGGTGGCTTTGAAATGAGCCATCGCACAATGCTCGACATTTCCGTCGAGATTGGCCGAGGCTGCGGATCGTCGGCCTGGACGTTCTCAAACATTGCGGCACAGAACGGCATCGTTTCCATGGCTTCGCGCCAGGTCCAGGACGAGGTATGGGCCGAAGATGGCTCCGTCTGCACCGCGTCGTCGTTTCCCGCAAAAGGCGCTAAAGTTGAAAAAGTCGATGGCGGTTTGGTCGCCAATGGGGTCTGGAGCTTCGCGTCCGGCGTCGACTGGGCGGACTGGAACAACATGCAGGTATTTGTTCCGAGAGAAGAAGGCGGTGTCGCGCATCACATGGCGCTGGTCCCAAAATCCGATTACCGAGTGATCGACGACTGGTATTCGCACGGGATGGCAGCGACAGGCTCGCGGTCGATCGAACTGGACAACGTTTTTATCCCCAAGCACCGGCTACTTAATACAGCCGATGCCCGAGCGGGCAAAAACATAGAGGCGTCCGACAACTTCGGCCCAATCTTTCGCGTGCCGCCAATGTGCGGTGCCAACAAGATATTCTCCGGCCCGGTCATCGGTATGGCGCGCGGTGCGCTAGATGCTATCGAACGCGATTTGTCGATGCGGAATAACGTGGCGGGTATACCGATGGCAACGCTGACGACCGCGCAGATGCGCGTAGCCGAGGCCGGCGCGTTGATCGAGGCGGCCTGGGCACTGATGCAACGCGATTGTGATGTCGCGCTCGAGATAGGCAAAATCGGGCGACTGACGACGGTTGACGATCGCGCATTCTGGCGCCGCAACAACGCCTATGCTGGGGTAATGTGCGTCAAAGCGGTCGACGCGCTGCATCCGCTGATCGGTGCACGCGGGCTGACCCCTGACAGCGATTTCATGCGCGCGTACCGCGATATTCATGTCGCGACGATGCAGATAAATATGGCGTGGGACCGCCACGCGATTACCGCCGCCGAGCTGCAACTTGGTCTTCCTCCGACGGATCCGAGGGCCTGATGCATATAGATACCGAACAACAGAATATGATCGATGCGGCCCGCTCCATGGTGCCGATCCTGCTGAGCCGTGCCCGCAAAGCCGAGGAGGATCGCGCCGTCCCGCAACAGACGTTTGACGAATTCGCCGACAAGGGGTTTTTTCGGATTCACCAGCCTGAACGTTTCGGCGGCAAGGCATGGGACATAAGCATGATGGTGCGGTTAGGTGCGGAACTGGGTCAGGGTTGCGGGTCGAGTTGCTGGATATTCTCCAATCTGGCCGTTCAGAACTGGATTCTCGGGATGAACAATCCGGAAGCGCAGGAAGACGTCTGGGGGGGGAATCCGGCGGCATTAATCGCGTCTTCCTTTCCTGGAAAGGGTGGAAAGGTCGAACGAACCGACGGGGGGCTTGTAGCCAACGGTTTGTGGAGCTTTGCATCGGGGGTCGATTTCGCTGACTGGAACAACATGCAGGTTTTCGTACCTCCGGAGCGTTCCGAAGGATCCCCGGAGCACCGTTTCGCGTTAGTGCCGAAATCCGATTATCGCGTCGTTGACGACTGGTATTCGCCGGGGCTGGCTGGTACGGGGTCGCGGACGATCCGGCTGGACAATGTATTCATACCAGAACACCGAACCATACCTTCGACGAAACTAATGGGCGGCCCGTCGCCGGGGTCGGAAATCAATCCGGGTGCGCTCTATCGCCTACCGCCCCTGACGCTGGGAACGAAAGTTTTCGCATCACCCGCGCTGGGGATTGCGAAGGGCGGCCTTGGTATGATCGAAGAAGACTTGAGCGGTCGAAACACGGTCGGAAATGCGCCCATGGCGGAACTGCCGACGGCACAGGTTCGTATTTCCGAGGCCGGGGCGCAGATCGAGGCGGCAGAAGCCCTGCTTCTCAAGGACTGCGCCGATGCGATGGAGATTGCCGAGGCGGGCGGCGTGCCTGATATCAAGCACCGGGCACGGTGGCGGCGTAACAACGCCTTCGCGGTGCAGCTTTGCGTTCGCGCCCTTGAACGGCTGAACCCATTAGTCGGCGCGCGCGGCCTGAAGCCAGAAAACGATTTCCTCCGAATGTTCCGCGACGTTCACGCGGCATCGCTTCAGATAACGGTTGCTTGGGATATTCAGGCTGTGAACGCTGGGCGAATACGTTTCGGTCTGCCATCTCTGGACCCGCGCGTTTGACCGTCGGGGTCCCGTTTCGTGTTGCGGCTACCGCAAAACCCGTTGGATCTGGTTGTGA
>DKQG01000040.1:77550-102713 GCA_002471575.1 Alphaproteobacteria bacterium UBA7314 | reverse complement strand
GACATAGTAGGCGTGGGACGCGCGGTTCTTCTGATCGCGACGGAAACCATCGCAACGCGCCAAGTAGCTTACACCCAAACACTCAACCGACAGGACATAGAACGATGCGCATCATCATGCTCGGTACCAGCGCCGCAATGCCCAATCCGGATCGTCACGACTCAGGAATACTGATTACAGTGCGCGACCGGCATTACCTGTTCGACTGCGGACATGGAGCCACCAACCAGATGGTCGCGGCAGGCGTAAACCCGGCGGATGTCAACCACATCTTCCTGTCCCACCTGCATTATGACCACATCGCCGATTTTGCGTATTTCATGATCACGACATGGATGGCGAACCGGCAGACCCCGCCAATCGTCGTCGGGCCACAGGACACCAAGCATTTCGTTCATGCGCTTCTTGATGCTGACGACGGCGCGTTCAGAAAGGATATCGAGGCCCGCGTCCAGTACAAACAGCGGCAAGACAATTTTCATGTCCTGACGCCAGACGTACGCGAAAAAGAAGCGGATCCGATTTTCGAAGACGATTACGTCAAGGTTTCGGCCTGCTACGTCGAACACATCCCGATGGAGATTTCGCCCTGCTTCGGTCTTCGCATGGACACGTTTGACGGCAAATCCGTCGTGTTCTCAGGCGATACGGCGCCGTGCGACCGGCTCATTGAGCTGGCCCAAGGCGCGGATCTCCTAATCCACGAGTGTACGTTTCCCACCTCCGCAATCGAATTCCGGTCCAAAGCGGGCATCGGCACGTGGGCGCATACCAGTCCCACTGATCTGGGCGAGATCGCAGTAAAGTCGAACGTAAAAAGCCTTGTCGCGACGCATTTCGGTCACTTCGACTCCTCCCGCCCGGTCGTACGCGCACTAATGAGCAAGCACATGCCAGTCGAAATCATGGGCAACGAAATGATGGAAGAAATGGTCGCCGATATCCGGAAAAACTGGACAGGCGACCTTCGGATGGCCCACGATTTGATGCGTATCGACATCTAAAAACAGCGATTCTGTTTATTGGCCGTGCATAAAATTTTGTGCGGCACTACCTGCCTTTCGGTAGCAGGTGAGGCAACAGACTAAAACGGAAATAGTGGTCGACAACGAAGATAGCGGCGCCATGGCGGCTCGCTGCTGAAATTTTCTACCCGGGAAGTGGAGGAGGGGTATTCTTACTGGACTTCCAAGTGCGTCGACGGCCTCTTGCCATCGCGCCAGGATACCAATCCCATCGAAATTCCAAAACTGATGCGACACCTAGCGATCATGGATGCGCGCCACGAGCCCGAATAAGATTTCCGATACCGCACACTCAGAACCTACGCCGCTGAACATCTTTTCAGCAATCACAGCTGAAAATGGTTTTCGGAAATCCCGCACCAGAACGCCCCCAGTCAGAATTGGCGCAACTGCGTCAAAGTATAACAAACAGGGGCGCCGTTTCTGGCCAATACGCCTTCTGACGGTCCACATAGAAGCTTTCGTGAGGTCGAGAGCCCCATCCTTCCGTTGTCCACCGAAAGCACGGTGATCGACAATCCGCTGGTATTCATGGGCTACCCTCCCATTGCGGATAATTAGGATTATTAGCGCCCACGGCGAGCGGTTGTTCCAGCCCTCAAACACGACTAAGCTTCCTGTTAAGTGGGATTAACCTGCACCTTAATACGGGGAGCCGACGTGCAAGCCATTTCAAAAGCACATGCGTGGCTGATTAATGGGCTGAAAACTTTATCATGCCTGATCGTTTTCTTGATTTTTGTCCTAATCGTGATGGATGTGCTGCTACCACTCGTCGGACTCCAGCCGTGGGAAGGAACGCTCGGCGTTGTAGAATACGGACTGCTCTGGTTCACCATCTTGGCGGCGCCGTGGTTGGCTAGGATTAAGGGCCATGTATTCATCGACGCGGTGGCGGAGTTTTTGTCACCGGGAGCAAGGAAAGTAACGTCTAAACTTGCTTATCTGGTGGTGATCATCGGTTCGCTGATGCTTGCATGGTTTTCGCTGGAACTCGCCATCGAGTCATATGTCGACGAAGCAATCGATGAGCGCAGTATCGAACTTGAACTCTGGTGGATTTATGCGCCGATGCCTATTGGGTTCCTCCTGGTCGCGATTGAATTCATCCGCTTCCTGTTAGGGTTTGACGACATGTTCGGAAGTAGAACGGACGTCAAGGAGGGTATGTAGCCATGGAGTGGTATTGGGCATTCGCCTTCCTGCTGGGACTGGTCATTTCTTTTATGGCATTAGGCGTCCCCGTCGCCTTCGCCTTCATCGCCACCAACTTTATCGCCGTCTTCATATTCACTGGGTTCGATCCAGGAGCGTTGATACAGGTGGCCGATAACTCTACGCAATTGATATCACGCTTCATCCTTGGTCCTGTCCCTATGTTTATTCTTATGGGATCACTATTCTTTCATACTGGGCTCGCGATAAAGGTGTTCGACGGGTTGGACGCCGTGTTTGGCCGTTTACCCGGCAGGCTCTGCTACTTGACAGTGGCTGGTGGTGCAATCTTCTCTACGCTGACAGGCTCATCAATGGCCAACACCGCGATGCTTGGGTCTCTAATGGTCCCTGAGATGAAGCGACGCGGATACAGCGGTCAGATGTCGATGGGTCCAATTCTCGGCACTGGCGGCCTCGCAATGATTATTCCACCCTCAGCGCTCGGAGTATTACTTGCAGCGATAGCAGAAATAGATGTCGGCCGGTTACTTGTTGCCGGGTTTCTTCCAGGTTTCGTCCTCGCACTACTCTACGCTGCCATGATTACCTTTCAATTAATCCGTAATCCAGGCTCAGCGCCAGCTTACGATGTAGAGTCCATGTCGTTAGGCACTAGGCTTCGATTAGTTACGACCAACATACTGCCAATGGGGCTGGTAGTTTTCATGGTAGTCGGGTTTATTGTGCTCGGCTGGGCAACGCCGACGGAGGCGGCAGCATGCGGAGTCCTTGGAGTATTTATACTCGCCATTGCTTTTAGAGCGCTCTCATTCAGCTCAATCTCTACCTCTCTCGAGGGGACAGTGCGGGTTGGTGCAATGGTGTTCTTAATCATCATGAACTCCACCGTTTTTAGTCAAATGTTGTCTTATTCTGGGGCCTCAAAGGGCTTGATTGAATGGGTGACAAGCTACGAACTCCACAGGTACATGATCCTGTTTATGATGTTCTGCGTCCTTATCCTCCTTGGGATGTTCATGGACGCGACATCAATGATGTTAATTACAGTGCCGATCTTTTTCCCACTGGCCGCGGCGTTGCAATTCGATCTCATTTGGTTTGGTCTTTTTGTTCTTATTACGATCGAGATGGCCGGCACAACACCACCTTTCGGCTTACTACTCTACGTTATGCTCGGAGTTGCACCAAAAGGCACAACGCTGTTTCAGGTGGCAAAAGCCGCGTTCCCCTTTCTAGTTTGCGACGCAATCCTGATCCTAATTCTGTGCGCCGCGCCCGAGCTGGCACTCTGGCTACCCAGTCTGATGTAGGGATCCCGACGGCTTAAAACTGGTCAATTAAGTAAATAAAGCCACTGCAATATTCCATCTTTCCACAAAAAAGCGCCGCCCAAAGGGCGGCGCTGATCGCTTAATTCTTCAGAAAGCTTAGGAACCAGAGTCGAGCATTTTAGCTTTCAACGTTGCAAAATCGACTGTGTATTTACGCTTTCCTGCGTCCGTCCAGTTAGCATTAATAATCGTTTGCTTGAATGCCCGCCCATAATCGCCGGGCAGCGTGTAATCATTCACGCCTTCCTTGTAAATCTTGGCATTGTCAGCAGCTGCGAGCTTTTTAAGCAACGCTCCGGACTTGTTCTCGTAGTTCAGACCAGCCGCTATAATTTGGGCCTGTCCTTTTTTCGAGAGCTTGTTGAACTTGTCTTTGTTCATCGTCACCATTGTCGACGAACGGAAGAAACCAGGACCAACCTTGTATTTGATAAAGCTATGCCAGCCTCGGAACGCAACGCCGCCTTCGGGCCAAGCAAGGCCATCGACCACGCCACGTTCAAGCGCGGTATACACCTCCGCCGGCGAAATATTTTTGGTCGTTGCGCCCATCGCCTTGAAGAAAGGTGTGTAAAGCGGCGTCGTCCGCATCTTCTTGCCTGTTAGGTCCAGACCTGTCGTCTTACTGAGCTTTGGCTTATCCTTCATCCAAATATAAAACTGATTAGGACCATAAAAATTGCCCCAACCGAGTATGATAGCGTTGAGTTTTTTACCCCACGCCTCCGACATCATTTTATGACCGCCATTTTTTCGCCACTGTTGCGGTGTAACAGTGGCAATACCGGTGAGCCGAGCTTCGGGAACAAGATTGGCGTAATAAGTACTCGGCGACATAATGATATCAATTAAGCCACGCTTCATTGCGGGACCCTGCTTTTTGTTAGGCGTAACTTCGGGGCCACCGATGTAATTAAGAACGACTTCGCTCTTATCTGACTTCATTGGGTCTAAAAACGTAGTGAAGAAAGCCTTGCTTTGGTCATGTTTTTGCCCCAGAGCAGTCGAAACTTTTAACTCTTCCGCCGCCTTAGCTGGCAAACCAATCGCCAGTGCCGTCGCTGCCGCGACACCGGTCGCGGCAATTTGTTTACACGTGATTGTCATGATTATGATCCTCCCAATCATGGTTGCGTCTGTTGGTTATCTGCGGCCCGGGGATTATCTTGCCCGGCCCGATCTCCGCGGATTACTCCGCACGCTTTAATATTTTAGCAGCGATCTTCTGCGCTGTAACCCGTTTGCTTAGAAAACGAAGTAAACTAAATTACCCGTCGTTACTCATAAAAGAAATCCTCCTTGCCAGAACCAGAAGACCCCGAACAAAGCAGCTATCATGACCGCAAAGGCTGGGTCATCGTCTTCGCGCTTTTCCTGATGCTCAGCATCGTCATCACGGCCCGCAACAGTCTTGGCCTGATGATGCCGTTCTGGAAAGAAGATCTGGGCTGGTCATATAAGTTTGTTGCGACAGCGAGCGCACTGATGATGGTCACCATGGCGGCGACAGCGCCGGTTCTGGGTTCCATCATCGACCGATTTGGTTCTCGCGTGATCTACGCGGTGGGCATGTCGGTCATCGGCATCGTATACATTCTGTGTTCATTCATGACCGAACCCTGGCAGCTGGTTGTCGTCTTCAGCCTAGTGGGCGGCGTGGCCTTCGCGGCCATGGCGCCATCACTCGTATCGACCACGATCGCGCATCACTTCAAGGAACGGCTGGGATTGGCAACAAGCATGGCCACGTCGGGCAGTACAGGCGGCCAGTTCGCCATCATGCCTCTTTTCGCCTTGCTCATAACCTTGTTGTCCTGGCGCAACGGTTTCTTCCTTGCCGGAATAGTCATCCTTGTGACTGCCCTGGTCGTGTTTCTACTGATCGGTAAGGAACCACCACGGCCAAAAACCGACAGCGGTACCGCCAGAAGCTCGGTTCTGACGACGATGGGCAGGTTGGCGCAGATGCCTGTTTTCTGGCTACTCGGTGGCGGCTTTTTCATCTGCGGGTTCACCACCGCCGGCGTGATCAAGGTACATTTAATCCCCTACGCCGTGAGCTGCGGGTTCCCGCCGGTTCAGAGCGCGACGGCCTATGGCGTGCTGTCGCTGTTCAGTCTGATCGGCATGATTAGCTATGGTTGGATGTCGGACCGGTATCACCGGCCCATGCTGCTGGCGAGCTGCTATTTCTTCCGGGCGCTGACCTTCGTAATGCTCATCTATATCGCGGGTAACCCCACCCTGCTTTATGTTTTCGCCATCCTGTTCGGCATTTTCGACTACGCCACCTTCCCCATCGTTGCCAGTATCGTGGCGACCCATATCGGCCGCCACATCATGGGTTTGACTATGGGGCTGATTTTCGCGCTGCACGCGCTGGGCGGTGCGCTGGGATCGTTCATGGGCGGATATCTTTACGAGCTGTTCGCCCGGTATGACTGGGTCTGGTTCGTTTCCATCGCGCTCGCCTTCATGGCCGCTTTCCTGTCTATCCTGATCAGCGAGAATCGAGAGCCTAAGTCCAACCCCGAGGGTTCTCCGGCAGCGACGTGATTTTCCTTAGGCAGGTCTGCGCAGTACTCCTATGCGGTCGATAGTAGCAAGACCGGCGGAGCTATACTCACTAGAGGTCTCGTAGCACCACGAGGAGGTCTCTGCCATTCGGCCCACTGACTTCACCAGGCCGGATTGTTCCCCGTTTTCGCAAGCTTCGTAGGGCAGCACCGCAGATCGCAAAAACGAGCCACCCGGTGAGGGTCACCTGTCATCTTAAGAATGGTCGGAGCGACTGGATTCGAACCAGCGACCCCTTGACCCCGAGGCTATCGGCTTTCCGATTGACGACGGAGCGCCGCGCCAAAACGCCTAATTTTGGAAGGGTGGTCAAGATTCCGGTCAAGTTGGATTTTTGGCATAAAAAAAAGGGGGGCCAAAACCCCCCTTTTTCTTTGTAAATCAATGGTCGGAGCGACTGGATTCGAACCAGCGACCCCTTGACCCCCAGTCAAGTGCGCTACCAAGCTGCGCCACGCTCCGATATTTGCAGTCGGCGGCAAAGTACGCAGCCACAGCCTGTAACTCAAGCATCTATTCGGTCACGCAGATGCGTTTTTCAACTTATCTCGAAGATTTTCGAGTTCGGCAAGCACCGCGGTCAACTCCAACCTCTGAGCATCGGCAAGATCTACCTGCGCCCCACCTACGGGGGCAACCGGCGCCGGTTGGGCGGCGGTTGTCGTTCCCACACCCAGTGAGGCCTTGGCAGCTGAATCCGCGGTGTTAGACGAAATTTCCTTTGTGCCGCCTTCGCGCAGCAACTTCTGCGCGCCTTTGATCGTATAACCGTCCGTGTAGAGAAGTTCCCGGATACCGCGCAGCAATTCCACGTCTTCGGGCCGGTAGTACCGGCGCCCACCACCCCGTTTCAGCGGCTTCACCTGTGCGAACTTGCTTTCCCAGAAGCGTAGTACATGCGCCGGGATATCGAGTTCCGACGCGACCTCGCTTATTGTTCGGAAGGCAGCAGCGGACTTTCGCGGCCGGCGGTTACCGTTTTCGTCACCGTCGTTGTCCGCCACCTATCAGTTTCCTGGTTGGTTAAAAGGCGACCCCGTCCCAAATGTGGTTACGGGTTGCTCCGGGGCGGTTTGCGACTGATGCACAGAGTCGCTGCTGTCCGTCGGCAATGGGGCACCATCAACGGAATTGTCGCCGGTGCCGCTGTTAATCATGCTTTTCAATACGTTGGAAGCCCGAAAGACAAGCACCTTGCGCGGCAGGATAGGAACCTCTTGGCCGGTTTTGGGATTTCGGCCGATGCGTTGGCCTTTTTGGCGAACGGAGAAGCTGCCGAACGAGGAAATTTTTACGGTTTCGCCCCTGGTTAGCGTATCCGCAATTTCCGTCAAAACGGACTCGACAAGAATTGCGGATTCATTCCGCGATAGGCCCACTTCCTGATAAACAGCTTCGCTAAGGTCCGCTCGTGTGACCGTGTTTTCGGCCATGGCATGCCCCTTTGTATGTCCCTTCCCGAGACGGTAGCCGCTGCGAAGAAGGCAGTCAATATCAGAGGGATAGGGGTAATTTCGGCATCAGGTGCCTTCACCTAATTACCAACGGACGACACTTGCGCCCCAGGTAAAACCACCGCCCATGGCTTCCAGCACCAAAACATCGCCGGTATTGATCCGCCCATCGCGAACGGCGTCATTCAGTGCTAAGGGAATGGACGCGGCTGAGGTATTGGCGTGACGCTCGACAGTCATGACAATTTTTTCCTCGCTGACCCGCAGTTTTCGAGCCGTAGATGAGATAATCCGCTTGTTTGCCTGATGGGGAACAAGCCAGTCGACATCATCAGTGTGGAGCCCCGCGATTTCCAAGGCTTCGCCAACCACACTGGAAAGGTTTTTCACAGCGTGCTTGAAGACCTCGGGGCCCTCCATACGCAGATGCCCGACGGTCTGCGTCGCCGACGGTCCGCCGTCCACATAGAGAAGATCATGATGACGGCCGTCAGAATGCAGGCAATTAGCCAGTACGCCGCGGTCGCTACTGTCTCCCGACGCATCCTGGCCCAGAAGGACGACCGCACCAGCACCGTCGCCGAACAGAACGCAGGTCGTCCGGTCTTCCCAATCGAGAATCCGCGAAAACGTCTCCGCCCCAATAACCAGGACATTTTTCGCCTGGCCGAGACGTACGAAATTGTCGGCGACGTTCATCGCGTAGACAAAGCCGGAACATACCGCCTGCACATCGAAGGCCGCCCCCCGTGTCATACCCAGAGCGGCCTGCACGGTAGTAGCAGTCGACGGAAAAGTATGGTCGGGTGTTGCGGTTGCCAGCACGACCAGGTCGAGTTCGGAGGCATTCATCCCGGCATGTTCGAGCGCCTGCCTAGCCGCCGCGATTGCAAGATCGGATGTCTTTTGATCGTCTCCGGCAATATGGCGTGTCTTAATACCCGTTCTCTGTACGATCCATTCGTCAGTGGTGTCAACGCGCTGGACCAGTTCCTCGTTCGTGACAACCCGGTCGGGCAGATATGCGCCACATCCCGCTACAACGGAGCGCCTCACCATCAGGAAGCCGCCGCTTCCCGGGTTTCCGACTTCATTCCACCCAGCCCACGCAGACCTTCGGTGATTTTCTCGTTAAAACCGTTAGAGGCCATATCGACGGCGACGCCGATGGCGTTCGCAAACCCGAATGCGTCAGTACCGCCGTGGCTTTTAACGGCAATGCCTGTCAGTCCCAGAAACATGGCACCATTGTAGCGGCGCGGGTCGATTCGGTCCCGCATCTTGCGTAGTCCTCGCCGGGCAAACACAAACCCCAGACGAGACGATATGGAGCTGCGGAAAGCATCGCCGAGAAACTCCTTGATCAGACGCGCTGTGCCCTCGGTAGTTTTCAGAGCGATATTGCCCGTAAACCCGTCCGAGACTATTACGTCGGTCGTGCCGGCCGCGATATCGTCGCCTTCAACGAATCCATGGAAGTTGATAATACCGGACATCCCCCTTAGATAGGCTGATGCCTGCTGAATTTCCGCGTGTCCTTTCATCTCCTCGGATCCGACGTTCAGCAACCCGCAGGAAGGATTAACCGTCCCTAGAACCGTCCGCGCAAATACATCACCCATAATCGCGAACTGGACGAGGTTCTCAGCATCGCATTCAACGTTGGCGCCAAGATCGAGCATGACGCTTTCGCCCCGCATTGTCGGAAAGATCGCTGCGATCGCCGGCCGGTCGATGCCTGGCAAGGTCCGCAGGGCCAGCTTGGCCATCGCCATCAGTGCACCGGTATTGCCGGCCGACACGACCCCTCCAGCGTCGCCGTCTCGCACGGCATTGATAGCAAGCTGCATGCTGGACTGTCGCCCCTTGCGCAGCGCCGCCGAGACTTTCATCTCGTTGCTGATAGCATCTTCCGTGTGCGTGATCTCGGTAATCTCCTGAAGACGCTTGCGCCTTTTCATAAGCGGGAGAATACTGTTCTCATCACCGAACATGTGAAAGCGGACACCCGGGAAGCGTTGGCGAGCGAAATCTGCGCCTTTGACGACGATCGCAGGGGCATTGTCGCCCCCCATAGCATCAAGAGCGATCGTGAGTGACGCGCTCACTTAAGGTTCCTATCGTTGCGGTGAACCGAGGTCAGGCGCCGGATATTTCCACTACCTCGCGGCCATCGTAATACCCACAGGAAGCGCATACGTGATGCGGGCGTTTCAGTTCACCGCAATTCGGACATTCAGCGCTAGGATTAGTCGACAAAGAGTCATGCGCCCGGCGCATGTTACGCTTGGATTTGGATACTTTATTCTTCGGAACAGCCATAACCGTGCCATCTCAATAATTGGGAAACCCCATGGGTGGCGATAGATATTCGATCCTGACGCCCGGGGCAACCTGTACTTTATGTAAAATCTAAGGTTTGGGCTTCAAAGCGACCAAAACTTCGAATGGATTGTGCCTTTCCGAGCCTTTTCGGGCCTCTTCCTCACCAATTAACGATGCACCCGGGCCCAGATCGATAGAACCCTGATCTATATCGGGCCTTCTGGGATATGGCTCAAGCGCGAGTGAGAACTCTTCGGCAACCAGTTCACCCAGATCGACCACCTCCCCGTCTAACGGCTCGGCATCTTCCGGATCGACAATGTCCGCGGATTTCTCGATATCCCGAGCAAATACGAGATTGATCTCTTCGTCCAGCTCGGCGGATACCGGTTCCAGCGTTATCACACAGGTTTGTACGACTTCCGCCTGAAACCGTCCGGATATGGACAGAACCTCTTCAGCTTCCAGCCACACCAGTACTAGATTTGCGCTGACACATCCAACAGATTGCTGATCGAACCTATGTGCAAGCAGCGCGCATTCTTCCTCGGTCGCGCTCAGGTCGATAATACGCGGAGTCTTCTCCAGCTCTTTTAGATTAAACGGCCTGCTGAATTCAGGCTCTATCTCTGCGCCGACATTCATCATACGTGTCCGAATTCGAAATCACCCGTTTGAATCGCCGCAACATCCGTTTCAGCTAGGTGGGCATCTTGCCCTCTTACATAGTCGGTAAGCGCCGACACGGAGACAGTTTCCGGTTCGGTCGTCCCGTAAACATTTCGTTGCAACGCATCTTCAAGCCCGCCGTCATCAGCCGACAACCCGGCCTCGTACGACGCGATCCGGCCATAAAACGCCTGAACCATGGCTTTCACCCTCTTTCCGATACCCATGTCGCCTGCCCCCATTTCACGCAGGCTTGAGTCCATGTCTTCAAACATCACATCGAACAACGCTTGACTTATATCGCTCTCTCCGCCTGCTTCCGGCTTCAGGCGCCGAAGGACCAGAAAAGTGTGAAGCGCGACCATTTCGAAACGGCCGTCGACGGTATCGGGAACGCCCAGTTCCTTGTAAAATTGGGGATCACGAGCCCGTTCGACAATCTTTCGGTAGACGTCTTCAACCGAAGCGGTTCGTCGATCTTTCCTAAACAAAGATATCAAAGCACTCGTCCTGCTGGTCCGGAAACCCGCTACGTTTCAACAATTATCGATGTTTCAAGCAACGACAACATGAACTATTTTGCCGTTAGTGGTGTTATTATAGGTAGTCACTACTGTAATACTGGTCAAATGAACCGAACGAAAAAAAATCGACGCAAAGATGTTCCCTTTTCCAGGATGGCGCGTACCGCCACCGGGGTTTTTCTGCTGGCCTTCGCGGTATCGGCGTGCTCGGCGCAGCTGAACAGCCATGGAAATATTCCGGACCAGGAAATCATAGACAGCATCCGCATTGGGAAAAGCAACCGTGCCCAAATCTCGGGGATGCTCGGCACGCCGTCAGCCCGCGCTACGTTCGATCAGGAAGCTTGGTACTACATCGGAACGCGCACCAGTAAATTCGCCTTCATGAAGAAAGAAATCTTGGAGAGAAAAGTGCTAGTTATCCGGTTCAACAAGCAGGGCATTGTGCAAAAGGTGGAACGCTTGGATAAACAAGATGGCCGCGAACTGCAGGTAGTGGACCGGAAAACGCCAACCCGCGGCAAAGAGCTTACAATTCTCGAGCAGCTTCTTGGCAATGTCGGCCGGTTCGGGGGTGGCGCAGCCGACGATGGGGCCGCAGGCCCCTGAATTTGACAGGCGCGAAAAAAAGCCCCGGCAAACCGGGGCTTTTTTCTTGGACATTTTTGTAGGATCAGGCTCCGCCAACAACTGCCAGCAACAGTATTGCCACAATGTTTATGATCTTGATCATCGGGTTGACGGCGGGCCCTGCCGTGTCCTTGTAGGGATCGCCGACCGTATCGCCGGTCACTGAAGCAGCGTGGGCTTCGGAACCCTTTCCACCGTGGTTGCCGTCTTCGATATACTTCTTGGCGTTGTCCCAGGCACCTCCCCCAGCCGTCATCGACAATGCGACGAACAAACCGGTGACGATCGTGCCCAGCATCAACGCACCGAGTGTCGTAAACGCCGCGGCCGAACCATCAATCCATTCAACGACGAAGTAGACCACTATGGGCGCCAAAACCGGTAGCAATGACGGGACGATCATTTCCTTGATCGCCGCCTTTGTCAGAAGATCAACTGCGCGGCCATATTCAGGACGCGCGGTCCCCTCCATGATGCCCGGAATCTCTTTAAACTGTCGGCGCACCTCAACTACGACCGCTGCGGCTGATCGTCCAACTGCCATCATGGAAAGCGACCCGAATAGGTAAGGCAGCATACCGCCGATGAACAGGCCAATGACCACATAGGGGTCCTGAAGGCTGAATTTCACCTGCGCCGCAATTTCAGGAACATAGTGTTTCATGTCCTCTGTATAGGCCGCAAATAGCACCAACGCCGCAAGCGCCGCAGATCCGATTGCATATCCCTTCGTAACGGCCTTGGTGGTGTTACCGACTGCATCAAGCGCATCCGTGTAGTTGCGGACTTCTTCAGGAAGTTCCGACATCTCTGCTATACCACCGGCGTTGTCGGTCACAGGGCCGTAGGCGTCGAGCGCAACAACCATGCCGGCCAGCGCCAGCATCGTAGTTGCCGCAATGGCAATGCCATAGAGGCCGGCCGAGAAGAAGGCGATCAGGATGCCGGCGGCGATCACGATCACGGGCAGTGCCGTGGCTTCCATGGAGACCGCCAGACCCTGGATCACGTTGGTCGCGTGACCGGTCTCGGACGCCTTAGCGACGCTCTTAACCGGACGGAACTGGGTACCGGTATAGTACTCGGTTATCCAGATAATCAGCCCGGTGACGACTAGGCCGACTATGCCGCAATACAACAATTGGCGGGCTTGGATGGGGCCCCCTTCGGCGGGAATCGTCGCCGAGAAGCTGCCGAAGATCATGTAAACCGTGACAGCTATCAGGATCGCCGACAGAATTGCGGAAGCGATAAAGCCCTTGTAAAGGGCGCCCATAACATTGTTGCTGCTGCCGAGCCGGACGAAAAATGTGCCGAACACGGAACCGAGAATGCAGACGCCGCCGATCAGAAGTGGCAGCAGAAGCATTGTTTCCTGGGCAGAGCCGGTAAAGAACACCGCTCCGACGAGCATGGTAGCGACAATCGTCACCGCGTAGGTTTCGAATAGGTCGGCGGCCATGCCGGCGCAGTCGCCTACGTTGTCACCCACGTTGTCGGCGATCACGGCCGCATTCCGGGGATCGTCTTCCGGGATACCTGCCTCAATCTTGCCAACCACGTCGGCGCCAACATCAGCACCCTTGGTAAAGATACCCCCGCCGAGACGGGCAAAGATGGAAATCAGCGACGCGCCGAAGCCTAGGGCGACAAGCGATTCGAGGATGTGTCGCAGACCGATCGCATCTCCGGGATCGTAAATGCCGCGCAGGGCCATATAGTACCCGGCGACACCCAGCAACCCGAGACCGACAACCAGCATTCCGGTCACCGCACCGGACTTGAAGGCAACCGTCAGGGCCGGTTGCAGACCGCCGGTCCGGGCAGCATCAGCCGTCCGCACATTGGCGCGCACCGAAATGTGCATTCCGATGTACCCGGCTACCCCCGAGAGGATCGCGCCGAGGAAGAACCCGATCGCCGGATATATCCCGAGGAGAATACCTAGTATGACACCGACGACGACGCCGACCATACCAATCGTCATATACTGACGATTAAGGTAAGCCTGCGCGCCCTCCTGAATGGCGCCGGCGATTTCTTGCATTTTCTCATTGCCGCCGGAGGATGAGAGTACCGAACGACTGGCGAAAATACCGTAGAGGATCGCCAGAACGCCACAAGCGAGCACAATCCAATATGCGTTAGACATCTTTAAAATCCTTGTTCTATCCTGGACTTTCAACCCCGTGAAAGCGTGCGAAGCACTTTCACCCCCTAGGGCCTCTAAAGCCGCGCGGAACATGACAGAAGAAGGGATTCAAGGCAACACCGCTGACCAATTCGCCCGCAGCGCGAATCGAGATGGGTCTACCTCACGCGATGGAGCCCTCGGCAGACGATTTGTTTGCGCTGAAACGAAGCCATAGTGTGGTCAAGAACACGACCACAACCAGCGGCGCCATCACCAGATTGACAGCATCCCAGCCGATGGAATGCTGTACTGCCCCCGATGTCACCGCGCCGATCGAAATCGTTCCCCATATAAAGAAGTCGTTCAGTCCCTGCACCTTGGCCTTCTCTTCAGGCGTGTAGGTTTCCGTTAACAGCGTGGTACCGCCGGTGAACAGAAAGTTCCAGCCCACACCCACTAGGATCAAACCCGACAGGAAGTTGAGGAACGTGATCCCCAAAAGGTGGATGACAATGCTCGCGCCGCACAGCGCAGCGCCCACGATCAGAATGTTGTTCACTCCGTAACGCGTGATCAGATGTCCCGTGATAAAGGCAGGTGCGTACATACCAAGTACGTGGGCCTGAATCACGTAGGATGAATCCGAGAAGGTAAACCCGCAGACCGCCATCGCGATCGGCGTAACCGTCATCAAAAAAGACATAACTAGATAGCCGAACGTCGCCGCGCAGACCGCGATGATAAACTTGGGCTGGCGGGCAATCTCAGACAAAGGCCTACCCCCCGACTTCTGCTGTTCCGGCGTCGGACGGGGAATATTCATGAAGCTGACGATCGTGGCGACGGCGAGGTAAACCACGATCAAGGCCATGTAGACACCGGCGAACTGCGCCGGCAGAAGGTCTGCTGTGTTCCTCGCGAGGGTAGGTCCTAAAAGTGCGGCCACGATGCTGCCGGCCAGAACATAGGAAATGGCCTTACTGCGAAATCCGGCAGTCGCAACATCGGCGGCGGCGAACCGGAAGTAATGACAGAATCCGTTGAAACTGCCCGTCAAAAGTGAAGCGACGCAGAAAAGCGTGAAATCGCTGGAGATAATGGCATAGGCGCCGAGTGCGCCGCCCGACGCGCCGATAATCGCGCCGGTGATAAAACCAATCTTGCGCCCCACCCGCCCCATATAGAGGGAAGCCGGAAACGTAGTAAGCGCCATCGCGACGAACTGGAGCGCCAGCGGCAAGGTCGCCAGAGCCTTGTCATCGACAAGAAGGCTGCCGCCGACAATCGGCGCGGTGGAAATGATCGCCGACGTCGACGTCATGAAGAGTGCCTGACAGGAGGCTAGTAGGAGAACGTTACTGCGGACGGATGATGTGATCATGCGCGGGAACTTAAGCCAGCCACCGGGCCGCGCAAAATCAAATTTTTTCAGATCATGGATACAAATTTACGGCGAGTGGCCGCGGGAGACCCGCTGTACGGGGATAAATGCAACCATACCCGGTCCTACCATCCGGGTCGCGGTTTCCAGAAGTTTATCTCTAAGCCGTCCAGTCTTCGCTACCAGCGGCTCATACATCCGGTAAGCGATCAGACGAGAGAGAAGATCATATGTCCGGCATATAGATCACGGTCAGCCGGCTTTTCACGCAATCGCGCTCGCTCTCGTCATGAAGTTCGAGGGCTATCATCAGCGTGAATTGGCTGTTTGGCATCGTTCTTCGGCACCATCAGTAGCTCGAGCAGCTTCATCGAAATGAACTTTTTGGCCAACGAAAGCCCTGTCGAACCGCGGCTCTCGTGGCCCGGGCGGGGTCGCCCGCTGTGAGCGAGACGGGAACCACGCCAGCGACCGGTCTTCTTTTGAAGTAGGTGTTCAACTTTGATCCTCTCCCGTTTCGACAGCCGCCCGTCACAACGGAAAAAAAAGCGTTAACAGCTGCTAAAAGTGCCGATATCCAGTGGTTTCGAGCTTTATTTCCCGGCCGTCCGGCCCGAGAACAATAACCTCGCTCGCACCGCCGGAAATTCGTCCGATGTGCGTTATCGGCACCTCGGCGGACTGCGAGGCGGCGGCAATCCGCCCCGCTGTATCCGGCGAAGCTGTAAAGACCAGTTCATAGTCGTCTCCGCCGGAGAGAATTTCGCCCATGTCGGTATTGCCTGCGGCGAGACTGGTTTGCACGTCGACGGAGAGCGGGATGGAATCGGTGTATACGATCGCCGAAACTTTCGACGCCCGGCAGATGTGGACAAGATCGGCGGCCAGCCCGTCCGAGACATCCGCCATCGCGGTTGCAAGACCGCGTAGCTTCGCTCCGAGCGAAACCCGTGGTTCGGGCAACTGAAACCGTTTTACGAGGGCGTCCTGATTATCGGCTCCGGAGATCAACATCTTCAGCCCCAACGACGCATCTCCAATCGTTCCGGAGACGTAGATATCGTCGCCGGCGCGCGCTCCACCCCTCGTGATCGCGCCATGCGTCGGCACCTCGCCCAGCAACGTCGCCGTCACGGTGAGAGATCTCTTGGTATGGGTAGTATCCCCACCGAGCAAACGAACGCCAAAAGCTGATTGATCGACCCGGAGGCCTTCCGCGAACAAACTCAGCCATTCTTTGTTGGTGCGCGCAGGCAACGTTAGGTTCAGAACATAGGCAGCGGGTTCCGCCCCCATCGATGCCAGGTCCGACAGGTTTACCCTAAGCAATCGACGGGCAATGACGTCTGGCGGCTCGGCATCCAGGAAATGGATGCCTTCCACCATGGTATCGGTGGTGATGACGGTATCGCGTCCTGCGGCCTGCGGCAGCACCGCGGCGTCGTCCAGTAGACCAAGTGCGCGTTCGTCACCGTCGGTCAGCGGCGCGAACACGGATGCGATCAGATCGAATTCGTCGAGTTTGCCACGGTCACCCGCCAATGCTCCCGTCTCCAAATTCATCGGCACGAACCGAATGCGCTATTCGATCGAGCATGCCGTTCACCATGCCGGGCTCCTGACCATCGTAGAAAGCATGAGCTACATCAACGTATTCCGTAATAATCACCCGCGCGGGGGTATCAGTTCGGGACTCAAGCTCGTACACCCCGGCACGCAATATTGCGCGCAGGATTAATTCCAGGCGGTCGAAGGTCCAATTTTTCGACAGCGCCGTGCCGACGGCCTCGTCGATTTCAGTACCGTGGGCCGCAACGCCGCGAACAATCTCCGTAAACAAATTTTTATGGGGCGCAACGTCGTTTTCGGTATCAAAACTATCGCCCAGCCGGAAACGCAAAAACTCCTCTAACACGGCGTCGGAAGACGTTGCGGAATGATCGATCTGGTAGAGGGCCTGCACGGCAGCCAACCGCGCCGCGCTTCTCTGTGCGCTGCCACCCGATTTCTGCCGCTCGCTCTCGGCGGCTTGTGTCATCTCGGATAAAGATTAAATTTGCGTTTCATCTCGATCATCGCGAGACAAGCGCGGGCCGCAGCGCCGCCACGATCATGCTGCTCCCGGCTGGACCGCGCCAAGGCCTGTTCCCGGTTTTCAGTCGTCAGCACACCGTATCCCAGCGCAATGGCATATTTAAGAACCAGGTCGTTCAGGCCTCTCGCGCTTTCCTCGCAGACATAGTCGTAATGCGAGGTCTCGCCTCGGATGACGCAACCGAGCGCGATATAACCGTCAAACTGTTTCCTGTCGGTTGGATAATGGTCGGATTCAATCGCCATCCGGATCGCGCCGGGAAGTTCGAAACTCCCAGGTACCTCGAAACGCTCGTATGTCGCACCAGCCGAGGCGAGTTCAATCAGTACGCTTTCGACCATATTGTTGTTGATCTCCTCGTAATAGGGAGACTCCACTATCATTATGTGTGGGGCATCGTTCACAGCGAGCTACTCCTCGGTCGCGTCGATGGGTCGGCGGTCGACGACCGAAAGGCCAAAACCTTCCAGTCCTTTAATTGCCCTGGTCCGGTTTGTCAGCAGAACCATTTCTTTTACCCCGAGATCGACCAGGATCTGCGCGCCCACGCCGAAGTCGCGCAGCGCGGGCGGTGCTGTCTCGCGCTCCTCCTCGCTCACCGACGATAGTTCGGCAGACGCTGCGACTGGATCAGTCGGCACCTTGTGCCGGGCGCGCACCTGGTTCGACAGTTTTTCGGCCCAGGGTTCGCGGATGATAACCACAACCCCCGCACCCTCTTCTCCAATAGTTCGAATAGCACCTTCTAGTTCGTTATCTCGGTTATTCGTCATGTCGTGGATCATATCATCGAGGATGTTCACGGCGTGCATACGAACCAGGACAGGCCTGTCGCCTTCGATGTCGCCCTTCACCAATGCGAGGTGCTCCGCGCCCGACACGCGGTTTCGATAGACGATCAGCTTGAAGTCGCCGCCGTGCTTCCGCGTAATACGGGTGGTGATGGACCGTTCCACGATGGAATCGTTTTTCAGGCGATAAGCGATCAGGTCCGCTATCGTCGCGACCTTTAGGCCATGAAACTGCGCGAATTTCACCAGATCGGGCAGCCGCGCCATGGTGCCATCTTCGTTCATGATTTCGCAGATCACACCGGAGGGATTCAGTCCTGCCAACCGTGCAAGATCGACGGCCGCTTCCGTATGGCCGGTTCGTACCAGCGTACCACCGTCCTGGGCGCGCAGCGGAAATACATGTCCGGGCGTCACGATGTCGTCCCTCCCGTGCGACGGATCAATCGCCACCGCAATTGTGCGCGCCCGGTCCGACGCGGAAATACCGGTGGTCACGCCCTCGCGCGCCTCGATCGAAATGGTAAAGGCCGTTTCGAACTGCGAGCGGTTGTCGCTCGACATTAACGACAGGCCGAGCTTGTCAATACGTTCGCCCGTCATGGCAAGGCAGATCAGTCCCCGCCCGTATTTTGCCATAAAGTTGATCGAATCCGGGGTTGCCATCTGAGACGCGACGATCAGGTCGCCTTCGTTTTCCCGGTCTTCGTCATCAACGACGACAACCATGCGGCCGTTACGGATATCCTCAATGACATCCTGTATTGGCGACAGGAAATCCGTCAGGTTTTGATGGGAATCCGCCACCGCATCTGCGATTTGATCTTTGCCTACGACGGTGAATGTCTTATCTTTCAATGTCTTAGTCCTCTCCAAGAAGGCGAGCAACGTAGCGCGCAATCGTGTCTATTTCCATGTTGATCCGGTCGCCAACCTTGTGACCGCTGAATGACGTCGCGGATTGGGTGTGACTGATAATGTTTACGCCGAAACGGTTGTCCCGGACCTCGTTAACCGTCAACGAAACCCCATCGAGACAAACCGACCCCTTAGGCGCAATATATCTCGCGAAATCCATTGGCGCATCAAACATGAACCGGACGCTGTCTCCCTCCGGTTCCATCTCAGCGATCACAGCCACCGCATCGACATGCCCGGAAACGATATGGCCTCCCAACTCGTCGCCGATGCGCATTGCACGTTCTAGATTAACACGTGTCCCAACCTCCCAGTCGCCCAGCGCAGTCTTGTCCAGCGTTTCCGCCGACGCCTCCACGGCAAACCAGCCCGCGCCTTTTTCGATGACGGTCAGGCATGGTCCCGAACAGGCTATGGACGCGCCAATATCAATGTCGTCCGTATCGTATGCCGTTTCGATCTCAATCCGGGTATCGCCCTTCTGTACGATCGCGAGCACGGTTCCAACATCGGTTACAATCCCTGTAAACATTAAGTTTCTTCAGCCTCCACGCATGTAGGTTTCGACGAGATCATCCCCTGCGGGACGGGTCGATACTTTGACGAAGTTAGCTGCCTCGTCAAGTTCCCTCACGCCAAACGCCGATGCGACGGAAATGCCGTCGCCACCGATCATGGTCGGGGCCCGGAACCAAATCACACGGTCGACAAGATCTTCCTTCAGAAGGGCGGAGATCAGACGCCCGCCGCCCTCGACCATAAGCCGCGTGATTCCGCCGCACGCCAGAGCTTCGAGTGCGGAGCCAATATCGATACGTCCGTCCGAACCGCACCCGGCTTCCCGGACCGACACGCCAACATCTTCGTAGGCGGCGCGGTTTTCCAGCCTCGACATTGCCCCCACGATAAACATCGTGGGGATCTCGGCGGCGGTTGTGACGAGATTGTGTGTTAACGGTATAGGGGAGTCGCCGCACAGGACAATCCTCGTCGGCGATTCTCCTTCCAGCCCCGGCAGACGACAGGTGAGCGACGGATTGTCAGCGATGGCGGTCGCGCCTCCGACCATGATCGCATCGCTTCGGGCCCGCATTCCATGCCCCAGGGCGCGGGATAGTTCGCCGGTAATCCACTGGCTATCGCCCGTCGATGTCGCGATCCGTCCGTCCAAAGACGTCGCCGCCTTGATCGTAACCATGGGCCTCCCGTTTGAAACCCTTCTCAAGAACCCTTCGGCCGCCTGCGCCGCCTCTGTCTCTAGAACGCCTTCTACCACCTCGATACCCGCATCCTTCAGCAGTGAAATACCGCCGCCATCAACTCGCGGATCGGGATCCCGGACGCCGACGACGACACGCCCGACACCAGCGGCGATCAACGCCTCCGCGCAAGGCGGGGTTTCTCCATGATGGGCACAGGGTTCGAGCGTGACGAAGATATCAGCGCCGGCGGCTTTTTTTCCGGCTTGCAACAGCGCTTCCGTCTCGGCATGGGGCCGACCGCCTGGCCGGGTCCAGCCGCGCCCTATGACACGGCCATCCTTGACAACTACGCAGCCGACCGAGGGGTTCGGCGCGACGTTTCCGTGACCGCGCCGAGCAAGGCCGATCGCCACTCGCATGAAACGGTGATCATTCAACTTCTTCCTCGTCCGGCTCGTTCAGGCCTTCAACGAAATCCTCGAAATCACGCGCTTCGCGGAAGTTCCTGTATACCGACGCATATCGGATATACGCAACCTGATCTAACTGCGAGAGCGCATCCATCACAAGTTCGCCAACCTGTTGCGACGTGACTTCGGTCTGTCCGGAACTTTCAACTCGGCGAACGATTCCAGTAATCGCCCGCTCAATTCTATCTGGTTCGACCGCACGTTTACGCAACGCAATGCTCATAGATCGCGATAGCTTATCCCGATCGAGCGGTTCTCGACGACCGCCTGCTTTAAGAACCGTAAGTTCGCGAAGTTGCACCCGCTCAAAAGTCGTGAAACGCGCACCACACGCCGTACAAGACCTACGTCGGCGGATCGCCGTGCTGTCCTCTGTAGGACGCGAATCCTTAACCTGGGTATCGTCAGACCCGCAAAACGGACACTTCATCTTCCCCCCCCGCCGGAAACTTCACTGATCCGGATAAATCGGAAAACGTGCGCACAGTTCGGCTACTTTGTCCCGAACTCCTGCTTCAACTGGCGAGTTGTCGTTGCCATCGGACGCAAGCCCGTCGAGCACTTGCACGATCATCTCGCCGATCTGTTTGAATTCCGCCTCGCCGAACCCGCGGGTCGTCGCTGCCGGCGACCCAAGCCGGATACCCGAAGTAATCGTTGGTTTCTCAGGATCGAAGGGTATGCCGTTCTTATTACATGTCATCCCCGCCGCTTCGAGGCTAGCCTCCGCGACCTTGCCGGTTAGACCCTTCGGGCGGAGGTCGACGAGTGTCAGATGGGTGTCGGTCCCGCCGGAGACAATGTCGAGGCCGCCATCCACGAGTGTGGCCGCTAGCGTCTGCGCATTTTTGATCACCGCAGCCGAATATTCCTTGAATTCGGGACGCAGCGCTTCGCCAAACGCAGCCGCCTTCGCGGCAACGACATGCATCAGCGGCCCGCCCTGCGTTCCCGGGAAAATTGCCGAATTCACTCTCTTTGCTATCGCCTCGTCGTTGGTAAGGATCATACCGCCGCGCGGGCCCCGCAGTGTTTTGTGCGTCGTCGTTGTCGCGACGTCAGCATGAGGAAACGGGCTTGGATGGACGTCGCCCGCGACCAGGCCAGCGAAATGCGCCATATCAACCATCAGCAGCGCGTCAACCGAGTCTGCAATTCCCCGGAACCTCTTGAAGTCAATCTGGCGCGGGTAGGCGGATCCTCCGGCCACAATAATCTTTGGCTTATGTTCCGACGCAAGCCGTTCGACTTCATCGAAATCTATCAGCGCGTCCTCAGCTCGCACGCCGTATTGAACCGCATTGAACCATTTTCCCGACAGATTTGGCGCCGCTCCGTGGGTCAGGTGTCCACCTGCTGACAGGGACAAACCCAAAATAGTGTCTCCCGGCTGAAGCAAAGCAAAATAAACTGCCCCGTTTGCCTGCGCCCCGGAATGCGGTTGGACGTTTGCAAAACCGCATTTGAAGAGTTGCTTCGCGCGATCGATCGCCAATTCTTCAGCAACGTCTACATATTCGCAGCCGCCGTAATATCTGCGTCCGGGATATCCCTCGGCGTACTTGTTCGTTAAGACAGAACCGGTCGCTTCCAACACAGCTTGGGATACGATGTTTTCCGACGCGATCAGCTCAATCTGATCCTGTTGGCGGGAGAGTTCGCCGGTGATTGCCCGGTTCAGATCCGGGTCGGATTCTGCGAAGGACGCGCTGAAGAACCCCCGATGAGTAGTCATTACCGCGTTAGCATTGGACATTTGGTCAAGTTGCTCCTTAACCCAACTAACGCTTGGTATGCGCTTAGCCAAGTTTTTCGACCCTTCTTTCATGACGGCCGCCCTCGAACTCAGTATCGAGAAAAAGCGCGACAAGTTGTCGGGCCTGAGATTCTGCGGTTTTTCTCCCACCCAAACACAGAATGTTCGCATCATTGTGCTGACGGGCAAGCACCGCAGTTTCTTTGTCGTAACACAGAGCCGCGCGGATACCCATGTGACGGTTTGCCGCGATGGAAATGCCGATTCCGGTCCCGCAGACAAGCACGCCTTTTTTCACACTTCCGTCAGATATAGCTCGCACTAGTTTTTCTGCATAATCTGGGTAATCGACAGATTTTTCGCTGTCGGTTCCCAGATCCAGGACCTGATATCCGGCAGCCTCAATTTCTTCTGCAATCGCCCGTTTTAGGAAAAAACCGCCATGATCAGCGGCTATACCAATCGTTTCTTTTGACATCGGACTGTCATGAGGATTTTGAATGATTTTTTTCTACCATATCTCGCGGCGACAAACCAGCACGCCACAAGTTTTGGGACCGCGCACGCCGCTCGCACCAGCGGAGACATGCTCCGAACAGGATAGTTGCGGGAGGCAATTAAAATTCTACTTAGCTATAACCCCAAAAGGCGATAATTAGACGGGGTCATATGGGACTTTCCGCAAAATAATAACCAATGAAGCGGAAACATTATTGATGTTTGACAAGAATGATTTTAACTGTTATCCGGCGTTTTATTTCCGATTACGATAAAGGCCTTTAAAAGAATGTCATCGCAAGAAGAAAATCAGCAAAAAAACGCAGAAACCCTTCGAATGGCCGTCGACATCGTGTCCGCCTATGTCGGAAATAATTCTGTACCGGCCAACCAGGTACCGGAAGTCATCAATTCGGTGTATGCCTCGCTTGCCGCGATCGATGGCTCTGCAAACAGCGGGGAGAATAGCACGTTGAAACCTGCCGTGCCGATTCGCCGGTCGATTACGCCCGATTACATCGTCTGTCTGGAAGACGGTAAAAAGCTCAAGATGTTGAAACGTCATTTGCGCGCGGCATACGGTCTTTCGCCCGAAGAATATCGCGCCAAGTGGAATCTGCCTACGGACTATCCGATGGTAGCGCCAAACTATGCGAAACAGCGGTCGAATTTCGCCAAGCAGATCGGGCTAGGGCGTAAGAAAGGCGAGAAAGTCGGAAGCCGGCGCAACACCGACAAGGCTTCGCAGATCGACACCGAATAAAAACGCCCGGCCTTATAACCGAGTGTTTGTTCGCTTAGCGGCGAAAGCGTCATTTTTGTTTTAGTTTTTCGCTAGGAACGCGGTTACCAGTTCTGCGTTGGCCGGGTCGAGAATGAGCGGCGTCAACGTACCTTCGACTGCAGGTCCGGTGACAGGCCAGTATCCGACCGTTATCGGGGCACCGCCGAAAATGAGAGCAGTTTTCATCCCCTGCCGACGGATCTGCCGTTTAAACAGCAGGCAATGACAACATCCGAACCTCCCGTGCAACTTGTCATCGGCGGGCAGGACGGATAGAAGCAGCAACTCCTGCAACCCTCACGGGGAATACGATGTCACTCGCGGATATTTCTGAAAACACGTTCACCGTCTCACGCGATATACGGTTTTCGGATTCCGATCCTGCCGGGATCGTTTTCTATGCCGCATTTTTCCGTATGTTCAACGACCTGTTTGAGGATTGGCTGGTCAAATGCCTAGGCATCGATTTCGCCGATCAGTTCCAGAACGAACAACGAATGTTTCCGCTCGTTCATGTCGATGTGGATTTCAAGGAATCCCGGCGAATGGGGCAGAAAATGGATTTAAGCTTAGTGCTTAACAAGCTTGGTAGATCGTCAATCTATTATGATATTGTCGGGCATGACGGAGATCTTGAAATCCTACGCGGTAGTTTCGTCACCTGCGTCGCATCAAAAAAATCCATGAGCACGATCGAAATACCTCAGGAATTTCGGTCGTCGATGGAAAAATATATGGAAGCCTGCATTACCTAGTTCGTCGGCGAGAAATCCGCGCAGATTTTCTCGGCCTCGAAATAGTTGAAAAGCTCCCCCGATACGCCCCATCGGCGCCCTACACCGCTAATTTCGCCTCACGCTTCCGGTTTGTAGTGCGTGAAGCTAAGATAGGGACCAAAGTCTGGTATCTTCCCGTGGCGTTGAAAGATATCCAGAAGCCTCTGCATCCCATCGACTATTTTTCTCTGCTCGGTCCAGTCGAAAGGAGTCAGCGCGACGTGAATGCGGCCCAGAGGGTCATTCAACAAGAGTTCGTGCCCAGCTTGCGTAACCGTGATACGGACGGCACGACGGTCGCCAGGCTTTCGGTGCCGTTCAATTAATTCCCCGGCCTCGAGGGCTTTACGCGTCTGCGAGACGGTCCCCTTAGTCAATCCCATCAAATCTGCCAACGCGCTCGGCGAACAGCTATTCCTATTGGCACGCGCGACACACCGCAGGGCCGCCCACTGGGCGGTGTTCAGGCCCTCCGCAAACTGGATCGAATGGGCAATCCGGCTCAGTCGATCGACAATTTCGACGATCATAGCGCGTTCGGGCATCCACACGGGTCCGTCGTTGCTTCGTTGCTTGGCTGGGTTCCTTTAGTCCGCCAAAATTCTGCCGAAATCCGCTTGTTGCTGAATCTCGTAGTTTATGTG
>DKQG01000040.1:20932-77140 GCA_002471575.1 Alphaproteobacteria bacterium UBA7314 | reverse complement strand
GATATCATCGAGTTGGTTAGAAATTAAGTTCCCTTTGAGCCAGTTGTGGAACGACAAAGCTGGATTGAATAATAAAGGAGATTAACATGGCTGTTGGCAACGGAAACTTCCCCGACCGGAACGACCGTAGATACATTTCGGCAGCGATGGACGCCCCGATGCTCGAACGACAGTACGAGTCGAACCTCGGACGCCGCTGGCGGGACGACCAGGACGCCGATGCACTGCACGAACTGATCGAAGCGCACATTCGGCTGGTCGTCCGTATCGCCAGCAAATATAAAGGCTACGGCCTGCCGATCGGCGATCTCATTCAGGAGGGTAACACCGGCCTTCTGGAGGCCGCCAACCGGTTCGACCCCGAACGCAACGTGCGCTTTTCAACCTATGCAACTTGGTGGATCATGGCCGCGATGCAGGAATATATCGTGCGGAATTCATCGATTGTCCGCATCGGCACGACCCCCGCTCAGAAGAGCCTATTTTTCAATCTGCGTAAGCTTCGGGCGAAGATTGCAGACACTTCGCGAAGCCGGATGACCGAGGACGAACGCCAGACGATTGCAAAAGAACTAAGCGTGCCGTTAGCCGCCGTCGAACGGATGGAATCCCACTTTTCCCGGCCAGATCAGTCTCTCAATGCGACCGTCGGCGAGAGCGATTCGTCCGACACATTCGTGGATCTTTTAGCGGATGACTCCCCGACCCCTGAAGCGATTGTCGGTGACCTTATTGACAGCGAGACGCGCTCGCAGTGGATATCGGAAGCGATGGAACACCTTAACACCCGTGAACGGGAGGTCATCACGCGGCGCTTCCTCGATGAGGATAAAACGACTCTCGCGGAGATCGGGGAGACCTTTGGCGTAACCAAAGAGCGTATCCGCCAGATCGAAGGCAAGGCGCTATCGAAACTGAAGCTAGCGCTCGCCGATCGGGGTATAGAAGGTGGACTGCTGAACTAGCCCGAAATGCAGACCTGTCACGAAAAACGGCGCCCCAGGGCGCCGTTTTCAGTTTTAACGCTGTTTGACCTGGCATATCAACCGATGTTTCCGGACAATGTAGTTATCTGACGCGAGCCATAGCGCGGGGCATCAGTCACGAAACATTCCAGCGATATCAGTATTCCATTGATGGCCTGCAGCTCTCAGGAAAGCGGACTGTTATCACGTTGTACGTAATGGCGTTTGTGCAAGCCTGCAATCAGATCGCAGACCTCTAGCCCCTTTGGCGACCGTCAGTTCTTCCTTGCAGGTATTCGACAGGATAAGGGCCCGGATATTGTCGATATCCGCGATACCAGTTCTGTCGAGCTCGACCTTCCCGACTTGGAGCCACAGCCTGTGCCACCCTCCAATCAGTCGGATAGGCCCGCAATATGTCTCTTTCACCAGTTCATTTCCCTTAAACCTGCCTTATTCAGGTAATGGTCCGACACTACCCTGCACTGCTTGGATTAATTTTTGCTTAAGTCGAGACACAAAATCACCCTGTGCCAAACCACTCATATTCTTGACAGAAGCCGCAAGCCCGCCTATCCCGCGCCCACGGGTAGCGTCCCCGTTGCCGCATGAATAGCGTCACCAAACCACAATAAAGGGATGAATATCATGACTATGGACAGCAAAAATCCGGAAACGATCGCTCTTCACGCTGGCTGGCGGCGTGACGAGTCGACAACCTCCGTCGCAGTGCCGATTTATCAAACGACGTCCTACCAGTTCAACAGCACCGAACATGCCGCCAGCCTTTTCGGTCTTGCCGAACTTGGGAACATCTATACCCGCATCATGAATCCAACCAACGACGTGCTCGAACAGCGTATCGCCGCGCTGGAAGGCGGCGTCGCTGGACTTGCAGTATCTTCGGGGCAGGCAGCATCTGCATTCGCGGTCCAGAACATTACCCGCGCCGGCGACAACTTCGTCGCCTCTACAGATCTTTACGGCGGCACCTGGAACCTGTTTGCTAACACGATGAAGGACATGGGCATTGAGTGCCGTTTCGTCGACCCAAGCGACCCGAAAGCCTTCGCGAACGCGACCGACGACCGGACCCGCTGCTATTACGCGGAAACCCTGCCGAACCCGAAGCTGCAGGTATTTCCGATTAAGGAAGTAGCGGAAATCGGCCGTAATCTTGGAGTACCTCTGATCATGGATAATACCGCCGCCCCGATACTGTGCCGTCCTTTCGAGCACGGCGCCGCGATCGTGATGCACTCCACAACGAAATTTATCGGCGGTCACGGAACATCCATCGGCGGGATTATCGTCGATGGCGGCAACTTCGACTGGGAGGCCCACAAAGAACGGTTTCCAATGCTGAACGAGCCGGATCCCAGCTACCATGGCGCCGTGTGGACTGAGGCCGTCAAACCGATGGGGCCGATCGCCTATATCATTAAGGCAAGAGTAACGCTGTTGCGCGACCTCGGATCGGCCATGAGCCCGTTCAACGGGTTTCAGTTCATTCAGGGGCTGGAAACCCTGCCGCTTCGCATCCGCGCCCATAGCGAAAACGCTGCCACGGTCGCAGAGTATTTGTCTGGCCACGACAAGGTCGGCAAGGTCATTCATCCAAGCGTGATGGACGGGGAAGCGCGACGTCGCGCGGATGCCGTCCTTTCTGGCGGATATGGCGGTCTTTGCGGATTCGAATTTGCGGCGGGTGGGAAAGAAGCCGGCCAGAGGTTCATTGACAGTCTGAACATGTTCTATCATGTCGCCAATATTGGCGACTCCCGTAGCCTCGCCATTCATCCGGCAACGACCACGCATTCGCAGTTGTCGCCGAAAGAACAGGAACAGACAGGCGTCACCGATTCATATGTACGTCTATCGATCGGAATCGAACATATCGACGATATCATCGGCGATCTCGATCAGGCGCTGGCAACAGTATAGAGTTAAGGGCGATGCTAGGCAGCGAATACAACTTGGGACGATTTCCGGTTACGCGGATGCGGCGCAACCGCCGCGACGACTGGAATCGCCGCCTCGTTGCCGAAAACACCCTGACGGCAGGCGATTTCATCCTACCTGTATTTGTCCACGACTCCGATGATGCATCCGTGGATATTCCCTCGCTACCCGGCATCCAGCGGCATTCGATCGATGCCTTGGTAGATCGCGCGGGCCAGGCGAAAGAACTCGGCATTCCGGTAATCGCGGTTTTCCCGGCAACAGACCCTTCGCTAAAAGACGCAGAAGGATCGGAATCCGTCAACCCCGATAACTTGGTTTGCCGTTCGGTTAGGGCCATTAAGTCAGCACATCCGGAACTGGGCGTGATGTGCGATGTCGCTCTGGATCCGTTTACCGATCATGGGCATGACGGGCTGTTGCGCGACGGATATGTCGTCAACGATGAGACGCTGGATGTCCTGACCCGACAGGCCGTCGTTCAGGCCGACGCTGGTTGCAACGTCATTTCACCGTCGGACATGATGGATGGCCGCGTCGGCGCGATTAGGACAGCTCTCGACGGTGCCGGGCATGATGCGGTGCGTATCCTGGCATACAGTGCCAAATACGCCTCAGCGTTATATGGGCCGTTTCGCGACGCGGTCGGATCCGCACCAAACCTCGCGGGCGGCGACAAGAAAACCTATCAGATGGATCCTGCGAATTCGGACGAAGCTATGCGTGAAGTCGCCATGGATATTACCGAAGGCGCGGACATGGTGATGGTCAAACCGGGCATTTTCTATCTCGACATCGTGCGGCGGGTGAAAGACCAGTTCGGCATGCCGACCTACGCCTACCAGGTGTCGGGTGAGTTCGCGATGATGAAGGGTGCCGCTATGAACGGTTGGCTCGACTGGGATCGCGTGATCGTCGAAAGTCTGCTTGCCTTCAAGCGCGCGGGCGCCGATGGCGTCCTGACATATGCAGCGATCGAAGTCGCCGAACGGCTAAAATCGGGATAGTCAAAACGCGTCGTTCCGATCCATCAGGATACGGTAGTAACACTGCAGATTAGTGGCAACTTTTGCCAAAGACCGCGTCCTTACCAAATTCGCCTTTTGCATCCCCTGTTCCCGCCGGCACTCCTGTAAACAATTCGAGGGCGTCTTTGATGGTTTCTATGCAACAGACAGCGTATTTTCCATCGGCCACCTCACCGGTCAGAACCAGATTCTTCTTATTCGCGATCGGCACGCAGCAACCTGGCTCCCATCCCGCGTGTCGTCATCCCGACAGGTCCTGAAGAAGCCTTCAAATTTATGCTACCCGCCGCCGATAGCCGGGGCGAAGGCATACTGATTGACCGACCTAGTAGTTTCCAGGTCTTGGCCGACGGCCACTTCAGCTTGGTCCGACCGGATAGTGACCAGTTCGGCCAGCGCGCTGTCGCCATCGACACCACGATAGGTCTGTCAGAAAGTCATGAAGACGTTGAACGAAAGCGGGGGTCGCTTGCGGTCTGGACGTCTAGTGCGGCTGTGCGTCCAGATTAGCGACCTGTCAGGCAACCTGGCACGCGTTTCCGAACTGATCACCGAGCTAGGCGGAAACACCATCGAAGTAGAGCATTAACGCCGGTACCGTGTCGTGCCGGTGCGGATGGCGTAGATCTAGACCCTAGTGGAAGTCCGGAACAGCGGTGATGGTCATACCCTCGCTGAATGACTCGCCGATGAGGGTTTTCAACGCACGTCTTCGGAATAGGATACGCGTCCGACTGATCAAGACAGGTTGGCGTAGGACCCCTTGTAATACAGCAACGGTCGGCAGTCACCGGCTTCGTAAGTCATCTTGGTCACCTGCCCCACCATGATCAGATGGTCACCGCCTTCGTACATGGCATGCTTGTCGCATTCGAGAATCGCGACGGATCCGTCGAATACGGGACAGCCGTTTTTACCGGATCCATGCTCGACGCCGTCCCATTTGTCTTCGTTGGAACGGGCAAAGTTGTTGGACATATCCATCTGGTCCTCAGTGAGGACATTGATATTGAAATGCCGACAGCTTTCGAAAGCCTCGAAACTGCTGATCTTCGCATCGACGCAGAACAGCACCAATGGCGGGTCCAGAGACAGCGACGTAAAGGAGTTCGCGGTGATCCCGATCCGGTCGCCGTCAATGTCCAGTGTGGTGACGATCGTGACGCCGGTCGCAAAACACCCCACAGCGTTCCGATATTCTCTCTGATCGATGGTCATTAAGCTTCCTATCGTATAAGTGCATAGGCCGCGAGACCTCGCGACGAATCAATCTT
The DNA here is from genome assembly GCA_002471575.1 of Alphaproteobacteria bacterium UBA7314. Taxonomy (GTDB): domain Bacteria; phylum Pseudomonadota; class Alphaproteobacteria; order MPNO01; family UBA830; genus UBA830. Next base: position 71,911 of record DKQG01000040.1, on the reverse strand, counting down.
AGTAGATTAGAACGCGGTGAGAAACGTCCCACTCGGAGTGGGGCACGATATTTCAAAATCCGGCGATCTCGGCCGCTTTCAGGTGATCGTCCAGAATTTGAGGCAACGTGTCTACTGGCTCCCGCCCAAAACCGCAGAACGCACCGAGACCGAATTCGGGCAGATATTCGCGGGCGACGGCCAGGCGGTCCCCGAAATTATCCATATTGTGGATCATCCCAAGATAAATTTTTGCTCCCCTCGGCACCAACCCGGCCAGCGGCGCAAAGAACGAATCTTCAGACGTATCGAGAACCGGCAGGTGCACCCAGTCGACGCGGCGCCCAGAATGTTCGATTACTGCGTTCGCCAGCGTGACTGCCCCGCTCAGGTCGTCGGGCGCGAAACGCGGCCAGCCGCCCAGCGTGCCGAAACACAGATGGAAGCCAAGCCCAACCTCCGCCGGAATAGCGATGCACAACCGTCGAAACTGGGTGACATTGCGTTCGATCATTGTCTCTGGGTCGAGTCCCCCGACGGCACCGTAAGCATCCTGCAGTTCGGTCGCGCAGTCCCATTGGATCGCCAGGTCGTCGGCGGGGATCTTCTTCAGGATGGTTTCCACCTCGCCCAAAACTGCATCTTCGTATCCAGGGCGTATTTTTTCTAGATCGCCCGGTTCTTGGAAGACGCGGGGCGCGATGACGCTGTTCACCGAGGGGATCGATACCTGGAAACGGATATCGTCCTTCAGCACGCCGCGATCACGCAGGGTCCGAAAGACAAAATACGAGTTCACTGCATCCCGGGCATATCCAAGCCTCCAGCCTCGGTCGCCAAACTGAACCTGGTCTACCCCGTTCCGGACTCGGAACAACCAGCTATCACTGGCATTGCGGGGATTTTGCCGTTCAACACCGTTTTCGTGGGCGGGATGCCGCAGTACCTCGAACTCGGGATGCGCTGCCATGACCTGAAAATGGACCTTGCTGATCCAGTGTTTGCGGGGCCCTATTTCTCCATCGGGCACTGCCGCCAGATGCGCCCCAAGGCCGGCGCCGAACGTCTCGAACACTTCCTCGGCCGTATCGTAGGGCACGCTACCCACGAGAAGCAAATCGTTTGCCACGTCAACCTCCTAAATCCGGGCGCGATCCAGCGTCGCGGGGTGAAACAGCTCCTCCGGTGTCATCTCCCGCGAGGCCAGGCCTTGGGCTTTCGACCAGCGGCACATCACCGACAGTTCCCCCAGATTTTCTTGGAAACCGTACGGCCAGATGTCGTCTCCCATTAATTCCCGAGTTTCGCGCAGTTCCGCCGCGATCCACGGCATCGAAACCGCCAGTGCAGTGACGTCAGACATCTCCTCCAGGCATACGTCCTTGGCCTGGGTAAACGCTTTCAGAACGCTCGTAGCGATCCAAGGTTCGCGCTCCACCAGTTCCTTCCGAATACCGAGCACGTGCATGATCGGAAACAGGCCGGTCTTGGCATACCATTCCTTCTCCGCTGCACGAAAATCGGGAAACAGTCGGACGATTTCAGGATGGTCTGGACCGAAGCAGGACGGTTCGCGGGCTGATACCAGAGCCGTTAGTTCCCCACTTAAGAGCATCCCCGACAGCGTCTGATCGTCGCATATAGGGTCGACCTTTATCTCGGGCGGCAGCTTCGGCGGAAATTTTGATTTGCGGCCGCCTTCTTCCAGCCCGCCGGTCCGCCAGTGAATGTCCGATGGGGCAACGCCGTAATCATCCTGCAACATCCCACGGATCCAGAGGGCGGCCGTCATTGCATAGACCGGCACCCCCACTTCCCTACCTTTAAGGTGTTCCGGCTTTTCGATCCCGGCATCAGCTCGGATGTAAATCCCGGAATGCCGGAACAAGCGTGACGGAAATACCGGCACAGAGATGTAATCGTCCCAGCCGGTTGACCGCGCCAGGATGTAGCTTGAGCCTGACAGTTCGGTGACATCGAACTCGAAATTGTTCCAGGCGCGGTAGAACGCCTGTTCCGGGTTCATGGTCAGGTAGTTCACGTCGCAACCCTCAACCCCGACACGCCCATCCGCCAACGCGCGAACCCGGTCGTAGGCTCCGGTGCATATCGTTAACGGCACCCGCGCCATTTCGCTTATTCCTTGGATTTGGCAGCCGCGGTGAAATAAGTGCCCCTGCCGCTGGCGATCAGCTTTTCGTCACCATCGTAAACATAGGCTTCCGCGACGGAGTTGGTTCCGCCCAGCCTGACTATCCGGCCAACACATTTGAGATCACCGGGTATTGCTGCGCGGTGATAATCGACCCGGAGATCAACGGTCGGAACCGGCATGCCGACTTTTGCCGCGATCATGAAATCGGCGACCGCGTCGATCGCCGCACCCAGGATTCCGCCATGCGTCACTTTTGCCTTCGGGTTGGACATCATTTCTTCACGCCATTTGATTAAGACTGTCAGTTCCTCCTCAGTAAGTTCCTGGATTTCCATGCCCATCCAGTTGTTGAACGCATTTGCGCTCATCCGTTCCTGCAAAGCTTCGGCGGTGACGATGTTATCCGGCATTTTTGCCCCTTTTTTTCAGTTATCGATGTGATGTGCGGTCATAAATACCGGATTTGCCAACGCGCGTCGCCCCCGCCTGAAGTAAGGGACGCCAGAAGGCGGCCGATGACAGAAGGCGCAGCATATACCAATAGTTTCGTAAAACTTTGCTCAAACGGCGTGAATCCCTATATTCAGGCTGCGTATCACCGTTAGTAAACTTGTTTGAGTATGAACCAGCAATTAATCCGCCCCGACCGTTTCTTTTTCGGTACACGGTCCCTGCCCTGCCCCTATCTGGAAGGGAAAACCGAACGCAAAGTCGTGACTGAGCTCGCGGGACACAAAGCGGATGCACTATACGAGAGGCTCTCGCGTGCGGGATTTCGTCGCAGTCACAGCCTTGCCTATAGGCCTGCGTGCCCGGACTGCAGCGCCTGCATTCCGGTAAGGGTCGCAGTGTCGGAGTTCCAGTGGACGAAGTCCTTTCGGCGCGTCGCAAGGACAAACAGCGACCTGACAGCGGACGACATTGAGGCCATCGCGACCGTCGAGCAGTACCGCCTTTTCTCATCCTATCAACGCAAGCGCCATGAAGGCGGCGAAATGTCGGGGATGGATTTCAGCGCCTACCGGGCTATGATCGAAGATACGCCGGTATCTTCGCGAACCGTTGAATTCCGTGACTCCGATGGGCGCCTTGCGGCCGTGATGCTGATGGATCGGATGGAAGAATCCCTATCCGCTGTCTACAGCTTTTTCGACGGCGGAGAGACAAGGCGAAGCCTCGGTACCCACATGATTCTGTGGATGATCGAGCGGGCGCAGGCGCTGGGCCTTCCCTATCTATATCTCGGCTACTGGATCGATGGATCCGACAAGATGGCCTATAAGGCCCGTTTCAAACCGCTGGAAATCCTCGGACAGGACGGCTGGACGTCCAGCAATTCCTGACTTTGGGGGCTATGCATCACGCGCAATGTCCTTTGCGAGTGAACGATGTAAAAATTATTGGCGCGGCTCTCAAAACCTATAAACCTGAATACACGCCGGTACATCGCGAAGCGCGACGGAACCGATGGCAATGCTGCGATCGCCCGGATCCAGCGCGATATAGAAGATGTTAAAAATGAAGCTGATGAAGCGCGGGGTCGTATCCCACCGAACTGGGGGGAACAGCGCGGCAAATACACTGCCCTTGCAAAAGCCGAAAAACGTGCACGAACGATATATCGCCGCACCGTAGACAGGGCATTCGGGCCCGTTGTGGAAACCGTCGAGATTATTCAGCAGGCCGAGGCACCGGCCGCAATCGGCGACAGGCTGAAAGCCTTGCCCGGTATCCTGTCTTCACAGGCGCTCGAAAAAGCAGTCGCGGAATTCAGGGCGGCAAAAAATTATTCAATTGCATTCCCGAAACCAGCCATGTCAACTCTCATTTTTCTCGTGGCGGGCGCGATCTGAAACGGCGGGATCCGAGACTGGAATGCGCGGCGAAATCCGTGGAACAGAACCTGACACGATACGCGCTGGAACTAACATGTGGCGGCAACAGACCTACTGTCCGGCCTCGTTACCTCCGAAGCAGCCATCTGGGAGCCAATTGGTTTGCGTTCGCAGGCGCGCCTGAACAGCGATCAGGCAACCGAAGTCGCCGGCTGCCTATTGGTACGCCGGGATGTTTCGCTGAACTTGTAGGAAATGACGAGGCCTATTCGTAGTTCCCGAACCGGTTGTTCCTGGGGAAACCACGCATGGCCAAACGCCCGGCCTGGGACCGCTTGCCGACATAGGCTTTGATATCGGTTTCGGTACGGAGTCCCGCACCCGTTTTCCAAGGTAGGCCCTCCTTGAAAATGAACGTGGTCAGATCAGCAAGGCCGCCGTCTTTGTAGCTCTGCAGCTTCACCCCCCGCCCGCGCGTCATCTCCGGCAGTTCGTCCAGAGGGAAGATAATGATCTTGCGGTTGTCGCCAACCACGGCTACCGTGTCGCCTGTGACCGGTGTACAAGCCTGCGCCTCGTTGCCCTTGCCGACATTAAGAACCTGCTTGCCGTTCTTTGTCTGCGCAATCACGTTGTCCTCGGGCACCACGAATCCACGTCCGTCCGACGACGCCACGACAACTTTCTCGCCGGGCCGATAGACGAATAGTGCAACGATATCCTGATCGTTCGGAAGATCGACCATCAGGCGCACGGGATCACCATGTCCACGCCCACCCGGTAGCTTATCGCCGAACAGCGTGTAGAAACGCCCGTTCGTGGCGAAAATGAGTATCTTGTCGGTGGTCTGCGCGTGAAGTACGTACCGCCCGCGATCGCCGTCCTTGTATTTAAGGTCTGCTGTTTCGGTGAGGTGGCCCTTGGCCCCTCGGATCCAGCCTTTCTGCGAACAGATGACCGTAATCGGTTCTCGCTCTATCAGGATATCCAGCGGCACCACGATTTCTTCCGGAGCGACGCCGATTTCCGTGCGGCGGGCGCCAAGATCGGTGTTCTTGCCAAATTTCGTGCGGATATCCTTTATCTGCCCGGAGATCACCGCTTCTCGCTTTTTCCTGTTCTTCAAAAGCGCATTCAGCGTCTTCTTCTCTGACAACAAAACCGCGTGCTCTTCCTTGATGGCATTTTCCTCAAGCCGGCGAAGCGCTCGCAAACGCATGTTCAGGATGGCTTCGGCCTGAACGTCGGTCAGCTTCCACTTCTTCATCATGATCGCTTTTGGCTCATCCTCCTCACGGATGAGTCGGATCACCTCGTCGAGATTGAGATACGCAACCAGATACCCTTCGAGGACTTCGAGCCGATGCTCGATCTTGGCTAGGCGATGCTTGGTTCGCCTTAGGAGTAATGTTTCCCGATGTTCGAGGAATGACCGCAGAACATCCCGAAGGTTCATCACACGCGGCACCGTGTTAGAGTCCAGAACGTTCATATTCAGACTGGCGCGGGTTTCCAGGTCGGTCATCCGGAACATCTGCTCCATCAGCACGTCGGGTTCGATAGACCGGTTGCGAGGCTCCAAGATCAGGCGAATGTCTTCCGCGCTCTCGTCCCGGATATCGCCTAACAGCGCCAGTTTCTTTGCATTCAACAGATCGGCGATCTTCTCGACGATCCGGCCTTTCTGTACCTGGTAGGGAATTTCGGTGATAACCACCTGGTACTGGCCATGGCCGAGTTTCTCGACCTCCCATTTCGCACGCAGGCGGAATGATCCCCTGCCCGTCGCGTAGGCCTCTGCCACGGAATCCCGGTCTTCGACTAGAACGCCACCAGTCGGAAAATCCGGTCCGGGCACCAGTTCCACGAGCTTGGCAATGGTAGCATTCGGGAATTTAAGAAGATGAAGTAGCGCCGCGCATACATCGTCGAGATTGTGGGGCGGGATGCTGGTCGCCATACCGACCGCAATCCCCGCTGCACCGTTGCATAGCAGGTTTGGAACGCTGGCCGGCAACAGCACTGGCTCATCTTCCGATCCGTCGTAGTTTTCGCGGAAGTCGACCGCATCTTCATCGATACCTTCGAGCATCGCGATGGCATACGCCGTCAGACGGGATTCCGTGTACCGCATTGCTGCCGCGTTATCGCCATCGATGTTACCGAAATTTCCCTGCCCTTCTACCAGCGGGTAACGCACTGCAAAGTCCTGCGCCAAGCGCACCAGCGCGTCATAGACTGCGACATCGCCATGAGGGTGATACTTGCCGATAACGTCGCCCACAACGCGGGCGCATTTCTTGAACCCGGACTCCGGCTCCAGCCGAAGCTGGCGCATGGCGAACAGCAATCGCCGGTGCACGGGTTTCAGCCCATCACGCACATCCGGCAGCGAACGGGCGGTTATAGTCGACAGCGCATATGCAAGATAGCGCTCGCCCAGCGCGTCGTTAAAGGTGACTTCTTCTACCCGGGAAGCCGTGGTCTGATCAGCCATCAATACAAGTACCCTAAACAACATGCGGCCCTCGGACTGAGGGCGATTTCGATATTGTCGTTATACCAGTATCGGGTGATTCGACCGGTGCGCTACTTACCAAGAAATCAGTTAATCCCTGGCTCCTCGCGCCACCCGGTCCACAAAACGTGCCCTGGACGTCGGCAGATCGCCGGCATCGGCGTCCTTGGCGCAACGCGCAAGAAAGTGACCGGTAATCCGCAATCCCATGTCTATATCTTCCGACATTGGAGCGGGATCGCTGGTCATGAAGAAGGTCGGCAAATCGAACAGTTTTTCCTGGTACGGCGTACCGGCACCGGCGGAAACCGCACACCCCGTCCGAGGCGACACGAATACCAGGTCATCAGTCGATCCCGTTGCCGCGCATTCCGTTAAGTCGAGCCCGTAGCCGAGCTGGTTGAGAAGTCCCAGCTCCCATTCAACGTATCTCGGCAACCAGTTTTCGTCCGCCTCCAATATCTCGATCAAAGCCGATAACGAAGCAAATGTGTCCGGGTGCGGCTCCCGTTCGGGTAACAGGCGTTCGACCAAAGCGGCGGCCGATGTCAGCGCAAGGAGTGGCAGGCGTTCGCTCATCAGCATAGCGGCGTTGGGTTGAAGTAATTCGCAACTGTACGTGCCGAGATGCTCGCTCAGACGGGCGCGCCAGTGGGCACTGACCAGGTTCCCGGTCTGATAGATACCGCGTGCCCGCGAGCCGTACCCGCCCCGCACAAGTCCAGAATGCCGACCGTTTTCACGGGTCAGCAGAGTGACGATCGCCGCGCTTTCACCATGTTTGCGCGCCGACAGCACGATTCCTTCATCGGTCCAGTTCATACCGAATGATAGTGCAAAACCACGACATTACTGTACAGGCAGTATCGATTACCTACTGAAATCCAGCCCCCAATCGCGATAGCGCTCTGGGTCGTCCCCCCAGTTTGCACGGACTTTTACGAATAAAAAAAGGTGCACATCGCGTTCCAGAATATCTTTCAGCTCTTCTTGCGCAAGCTTACGGACCCGCTTGATAAGTTCGCCGCCCTTACCGAGAACGATCCCTTTTTGCCTGTCTCGCTCTACGAAAATGACCTGTTCTACTTTTACGGCGCCATTGTCGAACGGCTCCCATGTTTCCGTTTCAACAGTCAGCGCGTATGGCAGCTCCTGATACAGGTTCAGATACAGTTTCTCCCGCGTGATTTCGGCGGCAAAAAGGCGGTCGTTCATATCCGAAAGCTGATCTTCGGGAAAATGCCACGGCCCTTCCAGCAATCTACCTGCCAGCTCGCATCTAAGATCTTCGACGCCGTCGCCGTTCAGCGCGGAAATCATGAAAAAATCGGTGAAGATATTTTCCGATACTAGGTTGTCCGTCAGCGCTAGCAAGCTCGACCGTTTGACAGTATCGATTTTATTCAGAACGCAGACCGCCGGGCGGTTGCTTTCCTTCAGGCCATTTATGATGCGCCGGGTATCACGATCGATGCCAGTCTTGGCGTCGATCAGCAAAAGAATTACGTCGGAGTCCGATGCCCCGCCCCAGGCAGCAGCCACCATGGCTCGGTCCAGGCGGCGTTTCGGCGTGAAGATACCCGGAGTATCGATGAAAACGAGTTGCGCGTCGCCAACGATGGAAACGCCCAGGATACGCATTCGGGTGGTCTGCACCTTGGGCGTGACGATAGATACCTTGGCGCCCACGATTGTATTCAGCAACGTGGACTTTCCGGCATTCGGCGCACCTAATAGCGCTACGAAACCGCATCTCTGTTGTTGCCCCTTCATGATTTTTTCTGAACGAGGGCCAGCATCTCGGCAGCGGCAGCCTGTTCGGCGGCCTGCTTAGAGGTTCCCGTCGCAAGGATAGGGGCCTCGGTCGCGATTTTCAGCTCTATCGTGAATTCTGGTGCGTGCGCGGGACCCTGCCTATCGACCACCGTATACCTAGGCAAAGGCAATCCTCTGCCCTGCACCCATTCCTGCAACTCCGATTTAGAAACCCGGGGTTCGACCTCGACAAGCAGCGGGATCCAGTAGCGCCGCACCAGCGTCGTCGCGGCATCTAGCCCGCCGTCGCGATAGACTGATCCGATTATCGCTTCGCAGCAATCTGCAAGAACGGAATCCCGTTCGTTCGTTCCCGCTGCCGCCTCACCGTCGGTCATAAGGATGAATTTGGCGAGACCAAGGTTTCGCGCCACCTCCGCGAGAGTCCGTCCGCTGACCAGTGACGCCAGTCGGGGCGCCAACTTCCCTTCCGCCGAGTCCGGAAACTCGTCTATCAGTAATTCCGCGATTATCAGACCGAGCACTCGATCGCCCAGAAATTCTAATCGTTCGTAGCTGGCGTCATTCCCGGAATTTTTCAGGCTGCTGTGGGTCAAGGCGCGTGTTAAAAGACCGCTGTCGTTGAAACGGTAGCCCAGAATTTTCTCCAGTTCAGCCGGATCGCCACCCGATAGGGACATGGAATTCCGCCTCTCGTTACTGGATCGCCTGGAAAAGTCTGGGCCAACGCACGGTGAAGGGCCAGCCGCTGCCTTCCGGATCGTGGGAGAAAAATATGAACTCGGCGCGCCCAACCAGATTCTCCATCGGAATATAACCCACTTCCCGCAGCACCCGGCTGTCCAGGGAACCATCGCGGTTATCGCCCATGCCAAATACATGCCCGGACGGGACCTTATAAACAGGTGTATTGTCGAGCTGGAAATTGTCGCCACGCTCTAGAATGCGGTACCCAACACCGTTAGGCAGCGTTTCTTTGAATTGCGCCACACCAATTGTAGAGCCCAAGGGACCCCTGATGGGAAACGGTGCGATCGGTTCGCGCTCGACCACCTCGCCATTCACGAACAGCCGACCGGATCGGACCTGTATCTTGTCTCCGGGCAAGCCGACAATCCGCTTGATGTAATCGGTGCTGTCGTCCTTGGGAAGCTTGAACACCGCAACATCGCCCCGTTGGGGGACAGAATTGAACACGCGTCCCGGAATCAGCGGCAGGCTGAGCGGCAAGGAATGTCGACTGTATCCATACGAATATTTCGAGACGAAAAGGTAATCGCCGACCAACAGTGTCGGTATCATAGAGCCGGAAGGGATGTTGAACGGTTCAAACGCGAATGTGCGAATGAATAGGGCGATCAGAACGGCATAAATTAGCGTCTTGATCGTATCCCAGAGTCCACCCGATTTTTTTGTCGCCATTGAATTCTGTCTTTGGATGCCGCGGAAAATCCCCACACGGGCAGTTTCCTTGATACGGGTTGTACCGCGAGGGTTTAGTTGGGTGCGCAATGAAGTGTCAAGAGCCGGACCTCGGCACAGTGGAAATTATCACCAGCGCTTCGGCGATCGGGGGCTCGTCGGTGATTGTCAGATCGATCTGGGCATCCATACCGTCCGGCAGAATATCATTCAGCCTAGCCAGCGCACCACCTGTCAGCTTCATCGTCGGCTTTCCACTGGGCAAGTTTACCACTCCCATATCGCGCCAGAACACTCCCTTCCGGAAACCGGTTCCCAACGCCTTCGAGCAGGCCTCCTTGGCGGCATAGCGTTTGGCATAGCTTTCAGCTCGCAACAGGCGCCTTTCGCTTTTCTGCCGTTCCACCTCGGTGTAACACCGATTGGTAAACCGTTCGCCAAAACGCTCGAGAGTTTCCTCAATCCGACGGATATCGATCAGATCGCTTCCGATGCCGATAATCATGTGAACGGACCTATCAGAATCGGTCAAGCGCTGCGCTGACCGTCTGCGGCGGATCGCGCTTTGTCCATGAGCGATCGCATGCGTTTGATAGAACTTTCTAGGCCGCCAAAAATGGCCTCGCCAATCAGAAAATGGCCGATATTGAGTTCTTCGATTGTTGGAATGGCCGCAACAGGGGCGACCGTGTCAAAGGTAAGACCATGCCCGGCATGGCATTCGATTCCAACAGCCTCAGCATGCGCCGCGGCAATGGCAATACGATCAAACTGCGAACCTCGTGTATCGTGAGACGCTTCGCAGTACGCCCCCGTATGCAGTTCGACAATCTGAGCACCAAGAGCCACTGCGCCGTCCACCTGCTCGATATCGGGTTCAATGAACAACGATACCTTTATGCCCGCACCGCTAAGCTGGCGCACGAACGGCGCCAGACGTTTGTGTGCGCCGGCCACTTCCAGTCCTCCCTCGGTCGTCGTTTCCTCACGTTTCTCAGGAACGATGCAGGCAGCGTGGGGCATATGGTGCAGTGCAATTTCCAGCATTTCGTCGGTAGCTGCCATTTCAAGATTAAGCGGCAGGTCAATTTCACGGGTAAGACGAAGGATATCGTCGTCTGTCATATGCCGCCGATCCTCGCGAAGATGCGCCGTGATACCATCGGCCCCCGCCGAGGCAGCTGCATGCGCGGCCCGGACCGGATCTGGATGCTCACCGCCGCGGGCATTCCGGATCGTCGCCACATGATCGATATTTACGCCAAGTCTCAGGTATCTGTTGTTCATCTAGTTCTCTCCCTGAAAGCTCCAGTCCGTCAGTTGCCCACAGCTTACAGTATCAGTCTGAACCCGCCAGCGGTTATCCGTCCCGATCGACCGCTGTTACGCCGGGCGTCGCGCGCAGAGCAGCAACGACATCGTTCAAATGGTGTGTGTCGTTGACCTCGATGTCGATCGTTATATCGAAGAAATCTTCGGATCGACCGATGATCTTAAGATTGTTGATGTTTGCATGGTTTTGGCCGATGACGGTTGTGAGCGAGCCCAACGCGCCCTTTTTATTTGCAACCACGGTTTTGATCCGGCCGACCAGAGTGACAGGACCGATATCCCAGCCGACGTCGATCCATCTTTCTGGGGTGTCGGCAAAACTTTCCAGCGTCTCGCAATCCTTAGTATGGATAGCCACACCCTTGCCGGGGGTCAAAATACCGACGATCCGATCGCCAGGCAGCGGATGACAGCATTTGGCATGATGAACGGCCATGCCGTCGGTCAGCCCGCGAATGGGAATTTCGTCCGACTGCCAGTTCAAGCGTTCCGGCACGTCCTGTCCGGCCTCGTCGGGGTTTTGCCTCAGGAATTTCTCCGGCACCAGAGCGGTAATTACCTCCGGCACCGTGACCTCACCACTGCCGACCATCGCGACAAGTTCGTCCATGGACTCCGCATCGAACTTTTCCAGCACAGCCTCCGTCTGTTCTTGGTCTATAGAATACCCGACATCGCGAAATGCCCGGTCGAGCATCGCTTGGCCCAGCTTAGTGAATTCCTCCCGCCGCTCGCCACGTACATAGCGGCGTATCCGCGCACGCGCCTTACCGGTGACGACAACCTGCTCCCAAGTCGGCGATGGCGTACCGTCGGCGGATGTCAGAATCTCCACCTGATCTCCATTGCGAATTTCGGTACGCAATGGCGCCATCTTGCCGTTGATGCGGGCGCCGACGCATCTGTCACCGACCTCGGAATGAACGGCGTAAGCAAAATCGATGGCAGTTGCGCCCTGCGGCAGATTGATGATCTCGCCCTTCGGCGTGAAACAAAAAACGTCATCCGGATACATTTCCAGCTTCGTATGTTCCAGAAACTCCCCTGGGCTGGTCGAGTTCTCCAGTATGTCAAGCAACTGGCGAACCCAGTGATATCGCTTACCCTCGGTCAGCGCAGCTCCCTGCTTGTATTGCCAGTGGGCGGCAACTCCCAGCTCGGCGACCTCGTGCATCTGCGTCGTTCGGATCTGGATTTCGATACGATGCATTTCCGGGCCGATCAGAGCAGTGTGTAGCGATTGGTACCCGTTCAGCTTCGGCGTTGAGATATAATCATCGAACTCTCCGGGAATCATGCGGTAGTGCGTATGGATAACCCCCAGCGCTCGGTAGCAATCTTCTACGGATGCTACGATGACGCGGAACGCGATGATATCGGTAAGCTGCTCGTATTCAACGTTTTTGCGCTGCATCTTCCGCCAGATGGACACCGGCCGCTTCGTCCGACCTGAAACCCAGCATTCGAGATCCGCCTCAGCCAGTACACGGTTCACCTCGCCTGAAATAAGATTGACGACGTCTTCACCCTGCTCCTTCAGAAATTCGAGCCGGTTTTCGATCGATTCCGCGACCTCGGGATAAAGTTCCCGGAAGGCCATTTCCTCAAGCTCTTCCTTAATGTCTTGAATACCGATCCGCTCAGCCAGCGGCACATAGATATCCATTGTTTCGCGCGCGATCCGGGCGCGTTTTTCGGGGACTGAAATATAATGGAGCGTACGCATGTTGTGCACGCGGTCGGCCAGCTTGACCAGCAAGACCCGGATATCTTCCGAGATCGCCAAAAGAAGCTTGCGAAAATTTTCGGCATGTCGCGTATTCTGAGACTGCAGTTCAAGCTTCGAGAGCTTCGTGACGCCATCCACGAGCCGCGCCACTTCGTCGCCGAAAAGATGTTCGATCTCGTCGATCGTCGCCACGGTGTCCTCGACGGTATCGTGAAGCAAGCCTGTTACGATGGACGCAGTGTCTAGCCGGTATTCCGTCAGGATGCCCGCGACCTCGACCGGGTGCGAGAAGTACGGATCTCCCGACGCCCGTGTCTGCGACCCATGGGCGTGCATAGAAAACACGTAAGCTCGGTTCAGCGCTTCCTCATCGACGGCAGGGTCATACCCCCGAACCCGTTCGACAAGTTCGTATTGGCGCATCATAACGCGCAAATCCCCGCCGACAAAATATCAGGGATACAGAGAGAGCCGATACCGGATCGCGCGGGCATGTCGCGATCCCCGTCGTTATTCTTCTTTTTTGACGTCCTCAATAGTGACGTCTTCAAAGCCCGCAGCGAGCGCCGCCATCGGATCATCGGCAGCAGGCGCTCCTGGCACAGGCGTGTCGGCCACAGGTGCATCGCCGGTATCGACCAGACCGGCAAGCTCGTTCAGTGCTTCCGTCACCTGGAGCATATCTTCATCTTCCTCTTCGACGATTTCATCGACATCGATATTACGCTGCAGACCTTCGACGACCGCAGTTTCAAGTTCGTCAAGAGGAATGGTTTCGTCCGCGATTTCCCGGAGGGCGACAACCGGATTCTTGTCGTTATCCCGATCGACGGTCAGTTCCCCGCCAACAGACAATTCGCGCGACCGCTGAGCAGCCATCATAACGAGTTGAAATCGATTGGGAATTTTAAGAACGCAGTCTTCTACGGTAACGCGAGCCATTTTTGCTGTTCTCCAGCTGCAGTAAGATGAAGGTTTTTAAGGCTTCAGGCTGTGAAAAGCAAGCAATCCAAATGGCTTGTCGGTCATCTGCAGGGTTGAACGGGATAGCAATTCTGACCTGGCGGCAACGCTGCGGCAAGTTCGGATACCGACACGCCGGAAACCGGATGGATCCAGTCCGGCGCGACGTCCAGCAAGGGAAACAGCACGAAAGCCCGTCCCGATAGCCGTGGGTGTGGCAAAATCGGGGCTTTTCCATCATTCATGACCAAATCACCGAAAGCGATTAGATCGAGATCGAGGGTGCGTGCCGCATTGGGCACGCCCCGCTGGCGGCCAAAATCCGCCTCGATTCCATGCAGTTTTCCCAAAAGGCGGGCTGGGGAAAGGTCCGTTTCGACCGAAACGACGCCGTTCACGAAATCGGGCTGATCGGATGCCGGCACCGGTGCGCTGCTAAACCATTGCGAAACGGACAGGATCCGACATTCGGATATGGAAATAGCCTTCACTGCCGCCTCGCAGACCTTGCTCGGAGCACCGTGAACCGGGTGGGGCAAATTGGAGCCGATAGCGACCAGTATCATGTCGAAAACCAACATAAATCTGTGATACGAAAAGAAAATGCTATAAGAACGTCGCTTTTTGCAACACGTCTGCTCATCGGGTCAGCTATTCATTTTGATCCACGCCGGGCCAATATTTCGAGGATAATTTCGCATGATACATTTCAGTGCCGACGACCGTATCGCATTGTTCATAGACGGCCCAAACCTTTACGCAGCGGCCAAGTCTCTCGGTTTCGATATCGACTACAAGAATCTGCTGAACACGTTCCGCAAACAGGGCCGGCTGATCCGCGCATACTATTACACCGCACTCGCGGAAGATCAGGAATATTCCCCGATCCGGCCGCTGATCGACTGGCTGGACTACAACGGCTACACGATGGTGACCAAACCGGCAAAGGAATACACGGATTCGACGGGGCGGCCTCGCTACAAGGGAAATATTTCGATCGAGCTGGCTGTAGACATGATGGAAATGGCACCCAACATCGACCACGCGGTTCTGTTTTCGGGCGATGGCGATTTCCGCCAGTTGCTGGAAGCCGTTCAACGTCGCGGCGTACGCGTTACCGTGATCAGCACATTCCGCGCCCAGTCGCCGATGGTTTCGGACGAACTGCGCCGTCAGGCCGACGCGTTCATCGAATTGCAAGACCTCACCAAGGACATCGCCCGCAAGGGCCAGGATAACGAAACGGAAGGCGATATTCCGGATTTTGTGAAGAAGCCGGTCGCGCGCAATCCGACGCCGGCAGATCCGGAACCCGGTTTCGACGAAGACGACGATATTTACGAAGATGCCTGACGCCGCAACGGTAGGATACGGCCCGCCGCCGGATTGCGATCTATGTCCGCGTCTGGTCGATTTTCGCCGCAAAAACCAGGAAACCTGGCCCGACTGGCATAACGGCCCCGTCCCTTCCTTCGGGTCGCTGGATGCGCGTCTTCTGATCGTTGGATTGGCGCCGGGACTGAAGGGTGCGAACCGGACAGGGCGTCCTTTTACGGGTGACTATGCCGGTGACCTGCTCTACCAGACACTGACGAGGTTCGATTTCGCGACCGGCACATACGACAAACGCCCGGACGATGACCTGCAGTTACACGACTGCCGGATCGCCAACGGCGTCCGTTGCCTTCCGCCGGAGAACAAACCTATCGGGTTCGAAGTCAGAAACTGTAGGCCATTCCTGGTGGCGGAAATCGAAGCAATGAAGAACCTGAGGATCATCCTCGCTTTGGGGGGCATCGCCCACAACACGCTGTTGTCGACGCTGGGCGAACGGCGTGCCAGCTTTAAATTTGCGCATTCCGCGTTTCACACGCTGGGAAACGGCCTGATCTTAGCCGACAGCTATCATTGCTCGCGCTACAATACGAATACCGGTCGCCTTACCGAAGAAATGTTCGAAGACGTATTCAGAAATATTCGATCGTTACTCTAGCATGGTCGTGGTCTAGTCGTAGCGTTCCTCTCTCCAGGGGTCGCCGTCGTTATGGTAACCGCGATCTTCCCAGAAACCTTTTTCGTCCTCGCATATGAATTCGAGTCGGCGGATCCATTTCGCACTTTTCCAGAAGTACCATTTCGGGATAACGATCCGGACGGGTCCACCATGTTCCTTTGCAAGGTATTCCCCCTCCCAGGAATGCGCGAGGAGCACATCTTCGTCGGCCAACCTGTCGATCCGAATATTGGTGGTGTAGCCGTCCGAACTGTACATCAGGCAATGGCGGGCCCCCGCTTCCGGGGCGCAGGTTTCCAGGACATGCGCGATATGAACGCCGGTCCAGACATTGTCGTACCGCGACCAACCCGTCACGCAGTGAATATCGGATGAAAGTGTGACCTGTGGCTGAGAAATAAATTCATCCCACTTCCAGCAGATGGGGTTTTCGACCAGTCCATCGACTGTGAATATCCACTTGTCACGAGGAATGTCAGGCTGGACGCCAAGATCGAGCACCGGCCACTTTTCGATAAGACGCTGTCCCGGCGGCAGGCGCTCCCTCGGCCACAAGGCATCCGCTTCTTCGGTCAGCAGACGGCCCTCACGCGCCCACTCCTGCTTTCGCCGAACAAGTTTTTCACGATAGCCATCCAGCGACCTGGGGTCATCGGCTGTCATCCTTTTTCACGTAACAGACGGGCTTTCTGCCGATCCCAGTCGCGCTTCTTCTGGGTTTCCCGTTTGTCGTAATGCTTCTTGCCCTTGCCGAGGCCAAGTTCGAGTTTGGCTATCCCGCGGTTGTTGAAATATACCTTCAACGGAACCAACGTCATGCCTTCGCGCTCCGACGCACCGATCAGCTTTGCAGCTTCACGCTTCTTAAGCAGCAGTTTGCGCGGGCGGCGCGGTTCGTGATTGAACTGTCCAGCCTGCTTGTATTCTGGAATATGGGCATTTACCAGCCAGACCTCGTCGCCTTCGGCTTTGGCATAGGATTCCGCGATATTCGCGCGCCCCTCGCGCAAGGCTTTGACCTCGCTACCCATCAATACCATCCCGGCTTCGAGAGTGTCCTCGATTTCGTAAGTATGCCGTGCCTTGCGGTTCTGGGCAGCAACTCGGTGAGCGGCGATATCCGATTTCGCCATCTGGACTTCCGTTAGTTCAGTAGACCGGCGTGGCGCATGGCGCGTTCGACCTTGCTGCGGGATTCCTCCATGATGGGCACCAGCGGCAGACGCAATTCTTCGGAACACTTGCCCAACAGACTTGCCGCATATTTGGCCGGGCCCGGGTTTGCCTCGCAGAAGAGATCAGTGTGCAGCGGCGTGAGCAGTTCGTTGATGCGCTGCGCATCAACGACCTTGCCGGCCTGCCAGGCTTCGTGCATTTCCGACATAAGCTTCGGTGCGACATTCGCGGTAACCGAGATACAGCCGACCCCACCCTGGGCGAGGAAGCCCATCTGAGTGACGTCTTCACCCGACAACTGGCAGAAGTCCTTGCCGCAGGCCAGCCGTTGTTCGGTAGCACGGCCGACTGCCGCCGTAGCGTCCTTAACCCCGATAATGTTTTCCAGCTCAGCGCAGCGCGCCATGGTTTCCGTGGTCATGTCGATCACCGAGCGGCCCGGGATGTTATAGATGATGATCGGGATGCCGACCCTGTCGATAGCCTCAAAATGCCGAAACAACCCCTCCGGGGTCGGCTTGTTGTAATAGGGTGTGACGACCAGTGCGGCATCGGCGCCAGCCTGCTTGGCATGTTCTGCCAATTCTACCGCCTCGGCTGTCGAATTCGATCCTGCGCCGGCAATCACGGGAACACGCTTGTCCGCAACGTCGATACATATTTCAACGACCCGTTTGTGTTCGTCATGGCTTAACGTCGGCGACTCGCCTGTCGTTCCTACCGGGACTAGACCGTTGGTCCCCTCGTCGATTTGCCAGTTTACCAGCTCGCCGAAAGCCTTTTCGTCGACATCACCGTCGCGAAACGGCGTTATAAGCGCGCAGATAGATCCGTTGAACATGGCAGCCTTCCCGAGACGTAATCTTACCAATAGCCGCACATTACTCCCGCCCCCACGCTGCGGCAAGCAACACTGCCCTAGAGTAGACAATGTTACACGTCACTGCTGGTGAACCGGCGCTCTGTTACGATGGTGGCCACGTGCGATGGTTCAGACATTCGACCGCGACGCGCCGATCAAACGCGATTGCTCTTGCGCTTCGACGGATCTTATCTCCTTTTATCGCGGCTTATAACGCGGGACTTGGCCCAGCAAAGCGGTGGATCCGGCAGTTTGGCGACCACCGGGACACGGATGTCGACGTAATTAAAAAAGTGAAGTCCCTTGCCTACCGCGCTACACACAACTACGTGCAATCTGGCAAGGAAAACCTGCAGATTTCAAGGAAAACCTGCAGATTTATTGCATCCGGCTTGGCGAGGCCCAGGTTGCCGGGAGAAAAGTCCGGGATCTGAGGAGATAGCCGCAGGCCCCATTGCCCCTCCTGCCCTGCAAAGATAGGTTACGGCGAACAGGAGATTACAATGTCCGATCCCAGTTTTAGCGAAGTAGAGGCCTGCGTTTTCGACGCGTATGGAACCTTGTTCGACGTTCATTCGGCAGCTACCCGGGTGAAAGACGACCTCGGTGAAAAAGCGGATGCGTTGTCGGATATGTGGCGATTCAAGCAACTACAGTACACTTGGCTTCGCAGCTTGATGGGTCGTCATGAGGATTTCTGGCAAGTTACGGGATACGCCTTGGATTATTCGATGCGTGCGCTCGACATGGAAAACGACAGCCTGCGCGCGAAATTGATGGAACACTATCTTCAACTGGATGCCTATCCGGAAGTAATCGATGTTCTGACCCGACTAAAAGACGCGGGCAAAAAAACCGCTATCCTGTCAAACGGCGAACCATCCATGCTGATCGCGGCGGCGAAAAGCGCGAACATCTATTCCCTGCTTGACGGTGTTTTCTCGATCGAGAAAGTGGGCATCTTCAAGCCACACCCATCGACCTATCAAATCGCCGTCGACGAACTGAAAATCGCCGCCGACAATATCTCTTTTCAGTCGTCGAACGGTTGGGATGCGCATGGCGCAGCCGCATTTGGTTTTGTCGTCGTCTGGGTTAACAGATTTGATCAGCCTCAGGAAAATTTGCCGGCCGCGCCGCACGCCGAGATCAAGACACTGTCAGACCTTCCCAGACTCTTGAGCCTTTAAGACCGAAACAATGACTTTCTTGGAACGTAGAATAACGAGTTTCGACAATTTGTCGCTGTACGTTCGCGACTACGGCGATCCATTAGACTCGCGGGTACCACTTTTCTGCCTTGGCGGATTGACCCGGAACTCCAAGGATTTCGAGTCGCTGGCGGAGCGTTACAGCAGTGACGGACGGCGCGTGATCTGTCCCGATTACCGCGGCCGCGGCCAATCGCATTATGACCCAAACTGGTCGAACTACGATCCTCGGACCTATATCCGTGATATCCGGGATGTCCTTGCAGCGCTGAATGTGCATCGCGTCGTTGTCGTGGGCACGTCTTTGGGCGGAATACTAGGGATGGGTATGGCAGCGGCCATGCCGACCGCCTTAGCCGCAGTTGTTATGAACGATGTTGGTCCGGTCGTGGAAACCGACGGCCTCGACTTAATCATCGAGTACATAAAGGTGGACCGCCCCCATGACGACTGGGATGCGGCCGTCGTCACCATCCAGAATATGCTCCCGAACCTTACGTTCCAGGACCAAGGTATCTGGCTGAAGATGGCGGAGAACACCTTTCGCCGCTGCGACGACGGCAAGCTGCGTTTCGACTGGGACGTCAATATCGCGAAACCGATGCTAGCGTCCGATTACGAAATCCCTAATATGTGGCCGCTCTTCCGCGCGCTTAGGGATATTCCGGCGTTGGTTCTACGGGGAGAGGAATCCGACATCCTCTCGCCTGCATGCTTCGCCGAGATGCAGGCCGTCAAACCGGATATGATTGCGATCGAAATTCCGCGGGCGGGGCACGTTCCGACCTTGGCGGAGCCGGAGTCGCGCGCCGCGTTGGATGATTTCCTTGGCAGACACTGACGAACTGCCCGGGATCAATGACATCCACATTGCGGCCGAACGGCTGGACGGCATCGCGGTAAGAACCCCACTCCTCGAGTCCGAACGCCTGAACGACCGCGCGGGTGCACGCCTCTTTCTGAAATGCGAGATGTTCCAGCCGATCGGTGCGTTCAAGGTACGCGGCGCATGGAACATGATTTCCCGGATACCATTCGACGAAGTAGACAACGGCGTCGTAGCCTACTCGTCCGGAAATCATGCTCAGGCCGTAGCCTGGGCGGCCCGGCGGCGAGGGATGCAGGCGACCATCGTCATGCCAGAAGATGCGCCCAACGTGAAGGTTGCGAACACGAAAGCGCTCGGCGCCGACGTCGTCCTATACGACCGCAACGGCGAAGACCGCGAGTTAATTTCCGCCGAGATAGCGGAACGGACCGGGGCGACCATCGTCCCGCCGTACGATCATCCCGCGATTATTGCAGGCCAGGGGACGGCCGGACTGGAGGCCATGCAGCAGATGAATGACCTTGGCGTCGTGCCGGACGTCGTTGTGGTCCCCTGCTCCGGCGGCGGATTGATCACCGGATGCGCAATCGCGGTAAAGGCCGCGGCACCGGAGGCAAGGGTGATAGCCGCCGAACCGGAATATTTCGATGACACCGCGCGGTCACTGAGTACGGGCAAACGCCTGTCGAACGCACCCGGCCATTCGTCGATATGTGATGCATTGCTGGTTCCCACGCCAGGCAAGATGACGTTCGAAATCATGCGTCGAACACTCTCGGGCGGCGTGGTGGTAACCGAAGACGAGGTCAGAGGAACTATTCGTGCCGCATTTCTGGACGCCCGTATCGTAGTCGAACCGGGAGGTGCAGTGGGACTCGCCGCGGCACTTTCGGGAAAGCTTGAAGTTCCAGCCGATAATATCTGTGTTGTGCTATCCGGCGGCAATATCGATAGGAAACTGTTCACGGACATCCTGAACGAATAGAGGGAGTTGCGTTCCGTGTCAGTGGCAACGAGATCGAGCTTCGTATCGTCGGCATCAACCACGTCGATAGGGCGGCAATGGCCGTCCAGTCGCGCGCTGGTGTCGATCGACAGCATGTCATGCAGGACGTCACCCTAAATCTGGGGCGACCGAGACAATGCCGTCGAGCCCCATGTAAATCAGACCTTCATAGAAGTTTCAAACCAAGTCCGCCATATAGCCGAGTTCTTCACCAGAATGCCCATAATGATTAGGGTCACGGGCAAACTTCGATTTTTTCGACATACCAAGTGTTCAACAAATTTAACCGTACTGCTCAAAACCAGCGTCAATCCGTACTAAAGCGGCCGAGTTCGCCGACCGGAAAAAAACGCCCCACAAAAACGCTCCCCGAACGATGTAACGGTCTGTTACCCAGATTGCATTGGTCAGTGAGCTGATATTCGGTAAAATAAGGGTAGTCGGGATACACGAAAGTTAATTACATAAATTTAACAAGTTACCGTGGAGGATTAGCATTGGCGGATTTATACGTGGGTCGAACCGAAGAGTTCGGTGACCGCGACCGGAAGATAATCGCGCAGGGCGACCTCGAAATCGGGGTTTTTCATGTCGACGGCGAATTCTTTGCTTATGAAAATAACTGCGTGCATCAGGGCGGGCCCGCCTGTCAGGGCAAAATCATAAACAAGGTCGAAGAAGTCATTCACGATACCGAGAAAACGGCGCACGGCCTCAAGTTTTCGGAGACGGATGTGCACATCGTCTGCCCCTGGCACGGATACGAATACAACGTCCGGGATGGTCGTCACCCCGGCAGCAAGAATATCCGGTTGCGACCTTTCAAGGTCGATGTAAAGGACGGAGAGGTGTATGTCGTCGTCTGAAGACGCCGCATCAGAACTCGATCTCGCCGCGTCGCGGGCGCTTGAAATCGTCGAGCGTGCGCTGTTGGACGGCGAAACGGAAAATATACCGGATGAAACGGTTCAACGTCTGTTGACCGCAGGCACCAAACTTTTCGCCAACAAGGTCGAGATGGAAGACCGGTTTTTTTCGCCCTACACGGGTCCGGAGGACGTGACAGCAACCGACGTCGTCATGACCTGCTCGGACATGCTTCGCGCGGTGAACCTGTCGACATTCGATCTGGCCATGTGGTTCCAGCGTCCCCGATCGAACGAAGAATGAGATACCGGACATACAATTATTTGGAATTTTCAGGAGTCAAACGATGGATACAGGAATAGAGCCGGTCAGGGTGAATCCGGTAAAGGAAATTACCACCTATACGGATTCACGCGATGTTCTCGCCAAAGCCCGAAAGCAGGCGGACGAACGGAATTTCGACGACGTCTTCATCGCCGATATCGACGCCCATCACACCGAAACGGAATCCTGGCGCGAGATCATCACCTATATCGATGATCCGGTCGTTCGCGAACAGGCCAAGGAAATGGTGTTTCACCGTTCCGGCACGCCGCCATACGGACTGAACGGCGATCTCGCCATGCGGTACCAAGACGTCGGCGGCCGCATCCCGCACCAAGCGGCACGAAGCGAAAAAGTCGACGAATCAGAGATAAAGGAAGCAGGCCACAGAGACCTGGTTCTTGCGAAACGCGCATACGAAGCAATGGGCATTGATGTCCAGGTCGTCTTCCCGACGCCGATGCTATTCCTCGGCATGCATCCGCAGTTCGACATGGAGGCCATCCTAGGCAAGGCCTACAACCGCTGGCAGGTAGAGAACATCCTGAAGAAGGACCCCAAGCTGAAAACCATGATGTTCATGCCGTTCAACGATCCGGAATCGGCGCTGGAAACCATTGAGGAGTTCGGAGATGCGCCGGGCTGTGTCGGTTTCATGGTGACGTCCGTCCGCTACAAAGCGGTTCACCACAATCACTACATGAAAGTTTACCGCGCCCTTGAGGAACGCGGCCTGCCGATCGGCTTCCACGCCGGGTATTACTGGCAGGACCCTTTCATGATGCAGATAAACCGGTTCGGTTCCATGCATGCGCTGTCGTTCGTCTGGTGCAACGTGGTTCACATGACCAACTGGGTAATGAACGGCCTGCCGGAACGGTTCCCGAACCTGCCGGTAGTTTGGATCGAATCCGGCCTCGCCTGGGTGCCGTGGCTGATGCAGCGGCTGGACCACACCTATCTGATGCGGTCTTCAGAAGCGCCGCTTCTGAAAAAGTTGCCCAGCGAATACATGAAGGAAATGTTCTACACCTGCCAACCGATGGAAACCGACCATCCGAAGGCGCTGGAACTGACCTTTGAAATGATCAACGCCAAGGAGCAGCTTCTTTACGCATCCGACTGGCCGCATTATGACTTCGATGCGCCCAGCGCGATCTGGGATCTGCCGTTCCTTGACGATCAGGCCAAGCGCAACATCCTTGGCCTCAACGCCAAGCGGATTTTCGATTTCAACAGGTGAGACTGTCGGATACAACGGAAAAGGCGGGCTTATGCCCGCCTTTTTTTATGCCTAAAGCACGTCGATTTCCATCCGGCCGATGATGTCGACCTCGCAGATCAACCGGTCGCCCGGCTTCAGCGGACCCACGCCCTGCGGTGTGCCGGTCATGATGATGTCGCCGGGATACAGCGTGTAAAACCGCGACGCGTATTCGATCAGCTTTCGGCAATCGACGATCAGACACTTGGTGTTCGAGTCCTGACGTATTTCGCCATTGACGGTAAGCCGAAAATTCAGGTCGTCGGGATTCTCAATTTCGTCCGCCGTAGTAATCCACGGGCCCAGCACGGCGTATGAATCGAGCGATTTGCGCAGGCTGCGGTCCTCGACGCCGCGCACGGTATTGTCCAGCCCGATGGAATATCCCGCGACGTAATCCAGCGCATCGTCATACGTCACGTTCTTCGCCGTCCGACCGATAATCACGGCGAGCTCAATTTCGTGGTCGTTGCGCCGGTCGGTGTGCCCCAGCGTGATCCCCTCCCCTGGTCCGACCAGCGCGGAATTCGCCTTCAAGAACAGGCCGTAATCATCGATGGTCTTGATGTCCCGGCCGAAATTGATTTCGGCGTCTACCCACGCCTCCGCAATATAGTCCATGTAGTTTGCCGGCGCGGCGATGATCTTGGTTGGATTGGCGACCGGGCTTTTCAGGGTGACGTTGTTGACGCCCTGCACGTATCCCATTTTCCGGTTGGCTTCGATTTCCGGGAAGATAGCGTCCAGGTTCGCGACCATCGCGTCGCCCTGCGGACGGGGCCAGCCTGATTTAGGAATAACATCCAGCGCCAGCGTCACGTCTATCAGCTGATCGCCTTTCACCAGCCCCAGCTTGTCGGAGTTGTAACGACAGATCCTCATTCGGCGATCCGGTATTCCTGCCGCGCACCATGGGCCCACTGTATGCCGTGGCCGGGCGTATCGGGTGGCGAAATGTTGCCGTCCGCATCCATGCCAACGGGATTATCGAACAGCGGTTCCAGCAGCGGGAAATCCTCCATCCATCGGATCGACGGCGCGGCGCCCGCGACGTGGATGAAGAGCGCAGGCAGGAAATGCGGCGAGACCACCAGGTTATAGTGTTCCGCGACATGGGCAACGCGCAGGCTTTCGGTGATGCCGCCCATCATGGCTAGGTCCGGCTGCACGACGGAGACCGCCCGCGCCTGCATCAGCGGCACGAGTTCGACGACGCCCTGATGATGTTCGCCGGTGGCTATTGGGACCGGGCTGTTAGCCGCGAGCGTCGCGAAACCGTTGGTATCATGTGCGGGTAACGGTTCTTCCAGCCACAGTGCGTTGACGTCGGCCAAGGCGTTGACTAGCCATTGAGCGCGCGCCAGATCGCACTTCTCGTTGGCGTCCGCCATGATGTCGACACCATCTGGCAACGCATCGGCCACGGCGCGGATACGATCCAGATCGGCCGGCGCACCGGCGACCCGCAGTTTGACAGCGGTGCAACCCATCCCGGCATATTCAAGGGACCGGGCAACCGCCGCGTCCGGGTCCTGTGTCGGCCCGAAGCCGCCAGAGCCGTACACGGGCAGCGTTCGTGCCACCCCGCCGAGCGCTGAATACAACGGCATATCGAGCCGCTTGGCGTGGAGATCCCACGTGGCAACATCGATGGCGGCGATGGCAAGATAACCGTAGCCGCGCCCAAGCCGGTTCAGAGACCCGGCAAGCCGACGCCACAGGGCCTGTGGTGGCACGGTCTCCTGCCCTGCGACGAACCGTTCCAGCATGTCCCGCGCCGCGGCTGCGACCGTCGCCCCGCCGCCACCGAGAACATAGGAAAATCCGGTGCCGGCCCGGCCGTCAGAATCCTCAATATCGACGACGATGACGTCGACCGCCGTGATCCCCGATCCGCCGGTCGGACCCGACAGAGGAAAGACCCAGAGTTCCGCATTGGCCTTGGCAATCGTCACCATTGGTCAGTCCCTTATGGTCAGCGTGACAGTATCACCGTCTTCAATACCCAGCACATCCCGCACGCCGACGGGCGCAATCACCTCCACCTGCGCGATGGGATAATCGGGCACCAGCGGAAACACGATGGCACCATCGATCTTGCCATCGATCGACACTCGCCAGCACTTGGCGTCGCAATCGTGCGGCCCGTCATTAGGATTCTCCATTCGGATGCCATCCGTTTGTTTCAGCCGCACCCAGACCGGCATGGATTCCGGATCGTCAATAATCACGTTGATGGTACCGGGAAACGGATCGACCCCGACCCGCTCGACGAACTGTTGCTTCGCCCACGGTAGCTGGGTGAAACTCGTCCCAATTCCGATGCCCGTTGCCAGCCGGCCAATAAGCTGCTCGTCCTTCATCCCAACGGCTCAGGCAGCGCGAACAGCCACATCCATCTTGCCAATGCCCTCGCAATAGCAATGCATGGTGTCACCCGCTTTGACCGGTCCGACGCCTTCCGGCGTCCCGGTCATGATCACGTCACCTGGATACAGCGTGTAAAAGCTGGAGCCGTATTCGATCAGCTTCTTGCAATCGAAGATCAGCTTGTCCGTGTTTGAATTCTGGCGTTCCTCATCGCCGACATGGATCGAGAAATTCAGCTTGTCGGGATCGGCGATCTCGTCCGCCGTCACCAGCCAGGGGCCGAGCACAGAATAACTGTCAATGGCCTTGCGCAGGCTGCGTTCCTCGGTGCCACGGACGGTCATGTCGAGACCGATCGAATAGGCCCCGACGTAGTCAAGGGCGTTTTCGTAGGAAACGTTTTTGGCCGTCTTGCCGATGATCATCGATACCTCGACCTCATGGTCGTTCCGCCGATCTGTGAAATGCAGATCGACCCCGTCACCCGCACCGACCAGCGTCGGGTTTTTCAGAAACAACCCGTAATGATCGATGGTCTTGATCTCGCGCCCGAAATTTACGCCCTCATCTTCCTGCGATTCGTCGAGATGGGCGTAGTAGTTCACAGGCGCGCCGATCACCTTGGTCGGATTGGCGACCGGGCTTTTCAGCACCACATCGTACAGCGCAAGCCGTTCACCCGACTCTGCGAGTTCCCACGCCTTCGCGCAGACGGCGTCCAGATTTGCAATCAGCGCATCGCCCTGCGGCGCGGGCCAACCGGTTGTCGGAATGACTTCCAGCGCTGTAGTGACGTCTACAACGTCCTCGCCTTCGACAAGACCGAGCCGGTCATCGTTAAAACGGCAGATTTTCATTGTTTCCTCTCCCTCTATCTGATCGCCAGTATTGCCCCTGTATTCGCATTCCCGTTTGCGCTTGTACAGCGTTGCGGCCGTATTAGAATGCGCCGCCCGGGCGGGTGTAGCTCAATGGTAGAGCAGAAGCTTCCCAAGCTTAAGACGAGGGTTCGATTCCCTTCACCCGCTCCAATCGCCCAATGGCTCTCTGCTGCGGGAAACCAGTTCTGATGCGTCGAAAAGGCCACCTAGCGACTGAATAGCCTGCAAGTTATCCTCCAGAAGACCGCTCTAGGACTGAACGATTGCGGTGGCTCCGGCTTTAAATCTGGCTGTTTCGCTTTTCCGGATGACATCGGATATCCAGATATAACCACCGATCGTCAACGCCGCGCCGACTCCCAACACGACCCATCCGGGCATACCCCGGTATCTTCGCCGCGGGTTGGTTGTCAGGATTGGGTTTTCTGCGGTGTTGTTCATCCGCCTCGCGGTGAGCCCTTAATCCGTCCCCGAAATTTCCTTTGCCCAGTCTCGGGGCAAATAGCCGGCGTCGACACCGTGGCCCGTATAGTACTTCCAGAGTTTGCCGATATGCGCGCGTCGGTTGAAGCGTTTTTCAAAGCCGTCCATTTCCTCCTGCGACAGCCCTTTCACCTCTCCCAGTGCAGCCGCCCGAAAGAGCGTCTGGGCGTTTTCCTCGAAATGGACCGAATCGATCAGTAGCGCGGGCACGGTTTCCGCCGTCACCACCACACCGTGCGCCCTAATGAGTGCGGCGTGACACTGTCCCAGCGTCCGTGCGAGGGCATCACCGCTTTCAACTGAATTCACGTGCGCGGGATCGGGGTGCACAGGTATTCCGCCGGACCAGCGCGCGGCATGGTTCTTTACCGGAACCAATGGCCGTCCCTCGACCAGTGTGAACATCGTCGCCGTTTCCGGATGGAAATGACCCACCGCCCCGACATCGGGACGGGCTTTCATAATCTCCGTATGGATAAAAACCTCCCGTGGAGGTGACTTGCCAGGAGGACCCGAAATGACATTGCCATCGAAATCGCATTCCAGAAGGTCGTCGGGTGACAGCGCCGCACGGGAATCATCAAAGGACTGTATGATCAGACCGGAACCGTCCGGCAGGCGCGCGCTGACATGCCCCGAATAATCGATAAGGCCTTCCGCGTTCATGATCCGGGTACAGGCCGCTACTTGGGCGCGAAGCGCCGCCGACTCGATGTTGTGCCCTTTCATGTCTTTTTGGCGACGATATGAAAGATATGCCAATGCTTCGGGGTGCCACGGGGAGTCACGGAATCCTCCTCTTTCTCTTCAAGATACTCTACTTCGAATCCGGCCAGTAAAGCGTCGATTTCCAATGCGTCATGAAACGTCATCCCTTCGCGGCCCGCCCAGCTGTCGCGGTCACCGTAGAGTTGTCCAGAAAACCGCCCGCTTTCTCTCAAGGCGTCGTGGACCTTTCGCCAGACGCCGGGAAATGCGTCTGGCGGACACAACGGGAGTGAAAACGCGGCGTTGATCAGATCACATTGTGGCAACGACATATCCTCGTAGCGGGCAAGCTGGGTGTCGATATGCGCATTCTTCGGCAAATCCGGACGCGCCAGCAGACCGTCGATCGCATCGCGGGACGCGTCGACCGCGTGAACCGGCCAACCACGCCGCAGGATCTCGATCGTATCCCGTCCGGACCCGCATCCGAGATCTGCCGCCAGCGCGTTGTCTGGGCGCTCTTCCCGATCGAAGGAATCCAGCGCCCGGATCAGGGTGGCGCGCGGCGGCCGCTGTCCGGTTTTTTCGTAATATGACGCCCAGTCGCCGCTGAAGACGGGGTCAGATAAAGTTTTGTCCGCCATCCACGATCATCCCCTGGCCCGTGATATACGCAGCTTCGTCGGAGCAAAGGAATATCATTGCTTTCGCCAGATCATGGATCGTGCCCTGACGCGGCAGCGCTTGAGTGGCTGTCATAGTCTTGAACATCTCCCGTGGCACCGATGGGCGTTCCACTTCGGTCTGCATTACGCCCGGCCAGAACGTATTTACGGTGATCCCGTACGGCCCGACCTCACGGGCCATCGATCGCGACATGCCGATCATCGCCGCCTTGGTCGTGATGTAGTGCAGGTAGTTCGGACGGCCCATCATCATCGTACCTGAAGAAACGTTTATGATACGGCCCCATTTCGCTTCGATCATTGGATGAACAGCGGCGCGGGAACATAAAAACGCCCCGTTTACATTGACGTCGACCGCGCGTTTCCACTCGTCCACCGGCAGCTCCCAGAACGGCGCCATGGTAATCTGCGAAAAGATCGCCGCGTTATTGATCAGCACGTCCAGCCGGCCGTACTGAGCGAGGATTTTGTCGACCATGTCGATATTGGACTGTTCGTCGGCGACATCGACCTCAATGGCCATCGCCTTGCCCTGCTTTTCTTCGATCTCCTGTTTCACCTTTTCGGCGTTTTCGCCATTGATATCGGCGATAACGGGGATAGCACCCTGGGCCGAAAAATAATGCGCATAGCCGCGACCGATGGCCTGTCCCGCACCGGTAATCAACACCACCCGGTCGCGCAGGCTGTCATAGGTCGCATTCTTGTCGACGTTCAGCGTCGAATAGTCGATATAGCCGATTTCCGTATCTGACATTGGTTCCCTCCCGTTAATTTTAATAGTTGTGCATGCCGGGCGAGACGGTGCAAGTCCGTATCACCGCATCACGGCATCGACCGCGGCCAGCAGTTCTTCCATCTCGGCGTCATGCACGCCCATATCGCGCATTTTTTCGACTGTCTGCGCCAGATAATCATAGCAGGTGCCGTATTTCCCCGATGCCTTCGCGATGTAGGCGGCCTTCTCTACCACGGGAAGAT
Organism: Alphaproteobacteria bacterium UBA7314; assembly: GCA_002471575.1. Taxonomy (GTDB): domain Bacteria; phylum Pseudomonadota; class Alphaproteobacteria; order MPNO01; family UBA830; genus UBA830. The sequence goes on along the minus strand of DKQG01000040.1, from coordinate 42,540 downwards.
CGCCGGCGTATTGCCGGTGATCGGTGGAAACGACGAAAGTCAGCGCGCGTAGAGACCCCACCTCCGTTTCGACCATGACCCATTCCGGATGATAGGTCTCCGTCCACATTTCCCGCTCCCACAAGGGGATCAGGTCGTCGCGGGTGGTAGCGCCGGGCAGGGTGAAGACGATACCTTCGCAGCTTGTGCCCGCTTTTTCTTCAAGTGCAAATCCCAGACCGGGATGTTCCGGGGTACCACGGGCAAACACCGACCAGATCGAAAAGCCCCGATGGTAGTCGCGCAAAGTACAAAGGTGGCTGTCCGCCACGTCGAAACAGGGGCTCCACATCAGCGATCCGTATCCAAAGATACGAAGCGGCCCGTCGTGCGGCCGCCGTGCGAGCGTCTCGTCCAGAATTTCGCCCCGCCGTTCATCGCTGATGGGGGTGATCAGATGCGTGGGAGGCGGATTACCCATGCTTCACAGGTCGCTTGTTCACCAGCGCCACACCGCCCAGCACGCAGGCGGTGCCGGCCCATACCCACCAGGTGGGTGCTTCACCGAAAAAGAGAATTCCCGACAGGACGCCCGTCAGTGTCACGATGTAGTTCAGCTGTGACGCGAAGGTAGGGCCGGACAACCGGATCATCTCGAATAAAGCGAAGAATGCGAAACCCGAAATAACGGCATGGCCGAACACGGCGATGTCGGGGCCTGATGGCGGGAATGCCGGGATGTGAAACGCGCCCGCCAGAAGACAGACCGGCAGCATGAAGATCGCGCCGAACCAGACCATACCCGTCGTATGAGAGAGCGTATTGCCGGTTTTCGGCCGCATGCGGTCGATCAGGATATTGGCCAGCGCATATGTCAGCGGCGCGCCGAGTCCGAACAGCATCCAGGGAATCATCGACGGATCGGGCAGGCTTTGACTGGGTACCACGAACATCACGACGCCGACAAAACCGAAATTCAGGCCCGTGGCGCGAAGCGCGGCGAAGGTCTCCAGCCGCATCGCGAGGCTGATGCCATAGGTAAAAATGGGCGTCAGGCCGAGAACAACAGCCAACGCCCCGGCGGGCACGTACTTGACCGTCGTGTACCAGATCACGTTGGCGCTTACGATCCGCAGCCCGCCAATGATGATGTAGTACCAGATGTGTTTTCGGCTGGTGCCTGGCCAGGTGCCGCGAACGGCGCAGATCGCGGTCAGTATCAAAGCGGCGATGATCGCCACCCAGAAAACGTAGCCCAGCGGGTGAACTCCGCCTGTGGTAGCGATCTTCGCAATGGCGACGGCGGCCCCCCACCCGAGACCGCAATAGAAAAGGAGCAGCAGCGCGATCCAGCGGGACCGTTCCATCTGGCTAACCCCTCGCGCTCAGATCACCTCTTTGTCGCGCAACGTGGCCAGGTCTTCGTCGATCAGCCCCAGCTTTTCGCGCAGAACTTCTTCGGTGTGTTGCCCCACGGTCGGGGGCGCATGGCGGTAGGTCACGGGTGTTTCCGTGAACCGCATCGGGCTGCCGATCACGGCAGCGCCGCCTTCTCCGGCGAGCGGATGATCTAGATTGACCACCATGCCGCGAGCCTGGACATGCGGATCGTCGAACACCTGCTGGAGATTGTTGATCGGCCCGCAGCCGATTTTTTGCGCCTCCAGCCCTGAAAGCCATTCCTCCGACGTCCGGGTTTCAAAAATTTCGTACAGTGTCGGCAGTAATGCTTCCCTGTTTCGCACCCGCGCGTCGTTCGTGGCGAAATCGGGGTTTTCACACAGTTCCGTGCACTCGGCGAGCTCGCAGAACCGCTGGAACTGGGTATCGTTGCCAATGGCGACGATAATAAAGCCATCCGCTGTTTTGAACGGCTGATAGGGCACAATGTTGGGATGGGCGTTCCCCAGCCTGCCCAGCATGCCGGCGTGGATGTAATTCATGCCCGCGTTGGCAAGCATGGCGACCGTCGTATCCATCATGCCGATATCGATATACTGACCCTGGCCGGTGACAGCCGCGTGGCGCAGTGCGGCGTTCACCGCAACGCCTGCGTACATGCCGGCCATGATATCCGCGATCGGCACGCCAACCTTCTGCGGTTCGCCGTCTGGTTCACCGGTGATGGACATAAGACCGCCCATGCCCTGGATCAGGAAATCGTATCCCGGCCGAGGTGCGTAAGGTCCGGTCTGGCCGAACCCGGTCACCGAGCAGTAGACCAGCTTTGGATTGATGCCCTTCAGGTCATCGTAGGCGAGCTCGTATTTCGCGAGGTTACCGGTCTTGAAATTCTCAACCAGGGCATCCGCGTCCTTGACCATCCGGCGGACCAGCTCCGCGCCTTCCGGTTTGGCTATATCGATGGCGACAGAGCGCTTGTTTCTGTTCGCCCCCATGAAATACGAGCTTTCCGACGTATCTTTGCCGTCGGCGTCCTTGACGAACGGGGGGGCGAATTTGCGGGTGTCGTCGCCGGCGCCGAGGCGTTCAAATTTGATCACGTCCGCGCCCAGGTCGCCCAGCATCTGGGTGCAGGTCGGCCCTGCGAGCACGCGGGTCAAATCAATCACGGTGACGCCCGAAAGCGGGCCAATGGCATCTGACATATCGATCTCCGGTTTCCCGCGGCAGGTTTACGCGATTGGGACGTGCGGGAAAAGCCGCCAGCCGGAATTCGCAATTCGTCCTCACAGCCGATTCCTCTCGCCGCGCGCGGAGGTGTATAATGAAATCGTCCTCATGCAGATCGTCCATGACATTCTGGCAAGCGCGCCGGGGGTTTCCGAATGGTCCTTCGTCGCCCTGTGCCTTCTCAGCTTTCTGACTTCCGCGGTTTCGGCGGCGTTCGGCCTCGGCGGCGGGGCCGCACTGGTCGCTGTCATGGCGTCGGTTATGCCCCTGACCTCGATCATCCCAGTGCATGCGGTGGTTCAGGTCGGGTCGAATTTTTTCCGGGCCGTGATGATGTGGCGGAATATTCTGTTTACCTGGATGCCGCCCTTCGTGGCTGGCACGGTGATCGGCGCGGCGATCGGCGGACAGATCATTTTCGCCCTGCCTAAATACGTCCTTCAGGCAATAATCGGGGTTTTCGTGCTTTATGCCGTCTGGGGACCCAAGATGAAGGCGATGGAGCCCACCAAACTGCGGTTCGCAACCGTGGGGGCGCTGGCCTCGTTCGCGACCATGTTCGCCGGCGCGACCGGCCCCCTGATTGCGCCTTTCATCAAGGCGTCCACGACGGACCGGAAGATGACCGTCGCCACCCATGCCGCTTTCATGTCGTGGCAGCATGGCGTGAAGATCCTGGCGTTCGGCTTCCTCGGATTCGCCTTCGCACCCTACGCCCCGCTAATGATCCTGATGACTCTGTTCGGCGCGGTGGGCACGTGGTCGGGCAAGTTCATCCTGGACTGGATGGCAGAAAACGTATTCCGCTGGGGGTTCAATCTGGTACTGACGGTGCTAGCCATCCGCCTGCTGATCGAAGCAGGGTTGGAGATCGCCGCATGATTGAACTGTTGTCGATCACGCCGGAGATCGACGGGTGGATGTTTATCCTGTTCACGGTGCTCGCCTGTTTCACCGCCGCGTTCGGTGTCGTTGCCGGTCTGGGGGGCGGCATCGTGCTGATCGGTTTCATGGCGATGGTATTTCCGCCGGTCGCGCTGATCCCGGTGCACGGGGTGGTACAGGCCGGATCCAACGTCACCCGCACGATCATCGCCCACAAGCTGGTGATCAAGTCGGCGATCGTACCGTTTGCGATCGGCGCGCTGATCGGCTCCGCCATCGGGGGCAAGATTGTTATCTCGATCCCGGTTTCGCTGCTACAGGCCATCCTCGGTGTTTTCATGCTCTATGTCTGCTTCGCACCGAAGATCACGGCGGGCGTCCCGACCGGCAGGCGGTTTTTCGTGCTCGGCACCGTGGGTGCCTTCATTTCGATGTTCATTGGCGCGACGGGCACGATCCTTGCCCCCTGGGTACGCGGCGTCAGCGACGACCGGCGCGTCTACGTGGCAACCCACGCGGCCGTAATGGTGTTTATCCATGGCCTGAAAGTGGTCGTTTTCGCCTTTCTCGGTTTCCAGTTTTTCACCTATCTGCCGCTGATGGCCGCCATGGTCACGGCCGGATTTCTAGGGAACTGGATCGGTTTCAAGTTGCTGAACATGATGAACGAGGAAGTGTTCAAACGCGTCTTCCAGATCATGCTGATTATCCTCTCAGTTCGGCTTTTATGGGCTGCCGCCGACGGGGCCGGTTATATCTGATGGAAAATTTTCTGGGCGTGCCTGACGTCGGTTTCTGGCTGACGGTTGCTCTTGTCATCGCGGCGACCGTGACGACCTTTCTCGGTACCGTCACCGGAACCGCGGGCGGACTGCTGTTGCTCGCCAGTATGACCTTCTTCTTCCCCCTTAGCGTGCTGATACCCATGCATACCATGATTCAGCTTGGCGCCGGGACCAGCCGCATGTTTATGATGTGGCGCTACGTGAAGAAAAATCTGATCGTGCCGTTCGCGATCGGGTCGGTCGTCGGAGCATTCACTGGCGCGCAGATATTCACCACCCTGCCGTCTGAAATTCTGCAGGGCATTCTAGGCATATTCATTCTGGTGGTCCTGTACACCCCGAAGCTCGGCGCTGGCGGGCCAGAGAGGCTGCGGTTCGGCATTCTGGGGGCTGCAGCTACATTTCTCGGCATCTTCGTAAGTGCGACGGGAACCTTCCTGTCTCCGTTCATCGCCCATGCGAGCCGCGACCGGCATGTGCACGTCTCCACCATGGCGACGCTGATGGCGATTTCCCATATCTCGAAGCTGGTCGCATTCGGTTTCGTCGGCATGGCCATCGGCGCCTATCTGCCGCTGATCGTCCTGATGATCCTGGGGACGGTTGCTGGCAACTGGGTCGGCCAACGCGCATTGACCCGAATGCCGGAAAAACTGTTCAGGCGCATATTTCAGCTGCTACTGACAATCCTCGCCCTGCGGCTGCTGATCGGCGCGGCGCTGGATGCCGGCTGGCTGGATGGATTTGTTTGAGACTTGCCATTCGCCGGAGTTCGGCTAGACTTTTTCCATGACCAAACCCGACGGCATATATCCCAGCACCTGCTGGGAATGCAGTACGCGATGCGGCTCGCTGGTGACGCTCGAAAACGGCCACGCCGCCAGGGTCGGTCCTAACCCGGACCACCCGGGATCAAAGGGCGCATTCTGCGTCAAGGGCATACGTGCGTTGCCGGAACTGACTTATAGCCCGAACCGTATTGCGCGGCCCATGCGCCGCGCCGGCCCGCGGGGCTCCGGCCAGTGGGACGAGATTTCCTGGGACGAAGCGCTCGACGAAATGGCGGACCGGTTGCTGGCGGCACGTGAGGAACACGGTCCTGAATCTCTGATCGGCGCCGTCTCAAGCGCGTTTTTCAGCCGGGGCGCCATGGTGGCGCTGCTGATGCGGTCGCTCGGGTCTCCCAACTGGATGATGAACCAGGATCTGTGCGGCGGGTGCAGGGCTTTGTCGGACAAAGTTACGGGTCTCGGCATCGTCGGGGGCGAAGATGTCGATAACACGCGCTGTGCACTTATCGCCGGACGCAATCCGTCGGCGGCGGACCCGGTGCAATGGATGGGGCTGAAAAAAGTAAAGGAAAACGGGGCGAAATTCATCGTGATCGATCCGGCGGAAACGCCGGCCGCCAAATTGGCGGATATATGGCTGCGTCCCAAACCCGGCAGCGATGCGGCAATTGCGCTGGCGATGACCCATGTGATCATCGAAGAAGATCTCTACGACAGGAATTTCGTCGAAAACTGGACGTCCGGCTTTGATGAGCTGAGAAAGCGCGCCGCCCAATACATGCCCGCCCGTGCTGCGGGACTGGCAGGCGTGTCCGCCGATGACATTGTCACAGCGGCGCGGCTGTATTCGGACGGCCCGTCCTGTTTCGTATCAGGTCACGGGATCGATGCGTTCGCCAACGGCGTTCAGACCTTTCGGGCATTTCACTGTCTGGTCGCGATCACCGGAAATATCGATCGCCGGGGTGGCAATATCCGCGTCAAGCGGCCACGCGGGTTCCGCAATTACATCGATATCCTGCACGATCCCGAATTCGCGCTGCTGCCGGCAGTGGCGGAAAAAGCGCTGGGTACGGACGCCTTTCCGCTTTGGGCGGGCCCTAAAGGCTGGCAGACATCGGTCCACAATCCGACAGCGCTGGATGCAATCCTGACCGGCAAGCCCTATCCGGTGCGGGCGATGTATGTGTCCGGTGTCAACATCGCGGTGACCTATCCCGATACGCGCAAGGTCCTCGCAGCCCTTAATTCGCTCGATTTCCTGGCCGTGGCGTCGCACATGATGACGCCGACCTCGGAAGTAGCCGATATCGTACTCCCCAAGACGACGGGGCTTGAGGAAGAGGAAGTTTCCCTAGAGCCCTCGGCGCAGATCGTCTGCTACACCAATCCGGTCAAGGCCCCGGAGGGCGAGGCGCGAACAGATTTCGATTTCACCACCGACCTTGCACGACGACTGGAATCCCGCGGTATCGATACGCGTAAATTTTTCCCCTGGGAGACCAAGCAGGATTTCAACGAATATCTGCTGGGTGACGAAATCGACTGGTATCTGCTCAAGAAACAAGGCTGGGCGCCGTTCGATTTCAGTCTCGGCAATTTCGAAGAGGCCGGGTTCAGGACGCCCTCCGGCAAAATCGAACTCTGGTCCCAAATGCTGGACGACATCGGGGTCGATCCCCTGCCCGGCTATGAAACGCCCCGCGCCGAACAATCGAACGCGTCAGAAAAGCGGAATTTCCCTCTGATCCTGATCACCGGCGCGCGGGAAAAGACCTATCATCATTCGCGCTATCGCGATCAGGCCTGGGCCCGGAAAGTGTCCCCGTTTCCGCTTCTTCAGGTCCACCCGGACGACGCGCACCGGTTCGACCTCTCCGACGGCGACTGGGTCGCGGTCGAAACCGCCGGTTTAAAGGGAGCCTGCAAGCTCAAGGTGGCGGTCACGCCCGAGACAGACACCGGCACCGTCCGCACCGGCATGGGCTGGTGGCTGCCGGAAGCCGACGGCCCGGAAAAAGGTGCGCTGGATGTCAACGTCAACGTTGCACTGTCCTATGACGGCCCCTGGGATCCGGTAACGGGATCGGCGGACACACGCGGATTACCGTGCCGCGTGACGCCTGTACCGGAAAGCGAAATACCAATGCGGGAAACGGCATGAGAATTCGCGAACGTCTCGACAAACTGGGGTTGGAAATGCCCGAACCGTTTGTCTATCCAAGCGAGAACCGCACAGGTTGCGTCGTGTCGCAATATCTCCTTTACACATCGGGACATCCGCCACCGGAGGACTTCGGGGTCAAGGTGCGCGGCAAGGTTGGCGCCGACATCTCGGAGGAAGAAGCCCATGCATCGGCCCGGGCCACGGCTCTCAGTATTCTGGCGTCGGTCGAAAACGAACTCGGTTCGCTCGACCGCGTCACACAGGTGGTGAAAGTGACCGGAATGGTGAATTCGGCCCCAGGTTTTGACCGGCAGTTCGCGGTTATCGATGGCGCATCGGACCTGTTCTACGAACTGTTTGGACCGGAAGCCGGACAGCATGCGCGATCGGCGGTCGGCATGTTCGAACTGCCACGACAGTTCTGCATGGAAATAGAAGCGATTTTCGAACTAGGCGGTTAAACGACGCGTGGGTTTGATCCGCGACGGATCGGACCGACGTATAGCGTGTATTCCAGTTACGGTTAATTTAGGCAGGGAGCTAATCTTGCCACTCGACAACACACCAACCGATACGCTCAACGATTTCGAACTCGTCAGCCTGACGCTGGAATCCAAGGTTACGCGCCGCATGCTTTCCATGTCGATTACCGGCCGAGTTATCGCGAGGCAGCCGCCAAGGACGGCTGGAAACGCCTCTCCGAGTTCCTGAAAAAGCACGGCGCGGCGTAAATCCCGCCACGAGTTAAAAAATCGCAAAAAGGGCTGGGTTTCCCCCGCCTTTTTTGTATTCCGGCATCGCCTTGACTTGGTCCCGGCCCTGCCGCAAAACCTGTTGTCGAAGGGCGATCAAGATGCACACGGTCCTAGGTGACCGACAAGGGAGAATGACATGGCTCCAGAAGACTCAGGCAACATCCGCGAACTGAAGAATTTCATCGGCGGCGAATTCGTCGGCAGCGGTAATACGTTCGAAAACACCACACCGGTCGACGGCACGCTGCTCAGCCACGTGCACGAGGCGACCAAGGACATGGTGGACCAGGCCGTCGTCGCGGCACGTAAAGCCTACAAGGAAGTCTGGGGCAAAATGCCGGTCGAGGAACGCTGCAAAATCCTGTATGCCGTGGCCGACGGCATCGACGCCCGGGCAGACGAATTCATCGAAGCGGAAACGCTGGATACCGGCAAGCCCCGCTCTCTCGCCAGCCATGTGGACATTCCGCGGGGTGCAGCCAATTTCCGCGTTTTCGCCGATCTGATCAAATCGGTCGGAACGGAGGCCTATCAGCAGGATACGCCGGACGGCGCGGGCGCGATCAATTACTCGGTCCGTCAGCCGCACGGCGTGGTGGGCGTAATCAGTCCGTGGAATCTTCCTTTGCTGTTGTCCACTTGGAAACTTGCCCCGGCGATGTCATCCGGCAACGCAGTTATTCTGAAGCCGTCGGAAGAAACGCCGACCACAGCGACCATGCTGGCGGAGGTGATGAAAGAAGCCGGCATGCCGGACGGCGCGTTCAACGTCGTTCACGGGTTCGGTCCCAACTCGGCCGGCGAGTTTATGACCACGCACAAGGGCATCGACGCCATCACGTTCACCGGCGAGACGACAACCGGTGGCGCGATCATGCGAGCGGCCTCGGAGAACGTGAAAGCACTGTCTTTCGAACTGGGCGGCAAGAACCCCTCCATCGTATTCGCGGATGCCGATTTCGACGCGGCGATCGAAGGCACCGTGCGGTCCGTCTTCGCAAATTGCGGCCAGGTCTGCCTGTGCTCGGAGCGCGTTTATGTCGAACGGCCGATTTTCGACAAATTCATCTCCACCCTGAAGGAAAAGGCCGAGGCCATGAAACTGGGCCGCCCCGAAGACGCGGACACCCAGATGGGTCCGCTGATCAGTCATGAGCACCGCGACAAGGTCAAAGGCTATTACGATCTCGCAAAGGAACTGGGTGCTGAAGTCATCACCGGCGGCGGCATTCCCGAGTTCGGGGACGAACGCGACGGCGGGGCCTTCGTGGAGCCGACCATCTTCACCGGGCTGGGCGAGGACACACGTATTCAGAAGGAAGAGATCTTTGGCCCCGTCTGCCATATCACCCCCTTCGACACGGAAGAAGAGGCGGTTGAGATGGCGAACGACACCGAATACGGCCTTGCCTCCACCGTGTGGACAACCAACCTCGCCCGTGCGCACCGCGTGGCACAGCAGATGGAGGCCGGCATAAACTGGGTGAATTGTTGGTTCCTGCGGGATCTGCGGACGCCTTTCGGCGGCATGGGTCTGTCCGGTTTCGGGCGCGAAGGCGGTCAGCACGCGCTCAATTTTTATTCCGAGCAGAAAAACATCTGCATCAAGCTGTAGGAGCGCCGACGATGGCAACCAAGAAAGAAAAGGCGATCACCGACGCGGCGCGTAAGATCCGCAACGCATGGAAAAACGGAAAAACCATCAAACCCATCCGTGATTCTCTGCCGAAAGGCGATCTGGAGGCGGCTTATGCGGTTCAGCAGACCAACACGGATATCTGGATCAAGGAAGGCCGCCGGGTCATCGGCCGTAAGATCGGCCTGACCGCCAAGGCGGTGCAGACGCAGCTGGGCGTCGACCAGCCGGATTACGGCATAATTTACGCCGATATGGCTGTGGTGGACGGCGACGAGATCAATTTCAGCGCCGTTTCCCAACCCAAGGCCGAAGCGGAGGTCGCTCTAGTCCTCGCGGACGATCTGGATGGCGAACAGATCACGCTCCTCGACCTGATCGACGCGACCGCATATGCCCTGCCCGCCATCGAGGTTGTCGGCAGCCGCATCGCCAAGTGGGACATCAACATTCTCGATACCATTGCCGACAATGCGTCGTCCGGCATGATTGTTCTCGGCACCCGCCCAGTGTTGCTGGATGATATTGATCTACGCATTTGCGGCATGGTGATGGAGAACAAGGGCGAGCAGGTCTCGGTGGGCGCCGGCGTCGCCTGCCTTGGCAATCCGCTTAACGCCGCCGTCTGGCTGGCACGCAAGATGGTCGATGTCGGGATGCCGCTGTCGGCCGGCGACATCATCATGACCGGCGCGTTGGGTCCCATGGCTCCCATCGGTCCGGGCGAGGTGATCGAGGCGCGCATTTCAGGACTGGGCAGCGTCCGCGCCGCCTTTTCCGACTGATTCTATCCGGAGAACCCCAATGGCAAGCAAAGCAAAAGTCGCAATCGTCGGTTCCGGCAACATCGGCACCGATCTGATGATCAAGATTATGCGCACGTCGGACACGCTCGAGATGGGCGCGATGGTGGGGATCGATCCGGACTCGGACGGCCTCGCGCGCGCCGCCAAGATCGGCGTGGCGACCACGCATGAAGGTCTCGACGGGCTGACGAAAATGCCGGAATGGAAAGACATCGTTCTCGTCTTCGACGCCACATCGGCTGGCGCCCACAAACACAACGCGGCACTCTGCGAAAAGGATGGCAAGGTCATCATTGATCTGACGCCCGCGGCGGTCGGCCCTTATGTGGTGCCTGTGGTCAACGCGGACCAGCATCTCGACGCTAACAACATCAACATGGTCACCTGCGGTGGCCAGGCCACTATCCCGATGGTACATGCCGTCAATCGTGTGGCCACGGTTCAGTATGCGGAAATCGTTGCGTCGATCTCGTCGAAATCGGCGGGTCCGGGGACGCGCGCCAATATCGACGAGTTTACCGAAACCACGTCGAAAGGCCTGGAAGTCGTCGGCGGCGCGGCCCAGGGTAAGGCGATCATCGTCCTGAACCCGGCGGAACCGCCGCTGGTGATGCGCGATACCGTCTACACTCTGTCGGACGATACCGACCAGGAAAAGATTGCGGAATCGGTGGAAGAGATGGTCAAGGAAGTACAGAGCTACGTGCCGGGCTACCGCCTGAAGCAGGAAGTGCAGTTCGAACGCTTCGGATCCAATAATCCGCTGTACATTCCGGGTCGTGGTGATTTTCAGGGCATCAAGTCTTCCATATTCCTCGAAGTAGAGGGCGCCGGACACTACCTGCCGAAATATGCGGGTAATCTGGATATCATGACTTCCGCCGCGCTTCAGACCGCGGAACGCGTGATAGAACGCCGCATGGCGACCGTTTAGGAGCGCAGCCATGGCCATCGACACAGAGAAAAAAATCTATGTGCAGGACGTTACGCTTCGTGACGGAATGCACGCCATTCGCCATCAGTACGGTCTCGATCATATCAAGGCGATATGCAAGGCCTTGGACGACGCCAAAGTGTCCTCCATCGAAGTCGCCCATGGCGACGGACTAGCTGGCATGTCGTTCAACTACGGTTTTGCCAAGGAAACCGACCTCGACTATATCGAAGCCGCGGCCAGCGTTCTGGAGCACGCGAAGCTGGCAACGCTGTTACTGCCGGGGATCGGCACCGTGGAAGATCTGCGCGAAGCCTACGAAGCGGGTGCGAGGTCCGTTCGCGTGGCGACGCATTGTACCGAGGCCGATGTCTCCAAACAGCACATCGAATATGCCCGCAACCTGGGCATGGATGTCGCCGGTTTTCTGATGATGGCGCATATGAACCCGCCGGATAAACTGGCCGAGCAGGCGCTGCTGATGGAAGAGTACGGGGCGCACTGCGTCTACGTAACGGATTCCGGCGGCGCGCTGCTGGTGCAAGACGTCGCCGACCGGTTCAAGGCGTTCAACGACGTGCTGAAACCGGAAACCGAGACAGGCATTCACGCCCATCACAATCTGTCCTTCGGCATTTCGAATTCCATTGTTGCGCTTGAACACGGCTGTACACGGGTCGATGCGTCTCTCGCAGGCATGGGCGCGGGCGCGGGCAACGCACCGCTTGAGATCTTCATCGCCGTGGCGGATCGGATGGGGCTCAACCACGGCTGCGATCTGTTCGGGTTGATGGACGCTGCGGAAGAACTGGTCCGTCCGCTGCAGGACCGTCCTGTGCGGGTCGACCGGGAAACGCTCTCGCTCGGTTACGCCGGGGTTTATTCGAGCTTCCTGCGCCACGCGGAAACCGCATCGGAAACCTATGGCGTCGATACGCGCGATATTCTGATCGAACTGGGCAATCGCCGCATGGTCGGCGGCCAGGAAGATATGATCGTCGACGTGGCGCTGGATATGATCAAGGAACGGGACGGCGGCGACGCCACCGGCAAGGGAGAATAATCATGGTGGAAATCGCCAAACTCGCACGCACGCTGGACAACGCTGCCCACAGGGCCCGCGCAACGCGTCAGCTGTCCGAAAACACCAAGTATACTCTGGACGATGCCTATGACATACAGGCCGCGTCGATCCAGCGGCGTCTAGATCGGGGCGAGAAGCGCAACGGCATGAAAATGGGCTTCACCAGCCGCGCCAAGATGGTGCAGATGGATCTGAACGACATGATCTGGGGCCGCCTGACCGATCAGATGATGGTCGAAGACGGGGATACCATCTCGATCAAAAACTACGTCCACCCGCGCGTCGAACCTGAAATCGCTTTTCTGCTGAAGCGTCCGCTGGGTTATCCCTGCACGGCGGCGGAAGCACTTTCCGCTGTGGATGGAGTCGCTGCGGCGATGGAAATCATTGATTCCCGATACAAGAATTTCAAATTCTCGCTAGAAGACGTGGTTGCAGACAATGCGTCGTCGTCCAGTTTCGTGGTTGGTCCGTGGTGCCCGCCGGACTCCAATCTCGACAATCTCGGGATGGTGATGGAATTCAATGGCCGCCCGGTGCAGATTGGCTCTTCCGCCGCGATCCTGGGCCATCCTGTCCGGTCGCTCGTCGCTGCGGCACGTCTCACCGCGGAATCCGGAGAACGTCTCGAAGCGGGCTGGATCGTCATGGCCGGCGGCGCGACCGCCGCGGAAGCGCTGCGGCCGGGAGTCAATGTTCGCAACACGGTCGAAGGGCTGGGATCCGTCGCGTTTAACGTAACCGCCTGACGATCATGCGGCCGCCGCCGCGCCCGAAATCTGTTTGATCGCCCAGACGAGCGCGCCCGCGCTTGCCTTGCCACGTCCGGCGATATCGAACGCACTGCCATGCGCAACCGACGAAAACAGAACCGGCGTGCCGATGGCAAAGGCGGCCGTCCCGTCGAACCCGACCAGCTTCGCGGGAATATGGCCCTGATCGTGATACATCACGACATAGGCATCGAAACTCTTGTCCAGATACATCGTATCGGCGCCGAACGGACCATGAGCGTCAATCCCGGCCGCGCGCGCCTGGTCCAGCGCCGGCATCACAATCTCTGCCTCTTCCGAACCAAAAAGCCCGTCCTCTCCCGCATGCGGATTGATCCCGGAAACAGCAATCCTGGGCGTGGCGATACCGATCCGTTGTAGCGCGGTATTCGCAGCGCTGAGCGTCCGAACGATACGCGGTGTATCGATCAGATCCAGCGCCTCGCGAATACCGAGATGAAGTGTGACATGGGCAATTCGCAGGCGGTCGGACACCAACATCATGAAAACGTCGTCCGGATCGGTGCCGGTCCGCCGCGCCACCCAGGATGGATAGCCGTCGAACTCGATGCCAGCCGCCTTTATCGATGATTGCGTCTGCGGGCATGCGACCACGGCATCGACTTCGCCCGCCTGAGCCATGTCCACGGCTTTGGCGGCATATTCCAGGATCGCGCGGCCGCAGGATGCGTCGCTCTCGCCCGGCGTCAGGAAATTTACGTTGATCGCGCCGACATCGACGACGTTTTCGGGCGGAGGTTTGCGAAGCACGTGCGCATACCGGGCGAGAACCTCGTAATCGCCCACGATGACGGGATCGCAGATATCACACACATCTCGGTTCAGCGATGCCTTGATCGAGATCTCGGGGCCGATGCCCGCTGGGTCGCCGATCGCAATGGCGATACGGGGCTTGGAGGTCACCTTCGCAAATCCTCAGATGGGTATGACGATCAGGGTATGAATGCGATTTGAGTCGGTGACAACCAGCCTTTTCCTGAAAAGCGGCGTATCGCCATCGAAAACGATCTCGTCGACGAACTGCCCGGCACAGAAGATCGACATGTCGCCTTCCTGCATGGTGCGGACGATCGCGAAGGACGTTTCGACCTCATAGGCGTCTTCGTCCATGCCGGTAATGCGAGTGTCGGACTGCAGATGGCGATAGAAGTGAGGCTCGTACACGTTGGCTTCCCGCAGGGCGAGAATACGGTCCCGCAGCATGCCCTTGCTTGAACAGTCCATGATGCCGACCCGCCGGCCCTTGGCGTGATTTTCCCGGTTGATGATGCGGTACGAGCAGTTGTCGGTGAAAAAGTCAGGCCATTCCTCCAGCCTGTCGTCGTCTATGGCATGCGCGTAATCCGCGATCAGGTCTTCGATTTGCCGGCGCACATCGGCGCCCAGATTTACCGATCCATCCATTGTCACAGCCCCATGCAATCGCGATAGCCCTGCCAGAACCCCCGGATCGACACCTCAGTCGCCCGGCCTTCCGCGCTGGGCGCCACGTCGCGGCCGCCCATTTGGACGATGGTGGTCTTCTCTTGGTCGCGTTTGGTGCCGCGCTGTATCCATCCGCCAACTACGCCGTCCTCCATCGAGATCACGCCACCCGGCCCGATCATGTTGGATTGCTTGATGCGGATCTCCTGTTGTTCTTCGGTGTCTTCCGGCGTGCCGAACACCCACCACAGCAATTCGCATTCTTCCGAGCCCTTGGGCAGGCACAGGCGCAACGCCAGCGAATTGGAAATCTGCTGAACCACGAAATTCGGATAGGTCGACTGGATGGCCAGCGTGGTACCGCAGTCGAATTCGCGCCAGCCTTTTACCAGCGTCGGGTCCGCTAACGTATAGCCATCCTTCACCGCGCGCAGCTTCTTCGCGTCGTACTGGTCTTCCTCCCGGTCGGTTTCGGCAATGGAATAGCTGATGTGATGCCAACCGTTGTCGGACAGCTTGATCCCGCCTTTCATTGACAGGCGGTTGAGTCGGAACGTAGCCTGGAACATGTGAAGGATGCTGGCGTGATAGGAATCGCGCACGTTCTCCATATAGAGCTTCCAGTTGTTCGGCATGTACTGGCTATAGGTGCCGAGAAGCACCATCCCGCGCCCGACAACCCGGTCAATATTCTCGACCATCTCTTCGCCCAGCCAATCAGTCAGTGGCGCAACCTCATCCGAAAAAGTGGCAAAGATCAAACCCTGATAGACCTCGACGCGGAGGCGCTGGAGGCCGTGCTCTGTCCGGTCAAAATCATCCGGCATGCCGCCGGACTTTCCGACACCCTTGCCGAACGCGACACTTTTCAGGTTGCCCTGAAGATCGTATCGCCAGTTGTGATAGACGCAGGTCAGTTCGTCGGTGTTCCCTTCCCGGTTGATGCAGACCAGATTGCCGCGGTGGGCACAGCGATTGACGATGACCTGAACCTCGCCCTCCAGATCACGCAGAACAATCACCGGTGTATCGCCGATATAGGTCGTCATGTAATCGCCCGGCTTCTCGATTTCCTGTGTCGTGCAGACGAAACTCCAGATCGGGCCACGGAAGATTCGCCTCTGTTCGTCCTCGTAGTTATCGGGATCGGTATAGATCTGATATGGGATGCGACTGACACCGTCATCGGGCCATTCGATCTTCCGGGTTTCGGCTTCTGCCATAATTTCTCCCTCGCTTCGGCACCGAAAACCGCACATGTCAGCGGTTATCGGGATAGTGTTTGAAATTTGTGTTGATTGGTACTACCATTAAACCAATCGAGTCAACCGGTACCGGAATTTTCCAAGATGGACGACTTCGCCCCCGCCCGCACCCGTCGCACGTTCGAGGTGATCGGCGATCAGATTCGCGAACAGGTCCGTGGCGGCACCCTGAAGCCCGGCGACAAACTGCCGCCCGAACGAACATTGGCGGAACAGTTCGGCACCAGCCGGAATGCCGTCCGCGAAGCGCTGCGCGCACTGGAACACGCCGGCCTGATCACCCTGCAAAAGGGTGCACATGGCGGCGCCTTCATTACGGACGGCGACCCGGAGGCGGTCGCTCAATCGATCGAAGACCTGCTGCATCTTGGAGGCGTCGAACTAACCGACATAACCGATGCCCGGTTGCTAATCGAAACCGCCATCGTGGAAGCGGTAGTGGCACGCGCAACCGGAGCGGATCTGAACCGGCTAGAAGAAAACATCGATGCCGTTGAAAAACTAACCCGAGACGAGAACATGGATGCCAAGACGGATCTGAACATCGGTTTCCATGTCCTTCTGGGGGAATGCACGGGAAATCCGGTCCTCATTCTGCTGATGAGGATCCTGATGGACCTGTTACGACAGGTCCACCGTCCGATATCGGCTGAAGACACCGCGGAAGTGGTTGCTTCCCGCCGCCGGTTTCTAGCCCGGCTCAGACAACGGGATGCGGCGGGGGCTGCTGATGAAATGTCACAACACCTTGCTCACCTGCACAAACTCTTCGCCGCCGGCTAGCGCCTCGATTTCCTCTAGGCGGGCGGGTATGACTGACGAGACAACTCACTGACGGAATAATCCGAACGATGAAACTGCTCACCTTCGGCGCGAATGATTCTACGTCTTTCGGCATGATCGATGGCGACAAGGTTTTCGACCTGGCCTCCCGGATGCCGGATGTGTCCGGGCTGACGAATCTGCTCGATCCCGGGGCGCAGAAAAAAGCGTTACAAGCCGTTGCCGGCGCGGATGCCGATTATTCCTTGGACGAAATCGAATACAGACGGCCCATCGATTTTCCCGGCCAGATCGTGTGCGTCGGGATCAACTATGGCAACCGGGACGCCGAATACGGGAATTCGATCAAAGGGGACTACCCGAACATTTTTCTCCGTACGCCCGAAACACTTGTCGCCCATAATCAGGCCATGCTGGTACCGCCGGAATCCGAGCAACTCGATTACGAAGGGGAGATCGCGCTCGTCATCGGGAGAGGCGGGCGCCGGATTCCACGCGAAAGCGCACTTGACCACATCGGCGCGGTTACATGCTTGAATGAAGGTTGTATCCGGGACTGGATGCGACACGAAAAGCTCAACATTACGCAGGGCAAGAATTTCTATCGTTGCGGCTCGGTGGGTCCGTGGATGGTAACTGCCGACGAATTCAGCGACGGCTATGACGACATGCGCGTCACGACGCGGGTAAACGGTGAAGTGCGTCAGGACGATACGACGGCAAATATCCTCTACGATTTTTCGTATCTTATTGCCTATGCGTCCACCTGGAATGCCCTGGAACCTGGCGACATCATTTCCACCGGAACGCCGACGGGTTCCGGCGCCCGCCTCGATCCGCCCACCTGGCTCCGCGACGGCGACACGGTGGAAGTGGAGGTATCAGGCGTTGATGTCCTCTTGAACCCTATTGAGAACGAAACGGTTTAGCGTCTATTTCAATCGCTTAGCTGTTGAGGGGTTGAGGGCCGTTTTGTACACTCCGCCGACCCTTCAGAACCGAACCAACACAGAACACACGGACGGAAATTATTATGAGTGACGTAACTTTTCACAATGCCCTCAAAACAGATCAGCTCGACGAAGACGAGGCGATTCAGGTCATCATCGAAGGCAAGGAAGTCGCCATCATCAACCTCGGCGGTGAATTCTACGCGATGGACGATATCTGCAGCCACGCCTATGCCTCGATGGCGGACGGGTACCTGGAAGGCGAATGCCTTGAATGTCCGCTGCATGGCGCGCAGTTCAACGTGAAGACAGGCAAGGCCGAAACCCCGCCTGCGACGGTGGATCTTGCCACTTACGAAGTGAAGATCGAAGGCGACGACATTCTGGTCGGCCTGCCGAACGGTTAACGGTGAGAAGACGCAATGTCCGCAGACCAGACATATATCATTATCGGGGCCGGCCAGGCCGGTGGATGGACGGCAAAAACCCTTCGCGACCAAGGGTTCGAAGGACGTGTCGTAATTTTCGGGGATGAAAATTTCCCGCCGCACGAGCGCCCGCCGCTGTCCAAGGAAGTCCTTCTGGGCAACGCTGAGAAAGAGATCTGCCTGCTATGGCCGCCGGGTACATTGGAGGACGCCGATATCGAAATGCGCCTTGGCACCCGCGTATCGGAGATTGCACCGGATGAACATACGCTGACACTCGAAGACGGTAAGACCGTCGCGTGGGACAAGTTGATGATCGCAACGGGCGGCCGAGCGACCAGGCTGCCGGTGGAAGGCGCCGACTTGGACGGCGTGTATACGCTGCGCACGATCGACGATGCCGACGCCATCCGGTCAAAGATGACGCCGGATGCAACCGTACTGGTGATCGGTGCCGGATGGATCGGACTGGAAGTCGCTGCCGCGGCCCGCAAACAGGAGGCGACGGCCATCGTTGTGGAACTGGCCGACCGGGTATGCGCGCGCGCGCTTTCGCCGGAAATGTCACAATGGATTCACGACCTGCATGTCCGCAACGGCGTCGATATCCGCTGCGGTGTCTCGTTCGATCATTTCGAAGGCGACAGCCGCCTTCAACGAGCGGTCATGTCGGACGGATGGGTGATCGACTGCGACATAGCCGTCGTCGGTATCGGCCTGACCCCAAATGTGGAGCTGGCCACAGCGGCGGGACTGGCCACCGACAACGGGATCATCGTCGACGACAAAGGACAAACCTCGCACCCCGACATCTACGCGGCTGGCGATAACGCAAATCACCCGAACCCGCTTCTTGGTCGCCGCATCCGACTTGAATCATGGGAAAATGCGCAGAACCAGGCGATCTGCGCAGCGAAGGCCATGCTAGGCGGCGAGGACTCTTATGCCGAAATTCCCTGGTTCTGGTCCGATCAGTATGACGCAAACATCCAGCTAATGGGGCTGCCGGAAGAGTGGGACGAAACGGCAGTTCGGGGCGACCGGGATGCCGGAGAATTCGTGGAATTCTACCTAAAGGACGGGAAGCTGGAAGGCGCGGCAGCGATTAACAACCCGCGAGACCTTCGCTTCACGCGCCGCATGATGACGTCTGGTAAGACATTCAACGCGTCCGACCTCGCCGATCCGGAGTTAAAGCTCCAGAAGCTTCTTAAAGGCTGAGCCACGTACTAGAGAAGACCTAGTTCGCGCAATTCCTCCGCCATCTCGGCCGGCAGTTCGTCCGCGTCATCCTGGAAACCAATCACGTCTAACGGCGCATCTTTCTCTGCGAGGTACCGCCAACCCTGAAATGACCTACACGGCTGCGCCCGGACGGGTACTAGCTCGGGGTCAAGGATCAGCGCGCAGCGCGGCATACCCTTGTGATTGACTGACTGGTCGATATCTAGGACGCGCTGACGCGCGCGGATGGCGCGCTTGATGACCCAGTAAATCGACCCACCGTCGAGAAGCTCATCCGCCCGCCTCGGCGTCGAACGGGTTAAGTGCCTAAGCTTAGGCTCGTTCGATCCGGCCGCTTCCGCCAGCCGATGCGCCTGTCGTTCAGCGAGGCCCGAAAAATTCTCGATACCGACGGCAAGCTTGATCAAGTGAACGGTCATGACGCCATCATAAAGCGCGGCTGGCGCCCGTTCACGCACCACTATCTGGAAATCTGTGGAAAAGTCTGCGCTAAAGCTTCAGAACCGGTTCCTAGAGCCCGTCGAAAGTCCGAACGCCGGTCGTGTCGTCGTTGCGTTTGATATCCTCACGCAGAACCGTCTGAATGGCATCGACATGCGTCTGGACGATTTTGAATTCTCGCGGACAGAGATCCTATTTGCCATCTAAGAACCTGGTCAACAAATCCCCGATGGCGGTGAGACGCGAAGCTGATTAAAACGTCTTAAAGGGCTAAAAACGGCGGACTCAGCCGAGTTGCGGGCGCCGATCATATCAGAAACCAGGCCCCCAACCCCAGAAATGCGAGGAAGGCCACCACGTCGGTGATGGTGGTCAGGAAAACGCCGGACGCAATCGCTGGGTCGAACCTCGTTCGGGACAAGCCAAACGGTATCGCCGCACCCGCCAGCCCGGCCACCACAAGGGTGATTATCATCGCCACCGCCATCACGGCGCCGATACCGACGCTGCCCGACCAGAACCACGTAATCAGCCCGATAATGACAGCGAACAGCATTCCATTAAAGGTACCCACCAGCACTTCCTTGGACAATACACGAACGGCATTCGCCGGGGTTAGTTCTTTCATCGCAATTGCCCGGACGGCAACCGTCAGCGTCTGGGTGCCCGCATTGCCGCCCATCGACGCAGCGATCGGCATCAGTACGGCCAGCATGACAACTTGCTCTATCGTTCCCTGGAACAACCCAATCACCAGCGAAGCCATAATCGCGGTTAACAAGTTGACAAAGAGCCAGGCGAAACGGGATTTACCGGTATCGACCACCGCGGCATACAAATCGTCTTCCTGAACACCGCCGAGACGCATGATGTCCTCTTCGGCCTCCTGATGAATAACGTCCACGATATCATCAATCATGATCACGCCGATCAACCGCTCGGAGTCGTCTACCACCGGGGCCGAAATCAGGTCCTGCTGCGCGAACACGTAAGCGACGTCTTCTTGGTCCATATTGACCGGCACCGACACGAACTCCCCCAGCATGATGTCGCGGACCGCCACCGGTCTTTTCGTGCGCAGAATACGGCTCAGAGCGACATAGCCAATAAGCCGGTGACGCGGATCGACGACGAACACGTCGTAAAAATCATCGGGCAGATCATCGCTTTCCCTGAGAAAATCGATCACCTCGCCCACGTTCCAAAAAGACGGCACGGCAACAAATTCGCGCTGCATCAACCGGCCGGCGCTTTCCTCTGGAAAAGCGAGGCCCTCTTCCAGCATAGATCGCAGGGCATATGATATTGCGTGCAGAACGCGCCGCTGCTTGGTTTCCTCCAGCGTGGAAATCAGGTTCAGGGCGTCGTCCGAATCCAGTGCAGCGATCGCCTTTGCGATGGTGTCGATGCCCAGCTGTTCGGCTATCTCGTCGCGGATCACTTCGTCCAGCTCGGTCAGAACTTCCGGATCGAAAGTCGGCCGCAGCAATTCCACAAGCTGGGTCCGCATCGGCCCACGCAGCATTTCGATAAGATCGGCAACTTCGGCGGGATGGAGCGCGGAAACGATATCCTGGATCGCGACGCCATCATCGGAGCCTAGCGCAACGATTGCATCCCGGACGACTTCGGGATTCAAGCCAAGCAGGTCCGCTGCCTGAACAGGCGTCAGATCTTGCGTGATCTCTGTATCTGCGCCAACGTCGACCATGCGGCTCGCTTCCCGTGATCTACCGGTTTACCCAGCCAATATGACAAAAAAATACCAGGCCCGCTTAAAACCGGCGAGCCTGGGTTAATCTGGTGCGGTCGAGAAGACTC
>DKQG01000040.1:0-20559 GCA_002471575.1 Alphaproteobacteria bacterium UBA7314 | reverse complement strand
GCGCGTCTACCAATTCCGCCACGACCGCTTTTCGAGCAAAATCTCCATTTTGCTTGATTTTTTAAGGCCAGGTGACATACCAAATTGGTGTATCGACTGCAAGAGCAGAGCTTTTATGAATTCGGAGCCTCCCGTTGAGTGGCATGTTTCGCAGGGCCTGACCGACTACCCTGAAGCCCTGAAAACGATGGAATGCCGTGTCGCTGACATCGTAGACGGCGGACCCGAACTGGTGTGGCTGGTAGAGCATCCCCCGCTGTATACCGCTGGCACCAGTTCGCAACCCAGCGACCTGCTGGACGGGAACCGGTTTCCCGTGTTCACGGCGGGCCGGGGCGGTGAATACACCTATCACGGACCTGGACAGCGGGTTTGCTACGTGATGATGGACCTAGATCACCGGGGCCGCGATATCCGGCGCTATGTCCGAGATCTCGAGGAGTGGGTCATCGTGACGCTCCGGGAACTCGGCGTGCCGGGCGATCGCCGAGAAGGCCGGGTCGGAATCTGGGTGGACCGAAACGTCGAGCGCGATCCGGTTGTACGCGAAGACAAAATCGCCGCCATCGGCGTACGCGTCAGACGCTGGGTCAGTTTCCACGGCATCTCGATAAACGTGGAGCCGAATCTAGCACATTACGAAGGGATCGTTCCTTGCGGTATTTCGGAATTCGGCGTGACGTCCCTGAAAGATCTTGGCGTAACGGTGTCCATGACCGAACTCGACGACCTGCTGAGGAATTCTTTTGAAACCGTCTTCGGCAGAGATACCTCTGTTCCGTCGGACGACTCGTAAATTCGAGGCCCGGCCGATAGTAGGTCTCACCATTGACCGAACCTACCCGTGCGAGGGGCTGTCTTTTTTCGCAGGCCGCCAGCACGGACGTAACGTCTTCTTCCGTGCCGCAGAAAACCGCTTCGACGCTGCCGTCGTTGCGATTGCGCACCCCAAGCCCGAGAGTTACGGCTACTCGTCTGTTTCGCGGTCTAGGCGCGATACCAGACCTCCTGTACGCGGCCAGTAACTCGAACCGACACCGATTTCACGGGGCGGCACGCAGCAATTCCAGAAACCGTGCCGCGGCCTCGATATCCGTCTGGAGTATCTCCCGCCGTTTCGTCGCTTCCGGGTCTTCGCCCCACCGCCCGATCTGGAAAGTCTCCTCCAGAAGAGAAAGCTCGCAGGCGGTATTCCCATCAATTTCGCCGTACGCGGTCGCGAGGCCCAGCACTACGGATCCGCAGGCAGATGTAACCATATGCAGGGCGGAAAGACCGTAATCGTCGAACGAGGAGACGACCTCCCGGACGGTATCGAGGTCGCTCTGCTCCTGGCTTAGGGGCAAAACGCTATCAGTAGCTCGTAGAGCAACGCCCTTCGACTGAAGCAACCAGGCCAGCAAAGGCGCCCAGCGCTGCTCCTGCTGCTCCCGCAACTCCACCGGTTCCGCAGCCCGATAGCACAGCAGATCGGTCTCCCCGAAACCGGCGATTTCATCAATTACCGCGCCTCGGTGAACGGAAACACTGTCGACCGCGCTGTTGGCAAGCCGGGTCAGGATCATGCCGGACGGATCGATCTCGTCGACGTCGGTTCGCCATTCGTCGGCGACCGCCTCCGCCAACGCCATATTCGGAAGGGACAACGCGTGCTTAGCAGGTGTTTTTACGGGTCTTTCGTCGAGGCAGATGGAGAAGCCGTCGGCTTCTTCACGCGTGGCAACATGTTCGTAGAATTTCTTCACGACGACGCGGACCCCAACGTCAGCGCATTCGCATGATCGTGCAGGTCCTCGAAATCGTCCACAACATGATGCGCACCGGCATCGGTCAGCTTGTGGTCGGGGTGGACACCCCAGGTTACGCCGATCGCCCCCGTACCAGCGTTTCGACCGGTCATGATGTCGTAGGTCGTATCACCGATCATCACCGTATCCTCTGGTGTCGCGCCAACATCCGCCATCGCTTCGATCAACAGGTACGGATCGGGTTTTCCCGGACCAAGATCAGCGGTCTTCACCGTTGCGAAACGGCCTGACAGGCCCGCCCGGTCGAGCAGTTCGTAAAATCGGCGGTTGGAACGGCTGGTGACAATGGCGAGCACGTATCCGTCGGCTTCAAACCGGTCGAGAGTTTCCGCGGCGCCCGCGAATATCTCTTCCGGGGGCCGGTCGGGCGATGGACGATCGCCGCGCGCAATTTCCGCGTGGTATTCATTGATCATCGAGACCTCGCGGGCTCCCGCACCGGGCATAAGCGTTTGAACACTCTCTTCCCAGGGAAGTCCGATAATATTGCGTATCTCGTCATCGGACACATCCGGAAAACCGAGCGCATCCCAGCAGGTCCTTACGCCGATTACGATAGACGGAATACTGTTGAGAAGCGTTCCGTCCAGATCGAACGCCGCGAGACGCGTTTTTCCGTTCATTTTTCCTCCCGGTCCGCATCGAAACCAAAAAATTCCCACGACCGCCGCACCTTCCCGGGCAGTGGGGCGGTAACGGTCAAGGTACCGCCGGACGGGTGTGGAAGCGTAATCGAGTGGGCATGAAGGTGGAGCTCCCCGGGACTCGGCGTTCCATCGAGAATGGCGCGCTCGCCCCCGTATTTCCGGTCTCCGGCGATCGGCGTACCCATACCGGCGCAGTGCACGCGCAGCTGGTGCGTCCGGCCGGTCCGGGGTCGCAGTAGCAGCCATGCTGCCTTGCGGCCTGCGGCATCGATAACCCGGTAATCCGTCACCGCCAATTTACCCATTGCTGCATCTGCAACCACTTTCTCGTATCCGTCTTGTCCGGCCGATTTCATCAGAAAATCTTTCACGGTTCCTTCGCGGGGCGAAGGAACCCCAACGACAAGCGCCCAATAGGATTTTGCCGCGTCGCGCCCGCGAAACACCTTACCCAGCCTGGCAGCAACGGCGGCACGGCGGGCGACCAGCAACACGCCGCTTGTGTCGCGATCCAATCGATGCAAAAGTTTTGGCCGTTCCGCTTCGGGCGGAACAAGGCCGGCAAGAAGCCCGTCGATGTGCCGTCCGACGCCGCTACCTCCCTGCACGGCAATCCCAGAAGGCTTGTTCAGGGCGATCACGTCGTCATCGGCATGGAGAACCAAAGAATTGATCCAGGCACGATCCTTGCCGTTGACCTCCTCGTGACCGATGCGACGCTCACCCCCGGAGTCAGCCCCGAGGGGCGGTATGCGCAAGACCTGTCCGGCGGCCAGCCGCGTCGACGATTTCACCCGGCCACCGTCGACCCGAATCTGCCCTGTCCGCAAGAGCTTCTCAAGCCTTCCGTGCTTCAGCTCGGGAAAATGACGTCGAAACCATCGATCGACGCGGATATCCGCATCCTCCGCGGACACTCCACAATTCTGAACGCCGCTCATGTCAGTATGGCCCTTGTCAGTCGCAATCCGGCAAACAGTCCCCCGACGGACAGGACCAGGGTACCGATCACGTAAATTGCCGACAGATCGGAGCGACCCCTCTCGGTGAACAAAAGAACGTCGAGCGAAAAAGCCGAGAACGTGGTGAACCCGCCTAGAACACCCACGACGAGAAACACTCTCAACTCTACTGAGGGCGACCATGAAAACGTCAGACACGCTGTCAGAACACCGAGCAGGAAGGATCCTACAACATTGACGACCAACGTACCCCAAGGAAATTGCCCGCCGCTGAAGTGTAAAACCAGCATCCCGACCGCGTATCTTGCCGATGCGCCGACGGCACCCCCCAGGGCCACAAATAGGAACGTCTTCATTCTGCTCTCTCGCCCCCGGTCTGCGCCCTTTCACGTAACTTCTTCCAATAGTCGAGCCGTTTTCCGATATCGCGCTCGAACCCTCGGTCGACGGGCCGGTAGAACTCCTCACGCGGCATTTCGTTGGGAAAATAATTCTGTCCGGAAAATCCGTCTTCGGAGTCATGGTCGTACTTGTAACCATCGCCGTAACCGAGATCCTTCATCAGGTTGGTTGGCGCATCCAGGGTATGTTTCGGCGGCGCCAGGGATCCGGTATTCTTTGCGGACTTCGCCGCTGCGCCGAAGGCGCGATAGGCGGCATTGGATTTCGGCGCTGTTGCCAGATAGATTACGCACTGGGCAATCGCCAGTTCTCCCTCAGGCGATCCGATACGTTCATACGCCTCCCAGGCGGCGATCGACTGCGGTAGCGCCCCGGGGTCGGCTATCCCGATGTCCTCTAGCGCGAAGCGCGTGAGACGGCGGGCGACATAGCGAGGATCCTCACCGCCATCCAGCATCCGGGCCAGCCAGTACAGAGCCGCATCGACGTCGGATCCCCGCAGCGATTTATGCAACGCGCTGATAAGGTTGTAGTGCGCCTCCTGGGATTTGTCGTAAAGCGGTACCCTTTTCTGAATTCGTTGGGTCAGTTCCACGACGTCCAGCGGATGATCGGTGCCGATGGCACCGATTTCCTCGACGAGATTAAGCAAGTAACGGCCATCGCCGTCCGCCATCGCACTGACGCTGCGCCGGGCATCCTCCGTCAGCGGCAAGGTTGTACCCATCTCTTGCTCCGCCCGGGTCAGCAACGTTTCCAGAGCATCATGGCCGAGCCTGTTCAGCACGAAGACCTGGCAACGTGACAGAAGCGCACCGTTCAGTTCGAAGGAAGGGTTTTCGGTCGTCGCACCGACAAGGATGACCGTGCCGTCTTCCACGTATGGCAGAAAACCGTCTTGTTGTGCCCGGTTGAAACGGTGAATTTCATCCACGAACACTAGTGTCCCCTGCCCGGCCACTCGCCGCTCTTTCGCGGTGTCGAAAACACGCCGAAGATCGGCAACGCCAGAAAAGACGGCGGAAAGGGGTTCGAAGTGGAGATTTGTCGACCCTGCCAGCAAACGCGCGACCGTGGTTTTCCCGATACCAGGTGGACCCCACAGAATCATCGATGTCATCCGGCCCTCGCGCGTCATCCGGCCCAGCGGGCCATCAGGACCCAGCAAATGATCTTGACTCAATACGTCTTCCAACCTGGACGGTCGCAGCCTGTCTGCCAGGGGACGCGGTGCGTCGGCTTCGAAAAGGCTTTCCATCCCCGCGCTCATCCTTCAACCCCGTATGATCAGCTGAAGCAGACGGCCGGATCGACTGATCTCGATACGCCACGCCGAGTAATCCCGAGTCAGAAGCTTTTTCAGGGCAGAGACGGATTCAATCTTCTGACCATTAAGCCGAACCAGAGTATCTCCCGGTTCCAGACCGATCCGGTCAGCCGGAGAACCACGCTTTATTCGCAGGACGATAACGCCCGTCGCTTCGCTGTCGAGCGCCAGTTCTTCCGTCAGCGCTGGTGAAAGATTGGCGACCTCTGCACCCGTATAGGGATTTGTACCGGTAATGAGCGAAAGGTCGCGCGGCGGATCTTCTGGAGCGGCGATCATCCGGACCCGCATTTCAATAAGCGAGCCGTTGCGTATAGCTCCGATGCGCGCCTCGCCCCCAACCGACAGAGTCGCAATTCGGAAACGCAGGGAATTCGCGTCGGGAACGTCTTTACCGCCTATGGAAACAATTACGTCGCCGATTTTGAGACCTGCATCCGCTGCCGGACCGGTCGGATGAACGAAATTAATAAGTACGCCGGATGGCGTCGTCAGGCCAAGCGACCGGGCGATATCTGCATCGACTGTCTGTCCGCGCGCGCCGATCCACGGCCTAACTACTGCCCCGCCTTTCAATGCACTGCCAATTACTGTCGCAACCATGTTGGATGGAATAGCGAACCCAATCCCGTTGGATCCTCCGCCACGCGAATAAATTGCCGTGTTGATCCCAATCAGCCCGCCGTCGAGGGCGACCAGCGCACCGCCGGAATTGCCCGGATTAATGGCGGCATCCGTCTGGATGAAGAACCCAAAATCGCTCACCCCCCGCGCAGTCCGGGCCAGTGCCGAAACAATGCCGCTGGTGACGGTCTGCCCAACGCCGAACGGATTGCCGATTGCGAGGACAAGATCTCCAACTTCCAGGGTGTCGGTGTCCCGGAGTTTCAGAAATGGCAGTTTCTCCACACCGGACCGGATACGCAGAACCGCAAGGTCTGTCCGTTCGTCCCGTGTCACAACCTCCGCCTCGAATTCGCGCCGGTCCGTCAGCACGACCGTGATCTCGTCCGCCTTATCGATTACATGATAGTTGGTGACGATCAGACCGTCGCTGCTCACGATAACGCCCGATCCGAGAGAGTTCTGAACCCTTTTTCTGGTCTGTCCGCCGAACTGGAACTGGTCTCCAAAGAATCGGCGGAAAAACGGATCATTGAACAGCGGCGTTGCCGTGCGCGCGCGAACCACGCGCCGGGTATAAATATTTACAACGGCCGGCGCGGCCGATTTCACCAGCGGTGCGAAGGACAGCATCGTCTCCGCTCGCGAGGCAGGAACAGTCCTGGACTGCGCAGTCGCATCCTGGACGGCCGCAATGATACCTGCCGCCAAAAAAATGATGGAACCAAGAGAATTCAGTTTATCGGGGCGCATAGATCTATCTTAGCATTTCAGGGCATCAGGTACCCAAAGCAAAAGGGCGATCCAGAGAACCGCCCTTTTTCGTCGTTCCGTTTGGCCGAAAACCTTACGCTACAGCTTCCTGCTCTAAGTCTTCGGTGACCTGAACAGGCCCGGAGTCTCGACCCTTGGCGTCAGGATCGCGATCGACCAGCTCGATCACCGCCATCGGTGCGGAATCGCCGTAGCGGAAGCCAGCTTTAATCACCCGCGTATACCCGCCGGGACGGTCCCGATAACGGTCCGCCAGCGTCGTAAACAGCTTATCGGCGAGCTTTTTATCCCCGTGCAAGCGCGCGACCGCGATCCGTCGGGCATGCAGGTCGCCGCGCTTGCCGAGCGTGATCAGCCGATCGACGACCGAGCGCATTTCTTTTGCCTTGGGCAGCGTTGTCGTGATCTGCTCGTGCTTGATAAGCGCTGCGGCCATGTTGCCAAACAACGCCTTGCGGTGTGAGCTCGTTCGGTTGAGCTTCCGGCCACTCATACGATGGCGCATTATCCTGTCCTCTTCTTCCTGTCTACCGTCTTAGTACGGCTCTTCCAGACGCTTGGCCATGTCCTCGATATTCTCAGGCGGCCATTCCGTGATTTCCATGCCGAGATACAGGCCCATCGTCGACAGGACCTCCTTGATCTCGTTCAGCGATTTGCGGCCGAAATTCGGGGTCCGCAGCATTTCCTGTTCAGTTTTCTGAACAAGGTCACCGATATAGATAATGTTGTCGTTCTTCAGACAGTTGGCCGACCGGACGGACAGTTCCAACTCGTCGACCTTGCGAAGGAGATTGCGGTTGAAAGCGGGTTCTGCCGCCTCGACCGTTTCCTGGATAGCCCGAGGCTCTTCGAAGTTGATGAACATCTGTAATTGATCCTGAAGGATGCGGGCGGCAAGGGCTACCGCGTCCTCCGGCGAGATCGTGCCGTCGGTTTCGACATCCATGACCAGCTTGTCATAGTCCGTCCGCTGCCCGACGCGGGCATTTTCGACCCGATAGGCTACCCGCCGCACCGGGCTGAACACTGCGTCGACGGGAACGAGGCCGATTGGCGCGTCCTCTGCCCGGTTTTCCGCGGCCGGCACATAGCCCTTTCCGGTATCGACCGTCATTTCCATCGAAATCTTGGCGCCGTCGTCCAGTGTGCAGATAACGATATCCGGATCAATAATTTCGATATCATGGGTCGCTTCGATCATACCCGCGGTGATTTCGCCGGGCCCTGATGCGGTCAGCGTGATCCTTTTGGGCCCTTCGCCATGCATGCGCAGCGCCAGTGACTTGATATTCAGGACAACGTCGGTCACGTCCTCGCGGACACCCGGAATCGACGAGAACTCATGCAGGACGCCGTCGATCTGAACCGCGGTCACGGCTGCACCCTGAAGCGACGACAGCAGAATGCGCCGCAAAGAATTGCCTAGTGTCGTCGCAAAGCCACGTTCCAACGGCTCCGCGGCAATCGACGCAGAGCGCGAAGCCTCTTCCCCGGGTTCGATATCGAGCTTGGTGGGTTTGATCAGTTCCTGCCAATTCTTATGAATAACCGTCATACCATTATCCTTACAGCGGCCAGATGCCGCACTGGGGTTCTTCGTCTTGTGCCGTCCCTGCGGGCCCGACGAGTATTCTGCGTTAAACGCGGCGCCGTTTTCTGGGGCGACAGCCGTTATGTGGAATCGGCGACACATCTCGGATCGCCGTAATCGTAAAGCCGACAGCTTGTAAAGCGCGTAACGCGGACTCTCGCCCGGACCCCGGGCCTTTTACCTCAACTTCAAGCGTCTTCACGCCGTGATCCTGAGCCTTGCGGCCCGCGTCCTCCGCAGCCATCTGCGCTGCGTACGGCGTGGACTTACGGGACCCTTTGAAGCCCTGCGAACCGGCCGACGACCAGGCAATCGAATTGCCTTGGGCATCCGTTATGTTGACCATCGTATTGTTGAACGTTGCGTTCACGTGGGCTACACCGGAGGTGATATTTTTGCGTTCGCGGCGGCGCGGCCGCGCTGTTGCTTGTCTAGCCATATTTTTTTCCTGTCATCCGCCTATTTCTTACCGGCGATCGGGCGGGCCTTGCCCTTCCGCGTGCGCGCGTTGGTATGCGTCCGTTGACCGCGCACCGGAAGACCGCGGCGATGGCGCAGGCCGCGGTAACAACCAAGGTCCATTAGGCGCTTGATATTCATCGCGGTTTCGCGCCGGAGATCGCCTTCGATCATGTAGTCGCGGTCTATTACGTCGCGTATCCGGGACAATTCGTCATCGCCGAGGTCGTTCGCCCGGATCTCGCCGGCGACGTTTGCCGCCTCGCAGATTTTCATCGCGGACGTACGGCCTATACCGAAGATGTAGGTGAGCGCGATCGCCACCGGTTTGTTGGGCAGGTTTACACCCGAAATGCGTGCCACGACGCCGTCTCCTTAGCGTTCAAGTCATTGAAAAAGTGAAAAAAGTTCCCGATCAGCCCGTCTCGCGAGGGCGCCGGGAGTATAGGGGCTGTTTGCTTCAAGTCAACCATCAGACAGCCCCCAGAACGGCTTCGATCTGCCGCGTAACTTCATCGATATCGGCCATGCCATCGACGGATTTCAAGGCTCCATGTTCCTTGTAATACGGCAGCAACGGGGCCGTTTGCGCGTGATAGGCTTCCAGACGAGAGCTTACGGTCTCGGCGTTATCGTCTTTCCGGCGCGTAAACTCCGTGCCGCCACAATTGTCGCAAACGCCTTCCTTCTGCAGCTTCTGGAACCTATCGTGGTAACCGGTGCCGCAGCTTGTACAACTGAACCGGCCGGAAATGCGGTCGACCAGGATTCCGTCGTCGACCTTCATCTCGATCACGTGGTCGAGGCGCACGTCCATCTTCGTAAGCATCTCATCAAGCGCTTCCGCCTGAGCGATGGTGCGGGGAAAACCATCCAAGATGAACCCGTTTTCACAGTCCGGCTGCTGGATACGATCGCGGATCATGGCGATCATGATTTCGTCCGAAACCAGCTCGCCGCGTTCCATGATCGCCTTAGCCTGCTGACCGACCTCGCTACCCGATTCAACGGTTGCGCGCAGCATATCCCCAGTCGAGAGCTGTATAAGGCCTCGACCGTCCTCGAGACGTTTCGCTTGTGTACCTTTACCGGCACCCGGCGGACCCATAAGAATAAGGTTCATCCGCGACGCCCTTTCAGGCGGGATTTTTTCACCAGTCCTTCGTACTGGTGCGCGATCAAATGCGATTGCACCTGCGAAACAGTATCCATAGTCACCGTCACGACAATGAGCAGACTCGTCCCACCGAAATAGAAAGGCACGCCGTACTGAGAGATCAATAACTCCGGCATGATACTGATGGCCGTGAGATAGATGGCTCCAACGACGGTCAGTCTCGTTAGAATGAAATCTAGGTATTCAGCCGTGTTCCTGCCGGGCCGAATTCCGGGCACGAAACCACCATATTTCTTGAGGTTGTCCGCAGTTTCGGTGGGGTTAAACACAACCGACGTATAGAAAAACGCAAAAAAGATGATCATTCCGGCGTAAAGTAGCAAATAAGCCGGCTGCCCACGGCCGAGATAAGCCGTGACATCACCCAGCCAGCCGGGCCCCGCATTGGCGGAAAAATTAGCCACCGTAATCGGCAGTAGCAGCAGCGAACTGGCGAAGATCGGCGGGATAACGCCCGCCGTGTTGACCTTCAGCGGTATATGCGAATTATCACCGCCGACCATTTTGTTACCCTGCTGTCGTTTCGGGTACTGGACGATGACCCGGCGCTGGGCGCGTTCGACGTACACGATGAAGGTAATCACCCCGACCGCCATGATCAGTAGGAAGATGATAAACAGCGCCGACAGCGCACCGGTGCGTCCAAGTTCCATCGTTCCGACCAGGGCTGCCGGCATTTCGGCAACGATCCCGGCGAAGATGATCAGTGATATCCCGTTGCCGACACCGCGAGCGGTAATCTGTTCGCCCAACCACATGAGGAACATGGTGCCGCCGACCAGGGTAATAACTGTTGTCGCCCGGAAAAACGCTCCTGGTTCGCCGACGGCAGCACCTTGCGATCCAGTCATTCCTTCAAGACCAACCGCGATACCATAGGCCTGCAGCGCGGCGAGAGCCACGGTGCCATAACGGGTGTACTGGTTCAGCTTCTTGCGGCCAACCTCGCCCTCTTTTTTCAGCGCTTCGAAATGCGGATGAATGGCCTGAAGAAGCTGCATGATGATTGATGCCGAGATGTACGGCATGATATTCAGCGCAAAGATCGTCATCCGAGCGAATGCGCCGCCGGACAACATATTGAACATGTCGAGAATACCGCCCGCCTGCTGTTGGAAGATATCCTGCAGGATGGACGGGTCGATGCCAGGGAGAGGTATCCAGGTGCCAAGCCTATAGACAATCAACGCACCCAGCGTGAACCAGATGCGTTTCTTGAGCTCGGTAGCCTTCGCAAAATTTGAAAAATTGATCTGCGAGGCAAGTTGTTCGGCGGCAGACGCCATCAACTATTCCTTATCTGTCCCCACATCGTCTTCCGTATCAGCCGCCGGCTCTTCGGTCGGGGCTGCTTTTTTCTTCTTGAGAACGGCTGTCTTTTCCTTTGCCTCCGACGTCGCAGTGAGTTTGCCACCGGCGTTCTTGATTGCTTCGACTGCGGCCTTAGAGGCGCCACTGACTTCTATTTCGAGCTTGGTATTAATATCGCCCTTTGCAAGGATCCGGACGCCATCTTTCTTGGATTTGATAATGCCCGCTTCGACCAAAGCATCTTCGGTGACGGTCTTCCCGGCATCCAGCTTGCCGGCATCCACTGCCTGCTGCAGCCGACCGACATTGACTACGCGATAGTTCTTACG
The DNA here is from genome assembly GCA_002471575.1 of Alphaproteobacteria bacterium UBA7314. GTDB lineage: Bacteria > Pseudomonadota > Alphaproteobacteria > MPNO01 > UBA830 > UBA830. The sequence goes on along the minus strand of DKQG01000040.1, from coordinate 9,145 downwards.
AGAGACGTTCGTGAAGCCGCCCTTAGGAAGACGCCTATAAAGCGGCATTTGGCCGCCTTCGAAACCCAACAAAGAAACGCCACTACGCGATTTCTGACCTTTGTGACCGCGCGCAGCCGTCTTTCCGGTACCCGAACCGATGCCCCGGCCAACGCGCTTGCGCCGGTGCCGGGCACCCTGATTATCGGAGATTTCGTTCAGTTTCATCGTCAGCTCCCGTGAGTGGCGCAATTCAGCGCCTGCTCCCTCTTAATCTTCCACCCGAACGAGGTGCTTTACTTTGTTAACCATGCCGCGCACTGCCGGCGTGTCTTCCAGTTCGCTCGTCCGGTTCATCTTGTTCAGACCAAGCCCGACAAGCGTCGCGCGCTGGTCTTTGGGCCGTCCGATCGGGCTGCCGATCTGGGTCACCCGGATTATTTTCTTAGAATCAACCATGATTTACGCCTCCGCCCGCTCCTCGTCGCGTCGCCCGACGATATCGCCGACCTTGCGCCCGCGCCGGGTTGCCACCATGCGGGGTGACTGCAGGTTCTTCAAAGCTTCGAACGTCGCCTTGATCATATTGTGCGGGTTCTGGGTACCTAGCGATTTCGCAACCACGTCCTGAACGCCCAGGGTTTCGAAAATGGCACGCATCGGACCGCCGGCGATAATGCCGGTACCGGGAGGCGCCGCGCGGAGCACGACCTTGCCGGCGCCGTAGCGGCCGCGTACGTCATGATGAAGGGTCCGGCCTTCGCGCAACGGCACTCGGATCATGTTACGCTTCGCCTTTTCGGTGCCTTTGCGGATCGCTTCCGGCACTTCGCGGGCCTTGCCAGAACCGAAACCGACCCGACCCTTTTCATCACCCACGACGACGAGCGCCGCAAAACCGAAGCGCCGACCGCCTTTGACGACCTTCGCGACGCGGTTAATGCTGACAAGCTTGTCGACAATATCGCTGTCTTCGCGATTGTCGCGGTCCCGTCTTGGATTACGTGCCATACGTCGTTCTCCTAGAATGCCAGCCCGCCTTCGCGGGCTGCTTCGGCAAGCGCCTTGACGCGGCCATGGTAAAGATAAGGGCCGCGGTCGAACACGACTGCCTTGATCCCCTGTTCATTTGCGCGCTTGGCGACCAGCTTGCCGACCTCTGCGGCGGCTTCCTGGTTCGCTCCGGCGGCGACGGACTCTTCCCTACTCGACGCAGCGGCAACGGTCTTGCCGCTGAGGTCGTCGATCACTTGGGCATAGATGTACTTATTGGACCGGAAGACCGACAGGCGTGGCCGTCCGTTGGCACTTTTGCGGATCTGCCGGCGCACGCGGGCGCGGCGGCGCTGTTCCAGTTTCGATGTACCAACCATGATTACTTCTTCTTACCTTCCTTGCGGATAATGATCTCGTCCGCATACCGCACGCCTTTACCCTTATAAGGTTCGGGTTTGCGGAAACTTCTGATCTCCGCGGCGACCTGGCCTACTTTCTGGTTATCGATACCCGATACCACAACTTCGGTCTGGCTCGGCGCGTCGATCTTGATGCCATCGGGGATCGGGTAACGGATTTCATGGCTATGGCCGAGCTGCAACACAAGGTTTTTACCCTGCACCTGCGCACGATAGCCCACGCCCGTGATCTCCAGCTTCTTTTCGAACCCCGCCGACACACCGCAAACGATGTTATTAAGCAAGCTTCGCGTCGTACCCCACATGGTGCGTGCGCGCTTCGAATTATTCGCCGGCTTTACCCAGATAAGATTTTCTTCCCGGGAGACCCGCACGTCATCGCTGACGCTAAGCGACAATTCGCCGAGCTTTCCCTTGGCCTTGACGGCGCCGCCATCAATTTGAAGATCAACACCGTCCGGTACTTCCACCGGCAACATTCCGACGCGTGACATATCCTTGCTCCTGCGTCCCTAAAAGACTTCGCAAATTACCTCGCCGCCGACATTGGCAGCGCGGGCCTCGTTGTCCGACATCACACCCTGAGGGGTGGACAAGATCGAAATGCCAAGACCATTATAAACGGAAGGCAGATCGCGAATTTTCGAATACACACGGCGACCGGGCTTGGAAACCCGCTGGATGTGGCGGATCACAGGCGAACCGTCGTGATACTTCAGTTCGATCCGAAGCTGGCTCAAACCCTTGCGAACGACTTCGGTCTCATATCCGCGGATATAGCCTTCCCGCTTCAAAACTTCGAGCACATTGGCCCTCAGCTTCGAGCTGGGCGACATCACCGCACTTTTGTTAGCGCGCTGGCCATTACGGATACGGGTCAAAAGATCGCCGACGGGATCGGTCATACTCATCGTCGTTCTCTCCTCACCAACTCGATTTGACCATGCCAGGAACCTGGCCGTTTGACGCAAGTTCACGTAGAGCAATGCGCGACATCTTGAACTTGCGATAAACGCCACGCGGGCGGCCTGTTACTTCACAGCGGTTCTGGACCCGAACTTTCGCGGAATTCCGCGGCAGTTTCGCCAGTTTCAGCCGTGCCTGAAAGCGTTCCTCCATCGGCAAATCGCGATTGTCTGCGATCTCCTTCAAGCGGGTCCGCTGGGCCTCATACTTTTTGGCCATGCGGTCACGTTTCCTGTTTCGTTCAATGGCACTCTTCTTAGCCATACGATCCTCCCAATCCCGTCAGTTCGTAAACGGGAAGTTGAAATTCCCGAGCAGAGCGCGCGCTTGCTCGTCGTCTTCCGCCGTGGTGCACACCACGATATCCATGCCCCGGAATTCATCGACCGAATCGTAATCGATTTCGGGGAAAATAATCTGTTCCTGGATGCCCATCGCATAGTTTCCACGGCCATCGAAACTTTTTGGCGACAAACCACGGAAATCACGGACGCGCGGCAGTGCGATATTCACCAAACGATCGATAAATTCGTACATCCGGTCGCTGCGCAGAGTGACCTTGACGCCGATCGGCATGCCTTCGCGCAGCTTGAAGGTCGCTACCGATTTTCGTGCTCGAACGACGATCGGCTTCTGACCGGCGATGACTGTCATATCGCGCATCGCATTGTCGACCTTTTTGGAGTCATTCACCGCATCGCCGACGCCCATGTTGAGGACAACCTTGTCCAGACGCGGAATCTGCATAGGGTTCGAGTATCCGAACTGTTCCAGCATGGAGGACCGGATTTCGGATTTATATACTTCTTGCAAACGGGCAACCATTATCCGGCTCCTTAATCGATCACTTCGCCGGACCGCTTCGCGTACCGGACCTTGCGGCCGTCTTCGAGCGAGCGGAACCCGATCCGTGTGGCTTCGCCGCCATCGGGATCGAGCAACGCCACGTTCGATACGTGGATTGATGCTTCTTTTTCGACGATACCGCCCTGTTCCGTCTGGGTTTGTCGCTGGTGTCGTTTTACCATGTGTACACCCTGGACGAGCACACGGTCCTGATCCGTCAACACCCTGAGGACAGTCCCTTTTTTGCCTTTGTCCCGGCCGGATGTAACGATTACCTCGTCGCCTTTTCTAATTCGCGCAGCCATTTTTTTGCTCCGGTTCCTTCGCTCTACAAAACTTCGGGGGCGAGAGAAACGATCTTCATGTATCGCCGGGCACGCAGTTCACGCGTTACCGGTCCAAAAATACGTGTACCGATAGGTTCGTCCGCATTGTTTAATAGCACCGCCGCATTCCGGTCGAACCGGATGGACGTTCCGTCGGGACGCCGGATTTCCTTGGCGGTCCTTACGATCACAGCGCGGTGCACATCACCTTTTTTCACCCTTCCGCGCGGAATTGCTTCCTTCACGGATACGATGATCACATCACCGACCGTGGCCCAACGCCGTTTCGAGCCGCCGAGGATCCGAATGCACTGCACGCGGCGTGCGCCGGAATTGTCAGCTACCTCGAGGTTGGATTCAGGGATAATCATTGGTCTTGTCCTTGTTCCTCAACGCTTCACGCGTCGTCGAAGATGACTTCCCAGGTCTTCGACTTGGAAATCGGTTTACATTCGCGAATCCGGACCTTTTCGCCCGTCTTACATTTGTTTTCCGGATCATGCGCCGCGAATTTCTTCGAGCGGCGTATAATCTTTTTATACAGCGGATGCTGGACCTGGCGCTCGACACGGACCGTCACGGTTTTGTCGGCCTTGTCGGAGACCACTGTTCCCTGAAGAATTCGCTTCGGCATCGTCTCTCCCGTTCCCTACGACACTTCGGCGGCAGCGTGCCGCCGTTCGGTCATGATGGTGTTGATACGCGCGATATCGCGACGCACTTCGCCGACCCGGCTCGTCGCTTCGAGCTGACCGGAAGAGCGCTGAAACCGCAGGTTAAGCTGTTCGCGCTTCAGCTTTTGGAGCTCGTCTTTGAGTTCGTCTTCGGATTTCTGGCGTAGATCGGCCGCATTCGCCATGATTAGTCTCCTCCCCCGACAAGACGGGTCACGACCTTGGTCTGCACCGGCAGTTTTGCCGCCGCCAGTTCAAGCGCGACCGTTGCGATTTCCTTCGACACGCCGTCAACTTCGAACATGATCCGGCCCGGCTTTACGCGTGCGGCCCAGTATTCGACCGTGCCTTTGCCTTTACCCTGACGAACTTCGGCGGGCTTCTGCGTGACAGGCACATCCGGAAACACACGTATCCATACCCGACCTGAGCGGCGCATATGGCGGGTGATCGCCCGGCGCGACGCCTCGATCTGGCGCGCGGTCACGCGCCCCGGTGACAACGCCTTCAACCCGTATGAGCCGAAGTTCAGCGTCGTCGCGCCTTTCGCGTTCCCTTTGATCCGACCCTTATGGGCTTTCCGGAACTTTGTTCTTTTTGGTGCAAGCATCTTACCGTTCCCGTTGAGCCAGCCTTAACGGCTAACCTGCTGTTCGTGCAGGCGTTTGTCCTGCGCCATGGGGTCATGCGCTAGGATCTCACCCTTGAAGACCCAGACCTTAACGCCGCAGGCACCATAGGTGGTCCGTCCGGTGGCAGTTCCGTAATCCACGTCTGCGCGCAGCGTATGAAGCGGCACGCGGCCCTCGCGGTACCATTCCGTCCGTGCGATTTCCGCACCTCCGAGACGGCCGGCGCAGTTGATCCGGATACCTTCTGCACCCAGGCGCATGGCAGATTGAACGGCGCGTTTCATGGTGCGTCGGAAGGCAACTCGACGTTCGAGCTGCTGCGCGATATTTTCCGCCACCAGCTTGGCGTCTATTTCGGGTTTGCGGATTTCAACGATGTTCAGATGAACCTCGCTGTCCGTCATTGCGGCAACTTCTTGCCGCAGCCGTTCGATATCAGCACCTTTTTTTCCGATCACCACGCCCGGGCGCGCGGAATGTATCGTCACGCGTGCTTTCTTGGCCGGTCGCTCGATAACAACGCGGCTAACACCCGCCTGCGACAGCTTGTCGAACAGGTAGTTACGCAGCTTGATATCTTCGTGCAAAAGACCCGAATAATTCTCGTCATTCGCGTACCAGCGCGAATCCCAGGTACGGTTGATGCCGAGACGAAGCCCGATCGGATTAACTTTTTGCCCCATTAGGCTACCTCCTCGACTTCGCGCACAACCACCGTGAGGTTGCTAAACGGCTTCTGAATTTTGCCGACTCGACCACGGGCACGGGCGCGGAAACGTTTCATGACGAATGCCTTGCCAACTGTCGCTTCCGATACGATCAGGCGGTCTACATCGAGTTGATGATTATTTTCCGCATTGGCGATTGCGGCCTGCAGAACGGTTTTCACTGTACCGGCGATGCGCTTGCGGGAGAAACTCAATTCGGCCAGCGCACGTTCTGCCGGCAGACCACGGATTGATTGTGCGACAAGATTAAGTTTCTGCGGGCTGACGCGAATGGTTTTCGCGAAAGCTTGCGCTTCGTTGTCGCCGAGACGGCGCGGATTGGAAGACTTGCCCATATCAGCCCCTCTTTGCCTTTTTGTCGGCAGCGTGGCCAAGATACGTTCGGGTTGCCGCAAATTCACCGAACTTGTGACCGACCATGTTTTCTGTCACCAGCACCGGAATGTGCTTCTGTCCATTATGGACACCGAAGGTAAGCCCAACGAACTGCGGCAGGATGGTGGATCGGCGGGACCAGATCTTGATCACGTCGTTCCGTCCTGATGCACGGGTTTCCTCCGCCTTTTTCAGGAGATAGCCGTCAACGAACGGGCCTTTCCAAACTGAACGGGCCATGGTGCCTCTCTATTCCTACTTCTTGCGCCGACGACGCATGATCAGGTCGTCGGATTTCTTTTTACGTCGCGTCCGCGCACCCTTTGTCGGTTTGCCCCAAGGCGACACCGGGTGGCGGCCACCGGAGGTGCGGCCTTCGCCGCCGCCATGCGGATGATCCACCGGATTCATCGCAACACCGCGAACCTGCGGTCGCTTGCCCATCCAGCGCTTGCGGCCAGCCTTGGACAGATTGATGTTCTGATTGTCAGAATTCGACACTGCTCCAACGGTCGCCATGCATTTCGCCGGCACCATGCGTAGTTCGCCAGACGTCAGGCGCAACTGGGCGTAACCGGAATCTTTACCGATCAGCTGTACATAGGTGCCTGCCGCACGAGCCATCTGGCCACCTTTGCCGGGTTTCATTTCCACGTTGTGGATAATGGTCCCGACCGGCATGTTTTCCATCGGCATCGCGTTGCCAGGCTTAATGTCCGCACGGTTCGCCGCAATGACCGTATCGCCTTCCTGCAGCCGCTGCGGTGCCAGGATATATGCCTGTTCGCCATCTTCGTATTTCAGAAGCGCAATAAACGCCGACCGGTTTGGGTCGTATTCAATACGTTCCACGGTCGCGGGCGCATCGAACTTCGTGCGCTTGAAATCGATGACACGGTACAGGCGCTTGTGTCCGCCGCCGCGCCGGCGTGACGTGACACGGCCCTTGTTGTTGCGGCCGCCGGACTTATTCAGCCCTTCGGTCAGCGCCTTTACAGGTTTGCCTTTCCACAGCTCCGACCGGTCGACGAGGACCAAGCCGCGCTGGGCCGGCGTATTGGGTTTATATTGTTTCAGTGCCATTGGATCAGATCCCCGTGGTCACGTCGATCGAGTGGCCGTCTTCTAGCGTCACGATCGCTTTTTTGTAATCGGGCCGTTTGCCCATTATTCCGCGGAACCGTTTGACCTTGCCCTGTTGGCGAATAGTATTCACGGCCTTTACCTTGACCTTGAACAGTTCTTCAACAGCCGCACGGATGGCCGGCTTGTTCGCGCTCAACGGTACGTGGAATGTCACCTGGTTGTGCTCCGAGCCCATTGTCGATTTCTCGGTGATAACCGGTGACAGGATCACATCGCAGGCGGATGCTGACGAGATGGTGATGGGTCGAAGATATTTCCAGCTCATGACAGGCGCTCCTGTAGGTGCTCGGCCGCACCCTTGGTCAGAACCAGCGTGTCGCGGCGAATAATGTCGTAGACGTTTGCACCCTGCTGCGGCAGCACATCAACATTGGCGATATTCGCCGCCGCACGTGCTAGGTTGCCATCAACTTCCTCGCCGGTAACTATCAAGACGTTCGACCAGCCGAGCGCAGAAAGCTTAGCAGCAAGCTCTTTCGTCTTCGGCGCATCGAGCGTTGCCTCTTCGAGGATGATCAGCTTACCATCGGCCTGCTTGCTCGAAAGCGCCGACCGCATCGCCATCTGGCGCACTTTTCGGGGAAGCTTGTGGCTATGATCGCGAACGATCGGACCGAAAACCGTCGAACCGCCACGAAACTGGGTAGCGCGAACTGTACCGGCACGGGCTCGGCCGGTGCCTTTTTGGTTCCATGGCTTGGCCGTCGTACCCTGTATTTCACTGACGTTCTTCGTCTTGTGATTACCACTCCGTCGCCTCGCAAGCTGCCAGTTAACCATGCGCAAAATAACGTCTTTCCGGACTTCGGATCCGAAAACACCATCGGCGAGGTCGATAGAACCGGCCTTCTTGTTATCGAGAGTGAGCACGTCGCATTTCATGGCGCGCTATTCCTTCTTCTCGTCGTTGTCTTCAGCAGCGTCGGGAGAGTCCGCAGGCGCGTCTTCGGCTACCGCTTCTTCTGCAATGATCTCTGCCGGCTCTTCCTCCGCAGCAGGTTCGGAACCGCCCCGCACACCCGCGGGGAAAGGCACATCTTCAGGAAGCGACGCCTTCACTGCATCGGAAATCTCGACCCAACAACCCTTATGTCCGGGCACGCTGCCCCTAACCAGGATCAAACCCTGGTCCACATCCGTTCGTATGATCGAGAGGTTCTGAACCGTGACCCGTTCGGCACCCATGTGGCCGGCCATCTTCTTACCTTTGAAGACCTTGCCTGGATCCTGGCTGTTGCCCGTTGACCCATGGCTACGATGGCTAATAGAAACGCCGTGCGTGGCTTCCAGGCCCCTGAAGTTGTGCCGTTTCATACCGCCCGCAAATCCTTTACCAATCGATGTGCCCGCAATGTCAACCATCTGACCGGTAACAAAGTGATCGGCCGTCAATTCGTCCCCGACGTTCAGCATAGCGTCTTCAGACACGCGGAATTCCGCGAGCTTCCGCTTAGGTCCAACCTTCGAACGGGCGTAATGCCCACGCATGGGCTTCGTGACATTCTTCACTTTGGCCGTACCCGCACCGACCTGCACGGCGGCATAGCCATTCTTTTCGGGTGTGCGAACATCAACCACCTGACAGTCGTCAATCTTTAGAACCGTCACGGACACATGTTCGCCGTCGTCCGTAAAGACGCGGGTCATGCCAAGTTTCTGTGCGATCAATCCGGAGCGCATTTTCCTGTCCCTAGAGCTTAATCTCGACGTCGACACCGGCCGCGAGGTCGAGCTTCATCAGAGCGTCAACCGTTTGAGGCGTGGGGTCGATGATATCGAGCAAACGTTTGTGCGTTCGAATTTCGAACTGCTCGCGCGATTTCTTGTTAACGTGCGGAGACCGCAGAACCGTGTACTTTTCGATCTTGGTCGGAAGCGGGATAGGACCCCGGACTTCGGCGCCCGTGCGCTTGGCCGTATCAACGATTTCACTCGTCGACGTGTCTAGCACACGATGATCGAAGGCCTTCAGTCGAATGCGAATATTCTGATTGTCCATGTCTTCGCCCCTTTAAAGGCCCTTCTACGCGTCTGTGTTATTCGGTTATTGCAGCAACG
>DKQG01000050.1:111563-118475 GCA_002471575.1 Alphaproteobacteria bacterium UBA7314 | reverse complement strand
ACGATCACGGCATTTACTCTCGCGAGATCGGTCAGGCGGTTGACGACGGGGAGGTCGGCAAAACGCTGCGGTGCATCGGCGTCTTCCGATGTGTTGATGATGCCGATTATCTCCACATCGGTGCCCTCATGCTGACATAGTGTAGCGATTTCTGCCAGATCGCCGCACCCTGCAAGGGCTACCCGGGTCCAGCGGTTTTTGTCGCATACTTTAAACAGGTCGGCGCATTGTTCACGTGATGAACGAAAAAAATTGAAGGAGATCGATAGATATTCCGCGGTCAACCGACTTTTCTCGGCGAATCCCTGCGGCGTCAAATAATAAGCGTATCTGTTCGCCGGAATGTGGCGAACCTTTATGAATCCTTTCTTTACGCATCGCTTAAGATAGGCGTTGGTCAGGCCAAGCGCGATGCCGAGATCTCTCGAAATCGCCCGCTGGGTCGCGCGGTCGTCCTCTTCTATCGCCGATAGAACCCCAAGCGTAATGGTATTCTCGTCGACGTCGTTTATCTTGTCGCTATTGCCCTGAGCCATGCCGATGTTGGTGCGCCCAAAATGTTCATATAATGAACGGCCACATGTGCCGATCTGTGAGGTCTATTTGTTCACAATGTGAACGTCAAGGAATGATTATATCGATTTTGCCACGGTCCCTTTGTAAAAACCTGTAAAACTATGCCACACAGTTTGATTCGGCATAAGGCGTTCATTTTGTGAATCCTTGGCAAGGTCCATTGCTATGGCGCTGCCAGGCAAATTAACGAAGAACATCCAGCATTGCGCATATACCCTGCCGTCTGCCTATTTGACTGGGCGAGTCTTTCACATTAGACGAATGCCGCTTACCAACAGTTGGGCGCTTATGGACAAGAATAGAAAAATCGTTGTCGTGGGATTGGGCTATGTGGGACTTCCCCTAGCGATCTCGCTCGCGCGCAGCTATCCAGTGATCGGATTCGACATAGACGCCAACCGGGTGGGTGAACTCGAAGCGTGCGAGGACCGCACGCGGGAGGTGGAGTTCGACCGCCTAAGGGAGAGTACGTTGACCTATTCGGCCGACCCGGCTTCTATCACCGGCGCCGATATTTACATTGTGACGGTGCCGACGCCGGTCACCGCCAATAACCAGCCCGATCTTGGCGCCGTGCGCGGCGCCAGCAAGATGGTCGGCGAGGTCATGTCAAAGGGTGCGGTCGTTGTTTATGAAAGCACAGTCTATCCCGGTGTCACGGAGGATGTATGCGGCCCGATCCTCGAACACGCGTCTGGTCTCGAATGCGGCAAGGATTTTTTCCTCGGCTATTCGCCCGAACGCATCAATCCGGGCGACAGGGAGCACACCGTCGACCGGATCACCAAGGTTGTCGCCGGCCAGACAGCGGAAGTCGCGGATGAGCTCTGTGAGATGTATGGCGCGATTACTTCGGGCGGCGTTTTTCGTGCCGCCGACATAAAGACCGCGGAGGCTGCCAAGGTGATCGAAAATGCCCAGCGCGATATCAACATCGCGTTCGTCAACGAGGTCGCGACCATCTTTAACAAGATGGGCATCTCGATCCATGACGTTCTCGAAGCCGCGTGCACCAAGTGGAACTTCCTGAATTTTCGCCCTGGGCTCGTCGGTGGCCACTGTATCGGCGTCGATCCGTTCTATTTGGCGCATGCTGCGGTTGCGGTCGGTCATCATCCGGAAATCGTTTTGGCGGGCCGGCGTATCAATGACGCGATGGGCCCCTACGTCGCCGAATGTATCGCCTCCGAACTGGCCCAGCAGGGCCGGGGCGCCGGGGCGCGCATTCTGGTTCTCGGCCTGACGTTCAAGGAGAACGTCCCGGATCTTCGAAATTCGCGGGTGATCGATATCATCACGGCGCTAAAGGTGCGCGGATTCGATGTCGAGATCCACGATAGTTTCGCCGATGCCGATGAAGCCAGACGCGAATACGGTGTCGACCTGATGCCGTCTCTCGATGACGCGTCGGGCTATCACTGTTTAGTCGGCGCGGTCGCGCACGAAGAATATGCCGCGTATGGAGAGGCTGATTTCGCCAAGCTGGTGGTAGACGACGCGGTCATCGCCGACGTGAAAGGTATGTGGCGCACAACCGATCTGTCAGCCGGTTATCGGCGCTGGCAGCTCTAACTCCGGGAGCTAAGGTTTTGGCAGCGCTGGCTCTGGCGCATGCCTGACTGATTCTATTTACCGGTCAACTTGGTCAGCGCCCATTTGACCTGGGCGGCACCCTGTTGCGACGCGCCGACGATAACGATCTGCTCGGTGCGTTTGGTCTCCTGACCGTCACCCAGATATATGCTTTCCTGCAAACTGGCGATTCCGCCCGAACACCGCATCCGCCAGCCAGATTTGTCGGGCAGTCTCAACAGGACTGATGTGCCGTCCTGCACCAGCGAAGCTTTCACCGAGGGGTGAAGGTGAAAGCGGATCGAAAACTTGTGATCGCCGGATCCTTCCAGCGTGTCCTCGCCGCGGATGTCCGAACCCGATGCGTTGATATAGAGACGCCGCCTGTGGACGACGTCATGGCTCGCCAAGTAGCCATCATGCGACATGTCGATCCAGGTGTTCCCATCCGCTTCCAGCCGTTCCGACGTTACGGTAACGCCGGTTGCACCGATCGTGCCGTCTTCGCGAATCTCGGCTGAGTTCCTGTCCTCCACCACCAATGTGGAATGGGCGGCCGTCGCGCGCTGGGCCAGGCGCCAGGTCGCATTGCGGCCCGTATAGGCACCGCAATTGACGATGACGCGCTGTTTTCCGACGCTCATCTCGAAGCTCAGCGTCCCGGCATGGGCACCCTGTCCCATGGGTGACGGATTGCCGCCATCCGCAATCACCAGCGTCCGGTTCGCGGCGATACGCTCGAAGCCGATATCCGGCGCTGACATCAGCGGCTTACCCCGGGCCTCTGCCTTGGTCAGCACAACATCGATCAGCCGGGGCTCGCTTTCGGTGCTGCCGTTGAACAGGGCCAATCCCCCGTCGCCGTGACGATAAAAGCTTAACATCGGTGCGGCGCGGTCGATCGCCCGCTGAAGAGCCTCGGGAATTTCGATAGACGACGTTCCGAGCACGGACCGGATGTCGATCAGATGGCGCAGTGCCTGCATTTGAGACGCCGGATTCCGTTCCAGGTGGCCGCCGTCCGGCAAAACCTGGCGTTCGCTCATTCGCGTGACTGCCTTGATCTGGCGCGGCACGAACCGGATGCTGTTGGGCAGGCATAGCGCGGCGTAGATCAGCGACTTGGTGACCAACATGCGGTCGACCCCGTTGGGAACAAAGCGGCCTGCGCGCCTCAGGTGCCGGATCTGCCGGGCAATATTGTCGAGAAATTTTTCGGCGAAATCCCCGTCTGCGCCGGCGGAAATGAATTCCGCATAGGTCAGCCAGTTACAGACGCGCCGTGCCAGTATATCCGGCCGCCAGCTGACGGGATGCCATTTCTGGTTCGCGACCATCCATTCCGTCACATAGGTACGCGCCCTTACGCGTGCGGCTTCCGTTCCGACGGCGCGCATATCGCGTAGCCAGTCGAAGCTGTGATACTCGGCCTGCCACGACGGGCCTGTATCCGACTTGCCGGCGGCCAAGTCTTCCGCAGAAACCGTATGATTCAGGAACCGGAACCGCCCGTCGACCAGCCGGGCGCCGCGGTCTGACCTTCCCGGCCAGTTTTCTTCCGGGATCATGGTCAGTGCCTGCGGGCGCCGTCCGCGCAGGGTGCGTCCGTAAAAAACGCCACGGAACCACAGCCGCGCGATCCAGTAGACACCCGTGCGTAAGTTTTCTCCAATTCCGTTTTGGCTGAGACGCGGCATTTTCCGTCCGGCCCGATTACCCTGTGTTTTACTCTCCGCTGCTGCCGATTTTTCTTCAGTCAGTGTGTCGCTCGCCACGTTCATTTACCGCCGCGAAGTCTTCGGATATTGGCAGCATATCGATGTCGGCCGCCCTTGAAAGTTGCCGAGCCGGCGACCAGGACGTCGGCGCCGGCTTTTATCGCTGCCTTCGCCGTGACCGGATCGATGCCGCCATCGACTTCCAGATCGATTTCCCGGCCCGTCGCGTCAATCGCCTCGCGTAGCGCTTCGACCTTGGCGATTGAGCCTGGAATGAATTTTTGCCCGCCGAAGCCGGGGTTGACACTCATCACAAGGACGAGATCGATGTCTTCCAATACTTCGAAGACCGCCGATGCGGGCGTGGCCGGATTTATCGACACGCCTGCCTTTTTACCCAGAGATTTGATCAGCTGAATCGTCCGGTGCAAATGTGGGCCGGCTTCCTCGTGAACGGTAATGATGTCCGAGCCCGCCTCCGCAAAGGCCGGGATGTAAGCGTCGACAGGCGAAATCATCAGATGCACGTCGAACGGCTTCTTGCTGGTCTTTCGCAACGACTTCACCACATCTGGCCCGATCGTGATGTTCGGAACGAAGTGGCCATCCATTACATCCACATGGATGTAATCCGCGCCGGCGCGGGTAATCGCGCGCACTTCGTCTCCCAGCGCTGCGAAGTCAGCTGATAGGATCGACGGGGCAATTCTGATGGGTTTCTGCACGGCGGTTAGGTATCAGGTTGACCGAGCCGCAGCAAGCAAACGACGGCCCCGATTCATCATTTTTTACGTAGTCTAGCGATAAAAAATCCGTCCACGCCACCTTGTTCTGACAAATGGGCGGGCGTAGTCTGAACCCAGCCTTCCGGTTGGATGCAGGTCTCAAAACCGGGCAGCTCGTCCGGCGCGATAGCATCGATGGCCACGTCCGGGTTTCGTTCAAGCAACGCCTCGATCTGACCGGCGCCTTCTGATCGTTCCATCGAACACACACTGTAAATAATGGTGCCGCCATCCCGAACCAGATCGACGGCTCGGTCAAGAAATTTTTTCTGAACATCTGACTGGCGGGTGACATCCGCCGCGGATTTCAAGAGCGGAATATCCGGATGCCGTCGGATCGTGCCTGTCGCTGTACAAGGTGCATCGAGAAGAATGCCGTCGAATTTCACTTCCGATTTCCAGGACAGAAGATCGGCTTCGACCACCGTGGCTTGCAGGTTTAGGCGGGATAGGTTTTCCGTCAGGACCTGCAGGCGGCTGGGCGCGATGTCGAGGGCGGTGACGTTGTACCCCGCGGTTGCGAGCTGGGCGGTTTTCCCGCCCGGCGCGGCGCAGAGATCCAGCACCTTACCGCCATCGGCGACACCCTTCATCAGCTGAGCTGGCAATGCCGCGGCCGCATCCTGAACCCACCAGTTACCCTCGGCGAAACCTGGCAACAGAGCGATATCCCCGCCAACGGTTAGCCTGATTGACGCGCTGCCGATCCTGGTGCTGTTCAGTTTCTTGGCCCAGACGTCGCGGTCGGCGGAGACCGTTAGATCAATCGGCGGGGCCTGTAGTTGGGTGGCGGCGATCTTCGCCGCATGTTCAGGGCCGAACGATTCAATCCAGGATCGCCACAACCAGTCCGGTACGTTGGCGTGTTCTGCGTCGGCTGTCAGGGGGATATCCTCGGCCGTCCGCACGATCCGGCGCAGAATGCCATTGACCACGCCCTTGAATCTGTCCGGCCCACGCTGTCCGGTTAGCGTGACCGACGTGTCGACCGCCGCATGCGTTGGCGTGTCGAGAAACAGGATCTGGCAGATACCAAGCCGAAGGGCGTTACGCGCCGCGGCGGCCGATTGTGGCAACGGACGGTCAAGACAGTCGTCGATGATCGCGTCGATCTGACCCAGCCGGCGGAGCGTGGTCGCGATCAGATTGCGTGCGAACGCCCGGTCGCGTGTTTCGAGCCTTGCGAACCGCTTGTCCGATTGCAGAACCTCGTCGAGCGGCCGCCGCCGGTCCAGCACCTCGTGTAGGATGGTGTGCGCGCGAGCGCGGGCGGCGAGGCCCACTATATCTTTAGCGGCGAGGTTCATAGCCGGACCATAGCGCAAAGCCGGTTCCTTACAATCTGGTTCTTGGCGGATCTACCGTTTGTTCCAAGGGCCGCGCCGTCGGCGTTGCTGACCGCCGGTGGACGGAATGCGCGATCGCTCAGCGCGGGCGGGGCCAATATTGATCGTCGTACCGCTGGCCGAACCGCCTGCCGCCATCTCGCGCAAGGCGGCGACACGGTTTTTAGTGTTTGGGTGCGTCGAAAACAGATTATCGATCGACCGTGCATGCAATGGATTCACGATAAACACATGCGCCGTGGCCGGATTTTTCTCGGCTTCCGGGTTATCGATATGTTCGGCGCCGCGCTGCAGTTTCTCGAGTGCCGAGGCGAGCCACATAGGATTGCCGCAGATCTCTGCGCCGCGCCGGTCGGCGGCGTATTCGCGCGTCCGGGATATTGCCGACTGCACCAGCATGGCGGCCAGCGGCGCCAGGATCATGATCAGGATCGTTCCCACGATACCCAGCGGGTTGTTTCGGCTGCCGCCGAAAAATAACGCGAAATTGGCCAGCATCGATATTGCGCCTGCGATGGTGGCCGTGATTGTCATGATCAGTGTGTCGCGGTTTTGAACATGCGCTAATTCGTGCGCCATTACGCCGGCAACCTCTTTGTCCGACAGGATGCGAAGCAGACCGGTGGTCGCAGCTACGGCCGCATTTTCCGGGTTGCGCCCGGTTGCGAACGCATTGGGCTGGTCGTTCTCGATGATATAGACGCTCGGCATCGGCAGGCCCGCCTGCTGCGCCATTTGTCCGACCATCCGATGTAGCTCGGGCGCAGAGCGGGAGTCCACCTCGGTAGCACCATACATTTTCAGCACCATCCGATCGGAATTCCAGTAGGCAAACGCGTTCATCGTCAGGGCGATTCCGAACGCGATCAGCATCCCGGTCGGCCCACCTAGCATGAAGCCGATCCCCACGAACAG
>DKQG01000050.1:109541-111158 GCA_002471575.1 Alphaproteobacteria bacterium UBA7314 | reverse complement strand
CCGTCGCAAGTGACAAGTGCCAAATCTGATGATAGGCATCTGAAACACCTCCTATCAGCCGGTACGGCCCCGGGCGAGGACTCCAGATTGGTCTGCATCACCCAGTTTCCTTTTTTACGTCTCCGCCGCGCGAACAGCCAGGACCCGGCGGCATGAGCACGTCGCGCGTCCTACGAAACGCTTCGCTGCTGGGCGTGGCGCAGGCTGTCTCGATGGCGACCGGGTTCGTTTCGACGGCCTGGCTCGCGAGGATGCTCGGACCGGAGGCTTACGGCATTCTCGGTTTCGGCACCGCCTTTGTTTCCTACTTCGCTCTTGCGGTCGTGTTTGGTACCGATCTGTACGGCACGCGGGAAATTGCGTCGTCGCCGGAAAAGATGCCGGCGCTGCTATCGCGAATTATGGGTGCTCGTTTAATCCTCCTGCTTCTCGTCGGAGTGATCTACATCGGCGTGATTTCCGGGATCGATCGTCCGCGCGACGTGATCATCGTCATGTTCATTCAGATCCTCGGCCTCCTGTCTGCGGCGATGACCGTGGATTTCCTTTTCCAGGGCGTACAGCGAATGGGGCCGGTCGCAATTCGGCAAGGCGCCTCCGCTCTCGCAGGGATGATTGCGGTGTTGATTGTGGTGCGGGATCCCGGCGATGTGTTCGCCGCCGCGGCGATCCCGTTTTCCGCAATGCTGATCAGTGCGGTTCTGCTCGGCCTATATGCGAACCGACGCATCGCGCCCATGGGCTTTTCCTTTCAGCTCGCGGGTTTGAAGGATGTATTGGTCGACAGTGCGCCGATCCTGCTGGCAGGGCTGATGTCTCTCGTCTTCCTCAATGTTGATGTGGTGATGCTCGGATTTCTCCGCTCAGCGGAAGAGGTCGGCATTTATGTCGGGATGGGACGGCTGTTCGTTCTGTCGATGTTTGTCGGCCAAATTGTGAGCGCTGCCTTTGCGCCGGCGCTTGCAGCGGCGGCATCCGACCCAGACGAGAAACGCGCCACCTATTACCGGCATATTCGCATCATCGTGTTTATCGGCACGCCCGTCTGCGCCGGTATAATTGCGTTTCCCGACTGGGTGATAAAGGTCGTCTTTGGCGAACAATTCATCGCGGGTGCTCCGATTTTGGCACTGCTGGTGATGGCTGCTATGCTTTCCTATGCTTGTATGGCGCCGCTGACCGCCCTGGTCGCCTGGCGCGACCAGACCGCGCAGATGGTTATCCTGTCTATCGTCGCGGCCGCCAATGTGGTGCTGAATCTGTGGCTGATTCCCGTTCATGGCGGAATCGGCGCTGCCATAGCGACGCTGGCTGCGCAACTCGTCATGCTCGTCCTGCTGATTTACCGCGTTATGTCCAAATTTGGCCTGTTCGGTTTTCTGCCGGCCGCCGGGGCGATACTCTGCGGCGGCGCGGCATTTGCGGCCGCTAGGGGCGCAATATCGGCGCTAGAACTGGGCGATGATGTTTACGCGGTCTGGATATTACCGTTTTTGATGGTCTTGGCCGGAACGGGGTTATATATGATGCTGACATATGCCGTTGGGGTTGTGCGTCGAGCCGACCTGACGGCCCTCATATATCTGGCCCGAAATCGCGGCGCGAAACAACAGGAGT
>DKQG01000050.1:102229-109137 GCA_002471575.1 Alphaproteobacteria bacterium UBA7314 | reverse complement strand
AGCTGAGACGCCGGCAGCACCATCTTCGAAGTCGGATGACGGAGACAAGAGCGCAGAATCCGACAGAGGGGCCGAAATCGGGGGCCGTGAAGGTCCAGATCCCACACGCTATGGCGATTGGGAAATAAATGGCCGCTGCGTCGATTTTTAGAGAGAAAGGTCGAAACGAATCAAGGTGTTGCGTGGCTGCGAGCCCCAGCCTCAAGCGGATCGGTTGTTTATTGACCGAGGTTGATATTGTCGGCGAGTGACCAGCTGAAGCTCTCGGTCTGCCCGTACTATGTTTCTGGTTTGTTTATAATTTTTGGCGCTCCGGATAATCAAGATAACGCTTTGATAAAAACTATGCCGTCCCGCACGCCTTTATCGGTTCTGCCGGTTGTTCAAGAGGTCATCGACCACCGCGGGATCAGCCAGCGTCGAGGTATCACCGAGCTGGTCGTGTTCGTTGGCGGCAATCTTACGCAAAATTCGGCGCATGATCTTGCCCGACCGGGTCTTCGGCAGTCCCGGCGCCCACTGGATTAGATCCGGCGAGGCGATTGGCCCGATTTCCTTGCGCACCCACTGCACCAGCTCGGTTCGCAGCTCATCAGATGATTCCTCGCCCTCCATCAGGGTGACATAGGCGTAGATACCCTGCCCCTTGATGTCGTGCGGATATCCGACCACGGCCGATTCGGCGACTTTTGGGTGACCTACTAGCGCGCTCTCAACTTCCGCTGTGCCCATGCGATGGCCTGACACATTGATCACGTCGTCGACCCGGCCGGTGATCCAGTAATAGCCGTCCGCGTCACGGCGACAGCCGTCGCCAGTGAAATAGTTGCCCTTATAGGTGGAAAAATACGTCTGCACGAAACGGTCGTGATCGCCATAGACGGTCCGCATTTGGCCGGGCCAGGAGTCCGTTAGGACCAGATTGCCCTCTGTCGCGCCGTCAAGGACATTGCCATCGGCGTCGACGATTTCGGGCTTGATGCCGAAGAACGGCCGCGTGGCGGAGCCGGGTTTGAGCGGCGTGGCGCCTGGCAGCGGGGTGATCAGAATGCCGCCGGTTTCTGTCTGCCACCACGTATCGACGATCGGACAGCGCCCGCCACCGACCGTGTCATAATACCACATCCAGGCTTCCGGATTGATCGGCTCGCCGACGCTGCCTAGCAGGCGCAGAGAGTCTCGCTTGGTTGCTTCTACCGGTCCATTCCCTTCGCGCATCAGCGCGCGGATGGCGGTTGGCGCGGTGTAGAAGATGTTAACCTGATGCTTGTCGCAGACCTGCCAGAAGCGCGAAAAATCCGGGTAGTTCGGCACCCCTTCGAAGATCAGCGTCGTCGCGCCGTTGGCCAGTGGGCCGTAGACGATATAGCTATGACCGGTGATCCAGCCCACGTCCGCCGTACACCAGTAGATGTCGCCGTCGTGATAGTCGAAAACGTATTGATGCGTTATGGACGCGTAAACCATATAGCCGCCGGTAGTGTGCAATACACCTTTGGGCGTGCCGGTCGAACCCGACGTGTAGAGGATGAACAACGGATCTTCGGCGCTCATTTCCTCCGGCGGGCAGTCGGCAGAGGCAGTCGCCATGGCGTCATGGTACCAGACGTCGCGCCCGTCTTCCCAGCCGACATCGTTACCCGTGCGTTTGACGACGATGCATTTTTCGATCGTCGGACATTGTTTCAGCGCTTCATCGACATTGCCTTTTAGCGGGATCGGCCGGCCGCCGCGCATGCCTTCGTCGGCCGTGACAATAATTGTAGAATCGGAGTCGTGAATACGCCCGGCGATTGAATCCGGTGAGAACCCGCCGAAGATCACGGAATGGATCGCGCCGACGCGGGCACAAGCCAGCACCGCGACGGCGATTTCCGGCACCATCGGTAGATAGATCGTGACCCGGTCGCCCTTTTTCACGCCATTGTCTTTGAGGACATTGGAGAACTTGCAGACTTCTTGGTAAAGCTCTCGGTAGGTTAGGGTCTTGGAATCTGATGGCTCGTCGCCTTCCCAGATGATTGCAACCTGGTCGCCTCGTTTTCCCAGGTGGCGGTCGAGGCAGTTGACGGATGCGTTCAGCGTACCATCGTGGTACCAGCGGATATGCACATCGTCGTGGTCGTAGGATACGTCCTTGACTTCGGTATAGGGCGTGATCCAGTCGATCCGCTTGCCGTGTTCACCCCAGAATTTCTCCGGGTTATCGACGGACTGACGATACATTTCCTGATAGCCGGCTTCGTCCAACAGGGCACGTTGCGCCCAATCCGCGGATACCGGAAACAATTCGTTCTTTGACATCTTCATCCTCTACCGATAGTTGCGGCACCGTGGGGTACCTGCTTTTTGGAATTATGTTTGTTTCGACCGGCGCGGGCAAGAATCGACCTCGCCATTTTGGATCAGGCGATTAGGTAGATCTCGCCGTCGGATATTTCGGTTTTCACCTCTTCCAGCCGCTGACCCGGGCACGGCCCGTCTGTGCACTTGCCATCGTCGATATTGAACAATGCACCGTGCATCGAACACAGGATCTGGTCTTTTTCATAGGACAGAAACGCATCCGGCTTCCAGTCCAGCGGTGCGCCGTAATGCGGGCAGAAATTGCGGTAGCCGTATATCTCTCCGCCGCGACGGACCAGAAAGAACGGATCGCGATTCTCGATGTTCTCGAAGCCCTTGCTTCCAGGGTCGTCGATTTCGTCAACGCGGCAGAGGAGGATCCGGTCGCTCATGCCCGCCTCAGATTTTGACGCCGCACATCTTGCAGATCAGTTTCCACTCCGCCTTGCCGACCGGGACGACCGACAGACGTGATTGTTTCACCAACGCAAAGTCGGCGAGTTTCGGTTCCGCCTTTATATCTGCCAGTGTCACCGGCGTCTTCACCGGTTCAATAGCTTTGACGTCGACCATGCCGAAACGTCCGGATGCGTCTGTGTGATCGGGATAGTGTTCCTTCACGACCTCGACGATGCCCACGATCTGCTTTTCGTTCACCGAATGATAGAAAAAGCCTTTGTCGCCTCTCTTCATGGCCTTCATGTTGTTGTTGGCTTGATAGTTTCGCACGCCGTCCCAGTGTTCGACGCCCTTTTTGAACTGATCGTCCCAAGACCAGGCACCGGGTTCGGATTTGAATAGCCAGTATTGCATCTGAGTCACTCCCTTGAATTTTCGGGCGGTGGAGCCTCCGCTGTCCTCACCGCCACTTCTTGCGAATCGGAATGGCGGGTCAGCCTGCCTCGGTCTTCAGAGGCCGTGCCAGCAGGGCGCCGATGACGTCGTCGATATCCGCGTCCCGGTTCAGTACCGCATCGACCGCCGCGGTGATCGGCATGTCGACATCCAGTTTATCGGCCAGGGCGACCGCGGCGCTGGCGGTGAACACGCCCTCGGCGACGGAATTCCGTTCTTCCAGAATGTCCGCCAGCGTGCGGCCCTGTCCGATCGCAAGGCCAAGCGAATAATTGCGCGATTGCGTGCCGGTGCAGGTTAGTACCAGATCGCCCATGCCAGACAGGCCCATCATCGTCTCCGCCCGCCCGCCCTTGGCTAGGCACAGCCGTGTCAGCTCGGTGAGCCCTCGGGTGATCAGGGCAGCGCGCGCGTTGTCGCCGAAGCCGCAGCCGTCGGCGATGCCGCAGGCGATGGCCAGCACGTTCTTGATCGCGCCGCCGATCTGCGCGCCGATCACGTCGTCGCCCGAATAGGGCCGGAACCGTTCGGAGCTGAGGCAGTTGGCGATCTGCTGCGCTGCATCGATATCGTAGGCGGCGAGGGTCACGGCGGTCGGTAACCCGGCTGCGACATCCGATGCGAAAGTCGGCCCCGACAGGACCATGATCGGGTTCGCTGCAAACAGCGATGAGACGGCTTCGCTCATCAGCGCCAGCGTTTCCTGCTCAATGCCTTTCGAGCAAATGATCAGCGGGGTCGACGGTGCAATCTGACCCGCGAGCGGTCCGACGGTGCGCCGGAAATGCTGCGCCGGTGCGGCGAGCAGAACAATATCCGCAACAGCGACGTCGCCCAGATTGTTCGTCGCGCGAATCGCCGGATCCAGTTTTACGCGAGGCAGGTACGGCCGGTTTTCGTTATCGTAAGTGATCCCGTGCGCTACCTCCGGCTCCAACGCCCAGATCAGCACATCACGGCCTGCGCGCCGCGCGGCCACCGCCAACGCAGTGCCCCAAGCGCCGGCTCCGATGATTGCAATTTTCATTCCCGGATCAGGCCTGCGCGCCTAAGGGCGCGGGCGTCATGTTTATGGCGATAGATATGCGGACGCCGTCGCCGCGATAGGGCCGCACGGCATGCGACAACCAGGACGGGAACATCAGCAGCAAACCCGGTTGCGGCCGCACCAGTTCGCTGACCCCTACGGACTGGCCGCCCGGCATGGCAAAGGCGAGATACGGTGCCAGCATCGCCGGGGCGACGCCGCGCGGGTCCTGGATTTCGAATTCGCCGCCCAAAGACGGGTCGCTAGCCGCGCCGCCGTCGTCGACATAGTAACTCGCCGACCAGTAGGCGCCGGGATGGGTGTGAAACTCGTTACCGTGCCCGTCGCGGTTCACGTTGGCCCAAGCATTGCTGATCCATTTGACCGGAACCGGTTTGCCTATGCGGTCGCATGTCGCTTGCGACGCGACAGCATGCGCCGCCCGATGAATTTCGTCGAACGCGTCGCCGCCCCACTTAGCCATATCCCACCCCGACTGCCAGCCGCCGAGATTGCTGTGCTGGGTTCCTTTGTCGCCTTTCTCGCGTTCAAGGATCACGCGTTTCAGCTCCACGTTCAGTGCATCAGCGTTTGGCAGCGGGCATTCTATCACGGGCGTCGCGAAGATAGCGCGTAGCGACGCATTGTCTTCCAGTGTCGGTTGGTCGTTCATCGGCGCGGGCTCAGGCGATGGGGTGGCGTTGGATGAAATCGATCAACGCGGCGTTGTATTCTTGCACCAGAACATGAAGGACGAAGTGACCACCCGTCTTTAGGATCACTTTTTCGGCGCCGGGAACGCCCTCTGCGAGCTGGTCCGAGAGGTAGCGTGGTGTGACCATGTCGTCTTCGGCGACGATGACCAGCACCGGTAAGTCTATGCATCCCATGCGGTCGCGGCGGTCGAATGCGCAGATCGCATCGATCCGGCTTTCCATGATCTCGACCGGCTGATCGGATCCTGCCAGATATTTTTCCATCTCGATGATCCGGTCTGGGTTTTCGGTCACGTACCAAGGCGGCAGCAGGGTTAGGATCGAATGTCTTGCGTATTCCACGGTTCCCAGCGTGGACAGCACGCCTTTGCGCGCCGCGAAGGCCCGGTTGAAATATTCGTCCTGCCCCGGCCATGTCGCGCTGAGGACCAACGACGCTAGGCGGTCGGGATAATCCTGGGCCACAATCTGACCCATGGCACCGCCCGTCGAATGGCCGACCCAGTGCGCTCGGTCGATGCCTAGCGCGTCCATCAGCTTGATTGCATCGGCCGCCATCTGGTCTACGGAATACTCGATTAGCGAATAGGTGCTCTGCCCGCATCCGCGATGATCGTGGACGATAGTCCTGTAATTTCGTGACAGTGCCTCCACTTGATTGGACCAGACAGCGCCGCCGCCGCCGAGACCCGGCACGAACATGATCGGTGCGCCTTCGCCCTTTTCCTCGTAATAAATCTCGGCGTCGCCGATATCGACTTTTGGCACGGGATGTTCCTCTATTCCGTCAGGTATCGTTCATGCCCATGGACCGTTCGATGGCGACCACGTCGGTCGGCCGTTCGAACGGCTCCGGCGAGGGGTCGCCCGGGCGGCGCTCTCGGCCGATCGTCTGGAAGAATTCCTCCAGCCCGGCCGGTGTGATCACCCACAACATAACAAGGTCTTCGTCGCCGTCGTTATAAATCGCGTGTTTGACGTCGTGGCCGAGAAATATTGACGTGCCAGGCACGATATCGTGGCGTTCGCCGTCAACGAACACGTGGCCCTCGCCCTTGAAGCAGATCTGCAGTTCCACCTGGTCGGCGTGGGAATGCTCGCGTACGTGACCGCAGACCGCGATGGTCTGGTATCCCATAGACATATCGCTGAATTTGGTGTTCCCTGGATACAGCATTGGTTCGGCATGGCCGTTGGCCGGCATCGGTTGCCAGAAGCTCGTCCCGTCGCCGGGCTGCATCACAACCGCGTGTCCACGAAATTCCTCGTTGCCGCTCATGCTTTGTCTCCAATGTCGTTGTTCAAATACGGCAACGTCTATCTTACGATGAACTGTCCGATTACCAAACCACGTGCTTTGCCTATCTTCTCGCGATTTTCGCGGGGCTTTGAATTGGACCTTTATCGGCAGTCGAGATGCGCCCGGCGCCGCCGGTGCGTTTACGATATGCGACGCAAGGGGAAACGCCAACGAAAGGCCGCGGACCATGACAGTCGCGCCGCACTGCATGTCCGAAACCGATATTACCAACCGGGCCTTTGCCGCGTTTGTTCGCGCCACCGGCCATATCACCGATGCGGAAAAATCCGGTGAAGGCTATGTCTGAACCCGAAAAATAACGGCCAAGGAAAGGCGCGGACTTGCGGCGTCCGAACAGACCTGGATCGCCAATTAGAGGCAAAGACGATCATCCGGTCGTGCAGGTGTCATGGAACGACGCCGCGCCGTATGGCAAATGGGCTGGAAATTGACTGCCGGCGTAACCCGGATGGGAATTTGCTGCTAGTGCCGCCGGTCGCCATCGCTATGTCTGAGGCAACACAGCGCGACGCCAGACAGGCCCACATTCGGCTCGCCAGGAGATTTAAGTCGCTGACGCGTGCTGCGCAGGCGACGCGTCCGACGGTCATCGCACTACCGCCCCTGTTGGCGCGTTTTCTGTTGGCGGTCCGCCGTTCGGGCT
>DKQG01000050.1:83785-101823 GCA_002471575.1 Alphaproteobacteria bacterium UBA7314 | reverse complement strand
GCGGCTGGGGCAACAACCCGTATCGCCTGCATGCTTAATACAGGAGTGGCATCCCGCCGGATATCGGGCTCGATATGGTGTGGTTCCGTTGCGCGGCTGAGCCGTTCTAGGCGGGCTCGACGCGAAGCTCCTCAAGCGGCCATCTGGGCCGGGGGGCAAAATCCATGTCGTCGGCAAGGCCAAGGCGCAGACGTTCGATGCCCGCCCAGGCGATCATAGCAGCATTGTCGGTGCACAGCGCGGGCGGCGGGGCGACGAACCTGAAACCGGTCAGTGCGCAGAGCGCAAAGAGCCTTTCGCGCAGGACCGAATTGGCGGCGACGCCGCCGGCAGCGACAAGCGTCTTCCCTTCCGGGTATTTTTCGTCGAACGCGATGATAGCGTTGGCGCATCGATCGGCCACCGTTTCAGCAACAGCCGCCTGGAACGAGGCGGCGATGTCTTGTGCAGTCCGCTCCGACAATGCGTCGGAACCGGTCTTCAGGATCGCCTGTCGCACTGACGTCTTAAGTCCGGAAAACGAAAAATCGCAGCCCGGCCGACCCTTCATTGGGCGCGGGAAATCGAAGCGCCTGGCATCGCCCGATTGCGCTGCCGCCTCGATCGCCGGGCCGCCCGGAAACCCCAGTCCTATCATTTTGGCCGATTTGTCGAATGCCTCGCCGATGGCGTCGTCCACTGTACTGCCGAGCTGTTCATATGCGCCTGGTCCTTCCACCGAGAGCAACTGGCAGTGCCCGCCGGACACCAGCAGCAACAGATAGGGGAAATTCAGGTCGTCCGTCAGGCGGGCCGTCAGAGCATGGCCTTCCAGGTGATTGATAGCGACATACGGTTTGTTCGCCGCGGCCGCCATCGCTTTCGCGGTCATGGTGCCGACGATCACTCCGCCGATCAGCCCCGGCCCGCCGGTGGCCGCAATACCGTCGATGTCCGAGAGATCTACTCCCGCATCCGACATTGCCCCCCGGACCACGCCATCCAGCACTTCGAGATGTGCCCTAGCGGCAATTTCGGGCACCACGCCTCCAAAGGCGATGTGCTCATCCAGTTGCGAATAGACGACATTGGACCAAATTGTCCTGTCGTCGTCCACGACGGCCGCGGCGGTTTCGTCGCAACTGGTTTCGATGCCGAGTACGATCATGAAATGTAAGACGCGTGATTAGGTTTCCGGGTTCCCGCCAGCTTACCGCAGTACCGGCTTTAATTCCACGACACGGCAAATTCGGCTAGACTCTGATCCATGACACTATCCCGAATTCGCATTGGCACCCGCGGCAGTCCGCTGGCCCTCTGGCAGGCGCACGACGTCAAGCGACGCCTTCTAGAAGCACATCCCCACCTGGCCGGCGACGACGGTGTGGATATCACTATCATCAGGACGTCGGGCGACCGTCTGCAGCGGGGCCCGCTGTCGGAAGTCGGTGGCAAAGGCCTGTTCACAAAGGAGATCGAGGAAGCGCTTCTCGAGGGCTCTATCGATATGGCCGTCCATTCTATGAAAGACGTACCGACTTGGTTTCCCGAGGGATTGCTGATCGACTGCTTGTTGCCGCGGGCCGATCCTCGTGATGCGCTGATAGCACCGAACGCCCGATCCATCGCGGATCTTCCCGCGGGAACGACAGTCGGCACCGCGTCTTTGCGGCGCAAGGCGATGCTGCTGCACAAACGTCCGGAGCTGACTGTCGTGCCCCTGCGAGGCAACGTCGATACCCGGCTTGGCAGGGTGACGTCCGGCGAAGTCGATGCCACGTTCCTAGCGCTGGCGGGATTGAATCGTCTTGGGCGCGATGACGTCCCCGCTACACCGGTGCCAGTTGAGGAGATGCTGCCCGCTGTCTGCCAGGGAATTGTGGGGGTTGAGAGGCGCGGCGACGATGACCGCATCGCCGAACTGCTGGTCCGACTGAACGACGCCGATGCGTCCGTACAGGCGGCCGGGGAACGTGAATTGCTGGCCGGGCTGGATGGGTCCTGCCGCACACCAATCGCCGCGTATGGCGATATTGACGGCACCGATCTGCGTTTCCGGGCGGCCATAGTCCGCCCGGACGGCTCGGAACTACTGGCAGCCGATCGCCGCGGCCCGGCCTCCGACGCTGTGGCCATGGGACGGGATGCCGCCGACGAATTGCGGGGCCGCGCCGGTCCGGGATTTTTCGATGAACCGTGAAGGTGGACGCCGGGCACTGATTACGCGGCCGCAGGAAGATGCGGCGGCGGTTGCAGTTGCGCTTGACCGCCGCGGGATTACACCGATGCTTGCGCCGATGATGCAGACCGAGTTCTTTCCTTTTGATATCAATGCCGATGTCGGCCGCGCACAGGCGATGCTGTTTACGAGCCGCAATGGCGTGCGTGCGTTTTCCCGCGTGTCAGACCGGCGAGATGTTAAGGTATTCGCCGTTGGGGACTCCACGGCCAACCTGGCGGGGGATATCGGATTTTCCGGGGTCGAGAGTGCCGGCGGTGACAGCGCCGACCTGGCCCGTCTGGTGGCTGATCGGTTGAGTCCGACCGATGGACCGGTGCTGCACATCGCCGGCAAAACGATTGCCGGCGATTTATCGAGCACTCTCTCCGCCGACGGGTTCGAGATCATCCGACATACACTTTACGAGGCACGGCCCGTTCGGGCCTTGACGCAGGAAACCTCGGGCGCCATCCGGAGCGGGGAAATCGACTACGTGCTGTTTTTCTCTCCCCGAACCGCACGCGTCTTTTCGGATCTCGTGGCCGCCGCCGAGCTGACGGCGCATTGCCGAAATTTTGAAGCGATTTGCCTGTCGGAGGCAGTCGCAGCTGAACTGCCGTCGGTGAACTGGAAGGTCAGGCGAACCGCCACCGTGCCGACGTCTGAAGCGCTTCTAGATGCGGTCGATTCGGCTGCTGGCGTCGCCGCGCCGGATGCGGATGCAGCGCGGTCACCGGGATCCCCGGTTTCCGAAAGCCCGTCCGCGAGGGAAACGGCGAACCCCGAACCTGAAGCCAGGGAACATGCCGGTCCGATCGATCTTGCACCGCTGACAAAGGCGATCGAACGCGTAACCGCGCTGGCCGAGTCCCCCCGGCCCGAACCCGACGATGAGCCCTAGGCGGCGAGCGATGATACGCCGTTCTCTCTGCAAACGGCCCCCGATGCGGTGCCTCGTGACTCCGCTGACCCGCCCGAACCAGTGGATCCCTGGCACCTCGCTTACGAAGCTGCTCTTTGCGCACCAGTCGCCGCGACGG
Source organism: Alphaproteobacteria bacterium UBA7314 (assembly GCA_002471575.1). GTDB lineage: Bacteria > Pseudomonadota > Alphaproteobacteria > MPNO01 > UBA830 > UBA830. The sequence goes on along the minus strand of DKQG01000050.1, from coordinate 98,583 downwards.
CTTTCGACCTGGTTGATCCGCCGCCTCCGTCGGACGATGATAACTGTCCAACCATAGAGAGCTGCATGATAGAGACCGCCGCCCCCAAGACGGAACAATCCGAGCCAGACGACAAAGTACTGCCGCCGTTGGCTGTGCCCGCACCCGCGAGGTCCCGCGGACCGGCGATTGCCTGGACACTGGTCGTGGTTTTGGCGATCGCAGTGGCGGGGTATGTCACGCTGCCAATGTGGCGCGGTAAACTGCCGTCATATGTGCAGGATCGGCTCGGTGGCGGACTGCAGACAAGCGTTGCGGACGACCGCCGTGTGACTGCCGATCTGACGGCGCTTCGGACCCAGAACGACAACCTCAAGGCGGCGGTGACTGACCTGCGCAAAAACTTGGAGGAATTGCGCGCGCGGCTGGCCGCGATCGACGATCTCGCCGCCCGTCAGAAAACTGGTGAAAAAGCGCTGGAAGAAGTGCGGACCGAACTGAAATCGGCGGTTAACCCCAAAATGCTTGGCGTCACCCCCCGGCTGACGGAGCGTATCGATGCGCTTGAAAAATCGATGTCCGGTGCGGTCGCCGCCCAATCCGGTCAGGCGGCAGTTGGTGAAAAGCTGGATGCAGGCGTCTCGGCGCTGACAGGGCGGATTGACGCCGTGGAAGCCACCGTGGCCGAACTTCGGAAATCGGCAAAGACATCGGGCCGGGGCGATGCGCTGGTGTTGGCGGCTGGCCAGATGCGCGATGCGCTGTTCCGTGCCGCGCCTTTCGAGGCGGAAATCGCCACCCTGAAAAACCTGGCGGGAGATGACACCGCCGTTGCTGCTGCAATCGCGCCACTGGAAAACATGGCGGCGGCCGGAATTCCGTCCCGTGCCGCCGTGCTGTCGCAGTTGTCGGGCAACGTCAAAGCCATTATTGCGGCAACCCGCAGCCCCGATGACGGCGACTGGATAGACCGCGCGGTCTCCGGGTTGCGGGGTTTTGTAAAGGTGCGTCGGGTCGATGGTAAAGGCAGTGGCCGGGATGCGATCCTGGCCCGCGCGGAAGCCGCGGCAAAACGGGGCGACCTGGCAGTGGCTGCCGCGGAGATGGGGGAACTGGACGGCAACGCCGCCGAAACGGCGAAGCCCTGGCTGCAGGACGCACGCGCACGCCTGGCGGCCGAAGCGGCGCGAGCGGCGCTCAACCGCATCGTACTCAACGGGCTAGCGTCGTCCGGCTGATCATGATCCGCTTCACCTTCTATATGACCCTGTCGCTGGCGGTTGTTATCGCCGCCGTGGTCTGGTTCAGCGACCGGCCCGGCGCAGTTTCCATCGAGTGGCAGGGCTGGTTGATAGAATTGTCCGTCAGCCGGTTAGTGCTGGCGGCGGCGGTCGCACTGGTGGCCCTGGTCTTTATCGTCGAGTTAGTCCGCTCCGCGGGAAAGGCGCCGAAGAAACTCCGGGAGTGGCACCGGACATCCCGCCGCGAACGGGGATACCGCGCACTGACGCACGGCATGGTCGCGGTCGCCGCCGGCGATTCCAAAGAAGCCAACCGTCAGGCGCGCCGGGCGGATGTACTGCTTAACGAGCCGCCGCTGACCATGCTGCTGTCGGCACAGGCGGCGCAGCTCAACGGCGACGAGGCCGCAGCCGCCCGCTATTTCAACAACATGCTTGACCGTCCGGAAACGGCATTTTTGGGTTTTCGAGGTTTGCTGATCCAGGCGCAGAAGAACAACGACCGGCGGGCCGCGTTGCAGTATGCCGAACGGGCTTACGAACTGCAGCCGAAGACGCCGTGGGTCCTGACCACGATGTTCGATCTGCAGGTGGGCGAGGGCCGCTGGCGAGCAGCTCTGGCAACGTTGGAAGAAGCCGTGAAGCGTAAAGCTATCGGCGCTGATATTGCACGTGATCGCCGCGCAACGGTCTTGTTAGGGTGCAGCGCTGAGGCGGAAGCCGCTGGCGATCTTTCCGATGCGCTCCGCTTCGCCCGGCGCGCCAATACGCTGGCCCCCGACTTTCTGCCTGCAGTGCTCCGAACCGTCGATATTATGGTCCGAACCGACAAGGTGCGTCCGGCATCGCGTATTATTCAAAATGCGTGGGTACGCACTCCCCATCCTGCGTTGGCGCGTATCTATGGAGAGATCGGCGATTCCGATGACGCCCTGAAGCGCGTGAAACGTTATGAACGGTTGCTGTCGTTTAACCCCGAACACCCGGAAAGCCATATCGCGCTTGCCGAAACTGCGCTCGATGCGGAGCTGTGGGGCGAGGCCCGCAACCACTTGGAAAGAGCTGCCGGCGATGACCCGTCCGCCCGCGTCTGCCGCATGATGGCCGATCTGGAAGAACGATCAGGCGAAAATCCTGAAAGCGCGCGGTCGTGGCTGTTGCGCGCGTCGGCTGCGCCAACCGACCCGGCGTGGATCTGCCGCGACTGCGGCGCTGTGTGGGACAACTGGTCGCCGGTCTGTGGGGATTGCGGATCGCTTGGTTCGCAAAGCTGGGAACCCCCGGCCCGGGCCCGGGCGTGGGGCCTGCGTCTACCCGGCACAGAACCGCCACCGGTAGTGCTGGAAGACGAGGTCGTCGATGACATGCGCGATACTGCCGGAGGTGACGACGTGCCCGGGGAGAAAACCGACACCGCCGCCCGGTAACGTTTCTTTCGCTTGTTTGTCCGAAGTTTAGGCGTTATTTGTCGCGCTGAATTTCGCCATTTGAAATTTGCGCCGGCGCCGCCTTAGCTCAGTTGGTAGAGCATCGCATTCGTAATGCGGGGGTCGCGTGTTCGAGTCACGCAGGCGGCACCATCTTCCACCCCTTCTTCTGTTTTGTGTGTTTGATGCTACGATCTCGCGACAATTTGGGGCGGTCGTCATGAAAATCAGCACGGACAGAATTCTCACCACCCATGTCGGCAGTCTGCCGCGGCCGGCCGATCTCTATGATCTGTTGATCGCCGAGGAACGGAATGAACCGCACGACGCGGATGCGTTGAAAGTTCGCGCGGCGAGCGCCGTGCGCGATGTCGTGGCCAAGCAGGTCGATTGCGGCGTCGACAGCGTATCGGACGGTGACATGGGTAAAATCTCTTATACGTTCTATGTCCGTCACCGGCTGTCCAATATCGACCCTGCGCAGCCGCCCGGTGCGGAACCGCCGCGCGAGGGCGCTAACCAGGATATTCTCGATCATCCGGATTTTGCCGAACGTGTTGCGAAGGAACGCAGTGGCTGGGCGCTGTCATTCGGACGACCCTGGGTGGTCGGCCCGGTCGCCTATGAAAACCATGATCCGCTAGACCGCGATATCGCTAACCTGAAAGCCGCCATGGCGGACAGCAAACCGAGCGAGGCCTTCATGACGGCAGCGTCGCCCGGTGTGCTGAGCAAGTTCGTGCCCGACAATTACTACAAGGATGAAGACGCCTATATCGAGGCTATGGCGAATGCCATGCAGACCGAGTACGAGGCCATCCATGCCGCCGGGCTGATCCTGCAGATCGACTGTCCCGATTTCGGCTCCGCTCGGCACAACCAGTACAAGCATCTGTCGGATGACGAGTTTCTGAAGATCGCTTGGCGAAACATGGAGGCGGTCAACGCCGCCACTTCGAACATTCCGCCGGGAGACATGCGCCTGCATATCTGCTGGGGCAATTATGAAGGCCCGCACACGCACGATTTTCCCCTGGCGAAAATCTTTCCGGTGCTGATGGCGGCGCGGCCCGCGGCAATTCTGTTTGAAGGCGCTAACCCGCGCCACGAGCACGAATGGGAAGACGTGCAGGACATGGAAATTCCCGATCACAAGGTGCTCATCCCCGGCGTCATCGATTCCACTTCGAACTTCGTCGAACACCCGAAACTTATCGCGCAAAGGTTGTGCAACTGGGCCAATATAGTCGGTCGCGAACGCGTGATAGCGGGTTCGGATTGCGGGTTTGGCACGTTCGCGCGCGAAGATCTGCCGGTCGCGGACTCGGTGGTCTGGTCGAAGTTCCAGGCGATGGCCGAAGGGGCCGCGATCGCCACCGATCGCCTGTGGGGCTGACGATCCCGGTTTACCATGGACTGAATATAAACAAAGCGCTTCACCTGCTTTGTGATACATCCCGCTTGTTCGTCTGGTTGTTTCTTGGGCAGGCAATCAGATGAAAAAATTCTTCGCGGCGACAATGGCCGCCTTTTTCCTATCCCGCGCGCCGGCTCAGCCGGCGCCGGTGCAGAGTGGAATCATGGCCATACTGGATTCGTTCTATACCAACTGGAGTGCCGAGATCGGCTGGGTCCAGAAATTCATCGATTACCCCCCCCTCGGACCGCGTTTCAACGCAGGAACATAGGTTCGCACTGCTCAGCATCTGAGCTTTGGTCCAGACCGAAACGGGAAGCGGCGCCCGGAGACGCCGCTTTTCATCTCGCCAGCGATACTTTGCAAGCACACCGGACATCAAGTAAGAAAATGTCGCAGCCGGCGAAAGGCTGGATCGACAAATAAGGAAAGGGAGAGGCAATGGCCGTGATCCAAACAACCGTAACCGCGTCGGGCGGCGGAGAAATCCCCTGTATTGCCGCATTCCCTGGTGAAGAGCGCGCCACGGCGGTGGTCGTGGTTCCCTCGATCTTTGGCGTCGATGGCGATATGGCCATGGTTGCCGAGCGGCTCGCAGGAGAAGGGTATATCGGGGTCGTCCTCGATCCGTTCTGGCGCGACGAGGACGCCGGTGTCATCGGCCACGACGAAGAAGGCCGAGCCCGTGCTTTTGCCCGCTTGGATCGCACGCCGTTCGAACAGGCCTTCGGCGATCTGACGGATGTGATTGAAAATGTCCGTTTGCGCGAAGAATGCAACGGCAAGACCGCTGTTATGGGTTTCTGTTACGGCGGGCCGTTCGCTATTGTCGCCGGGGCCAAGTGCGGCACCCAGGCAGGAATCTCGTATCACGGTTCTTTTGTCGGCAACTACCTCGATTCGGTCCCGGATGTCGGCTGTCCGCTGAGCTTCCATTGGGGAGATAACGACCGGGCGGCGCCTATGGAACTGATCGACGAGGTCAAACAGTCCTTTACGCAACTCGACGATGCTGAAGTGTTCCTCTATCCCGGCGGTGTCGAGCACGGCTACATGCTGCCGGGCCACGGTGCAGCTTATAATGAAGCAGCGGCAGAACAGTCCTGGGAGAGGACCTTCAGCCTGCTCAGGCGCGTCTGAGGAGAGGGATCAGTCCATTGCGACTCCGCGTCCTCGGGGCGCGCGCTCTAGGCCCCCAGCTCCCGGTTGACTAGCGCGGCGCCGGCGGCGAGGGCATTCATTTTGCCCTCTGCCGACCTGCGGCTGCGCGGGACCATGCCGCAATCGGTGCAGGCGATCAGGTGCTCCGCGGAGACGTGCTCCATCGCATGGCGGATGCGGTTAGCGACGACCTGCGCCGGTTCTACCTCTTCTGTGCCGACGTCGATAACGCCGACCATCACGTCCTTGCCGTCGAGGCAATCGAGCACCGATAGATCGACGCCCGACGCCGCGGTCTCGATAGATATCTGGTCGATGGAACTGTCGGCGATCAACGGCAACGTTGCGTCGTAGTGGCTCCAGTCGGTGTTGGCATTCTTCCACTTCAGGACGACCTCGGTGCCATAGCCGTAACAGATATGCACCGCCCGCTTGGCGGATACGCCATCAAATGATTTCTCCAGCATCTCCATGCCCCAGTCCTTGACCTCATCGGTGTAGATATTGAAACACGGCTCGTCGATTTGAATGACGTCGGCGCCGGCGGCCGAGAGCGACCGGGCTTCCTTATTCAATAATGTCGCATAGGCCGCCGCGAAATCTGCGTCGGAGCGTCCGCCGACCTCGTCATAGACACTGTCGGACACCGTCATCGGCCCCGGAAGGGTAACTTTTACTGGTCGGTTCGTCCGCGCCTTGGCGAAGCGGAGCGCATCAAGCAGGACCGGTTCCGTCCAGCTCCATTCTTCGAGCACGCGGGGGGCGGCGGTTTCTTCGGAATATCGCTGACCCCGGCTTTTCTTCTTTGCCGGGTTTTCGAAATCGACGCTACCCAGATGCTCGATAAATCCCCAAATGTAATGTCGGCGGCGTTGTTCGCCGTCGCATACAATATCCAGCCCGGCGCGTTCCTGTGCCGATAGCCAAAGTGCGACCGCATCGTCTTGGCCTTCGACTAGGGCGGTGCCTTTCTGCCGCCACGGCGCGCGCAGCTGTTCTGGATCCGAGAGCCATTCCGGTTTGGGCAAGCTGCCGACAATGGCGGTTTTAATCGGTCCGATGAATTTCCCCTTATATTCTGTTCGACTGTTGCAGCGCCGAATGTATCAACATAACAGAAACGACGATGGGTATCCCGCCCAATATAAAAAAGGCGAGACGGTAGCTGTCCAGAACGGCGAGGATTAGCCCGAAGGCCGCCGGCAGCATGATCATACCAACATAGGCGAAAAAGACCGCTCCCCCGGTGATGACTCCGGCCATGCCCGGCGGCGACACACGCGCGATTTCTGCCAGCAGCACACCCTGATAGCCGATCCCTGTCAGGCCGTAGAGGAACGCAACGCCCCAGACGGCAACTGTCTGCCAGCCCGGTGTCACTAGCCCAATCGCCATATGAGAAAGCCCCATGGCAAAGCCCAGGATCGCCAGCAGCATTAGCGGCGAAACGAATTTTGTACCCACCCAGCCCCAGATCAGGCGGCCGATGACGCCCGCAGCCATGGCGATGGAATAGGCGATACCGGCATCGGTCAGTTTCCAACCGAGCCCGAGGGAAAGGAAAGAAACGAAGAACGATGCGAAGGCCAGCTGCAGGCCGGTGAAGGCGAACAGACCCATGGCCAGATCGCGTATGCGCTTGTCGCGGAGAACCGCGATCAGGGTGGCGCGGATATCGGTCAGCTTAAGGCTGCGCTGTGGCTGCCGGTCGGAATCGAATTCTTTTCTGAGGGGCTGGAGCAGCAGTGCCAAGATCAGCGCCATAAGGGCCGCGCAGAGGATTGCGCCACGCCAGCCGAGCAGCGACACGTAAAATGGCAGCAAAGCGCCGGCGATGATGCCCCCCACCGGCACGCCGGTCTGCTTAATGGAAAAGATCAGAGGCGCTTTCGACGGCTCCGCATAGCGTGCCAGTATTTGGGAACTTGCCGGCGTCGACGGTCCGCCGCCAAGCCCTGTAATCAGTGCGCCGATGACGAACAGCGCGGTCAGTCCCGGGGCGTTTATCAGCAGCCCGATGGCGACTATGACGAGACAGAACTGGCTGACCCGAAGCGCGCCGAACCGCAGCAGAAAACCGCCGCCTGCCAGCGACGAGATCATCGCTCCGCCATACAGGAATGCAGTATATAGTCCTACCAGGCTGGGGCTGAGACCGGTTTCCGCCGCAATCGGCGGCGCGAGGACGGGAATGGTAAGGCCGCTCATGGTCGACAGCGCCTGCTGCAACAGCATGGCGAAGACCGCAGTGTAGACGATTGGCAGTTTCATGGTTCTCTCATGCCAGCCCGGTTGGCTTGCTCCGGCTCTTTTCTCCCTACCGCCGCTAGCGAGCCGAGCCCATGGGTCAGAGTAAGAAGGCCGGCATCGATATATCAATCGACGGCGTTCGTTAAGCACCCTCGATCATGGCAAACATCTTCTTGCCCAGAAGGCTGTCCGGATCGCCGAGGTCGAACACGATGTCGAAGTGATTTCGGTCCGGGTGTTCGAACAGATCGGCGGTCCACCCCTTTTCTGTCCACGCGTCCGCCAGCAGGGCGCTTTGCCGCTTGAACTCGTTTGTCTCCGACGCGCCATAGGTGACGATCAGCGGACAACCGTTGTCCGGCAGATGATGTACCGGGCTATTCTGGCGGGCTTCGTCTTCGTCAAGCTTGGCCCATTCGTTGACGCATGACAGCCGGACTGGTTCAAGATCATGCAGGCCGCTCAGCGGCGCCGCGCCTTTAATCGTATCCTCTGGAATTCCGAAATCGTCGTGCCAACCGCCCGCAACCATCATCCCGGTCAGGTGACCGCCGGCGGACGAGCCGCCGACAAAGATTCGGTCGGGATCGCCACCGAAATCGCGGGCATTTTTGTACGTCCAAGTAATGGCCGCTCGGCACTGGCGGACGATCTCCGTGATTGAGGCACCTTCGCTCACCAGTGTGTAATTGACGCTGATCACCGCGATGCCGCGCGGCACCATCGCTGGTGCCATGAAGGAGGATTCCTTCTGGCTGAGCATCCGCCAGTATCCGCCGTGAATGAAAATGAAGACCGGCGCATTTTCGCCAGCCGGAAAAACGTCGACGACCTCCTGCGGTGTGTCGCCGTAGGCAACGTTTTCGCGCGCACCCGGCAGGGCACGTGCCTCCTCGCTCAGCCGGGCGTAATCCTCCAGAAACGGCTCGATCGCCGGTACCGTCTGGGAGATCAGGTATTCGGTGTCGAGGGTTTCCTGATCGAAATTGCCGTAAACATTGGTCATGGCCCTGATCCTAAAGGTTCGAGTTGGGGTCGAAATTCGGATGCCGTTTTTCGCGCAAGGATGCCAGACCCTCCTCGGCTTCGGGGCCGGTAAAGCCCAGAAATTCAAGCGCCAGCGACGTGTCGAAATTCGGTCCCATCATCCGCAGCCAGTTATTGAGCGCGTATTTAGTGAACCGGATGGCCGATGGCGCGCCCCGCGCCAGCTTCTGCGCGACCTTTACGGCCGTTTCCTGAAGTTCGCTCTCGTCGACGCACATGGAGACCAGCCCGATGCGTTCGGCTTCCTCGCCGGATACCGGTTCGCACAGCAGCAGGTAGTATTTAGCCTTCGCCATGCCGCACAGCAACGGCCACACAATGGCGGCATGATCTCCCGCCGCGACGCCGAGCCGTGTGTGGCCGTCGATGATGCGGGCATCCTTGGCGGCAATGGAAATATCGGCCAGCAGGCCGGCCACCAGACCGGCGCCAACGGCGGGACCGTGCATGGCGCTGACGATCGGCTTCGAGCAATTGATGACGTTGTAGACAAGGTCTCGGGCTTCTTTCCACACGCGGGCGCGGACCTCGAACTTGTCGATCATCTCGTCGATCATGTCGAAATCTCCACCGGCGGAAAACGCGTCCCCCGCGCCCCGCAAGATGGCGACGGAGACGTCGGGATCCGCCTCCACGTCTTTCCAGATGCGTCCCAGCTCGTCGTGCATTATTTCGTCAGCCGCGTTCAGGCGGCTGGGGGCGTCCATTGTGATCCGCAGGATGCGGTCCGCCGGGGTGTCGAATTTCAACCGATCGTAGGCGTCGTAACGGTCGCTCATATCTTTTTCTCCTTTTCCTCCCAGTACAGGTCTTTGAATAAGTTTTTCTGTGTCTTGCCGGTCCAGGTTTTCGGAAAATCGTCAACGAACTTGACCTGGTCCGTTGCGCTGACAGTGCCCGGCCCTGGCCTCCGCCGAGCACCAGGGCGGTTTCCCCTCTATTTCCATATCCGTCCTCGATTTTCCTTTTGTCTCAACCGATTAAAATGTTTGGGTCGGCGGCGATATTGGCCTGGTCGCGGTATCTCGCCAGAAACTGGGTCAACAGGCGGTTGAACTCCAGCGGGTTTTCAAGATTGCCCAGATGGCCCACGTCGTACATCAGGTGATAGTCCGCGCCATCGATGGTTTCGGCAATTTCGCGCGTCAGGTCGGGCGGCGTCAGGGGGTCGAATTCGCCGCCTATCACCTGGGTCGGCACTACGAGCTCCGACAGTACATGTTCGCGGTCGAATTTCGTCGTCGACTCAACGGTCTTAATGTAGGAGTTCACGTGGAGCCTCGACATCGCCGCGATCGCCCGGGATTTCGAGTCCTCCGGCGCGTTCGGCCCGGCCAGATTGCCGATGACTTTAGGTGCGAGATCGGCTGGAGAGAGTCCGCCCTGAATTAATGGTTTCCGCCGTAATTCGACGAAATTAGTTTGAGCTTCCGGTGAAAACGCCTTGAATCGTGCGTGCACCCCGGCGAGCGTCAGCGAGGCGAACCGGTCTGGAAAGTTGGCGTAGGTTTCGAGGGAAATTCGCCCACCCATTGATGTCCCCACGATGTGTGACTTATCCACAGCAAAGGCGTCGAGCACGTTTGATAGGTCGCGCGCCATTTCCGTGAAGCTGAGCGGTCCGTCGTAATCGTCACTGTCACCGTAGCCGCGGGCGTCCCATGCCGCTGCACAGTACCCGGATTCCGCCAAGTGTAATAGCTGATGCGCCCAGGTCGATCGGTCGCCGCCGATCCCGTGCAGCATCAGCACCAGCGGCCCTTCGCCGATATACTCGACGGCGATGCGCGGCGCTGTGCCGATATGGATGATATTTGCACCCTCGACATAGGGCGCAAAGGCTGACACGGAGTCCTTGTTCATGTTCTTACGTTCGCGCGAAGCGGTGTGGCGATCAAGCAGGTGAGACTATTTTTGTCATACGGGTTTGACCTGGCGGTGTTCTCGCGGCGATCGATACGTTCGACACCAGGCGGCCCACCCAGATCCATACGCCTGCCACCGCCACGCTGGGCGGGTTGCTGTTCCTGCTCGGCTACGCTGCATGCCGCCGCCCGGAGATTTGGATATTTCCCTCATTCCCGCCATCGCGGGAATGAGGGAGAAGAGTTGCGCGTAGGATTTTTTGCGTATCGGGAACAGCCGTCTTTCCCAATGCGCTCTTGCTCCTGCGGGGCGCATCGACAACAATGCGGGCCGATCCAAATAAGGGAATTTTCCGCATGTCCGATGCCTTCATCTGCGACGCCATCCGCACTCCCGTCGGCCGCTATGGCGGTGGCCTTTCCAAGGTCCGCACCGACGATCTCGGCGCGGTACCGATTAGGGCGCTGATGGACCGCAACGAGAGCGTCGACTGGGAAGAGGTCGACGACGTCTATTTTGGCAGCGCTAACCAGGCTGGCGAAGATAACCGCAATGTCGCGCGGATGTCCGGGCTGTTGGCCGGCCTACCGCTCGAAGTCGGCGGTGCCACCGTCAATCGCCTTTGCGGTTCCGGCATGGAAGCGACGGCGCAGGGTGCCAGGGCGATCCGCGTCGGCGAGGCTGATATGGTCATCACCGGCGGGGTCGAGAGCATGTCGCGGGCGCCGTTCGTGATGGCGAAGGCCGATGCCGCTTTTTCGCGCAATGCGGAAATTTACGATACCACCATCGGCTGGCGCTTCGTGAACCCGAAGATGGAAGAACTTTACGGCGTCGACGCCATGGGCGAGACGGCCGAGAACCTGGCCGAAGAGCGCCAGATCAAGCGCGAGGACCAAGACAAGTTTGCGCTGTGGTCCCAGCAGAAGGCCGAGGCGGCGCAGACCGAAGGCCGCCTCGCTCGGGAAATCGTCGCGGTCACTATCCCGCAGCGCCGCGGCGACGACATCGTCGTCGATGCCGACGAGCATCCGCGCCACGGCACCACCATGGACGATCTCGCCAAGCTGAGCGCCGCCTTCAGGAGGGAAGGCAGCGTGACGGCCGGCAACGCGTCCGGCGTCAATGACGGCGCCGCCGCTATCCTGTTGGCGACCGAAGACGTCGCCAAGAAACACGGCCTGACCCCGCGCGCCCGCATCGTCGGGGCCGCCACGGCCGGCGTTCCGCCGCGGATCATGGGTATCGGCCCGGCACCCGCGACCCGCAAAGTGCTGGAAAAGACCGGCCTCACGCTGGATAACATGGACGTCATGGAATTCAACGAGGCCTTCGCCGCCCAGGCACTGGCCTGTACCCGCGATCTCGGACTCGCCGACGACGACCCGCGGATCAATCCCAACGGTGGTGCGATAGCCCTCGGGCACCCGCTCGGCATGTCCGGCGCGCGGCTGATCACTACCGCGCTGCATGAACTGGAACGCACCGAGGGCAAATATGCGCTCTGCACCATGTGCATTGGTGTGGGCCAGGGCATCGCCACGGTGATCGAGCGGGTTTAGTTAAGAAACCGAGAAAGATGTCATCCTCGGGTCTAGCACGAGGATGACAGTTGGAAGGAAAACTTATCCTTGAACCTAACATGTTGGAGGGCGGTTAAGCTGCGCCCCAGGACGTATACGTTTACATCCAAACGAATTGTGGCCGCCGCGCGACTCGCCCCAATCTCCCGCGAAGGCATCGACTGAGATACGCTCGCCCGGATTTAAGCGCGCGCCCCGCCGGCCGTGAGGTCCGCGGTGGAGATCACGCGCGCCTCAGATAACTCGTGTCTCTGCTGCTTCTCTTGGGTTGACGGCGACTGGTCGCCCCCGAGGGGAGAAGGGGGAGACAAACCTATTTCACCCTCTCCCTGACATCTCCACCCGCTTCGCGGCCTCAGCCTCAAGGGAGTGAGGACCCTAACTGGGTTGGGTAAAGGGGACACCGTTGCGGTAACCCGATCCTCCAGCCTACCCCTCCAGGCTAGAATCGGTGGTCGATTCGAACGGGTCGACGTCGAGCTCAATGCCGAGACCCTGCTCTTTGGCTTTTTCGTAGAGCAGCTTGCCAATCACTTGGTCGCCGACGCCCCAGAACGCGTTCTGTTTGAAGAACGTGATCTGGTCGTCGTCGGTGCGCCCGGCCTCGCCGCGCATCACCTGCGCAAGGTCGGCGACCTTGTCCCAGGAAATGATGCCTTCCTCCGCCGCGCCCCATACGATGGCGGTGCGGTCCAACTTGTCCTGTTCGATCGAATTGCAGACCACCACGTCGGCGCGCTTCAGGGTGGTATCGTCGATTTCGCGCCGTGCTTCCTTGATAAAGCCCGCCTCGTGCAGCCCCTTGTTGGATGATACTAAAGAACAGACATGCGCGCCGGGCGATAGCCAGTCGCCGTCGAATGTCGGCACGTTCGAATTTGTAGCCGTAAGCACTATGTCCATGTTCTCGACTGCCTCGCGAGCGGTTTCGACCGGCGTGACATCCATCCCTAGGATCTGCTGCATGGACCCGGCGAAGCGCTTGCGGTTGTCTTCGTTGGGGCTGAACACGACGGCGCGCTCGATGCTAGGGAGCGCGGCTTTCACCGCGGCCAGTTGGCCACGGGCCTGACCGCGGGATCCCAGCAGGCCGATGGTCTTCGCATCCTTTTTGGCCAGCCATTTGGTGCCGACGGCGGTGGCGCAGCTGGTGGGGATCACCACGTTCTGGTTGACGCCCGGCAGCTCAACGACCTCCAGTTCGCCCACCTGGATGGACAGCAGACCGCCGTTTTTGCCTTCGTAGACGACGCGGACGCGGGCCCCGCGATGGGAATACGTCTGGCGCATGTCTTCGCCAATGACGGGTTTTTCGGTATGCAGCAGCGTGCCAATCGTGTTCGGCGTGTTGGGCGCGCCGATGTGAACGGTCAACCGAACGCCGGCTTCGGAGTGCACCCGCTGGCGCATTTCCGCCAGCCACTTGTTCTTCGACCAGTCGAGGAAGCCCTGCTCCATCGCATCGACGGCTTCCTCGATCGTGATCAGTCCTTTGACATCCTTCGGCCCTAGCACCAGTACCATTTTGTATCTCCATTTTTGGTCGGCACAGTCTAGCGATTGGAAGGAGGCTGGGGTATTCAAATGACCATGACTAGTATCCCGGGAAATCTGACAGCCGCGCTCGGCCGCATCGTGGCGGCGGAAGACGTGATCACGGCAGCGCCCGTGGCCGGGCTTATGGCTGCGTTTGGTGCCGACGACCCTGACCCGATACTCGGCGATCCGCTGCCACCGCTTTGGCACGGGTTGTTCTGCACGGCCAAGCTGCCGCCATCCCGCCTCGGAACCGACGGATTGGCAAAGGACGAGGACCTTCTGCCGGCGGCCGCCGACTATCCGAACAAACTGTTTGGCGGTGCTCGGTTCGACTTTCGATCGCCGCTTCGGATAGGTGACAGGATCCATAAGGAATCTGAGGTTTTGTCGTTCGACTTGAAAGAAGGCCGGTCGGGGATTTTCATCGTCGGGTTGGTGCAACACCGAATTTCGAACGGGGACGGCATCGCGGTGGTTGAGGAGAACGACATTATTTTCCGGCCCGCGTCGCCCGTGACGACGGGCAGTGGATCGTCGCAGGAACCCCCGCCTCTGCCGCCTGCGACCGTAACACGGACGGTTACGCCGGACCCGGTGCTGATGTTTCGCCATTCGGCGTTGACGTTCAATTCTCACCGCATCCACTACGACCGAGGCTACGCAGCAGACAAGGGATATCCCGGATTGTTGGTGCAGGGCACGCTTATCGCCCGGCTCATGCTGGACGGACTGGAAAAAGATGTACCTGGGTTTGCGGTCGGTTCTTTCGCGTTCCGGTCCGGCAAGCCGATCTACGACAACGACGATTTCACGATCGGCATGCGCGTCGACGACGACACAGCCGAATTCTGGGCGGCGGATCGTCGCGGGTTTATCGGTATGACCGCCAATGTCACTGCTGTCGGCGCATGATCGTCAGTTAGAGCCAGAATTGGGCTTTTTGTGGGCCTTTTACTAGGACCGTGTTTTTTGCGGGCGCCCAACCGTTGTTGGCGGGTTGTGAACCGGGCGACGGGCCCGGCATAGGCGGACGCATCCTTGTTGCCTTCGCGGGCGGAAATGATGAGCCACGTCAGCGCCTCGATCATGTCCGTTTCGATGCCTTCGCCCAGCATCAGCGCTTATCCCAGGTGTTTGAGCGGTTATTCGTATTTGCCGCGCTGGAACGCGCTGATGCCTTTTCGCGACGAGGTGAAAGTCTCCGCGACGCTTACGGTCAGGAATACTTCCGTCGCGGCTGCGATGGAAAATTTTGCCAATCCTATTTGTATACCCCCGCCCAATACGG
>DKQG01000050.1:1166-83406 GCA_002471575.1 Alphaproteobacteria bacterium UBA7314 | reverse complement strand
CCCCGGCACCCAGAGAACGTCCGAGCTTCCGTTGTCGTTGGCTTGACGCGCAAGAACGAACAACAGATCGGAGAGTCGGTTGATGTATTTCAGTGCGTGAGGGTTCACCGCTTCCTCCACCGCGAGCGCTGTCATGGCCCGTTCGGCCCGGCGGCAGACGGTGCATGCGAAATGAAGACCGGCCGCCAGATCTATTCCGCCTCGCAGGACGAACGATTTCAGGGGGTCCAGTCCATCGTTCGCGTCATCGATTTCCCGTTCCAGACGTTCGATCTGGTCGGGCTGCACGCGAAGGCTGCCGTCCGCGTGATCGTCACCCGGTCGCGTAACATCAGCGCCGAGATCGAACAGGTCGTTCTGGACCCGGGCCAAGACCTCGTCGGTTTCGCTGCCGCGGCTGTGGCACCTCGCCAGACCGATCGCAGCGTTGGTCTCGTCGACGTCGCCCTGGGCGGTAATCCGCATGCTGTGTTTCGCGATCCGGCTGCCGTCCCCCAGTGATGTCTCGCCGGCATCGCCGCCTCGGGTGTAGATCTTATCTAGTTTGACCATGCTGTGCACCGGTTGTTTAGGGTTTCAGGATCGACGTATCGCCGCGCGCTTCTCATCGCCAGAGGCGGTTGAGGGAGCTGATGCCGAGGATGTAGCGCGTCGCGGGGCCGAATGCGAGCGCTGCGGAAAAATTATTGCTGATTCATTCTAATAAGTGTATTTACACTTTTATGACAACATCAGATACCGCAAATGACCCGACGCAGGTGCGTATTGCGTGGCACTGCACGTGTTTTAACGTTCGGCGTGCGTCTCGCGCCGTCACGGAGTTCTACGACGGGATCATGGCGCCGAGCGGGCTAAAAGCGACCCAGTTCACCATGCTGGGGGCGGTATCCCTGATGGGGCCGGCCTCCGTGACGCGCCTGGCCGAGCGCCTGACGCTCGACCGGACAACACTTACGCGCAACCTGAAAGTTCTGTCGCAGCAGCGCCTGGTTGCCATTTCCGCCGGCGAAGACCGTCGCGAACGGGTCGTGAGCCTTACTGATGCCGGTCAGGCCGCGCTCGACCGCGCGACGCCCGCCTGGCACGAGGCGCAAGCGGCGCTGGTGAAGAAGTTCGGTGAAGAACGCTGGCGTCGCATGATCGAGGACATGGCGAAGCTTGGCGCGCTACTGAACGAGAATTCCTGAAAATGCTGAAACATGTATTCAATCTTGACCCACCGAACGACGCGCGCGCGGTCGAAGCGCTGTTCGAGGCAGGCATGTCGCCGTGGCGTATCCGGCGCGCTTTCACGCATTCGTACAATCGACTAGACTGCCTACATTTCGAGCGCTGATGCGCTTTTCCAAAATCCCTGTCCCGGCGGCACTGATTTGCTTTTCAAGATTCTCTCAGTCATTGCGCCTGTCTTCGTGTGCGCCGGTATCGGGTTCGCATGGGGCCGCACTGGCCGCCCGTTTGATACACGCATGGTCGGGGCGCTGGCGCTCAATCTCGGTATGCCGTGCCTCGCCTTCTCGGCGCTGACCCGGCTGAATGTCAGCCCGACGGCTTTCGTCGAGATGGTCGGCGCCTACGGGATGGTCCTCGCGTGCTTTCTGGCGATCGGGCTGACCACGATCTGGATCATGAAGGTGGCGGCCCATACCTACTTGCCGGTCTTTACGTCCTCGAACACGGGCAATATGGGCCTGCCGCTCTGTCTGTTCGCATTCGGGCCGGAAGGCCTGGCGCTTGGTATTTGCATTTTCGTCATGTCGTCGATCTTTAGCTTCACGGTCGGGTGGAGCATCTATGCAGGGCGCCTGGCGGCGGACGTCCTGTATAACAATCCACTTATCTACGCGGTTTTGGCGGCACTGGTGTTTATGATCACCGGCACGGCGCCGCCGGTCTGGCTTGCCAACACGACAGAGCTGATCGGCGGGCTGGCGATTCCCCTGATGCTGGTGTCGCTCGGCGTTGCCATCGCTAACATGCGCGCCCGGGGCGCAGGGCAGATTCTGATTATCTGTACCGTCAAGCTGATCGGCGGCTTCACGGTCGGCTACGCGGTAGCGACCCTGCTGGGCCTTGAAGGCGCCGCGCGCGGTGTGCTGATGATCGAGGCGGCGATGCCTGTGGCAGTGCATAACTACATGTTTGCCCAGCGATTCAACCGGAACGCCGCCGATACCGCCAGCATGATCCTGATCTCAACCACGATCTCGCTCGCCACCCTGCCGTTCCTGATGTGGCTGGTACTAGAATGACTATGGAAACAATCATTCAGCTGGCCAATATCGTCGTGCCGGTGTTCATCTGCGTCGGGCTCGGTGTGCTGTGGGCGCGGGTGGGGACGCCGTTCGACTCCAAGCTGATCACATCGCTGGTTTACAATATCGGCGCACCATGCTTGATCCTGGCAACGTTCCAGAAAGTCACGCTATCGGCTGCTGCGATGTTGGAAGTCGCGCTGGCGTCTCTCGCTTGTTATGCCGCGTTCACCGTCATCGCGTTTGTGCTGATTAAGATCATGCAGCTCGACCTGCCGTCCTACCTGCCTTCGTTGATCTTTCCGCTCACCGGCAGCATGGGTTTACCAGTGTCGTACTATGCGTTTGGCGAAGAAGGCTTGGCGCTGGCGATCGTCTACTTCACTTTTGGCGCAATCGGGACATTCACCCTCGGCGCGGCCATCGCGGCCGGAACGATTTCGTTCAAGAAACTAGCGAAGGCACCGGTGATTTATGCGGTTGCCATCGCGGTTACGCTGCAGTTGTACGGCACGCCACTGCCCGAATGGATTTTCAACACTACAAACCTGCTGGGTGGCATGGTGATTCCAGCGCAGTTGGTTGCGCTGGGCGTTTCGCTACTGGAACTGAAGACCGGGGGTATTGCGCGCAGCTCGTTTCTCGGCTTATTCCGGCTGGCGATGGGGGTCGGCGTCGGTTTTCTGATCGCCGATGCTTTTGGACTGGAAGGCGCGGCCCGTGCCATCGTCATCATCCAGAGCGCTATGCCAGTAGCTGTGTCGAGCTACCTGTTCGCCCAGCAATACAAACGCAAGCCCGAAGAGGTGGCCGGCATGGTCGTTGTCTCGACGGCTGCATCCTTCGTGACGCTGCCGTTGCTTTTGCTCGCAGTGCTCTAAGATATGCAAAGAAGTTTTGCGGCGGCTCGCGTTGCTTTGTATGGTCCCTACCCCAGATGTACGTCACCGTACACCCAAGGAAACTGGCCATGTCAAACTGTTACGCAGAAATCGCCTCCACGGATACGATAAAAAACGGCAGTAAACTGACTGGTCACGCGGCTCCTATGAAAATATGGCAAGCGTTACGTCTGACGGCTGGCTCTACATGCAGCACCGGGGCGGGTCGCGGGGTTTCTGAAAGTGACAGGCTCCCACACCCTTGCCTGGGCCGATATCACCGATAACAAACAATATATCAGCAACGGGAATGCCAACGACGAGAACCGGGTTTCGCTGTTCCTAACGGACTGTCCTAATCAACGTCGCCTGAAGATCATGGGCAGCGCACGCACGGTCGAACGGGACGAGCCGGATTTTTCGGAAGAGATCATCGATGGCGAGTGCGATGCGCCGGCCGAGCGTGCCTGGCTAGTCGATGTTGCGGCGTTAGACTTGAAATGTCCTAAGTACATTACGCCTCGGTTCACCGAAGCGGACATCGCGCCTGCGGTCGACAAGCTGATTAAACGTATCCACTATCTGGAAGCGCAAATCGAACTGGCGGCTTATTCGGAACCCAGATGAACAATTCTTCTTTCACCTTGCCGCCGGTCGTTCTACGACTGCTGATGGTTCTTGCGACGGTGCAATTGATCCGCACCGTGTTGCCGCCTGACCTCGATTCGATGCTAATCTTTTTTCTCGGCTTCGATCTATTCCGCGGTGGACAGTTCGATTCGCTCTGGCTGTATGGGGCGGTGACGTCTGTTTTCGTTCATGGCGGGTGGTGGCACCTTCTGGCCAATGCGCTGTGGATCGTTGTGGTCTCGCCGCAGATCTTTCCGCATATCCGCGGGCGGCGCTTCGTAGCGTTTTTCATTCTGACGGGCATCGCGGGCGCACTGGTTCATGCGGGGCTAAACTGGGGTGAAAGCGCCATTCTGGTCGGCGCGTCCGGCGCCGTGTTCGGCCTGCTGGGGGCGGGTGCCTTCGTCTTGATCCGCGGGCAAGACGGGTTTTCCAATCCATCTGGCAAGGACATTCTGCAATATGTGCTGATGATGATGATCGTTAATCTCGGCTATGCTATGCTCAGCGGCGGCAATGTTAGTTGGGAGGCTCATGCCGGTGGCTTCTTTGCAGGTCTGGTCCTGTTTCCGATGATGCGCCAACGACCGCCGGTTGAAAAAGACGATTTTCGTGTTGTTTCAGATTGATTGTGTCAGGCGGTCAGTTGCGCCGGCGGAGAGCTCAGCGTTCTTTTTATAAGCTCTCTCATATGATCCAGCTCCGGATAATCCGGCGGTGAGGCGGGGTCCACCCTGAAGATCGCTAGACGCAGCACATCATTGAAAAGCGCCGACTCGGGATGCCCAGCGCCGTCTAGCATCTCCGCTCCCAGCATAGTGTAAAGACGGTCGAGACCGTGGTCGGTACCCACTGCGGCGATAACCGCCCGCGCATTCAGCAGCGCCGCCAGAGTCCAGAGACCGGCAAATAAAAGTCGAGGGTTTGAATACTGCCGGTAGTCGGGATGCACGATCAACCGGCTGACCTCCGCGCAGTCTGATTTGCGGACGCCGGCCCGAAGAAGGGTTTTGTGAACATTCCGTCGCCCGAATTCGGCATCGACGACAGAGAGCGGAGACTTCGGCGAGGGGGGAACCAAACGAGCAGCTCCCACGGGGATGTCGCCGTCTTGTAAAACAAAATGATAGCAGTGGAGATCGAGTGGATCTGGATCTCCGAACGCATCGCCACCCGGACCGAACGCAGGTCGTGATCCGCCATCAAAAAGAACATGAGACCGAAGCGACCTCACACCAGTAAGCCATTTCGGTATGGACCTGTTCGCGATGTTTGGCGGACCGAATAATCGGCAAACCAGATCCTGATTGCTCTGCCCGTCGCCGAACGACGCAGCGGCGGCGGCGCAGTCATCTATGAAACGGCCGTATATCTCGAGCGCAGCCGCACCTGTCTGGACCAAGGGTTTCAGGCATTCGGGATGCCTTAAAAGCAGCTTTGCAATTTGCTCTCGGTTAAACTGGGTGTGAGCGCTGTCGATCGAGATATGCTCTCGTAGAAAAGAGGACCCGCCAGCCGCATTGGAGGTGCATGCGGCAGCCAGCAGCTCTGGCCCGTGCCGCACGGAGAGCGCTTCTATCTCATATTCTATCGCGATCTGCGCATAAGGCATATCACCCGTGATAACTTCTTCATGAAGTGCACGGTATTGGGCGATGCTCCTTGGTAGCTTCTGCCGGCTCAGCGCGACTGGGTTGATTTTTTTTGCATGCTCTGCATTCCAGGCGTCAGCAAGAGACCACAGATCCGCCACCATAAGCCGGTGATGTCCGGCTTCATGGCGAGCATGTTTAATCAGCGCCTCGCCTAGTGCGCTATATCCAGTGTCATTACATCTTTCGCCCGCACGGCGGATCCATCCCTCTACCGGATGGGTCATGGAGATGCCGAAGGCGCTGTAGTGAAGCATAAACAGCTGCAAAAGTTCTGCTGGAAGGGCTACCGTCGATTGCAGCATCGATAAGGCTGGCCGGGCGGCAAATTTTTCGCGGTATGGTGCTAGGAGTTTTTCGTACGCGGCAAGCGAATTCTGTTTATCAGAGAATGTATCAGTCATCTGGCGTGCACATAAGGCCGGCTCGGACGTTCATTGTTCTGTATATAGAAATGGGCGGCCCGCGGGGCCGCCCGCAAAAGGTATTAGCTCCAATCTATCAGTGCATCGCCGATCCGCCATCAACCACAAGTGTTTGGCCGGTGATGAAATCGGAATCCGATGACGAGAAAAATACAAGCGTGCCGATCAGGTCTTCAGGCATCTGTTCGCGCTTGATCGCACGGGTGGCGGTGTTGCCGTCTTTGACGGCATCCCATTGTGGATCGCCGACGACCTTTTCGCTCATTGTCAGGCCCGGAGCGATGCAGTTTACGGTGATGCCGTCGTCGCCCACCTCGCGGGCAAGCGCCCGCGTAAACGCGACCTGCGCGCCCTTAGAGCTGACGTAATGAAGCAGCATCGGCGTGCCCTTGAAGACCGTACCCGAGGCGATGTTGACGATCTTGCCATAGCCGTTTTTTTTCATTTCTGGCACGACCGCCTTGGTGCAGCTGAAGACGCCGCGAGTGTTGATCTGCATCACCCGGTCCCATTCGGCCTCGTCGATATCTAGGAACGATCCCTGGTTCAGATCGGCAAACAGGGCGGCATTGTTGACCAGGATGTCGATCTTGCCGAAGGCGTCCAACGTCTCGGCCACCATCGACTTTATGTTGTCGGTGTCGGTGACGTCGCAGTGAATGCCGATGGCTTCGCCGCCGGCCTGCTCGATGATTTTCACTGTGGTCTCGGTGTCGACGATGTCGGTGACGGCGACTTTCGCACCTTCCGCCGCCAGAACCTTTGCGTATTCAACGCCGATGCCTCGGCCGCCGCCGGTGACGATCGCTACGCGTTCATCCAGTTTTCCCATGTCATCTCTCCCTGTCGATGTTGATTGTTTCCCTAATCCGAACTTGTTCGAAAAACCGGCTGCGTTCAAGGGCGGATGGAAACACCGATGCAGATGAAGGCCCGAGCGTTGGAAAGCCGGCGGTTATAGTCAGGCGGGCGAAGTGATCCGGGGCAACGGCTTAATCGCTGCCTTCGTCGCTGGATTGATGCCCTGCGTAAAGTAGCACCGCGTGCGCGAACATATCGAACAGTTCGACGAGGTCTAGGGCACGCTGCTGTCCTACCTGATCTTTATGCTGTTCGGCCCCTTTATGGCGCCGCACGCGATCCAGCACTCGGCAGGCCGGGCGTTCCTGTATGCCGTTCTCAGCCTGACCGCGATCCGGATGATCCCGGTCTGCATCGCGCTGCTTGGCAGCGGGCTGCGCGCGACGGCGAAAATCTTGCTCGGCAAGTTCGTTCCGCGGGGTATTGCATCGGTGCTGTATCTTCTTATCGTGATCGGCGAAATCGGCGATAACGGTATAGGATATACCTTGTTTATCGTCGTGACGGATCCTCTATGTGTAATCCTTCATGGTGCCACCGCCATTCCACTAGCGCGTTTCGGGGGAAAACAGAATGCCTGACATAATTTACGATTATGTCGTCGTCGGCGGCGGGTCTGCCGGCTGCGTGATGGCCAGCCGGCTGAGTGAACGGTCAGCTAATAGGGTGCTGCTGGTCGAGGCCGGCACGGATTATCCTCCCGACAATCTGCCCGACCAGTTGCAGGACGGTTTCGCAGGCGTTGCATATAACGACAAGCGCTTTATCTGGAACAATCTCCGCGTCACTGTTCCGCCGCGACCCGGCAATGCGCCCGATACCCGCCCGGACAAGCTGTATCAGCAGGGCCGCGTGATGGGCGGCGGTTCCTCGGTCAACGGCATGATGGCGAACCGAGGCAGCCCGCACGACTACGCCGACTGGGTTGATCGCGGCGCTGCCGGCTGGGGGTGGGAAGACGTGCTGCCGTTTTTCCGCAAAATGGAATCGGACCGGGATTTCGATGGACCGGCCCACGGCAACGACGGCCCGATTGGCGTGCGCCGCCTGTTTCCTGATACATGGCCCGGCTACACCACGGCGATCATGTACGCTGCCAAGGCCGAAGGCTTCGACTATTTCGACGACATGAACGCCAGCTTTGAAGACGGCTATTTCCCCGTCACGATTTCTAATATTGACGACAAGCGAGTATCCGCCAACGTCGCGTATCTGACGATGGAGGTCCGCGCCCGTCCCAACCTCGATATCCTAGACCGGGCCGAGGTCCAGCGTCTCAATTTCGACGGCACGCGGATTACGGGCCTAACGGTCCAGCGGCCGGAAGGCGAACGGACCATCCGCGCAAACGAGGTGATCGTGTCCGGCGGATCCACCCATTCGCCAGCCATCCTGATGCGGTCTGGCGTCGGGCCGGCGGCCCAATTATCGCATCTCGGCATTGACATCGTTGCCGATCGGGCCGGGGTCGGTCAGCATTTGATGGAGCATCCCGGCGTGTCCATCGCGTCTTACATAAAGCGCCCGGCGCGGCTGCCGACTGGCATGCGCCGACAGATGATCGCCTGCATGCGCTATTCGTCGGGCATTGACGGTTGCGGGCCTGGCGACATGTTCATCGTACCGACCAACAAATCAGCCTGGCACCCTCTAGGCGACCGGATCGGCGCGGTCATGGTGTGGGTCAACAATTCGTTCTCGACCGGCGAGGTGACGCTCAATTCAGCCGATCCGTCCGTGGAACCTAATGTCGATTTCAACATGTGTTCCGATGAACGGGATCTAATCCGCATCGTTCAGGCAACCCGCATGTTGGCGCGCATGCACGATCATTCGGCGGTCCGCGACGCGGTGCATGACGTCTTTCCCGCCGCCTATTCGGAACGTGTGCGCAAGGTCGGCGATTTCAACGGCATGAACAAATTCAAGACCTGGGTGGCTGCCAACCTGATGGACCTCGGAGGGCCGGTCCGGCGCGCCTTTATCGATAACGTCATCCGTAAAGGCCCCACCATGCGGGAACTGCTGGAAGACGACGAAGCCATTGCCGACTGGGTGCGCACCACGGTTACCGGTCACTGGCATGCCTCCTGCACTTGCCGGATGGGGGCTGAGGACGATTCCGGCGCGGTCACCGATCCGTCGGCGCGGGTCTATGGCGTCGAAGGCCTGCGCGTCTGCGATGCATCGATCATGCCGAGGGTGCCGCGTGCCAATACCAATTTCCCGACCATGATGATGGCAGAGAAAGTGGCGGATATGATTTTGTCGGGCGCCTAGCCCTTCCGCGTCGACGCGGCGATCATCTCCACTTCCACCAGGAAGTTCGGATCCGCCAGCCCGGCGACGATCAGCAGGGTCGACGTGGGTCGGTTTTCGCCAAGATAATCGGCACGCACTGTGTTGTAGGCGGGTAGGTTTGCGGCGTCGGTGATGAAGTGCTTCACGTGGACGATATCGCTGACGCGTAGCCGGTTGTGTTCGAGTACGGCGAGGCAGTTGTTCCACGCATTGCGGGCCTGTCCTTCGAAATCGTCGGGAACGTTGCCGTCGAAATCCATACCGACCTGACCTGCCACGAAGGTCAGCTTGGCGTCTTCCGGAACTTCCACGCCATGAGCATACAGCCCCAGCGGCGGTTGCATCTTTTCGGGGTAGAATGCGCGGTTTTCCATCTCTGCCTCTTTCGATAAATCCCGGATTTCTGGCTACTCTATAGAAAGACTGGGGCATTCCGGCAAGCACCCTCGGCACATTTCATTGAATCCTTCAAGCTGAACCCCTAGTATGTGACTAAGTTTTTAAACGGGAGATTGGGAAATGTTCCTCAAGAATACCTGGTACGTCTGCGCCCAGCCGGAAGAAATTGACCGGACACCGATGGCGCGCACCATCTGCAATGAAAACATTGTCTTCTGGCGCAAGGAGGACGGTACGCCGCAGGCCTTTGAAGACCGTTGCTGCCACCGCCGAATGCCGCTGTCGAAGGGCAAAATTGTCGGCGACAAGCTGGAATGCTACTATCACGGCCTTCAGTTCGATGCGGCGGGCAAGTGCACGCATGTGCCGGGCCAGACTACGATCCCGCCGGGGGCCCAGGTCCGCACTTATCCAATCGTCGAGAAATACAACTGGATCTGGATCTGGATGGGCGATCCGGCGCTGGCCGACGAAAACCTGATCGTTCCTTATCCCTGGAAGACCGACGACGATTGGGGCGACAAGGGGACGTATTTCTACGTCAAATGCGATTACAAGCTGATCATCGACAACCTGCTGGACCTGTCGCATCTTGGCTTTGTGCATAAATCGACCATCGGCAATGCCGCCGTCGCCGAGGCTGCCAAGATCCGCACGCTGAAAGACGACGACAGCGTCACGGTTGCACGCTGGACTGTCGGCCAGAATCCGGCACCGACCTATCAGAGGATGGGTGGCTGGACGGAAGACGACATCGTCGACCGCTGGCAGATTATAGAATTCCAGATGCCAGGCGCCGTGCGCTTGTTCACCGGCGCCGCGGAAGGGGCCGCAGAGGGCAAGGAATTCGGTTTTACCGATATCGATCTGCCGGTACCGAAAGGTGGGTTCGGGTTCCATAACCTCAACTTTGTAACGCCCGAAACCGAAACTACGACCCATTACTTCTGGTCCAACGCTTATCAGGTCGAAGGTCAGCCGGTCACCGAGGAAATGACCGAAATGTCTTACAAGCAGATCTTCACGGCTTTTCACCAGGACTGGGAGGTGTTCAACAAGCAGCAGGAGAACTGGGACGATCGTCCGACGATCGACACGATCCAAGATGCCGGCTCCATTGCCGCCCGCAACATGATCGACCGCAAGATCGCGGAAGAGCGGGGCGAAATGGCGGTTGCTGCGGAATAGCGTCCGCGCACCAATATTTAAAAAAGGCGGGCCTTCGGGTCCGCCTTTTTTTATTTATGTGGCCACTACCCGCCGGTATATAGGTACCGCGACCAGCGGGAGGATGTAGATTGGAAACTGCCCCACTACGAAGTAGACGAGCAGGTCGTAGGACGCGCTTTCGCTGACTGCCGCGAGCACCAATGCCACGTTAGTGTTGCCGGTCAAGAGACCGATGGTTACTGCCGCTCGTCTGCCGACGCGCCAGAACACGCAGGCCGCGAAAATCTGTAGCCCGATATTCACGATGAAAGTGGTTATGGTGACGAAGGCGGTGAAAGATGGCTTTGCGACGGCGAAATCCGGCAGACCCGACATCAGTGACACTGCCACGCCGACCATCCCGAGCACCATGATGCCGTCCATGCGCGACGCCTGGGCCTGCAGGAATGCGGGCTTCAGAACGTATCGGGCGATCACCGCTATTAGGAAGCTGCCGCCGACAATCCGGCCCAGCCGCCACATAAGTTCCAGCACCGTGACGTCCAGCTCGATCCCCAGCAGCCAAAGCGCGAGCGGCGGCAGCGTGAACGGCACCAGCGCATAGGACAGCACCGTGATGATCAGGGCGAGCGCCGCGTCGAGGCCGAACAGGACGCACAGCGCAGGCGCCGACATGATAGGCGTGGCCAGCGCATGGAACACGATGCCCGCGCCCAACGGCCCGTCGATGCCGGCGGCCCCGGTCAGACCCCACAGGATTAACGGCGTGATCCCCATGGTAAAGATGAAAATAACTGTGATCAGCCAATGGTGGCGGAAGTAATCCTTCAGCGCCGCTGGCTCGATGCGCATCATCGAAAGCGACAGATTCATAACGATCAGGGCTTCCAGCCAGGGTGCCAGCGCGTCGGCGAGCGGCTGCCAGGCGATGCCGCCGAAAACTCCGGCCGCAAGGAACCAGGTCGCTCGTTTGGCGACCCAGTCCAGACCGCGAAATAAGATCATGCCCTCATTAGCCGCCGATATATCGGCAGCGCCACCACAGGAAGAAAATACATCGGCACCTGGCCAAGAACGAAATAGGCGATCAGTTCCGGTGACGCCTTATCGGCCAACACCACCATGACGAGGCCGAGATTGGTGTTGCCGGTCACTAGACCTATGGTCAGCGCCTCGCGCCGGCCGAGTTTCAGAAACAGCACCGTACCGAACACCTGCATCGCGATGTTGGCGGCAAAGGCAGCGATCAACGTCAAGATGACGTAGTCGATCCGTCCTTCCGTAAAGGCGGCGATACCGTCCATGATGCCGAGACAGAAAATCATCACAAATACCACGCCCAGTCCGTCGATTGCCCGGGCATTGCGGGCTAGCGTTTCCCGCTCGAAAACCCATCGCCGCAGGATAAAAGCTAGCGCCGCTGGCGCCGCGATCGTGGCGAACAGTCGGATGAACATCTCCCAGATGCTGACCCCCAGGTCGAAACCGATCAACCAGACTGACAGCGTCGGCAGGGTAAAGGGGACCACGGCGTAGGTCGTTACCATGGCGGCAACGGCGAGGGCGGCGTCTAGTTCCAGAATAGTCGCGATAGCGATGGCGGAGCTAATCATCGGCGCGGCTGCCATCAGGAACAACCCTTGTTCGAGGCCCGGCGGAATGTTCAGCGGCTGGATTAGGAACCACATCATCAGCGGTGCGGCGATCAGGTTGACGATGACGATCGCAGCCAGTACCCGCGGACGGCGGATATAGCCGCGCAGTTTATCCACATCCAAACGCACCATGGCAATCGCCAGAAGGATCACCATCGAATGCAAAATATACGGCCCGAAAAATTCGGCGACCGGCTGAGCGGCATAGCCGGCCACCAGCGCCCCCGCCATCAGCCAGGTCGCGACATTCGCGATGCGCTCAAAGGCGACCCGTATCAATATGGCGAGCCGTCCGCGCGGGTGAAGGTTGGCGCCTCGCCGGCGACCCGCTTCATGACCATGTCATCGTCGGGATAATGCACGTCTTCGCGTACCGAACGGTTGCCGACCTCAAGGTAGCGGACGACCGCGTTGCTACGGTTTTCCAGCCGGTGGGCATCGCCGGACCCTGCCGGAAAACACGCACACATGCCGGCCCGCAGCAGTTGTTCGCCGGTACCGGTGACGAGCGTCGGCGTGCCTTCGGTGATAAAGATGAATTCATCCTCTTCCGAATGCCAGTGACGCAGAGCCGAGACCGAGCCCGGTGCCATTTCGGTCAGATTCACACCGAACTTCGTCAGCCCGTTCGGATCGCCCAGCGCTCGGCGTGCCTTACCGGCTAACACGGTATCGTTGGGTGGTGGATAGGGATTGCGCTCGATGGCTTCGACGTCGAGCGGATCGAACGCGGGGCCGTTTTTGGACATGGTCGGGCTCCTTTATCTTGAGTAGCCGGGTCCCCGCTCCCGCTCCCAGACAACCATAAAGATCGTCCCGTGTTCGGCCGGAAGGCGGAGAGGGCAGGTGTGAAATCTGCTTAAGCAGCTCATGAATCAGGTAAGAAATCGGCGAGATCGACGCTGTCGTAGTTTTTCGGCATCGCCATGGTAAAGCGCTCGCGGCCCTCTGGATCGGTCACTGCCGGCTTGGTGGCGTCGATGATCGTCTTTGTGCCGATGCGGTGCATGGCGCTTTGTCCCGGCACGATGTCGGACACGTTGTCGAGCGACCATGTGCGGGCGTTAGGAATTTTGATGACGTCGCGCTCGGCATGTACCCGCGTCGTCAGCGACCAGAATACCTGGCGCATGTCGGACGCATCGATATCCTCGTCAACTGCGATGGCGAGTTTCGGGTGCATCTGCGGGCCAGATAGCGCCGCCATCAGCGCAGTCTTGGCCTGCCCCTCGACCCGGGGACGCAGTTTGACCACGACCGCCATCATGCCGGCAAGTCCGAGACAGCGGAGATCGAGCAGGTCGAGCCCGCCTTCGACGTTTTTCAGGTGTTCCCACAGCAGCATGTCGATCGCGGTGGCGACTAGTGCCTGGGTGTCCGTCATCGGCGCACCGCATTGCATCGCATAAAAGATCGGTTTCTCGCGCCGGGTGATGCATTTAACATCCAAGTACTGGGTGAACCCCTCCATTGCGTATCCGCCGGACCCCTCGCCGAATGGACCCTCCGGCGTATGGGCATCGGGTGGAATTTCGCCTTCGAGAATCATCTCAGCTTCGGCCGGGACCTCGATATCGATGGTCTCGCATTTTACCATGCGGACGGGTTCGCCCATCAGCGCGCCGGCGACGGTCAGTTCGTCGGTGCCGTAAGGCGCGGTGTAGGACGACGAGAAATATATCGCCGGATGCGCGCCGACGACCATGGCCACCGGCATGGGCTCGTTCCGTTCTTGGTATTTCTGATAGATGCGCAATGCTTGGCGCGGGCAGATAAGATATCCGGTACGGTTCTTGCCCATGATCTGCTGGCGATGGATTGACATGTTTCGGATACCGGTGTCCGGGTCCTTGATGATCGCCATGCCCGACGCGATGAAAGGACCGGGATCCAGTTCCGACGTCCACGCCGCTGGCACTTTGGTCAGGTCGACCTCATCGCCTTTCAGGATCACTTCCTTTACCGGCGCCCCGGCGGCGTCGACCATTTCCGGATCGATCGGCGATTTGACGCGGGTATTGAACGTCTCGATCACGTCTTCTTCTGCGACGCCCAGGCCGATGCCCCATTTGCGGCGGTCGATCAGGATCTGGTTGCAGACCTGCCAGTCGGGAAAGCCGGTCAGATTGTCGAACAGCGACGCCTTTCCCAGCCGGTCGAATGTCTTCCAACCGATAGCGGTCAGGTTTTCATGCGGGTCCACTTCCTTTCGAAAACGCACCAGTTCGCCCTGCTGTTCCAGATTGGCGAGATATCCCCGGATCGACTGATCCATGCGCCCTGTACTCCTCGATTATTCTTCAGCCGTTTATGACATAATAGGAGAAACCGCGCCATGCAGGGGATCAAGACATGCCGGGCACAGAGATTAGGAAAATCGTCACCCTCGTCGAGGAAACGCGTATAGAAATCGGCGAAGTGGTCGATCCGCCCAGCCGGCAATGCGCCGCCGTTGCCGTGATCAAAAATCCCTATGCCGGCCGGTTTTCGCATGACCTGCCGGAACTGGAGGCCGCCGGCGCCGAGCTGGGCGATCTTCTAGGCCGCTGCGCAATGAACGCCCTCGGCATAAGCGCGGCAGAAGTACATAGTTTTGGCAAGGCCGCCATCATAGGCGAGAACGGCGAGAAGGAACACGGCGCCGCCTGCATGCATCCCACCATGGGCAAGCCCTTGCGCGATATCGTCGGTCCGGCGCCATCGATTATTCCCTCGACTAAAAAAGTCGGAGGTCCTGGCACCGCGATCGACTGCCCACTGCACCACAAGGAAGACGTATGGACGTTTTCGCATTTCGACGCGATGGAAGTCTCGCTCGCTGACGCGCCGCGAGCTGATGAAATTGTCGTAATAATCGCGCTGACGGATTCTGGTCGCCCGCTGCACCGTGTTGGCGAAGGCAAGGGTGCCGGGGACGTGGGCGCCGATTAGGGGACTTTTGAGGAAATTTAACGCGAGCTGTCTACAAGCGGCGTTGACGGTTAGCGACAGCCGGGGCGGGGACTATTTTTCTCTGATATCGACGATCCGGTCCGAGGAGGAATGCACGCCGTAGGTCACCAGCGGTGCGTCGCCGGTCACGCGGAAGCCGTGGGCGGTGTTCGGCGGAAATACCATGGTGATGCCTGGTCCGATGTCGGTGGTGCCGTCCTGGCCGTCGACCCAGTCCTCTCCGGCACCTTCCAGCACGGTGACGATTTCCACGTAGGGGTGCGCATGGTTCGGCGTCGCGTAACCAGGAGACGATGTCTGAATACCGCATCTAACGGGCGTCGTTCCGTCATCGTCACCGACCAGCGTTCTGTAGGTTGCGCCGCCGGGAAACTCCTCCTGCGCTACGTCGTCGTGACGAATAATTGTGTCGGTCATTTTTCCGCAATGCCTCCGAGCCGGACATACAGAATAGCACCTTTTGGCGATTTTACCGTGTGCGACGATCCGGGCGGGTACCGGATCCAGGTGCCGGCGGGGTAAGCACCGAATTCGTCCTCGATTGCACCGTCGATCACGAACACCTCTTCGCCGTTCGGATGCTGATGAGGTGGCGATTGCGCCCCCGGGTCCAGCTTCAGCAGCTGCGTCCATTCCCTGAAGCCGCCCTGCCGGTACAACGGTTTCTGCCACACGCCACTGTCGTTCCACGGCTGCCAGTCCAGCGCGCCCGAATTCATCTCTACCTGGGTGCGGCCCTCGCCACCGTACTGGCGCAGCTTGACGAACAGCGTGCAGCCGTCCTTCGAAAACGGCGCATGGCTGGTGCCGTCCGGGTTTAACAGGTACGTACCTGACGGATAATCGCCGTGTTCATCTGACAAAACGCCTTCGAGAACGAAGATTTCCTCGCCACCCGGATGGTGGTGGGTGGGAAATTCGCCGCCCGCTTCGTAGCGAACAACGGATGTGACGATCGCCGCTTCTGCCGGCCCGTCAAAGTAAAGCCTCTTGTGCCACACGGTGGGAGACAGGCTTGCCTGCCAGCCCATGTCAGCGGACCGGACGACCGCGAGGGTGGACATGTCCACATTCAATGACAGCACGTTATCCATGGGTTGATGGTGGGGTTTTAGGGTGGTGGTCAAGCGTGTCTAATCAGCCGCCGCTCCCTGACAGCTTGGTTGGTATTCTCATTACCCGGTCATAATCCTCCGGGGCAGGGCCGCCATGATCCTCGCCCGGGCACATTCTGCAGCGAAAAATCTTACAGCTGGTCTTCGAGCAATTTTTCCAAATCACGTTCCGTCGGTTGGAATTTGGTCCCAATCTTGTGAGAGGATCATTAATCTGTACACGGAATATTGGTTCCCCTAGAGTTCGGCGGGTACGGTGTAAAAATCGGGCGATATAAATATATTTCGGGAGGTCGACGTGGAATTCGGAATGCAGTTTTTCCCTGCTGTGGGGCCGGATCAGAAATCGGGGCAACAGTTTTTCGACGAATGTCTGCGTCTGACCGAGCTGGCGGATGTGTATGGTTACTCGCATATCAGAACCGTTGAGCACTATTTCCATCCCTATGGCGGATACAGCCCCAACCCCATCGTTTTCCTGTCTGCAGCATCGCAGCGGGCCAAGAACGCCCGGATCGTGACCGGGGCCGTCCTGCCGGTATTCAACAACCCGCTTAAACTGGCCGGCGAGATCGGCATGCTGGACGCGATTTCCGGCGGTCGTGCGGAAATCGGCTTCGCCCGGGCGTTCCTGCCCCACGAGTACGATCGCTTCGGGATCTCCCTTGACGAAAGCGTCGCGCGTTTCGACGAGGGCATGGAACAGATCGAACTTCTGTTGACCGGCGAAAATGTGTCGCATGACGGCCAGTTCCACAGGTTCAGCAACGTAACCTCGCTTCCCCGGCCATCTCAGAAGCCGCGACCGAATTTCTGGACTGCGGCCTTCACGACGCCCGAGTCTTTCGAAAAAGCGGGACGGATCGGCAATTACATCATGGCGATCCCGATCGGCGGCTCGGCAATGGCCGAACTGATCAGTATCTATCGCGAAGCATGGAAATCCGCTGGTCATGACGGTGACGGCCGGATCATGCTGGCGTTTCACATGTTCTGTCACGAAGATGCGGAAGAAGCGGCCCGGATCGCCCGCGATCCTCTCAACCGGTATCTCAAATCCCTAGTCGATGCCGCCAGTGGCTGGGTCGACGGTGCGGAGTCCGATGCCTACAAGAACTATGGCAAGATGATTGCCGCTCTCGATGCAGAAACATTTGAGTCCCAGGTGGAAAAGGGTGCGGCATGGGTCGGGACGCCCGAGGTCCTGATAGAGAGGATTCGGGCGTACGAGTCTGACATCGGCGGTTTCGACGATGCGTCGCTGCAGGTCAATTTCAGCGATATGAGCTACGAAGACGCCGAACGCTCTACCAGACTGTTCGGAGAAAAGGTGATGTCCGTCTTCGCCGGATAGCGGGACTCCGGGATCGGCCGTTGGTTCTGGCGTGCGCGACTATTCTTTCCCCGTCGGTAATTCGACGGAATAGCACACGAAGCATTTCAAATGTCCTGATGCCTGCCATCAGAAGCTTTTTTGTGAGGGCTAACAACAAATCCGCATGAATGAAATATTCTAAAAGCTGAAGCGCAAAGTGGTTCGCTAGCATTTGCGGGCCCACATCTCGACTCCCTTGAGGGGCTGTTCGGTGCCGTCCGCCCGGACTAGTTCCAAGAAAGAGCAGAAATATTTCAGGCCGATCCAGACTTCTTGCCAAAACTCGAAATTCGCCCGCGGAACCCGACCGCCGGTCACCCGGCATCTTCTGGGCGGATGCCGCAGATGCGCCGATCAGGTCAATGAACCCGACTATCGCCATCGTTTCCGGGATTTACAGATCACTGATCGAAAAAAGGGTCGCGCAGAAAATTTCATATTGATCAGACACAGGATACATGAACTTTATCCTTTGCGGCTGTGTATGCTAGACACCCAACGCTCACACTTTCTGGTTATTCGGTTCTTTCAGGTCCTGCATCCATGAAAACGCTCGTCACCGGCGTCGCCGGCTTTATCGGCTTTCATACAGCAAACCGGCTGCTAGATCGAGGCGGAGAAGTGGTGGGTATCGACTGCGTGAACGACTATTACAGCGTGGAACTGAAGAACGCGCGGCTCGAAAAGCTGAAGGCGCGCGAAGGTTTCCGGTTTTACAAACTCGATCTGTCGGACCGTCAGGCCTATGACGAGACCCGGGACGCCATCGCGGGTATTTCCAGGGCGATCCATCTTGCCGCCCAGGCGGGGGTGCGTCACTCCATCGAACACCCGTTCGACTACGTGGGCGCCAATCTTGTCGCTCATATGACAACCCTGGAATTGTGTCGGCATCAACCGGGCTTCGAACACCTAGTCTATGCCAGTTCCAGCTCGGTCTACGGCGGAAACAAGAAGCTCCCGTTTTCAGTCGACCACCGCACGGATTCGCCGGTTTCCCTCTACGCCGCAACCAAGCTTGCGAACGAGCACATGAGCTATTCCTACGCCCATCTTTACGGCATGCCGCAGACCGGGCTGCGGTTTTTTACCGTCTACGGTCCGTGGGGGCGTCCAGACATGGCGCTGTATATTTTTGCCGATGCCATCATGAACGGCCGTTCGATCGAGGTGTTCAATCACGGCGACATGAAGCGCGATTTCACTTTCGTTGACGATATCGTAACCGGGGTTGTCGCTGCACACGACAAT
Organism: Alphaproteobacteria bacterium UBA7314; assembly: GCA_002471575.1. Taxonomy (GTDB): domain Bacteria; phylum Pseudomonadota; class Alphaproteobacteria; order MPNO01; family UBA830; genus UBA830. The sequence continues at coordinate 64,484 of DKQG01000050.1, read as the reverse complement.
CCGCCGACCACCTCCGACGGCGCGCCCCATCGCGTCTACAATATCGGCAATCACCGGTCAGAACCGCTGATGCGGCTAATCGAGATCCTGGAGAACGCGCTTGGGCGCAAGGCCGAAGTCCATATGAAGCCGATGCAGCTTGGCGACGTGAAGGAAAGCTTCGCCGATATCGATGCGATCCGGAACGATCTCGGTTTCGAGCCGACCACGCCGATTGACGTCGGGGTGCCGAAATTCGTCGAATGGTTCAAGGCCTATAATGGCTACGACTAGCCAGCGCAGACTGTAATCGGCCCGGCCCTCATCGTAAAAGCCCGATATCGCTCCCGGCACAGAGCCGGGCGGGTACCTGGTTCTCGGCGTACCGAACCACGCCGGGCTCTTGCGGCGCGTCTGCACAAGCTGTTCGAACTGGCTAGCCAAGTGACCAATTTCATTACGTCGAAGTATCCCGAATCGTGGGGCATGCTCGCGGATCGGCTTGTGCTGGATGTCGCGTTCTGCGTCTATGTAGGCATCTTCGATTTCTGGGCGGATCCCCAACCTGCGCCGCGAATAAAGCAGGGGGCGTTATCGGTGCTCGAAGATCCTACGCCGATTCTTGCCTCGACCTAAGAGACCTCGAGATTTTCGTCCATCTCCTACAGGGCGATAGTCACTAGGCGGCCTGATGATTGTCCCGATTTCGTGGCACCGCTGGATAAAAGCGTCTTCGGCAGCCTGAACTATGCGATGGAAGATGTCTGGTGGCGAAACAAGGAAAACAAGAAAGTCGCGGTCGATATCTTATCCCGGTTCAACGTCTGTTTGGCGGAACGGCAAAGCATGAACACATTGGCGAAGGATTTTGCCCGCACGATCCTGTGGAAATAGCCGGATCAGCCGAGACGTTTCTTGAGGTCGTCCACGACCCGGGCGGCGGATTTGCCGTCCCAGAGGTCGGGGCGCACGCCGCTTTGCCAGTTCCCGGCGAGAATATCGTCAACGTAACCCTGCAGGTCGGCGATCGTTGCGAGCCGGTTCGTCCCTTCGGTCACCGTGACGGGGCGTTCGGTGTTTTCGCGCAGCGTGATGCAGGGAATATCCAGATATGTGGTTTCCTCTTGGATGCCACCGGAATCAGTGATGACAAGGGCGGCTTCGCGAACAAGGCCCATGAAACGGATATAGTTGATCGGCTCGCTCACATGGATGCCCGTCGCGGACAGGAAATCGTCCAGCAGACCATGGGTATCCAGGTTCTTGCGCGTTCGCGGGTGCAGCGGGAACAGCAACGGGATTCTTGCAGCAGAGGCTTTTAGCGCGTCGACCAGCGGGCCTAACGTCTCCTTGGCGTCCACGTTGCTGGGCCGGTGAAGGGTTACGATGCCGTAACCTTTTTCTGCAAGGCCAAATTCCTCGCGCGGGGTTTCCGCTTCGATTCGCGGCCGCATCAGCTCGTATGAATCCATCATCACGTTGCCAACCCGAGTAATGCGTTCCGGCGCGACGCCCTCGTTACGGAGATTGTCGTCTCCGTCCGGTGACGGGGTCCACAAGATGTCCGAGATCGAATCGGTCACGATCCGGTTGATCTCCTCCGGCATTCCCCAGTCACGGCTGCGCAGCCCGGCCTCCAAGTGCGCCACCGGTAGGCAGAGCTTCTTGGCCGCTAGCGTGCAGGCGATGGTGGAATTTACGTCGCCGACTACGATGGTCGCGGCCGGCGGGGTATCCGTGATGATCTGCTCGTAGGCGATCATGACGGCGCCGGTCTGCTGCGCGTGAGTGCCGCTACCAACTTCCAAGTTGAAGTCCGGCGCCGGCAGCCCAAGGTCGACGAAAAAACTGTCCGACATGTTGGCGTCGTAATGCTGTCCAGTGTGCACGATCACCGGCGTGTACCCGTCGGCCGCCTTCATCGCATGATAAATCGGCGCGATCTTCATGAAGTTCGGCCGGGCCGCGGCGATCAGGTGGAATACGCGTGACATGTCAATCCCGTGTTTTCTGGGTCGATGGTGGGATAGGTCAGTTTCCGCGACCGCGCAATACCCGTGACTTATCTTGGCCCGCAACACCCGGGCCGGATTCCTCGAACAAACGGTCAAGCGGGTCGGTAAGGTATAGGTTTTCTTTGTTATTCTCACATTACATGCTGACGAAGCTGCGCGAACGCGGGCGTGCGGTGAAGTGTTTAGCCGTCGACGGTTTTTCCGGCGTATAGGGCTCGTTGTGGCGAGGGGTAGTAAGAGGATGGGTTCCCCATCTGAGACGGCGCCGCTCCCTCAAAAACTATAGGCTGCGGAACGCGGGTTCGCTCTGAAGCGGGATGGAATATTCGAAAACGTGCAGGATAAGCCCGCCGGATTACCGAACGATTTCCCCGTTTATACGCGTCCGCGCGCGTCTCGCCAGTTTCCAGGCGTTCAGGGTCTCCTATCATTTGTTTGATCCCTGCACGGATAAAACTTTTCTAACGGGACGCGGCCCGCAATAGTGTTATCATCGGCTTAAAACGTATCGAAGAGGATCGAAAGATGAGCAGGGCCCTGCACGAAAAACCGGAATTGACCAACGCCCGCGCCGATTTTTACGGTCGCATGGCGGAACAAAAGATGACGCCGCTGTGGGAAGTATTGCACACGCTGCTGGCTGAAGCGCCGGTGACGGACGCGGTTCCGCACAAATGGGATTATGATTTGTGCCGTCCCTATATCATGGAGTCAGCCGATATCATCTCGGCGGAAGAAGCCGAGCGTCGCGTCATGGTTCTCGAAAACCCTGGACTGGAAGAGAAATCTTGCATCACCGAGGCCTTGTACGCCGGCCTGCAGCTGATCATGCCCGGCGAAGTCGCACCCGCGCACCGACATTCGCCTTGTGCGCTGAGGTTTATCGTCGAAGGAACCGGCGCCTATACCGCGTTGAACGGCGAAAAAGCCTATATGGAGGTCGGCGATCTGATCCTGACGCCATCCTGGGTGTGGCACGACCATGGCCATGATGGCGATGTGCCGGTTGTCTGGCTCGACGGGCTGGACATCCCGCTTGTCCGCCATCTCGGCCCGGTCTTTGCCGAACCCTATCCCGAATCCGAATTCCCGCAGGGACGGCCGTCGGGCGATAATATGGCGCGATACGGTGGCAATATGCGGCCGTTCGGCGAAACGTCGGGACCGGCAAATTCACCAGTGTTCCATTATCCTTACGTCCAGACGCGCGACACGCTGGATACCTTGTCAAAATCGGGCGATATCGATGCCCGTCACGGCTACAAGCTCGAATACATCAACCCGACGACGGGTGGGCCGGTCATGCCGACCGTCGGTACCTATATGCAAAAGCTGCCCAATGGCTTCTCAGGCGATGTGTACCAGACGACCGCAGCCTGGGTGTATCACTGTGTCGAAGGATCCGGCAGCACGATCATCAACGGGCAGAAGATGACCTGGAAGGCAAGGGACACCTTCGTCGTGCCCGCCTGGTTCAAGCACGAACACCAGGCTGACGAAGACTCGTTCCTATTCAGCTTTACCGATCAGCCAGTGCAGCAGAAGCTCGGTCTGTTCCGCGAGGGCGAAACGGGTTAATAGGCTGTCAAATCGGCCAGGGCCGTCTCTTCCTTCGAGACGGCTCTGCGGACCTCTTCAGGATGAAGTCAGTCGTGCCTCTAGCCGCCGTACAGCCTCTTAAGCAGTGAAATGAACTGCGCGCGTTCGTCGTCGTTTAGTGCCGAGGCGACGTCGTCTTCGTGTTCGACGGTGCGTTGTTTCAGTTCCGCCAGCGTTTCCGACCCCGCGTCTGTCAGCTGCAACGCGTGGGACCGGCGGTCAGTCGGCGATACGTGCCGAACCACCAGCCCACGATTTTCCAACCGGTCGATGATCTGTACCAGTGTCGACCGGTCTAAACGCAGCGCTTCGGCAATCGCGCTTTGGCTGATGTCGGGGTTGGCTTCGATCAACAGCAGCGTCCCGAACTGGGGCACGGATATGCCGTCCTGTCCGACTGTAGCGCCGAAATGCTGGAACAGCACCAACTGGGCGCATCGCAGGTTGAAACCGATCAGGTCGGGCAGCATGCCCATAACTATGTCACCCCGCCGGTCGCTGGAACGCGCGCTTGATTTTTTTGACGCCATGCAGGTCCCGCCTACGCGAATATCTGTTTGAAATCTTCCGGGATCTCGCCGGCCATAAGTTTGGTGTCGTCTTCCGGATCGAACAGGCCCCAGATACGAACTTCCTTGCCCTCGACAGCTACGTCGCCGCCGTTCCAGATGTTGTGCGTCACGGTAAAGCTTTTGCTGCCGAAACGGGAAATGAAACTTTCGATTTCCAGGTTGTCCGTCCACCGGCAACGGTCGCGAAACGACGCCTGCGCATCAACCAGCGGCAGGCCAGCCAGGCCGTATTCCTCGATCAACCCGTCATAGGGGTGTCCCGCTGCATCCAGCAGCGTGTGCGTGCCGATATCGAACCACCTGAAATAGTTCGGATAGAACGTTTGCCCCAGCGGGTCGCAATCCGCCCATTCGGCGCGGGTCTGATATCGATTGGTAAACGGCAAGACGCCTGCCTTCCCCTATTCTCGGCGCAAGAAAGGCCGGAGCCTATTCGGCCAGCACGGATTAGACAAGACGAAACGCGGTATAGGATCCGTGTCGAATTCTGCTGGCGGAGCACCCTGGCTTAAAAGACGTAGAAAACGTTTCCGTATATGCCCAGCGGCCAGCGGCCTGCCTGGAACAGCCGGAACTTGGCGGCGAACGGATGGGCACCTGATTGCCCGGCGGCCAATCCCAGCGCGGCGTGGTGAACCGCGATCGATGCGGATCCAGCAGCGCTTTTGACGAGCCCCGCATCGGCTAGACCGCCTCGAGCGAGCGCTGTAGACGCGACGCCGTGCAGATGATCGGAGCCTGCAAACTCGATGTTCGCGATACGAGTCCCGACCGTTTCGCGGCCAACGGCATCTTCTGCAACAGACATCAGGTCGGCGGCGATGCGATCTTCCCCGTCCCACCATTTGAGGGTGAAATCCGTCCGTCGGCTTTTTCGTCGTCGCTCAGGGCGTATTCCGAATAAGGTGACATCTCGACGTCGCCCGCAAACAGCCGCGACTTGCAGGACCCGCAATTGCCCGACCGGCATCCATGCGGGTAAGGCACCCCCAGAGTCAGGGTGGCTTCCAGGATCGTTTGGCCAATCTCCACCGGTACGGGGCTGTCGTGCTGGCGAATGCTGACGGTGTAGATCATGGAGAAGGCTTCGCTAGTCCGTGAAATCGTCCTTAGTCAGCAGGGAAATCATCCGAATTCCCTTTTCCCGGAAATTGTCCTCCGCGCCCTGAAGCCGGTCGACGATGGTGACCACGATGGGCACGGTGCCGTTGCCTTCGCGCTGAACGGCGTCGATCGCCTGCATCGACGAGCCGCCGGTCGTGGTGACGTCTTCGACGATCAGCACTTTGCCGCCTTCTAGCATGTTGCCTTCGACCTGTTTCTCGGTGCCGCGTTCCTTGATTTCTTTTCTGACCAGAAAGCCGGGCAGGGGGCGGTCGGTGCCGGACGATGCCATGGCGACGGCGGCAACGATGGGTACGGCGCCAACCGCCATACCGCCGACGCAGTCCAAGTCTTCGCCGGCGACGGCCTCCAGGATCAGTTCAGCCGCCAGCCGTGCGCCTTCCGGGTCCATCACGGTCGGTTTCATGTCGAAGTAGAAGCCGCTGGACTGGCCCGATGCCAACTTGAAGTCGCCGCCTTTCGAGAATGATTTTGCCGCGATGATGTCGCGCAGTTGTTTTTTCCGGTCGTCCATCAGGCAGTCGTCCCTTGCTGTATGGCCTGCCACACCTTCAGCGGCGTCGCCGGCATGTCGATATCGGTCACGCCGTAATCGGAAAGCGCATCGACGATGGCGTTTACCGTCGACGCGATAGATCCCACCGTCCCGGATTCGCCGCCGCCTTTCACGCCCAGCGGATTGGTCTGGCAGGCGGCCACGAAGTCCGACGTTTCGATCATCGGCAGGTCGTCGGCGCGGGGCATACAATAGTCTAGGAATGACCCGGCCAGGATCTGGCCGTCGGAGTCGTAGGTGACGTCTTCCATCAGTGCCTGTCCGACCCCCTGGGCGACGCCGCCATGGACCTGGCCAGCCAGCAGCAGCGGGTTGATCACCTCGCCGGAATCGTTGACCGCGATGTGGCGGACCAGATCCACGAACCCGGTATCGGGATCCACCTCGACCTCGGTGAAGTGGGTGCCGTTCGGCCAGTTGGGGCCGGTTTCAGGGTTCCAGGTGGCTTCTGCTTCCAGCCCAATTCCCAGCTCCGTCGGCCAACCCATCGGCATATAGGACATCGGCGCTATGTCGCAGATATGCATCGACTTGTCTGTCCCGGCGACGGTCAGGTTGCCGTCGGCGAACTCGATATCTTCCTCCGCTGCCTCGAGAACGTGGGCGGCGATCTTCCTCGCCTTGTCGATGATCTTGTCGGCGGCGAGCCGGAGCGCTGAACCGCCTATGGTCATTGAGCGCGACCCGTAGGTGCCGCGACCGTAAGTGACCTTGTCAGAATCACCCTGTAAAAGGCGAATCTTCTCGAACGGTACGCCGAGCCAGCTGTGGATCATCTGGGCATATACCGTCTGGTGGCCCTGGCCGTGGCTGTGCGTTCCCGCGACCACGGTCACCGAGCCGGTATCGTCGAAGCGGATTTCCATGCGGTCGTTGAACGGCGATGCGAAATCAATGAACGAACACGTGCCCAGCCCTCGCAGCTTGCCGCGAGCAGCGCTTTCCGCCTTACGCGCCTCGAACCCGGGAATGTCGGCGATGTCCGCCGCATGATCCGTGATCCCCGGAAAATCGCCGGAATCGTATACCGTCGGGATTAGCGTGGTGAAGGGCATCTTCTCCTCGGTGATATAATTCCGCTGACGGATTTCCACCGGATCTATGCCCATCTCGTCGGCGGCGATATCGAGCAGCCGTTCGACCACGTAGACCGCTTCCGGACGTCCGGCGCCGCGATAGGGGCCGGTCCAGGTGGTATTGCTGAAAACCACGCGGATATGAATGTGCATGGCGCCGTATACGTAGACGTTCTGGTACACCATCGACCCGATGCAGGCCGGTACTGGTGCTGACGCGGACAGATAGGCGCCGACGCCGTAATCCGCCTTCACGCGGATGGCGAGAATCTTGCCGTTCTCGTCCAGCGCCATTTCGCTGTCGGTTTCGGCGTCGCGGGCGTGAGTGTCGCTGATCAGCGATTCAGACCGGTCCCCCGTCCATTTGACGGGCCGTCCTAGCTCCCGTGCGGCCCAGGCGACCAGTGCATCTTCCGGGAAGACGCCGTTTTTCATACCGAACCCTCCGCCCACATCGGGCGCGATCACCCGGAACGCGGTCGCTGGTTGATGAAATATCTCGGCGAAAGTCGGGCGGTGCTGATGGGTGCCTTGGCTCGACATGTAGCACGTCCATTCGCGCCGGCCCGCGCTGTATTCGGCCAGCGCCGCGCGCGGCTCCATGGCATTGGCGGAAATCCGGTTGTGGTGCAGGTCCGCTTTCACCACATGTGCCGCTCTAGCGAAGGCGGCGTCGGTGGCATCGGCGTCACCGCGGTCCATTTCGAACCACAGATTGCCGGGATTGTCGTCCCATACCTGTGGCGCACCGTCTTTCACCGCGGCACGGGTCGATCCGACGGCTGGCAGGGCCTCGTAATTGACCTCGATCATCTCGGCGGCGTCCTTGGCCTCGGCCAGCGTTTCGGCCACCACAAATGCCACGGGATCGCCGACGCAACGGACCCGGTCGCGCGCCAGGATCGGATGCGCCGGGGTCGGTGAAGGCGGTCCGCCGAACGCCATTGGAGGGACGTGGCAGTGCAGCGTGCCGAGACCCTGCGCCTCCGCATCGGCGCCGGTCAGGATCAATACGACGCCCGGCGCTTCCTTCGCCGCGTCTGCGTTGACGCCGTTGACCTTCGCATGCGGATAGGGCGACCGCAGTACATAGCCGATTGCCGTAAAGGGTAGACGGATATCGTCCACATACTGTCCCTGGCCCATCAGAAATTTCGGATCCTCCGTGCGCGGCACGGGCTGTCCAACACCAAATTGCATTGCGGTTACCTTCGTTCGATCGTCGTCCCTGTTCCCGGATCGATATTCCCGGAATCGCGGGCCCGAGTCGAGGGGTAGGCGATCGAAACGCCCCCAACTAAACCGGCGTATTCTATTCCGCTGGACTTCGCCCCCGTTCCCGCCATATTACGCGCGCTATGACCGAACTGCCGTTTACGAAAATGCACGGGCTCGGCAACGATTTCGTGGTGATTGACGCGCGTGGCGGGAAACCCGCCGCCGGCGCGGCGATTTCGGCTGCCCAGGCGGCGGCGATCGCCGACCGCCGTACCGGCGTCGGCTGCGACCAGTTCATCATCATCGAGGACGCGCCCGACGGCGACTCCCACGCCTTCATGCGCATCCGCAACGCCGACGGGGGCGAGGTCGATGCCTGCGGCAATGCCACGCGCTGCATCGGCGCCGTACTTCTGGACGAAGTCGACGGCGACGCGGTAAGGGTCCGCACCGGCGCCGACCTGCTGACGGTGAAACGCGCGGGTTACGGGCTGGTGTCGGTCGACATGGGTATTCCGCGCGGCGACTGGGACCAGATTCCGCTGGTGGCGGAAGCCGACACGCTTCATCTCGATCTTGCCTGCGGACCGTTGGACGACCCGGCGGCGGTCAGCATGGGCAACCCGCATGCAACTTTTTTCGTCGACGATGTCGATTCCATACCTATCGCTCTGGTCGGCCCGGAACTGGAAGTCCATCCGGTCTTTCCGGAACGGGCCAATATCGGCGTCGCCCAGATCCTGGCACCGGATCGCATGCGACTTCGCGTCTGGGAGCGCGGCGTCGGGCTGACCTCGGCCTGCGGGACCGGCGCCTGCGCTGCCGTGGTCAATGCCAACCGCCGCAACCTGGCCGGCCGGCGCATGGTGGTCGTTGTCGACGGAGGCGAACTGCTGATCGACTGGCGCGAGGACCGACCCGGCGAACCGGGCCGTGTGTTCATGACCGGTCCGGGGGCCACCAGCTTCTCCGGAACGATCGACGAAAGCCTGCTCGGATGAGCGCGACAGACATCCTGACATTCGGCTGCCGGCTCAATGCCTTTGAATCCGAGGTCATGCGCGGCCATGCCGCCGCCACCGGACTGGAAGACGCGGTTATCGTAAATTCCTGCGCCGTCACGGCAGAGGCCGAACGCCAGGTGCGCCAGTCCATCCGCCGCGCCCGGCGCGAAAACCCCGACGCCCGGATCATCGTCACCGGCTGTGCTGCGCAGATCGACCCGGACAAGTACGCCGCCATGGAAGAAGTCGATCGCGTGATCGGTAACGAGGAAAAGCTGCGTGCCGACACATGGTCCGGGCTCGGCGATACCCCCCGCGTGTCGGTCAACGACATCATGACCGTTCGCGAAACCGCACCGCACCTGATTTCCGGTTTCGAGGGCCGCGCCCGGGTCTTCGTCGAGATCCAGCAGGGCTGCGATCACCGTTGCACGTTCTGCATCATCCCGTTCGGCCGCGGAAATAACCGTTCGGTCCCCATCGGCGTGATCGTCGACCAGGTCCGTACCCTGGTCGATCAGGGCTACCGCGAAATTGTGCTGACCGGCGTCGACATCACTGACTACGGACTGGACCTGCCCGGTAGGCCGCGGCTCGGCGACATGATCAAACGCCTGCTGGCGTTGGTGTCCGATCTGCCGCGGCTGCGGCTCAGCTCGGTCGATCCGGCGGAAATTGACGACACGCTGTTCGGCCTGATCGCGGACGAACCGCGTCTGATGCCGCATTTCCATATCAGTGTGCAGTCGGGCGACGACCTGATCCTGAAACGCATGAAACGCCGCCACTGTCGTGCCGATATCGAACGTTTCGTCGACCGTGTCCGGGCTCTGCGCCCCGACGCCGCGTTCGGCGCCGATATCATCGCCGGCTTCCCGACCGAAACCGACGACGCGTTCGCAAATTCCGTTTCGCTGGTCGAGCGGTGCGGGCTGACGTGGCTGCACGTATTTCCCTATTCCGAGCGCTCCGGCACGCCCGCGGCGAAGATGCCGCAACTGCCCGGTGACATACGTAAGGCCCGCGCCGCCGAACTGCGCGCGGCGGGAGCGGCGCAGGTACAGCGGTTCCTCGATGCGCAGATCGGCTCCGTCGCCGACGTGCTGGTCGAAAAGGACGCGGCCGGTCGGACGCCTCAGTTCGCCAATGTCCGCATCGACGGCGCAGCGGCGGATGGCGTTATCGTGCCCGCCCGCATCGTCGCCCGTGACAACGACACGCTGATCGCGCGAAAAGCCGCATGAGCGAAGAGAGCGAGAAAAAGGGTTGGCTTGCACGCCTTCGCGCCGGACTCAGCCGATCTTCGTCCCGCCTGTCCGACGGCATCGTTGGCATCTTTTCCGGCCGAAAGCTGGACGATGCCGCGCTGGAAGAGCTCGAAGACCTTTTGATCACGTCCGATCTGGGCGTGGAGACGGCAGCCAAACTATCGGCATCGCTGGCCGGTACCCGGTTCGACAAGGAAGTCTCGGCAGACGAAATTCGCACTGCGCTCGCGGACGAAGTGTCCGCCATCCTAGAACCGGTCGCCAGGCCGCTGGCCGCCAATGCCGTTCATCGCCCACATGTCATCCTCGTCACCGGGGTCAACGGGTCTGGCAAGACGACGACCATCGGCAAGCTCGCCAAACGCCTGAGGGAGGACGGGAAGTCCGTGATGCTGGCGGCGGGTGACACGTTCCGCGCAGCAGCCATTGAACAGCTCAAGATCTGGGGCGAACGGACGGGGTGCCCCGTGGTGGCAAGCGAGCAGGGCGCCGATGCCGCCAGCCTTGCGTTCGAAGCCATCGACCGCGCCCGGGCGGACGACATCGACGTGTTGCTGATCGATACCGCCGGCCGCCTGCAGAACCGTGACGACCTGATGCAGCAATTGCAAAAGGTCGTGCGGGTTATCTCGAAGCAGGACAAAACCGCGCCGCACGACACGCTGCTGGTGTTGGATGCCACCACCGGTCAGAACGCCCATTCCCAGGTCGAAACCTTCCAGAGCATGTGCAGCGTCACCGGACTGGTGGTGACCAAACTGGACGGCTCGGCGCGCGGCGGCGTACTGGTCGCGCTGGCGGAAAAGTTCGGTCTGCCGGTGCACGCCGTCGGCGTCGGCGAGGGCGAAGACGACCTGCGTCCGTTCGAAGCTGATGCCTTTGCGCGCTCGCTGGTGGGGCTTGAGGACTAGATGTTGGGAGAATGCGGTTCCGGGATCGGTTGCCCATCATGACCCGAGAATCCGAAAACCAGTTCGTGTCCCGCCCTCGTGAGGGCGCCGGCGTTCTGGTTTTCGCGACGCTGGTTCTTTGTACGTCTTTCGGAGAAGTCGCGACCGGGCTGATCGTGCCCGCCATGCCGGCCCTGGGCGACGTTTTTCAGCGGTCGCCCGTGACCATCCAGCTCACCATTGTTTCCTTTGCCGTGATGTTTGCGTCGGGCCAGTTGTTCTTTGGTCCGTTCTCCGACCGCCGCGGCCGCCGGACCGCGCTGCTGATCGGGGCGGTCCTCACTTTGGCCGGGTCGGCAATCGCTGCCATGGCGGACAGTATCTGGGTGATCGTTCTGGGCCGTGCCATCCAAGGGCTGGGCGGCGCTTCGGGGTACGTCGTGTCGCGGGCCATCGTTCGGGATATCTACGGCGCGGACGGCGCGCCGAAAGCCATGGCAGCGCTGTTCGCTCTGATGGCCGCCTCTTTTCTGGCTGCTCCCCTGGTCGGCGGTGCGCTCATCGACGTTGCCAGCTGGCGCGCCGGGTTCGTTTTTGCCGGTGCCGCCGCGCTGATCTGGCTCGTCTCGACACTCTTCGTCCTGCCCGAAACCGGTACCGTTGCCCCCGCGTCGGAAGCACAGAAGGTCCATATCGTCTATCTGGGCCTGTTCCGGCACAAGGGCTTTCTCGCTTTCATGCTAACCCACTCGATCGGCTATGCGGGGCTCTATTGCTTCGTCGCCGGCGGGCCGTACTACTTCATCGAAAGTCTGGGCACGATGCCTTCCGTCTACGGCGTAATCGCCGCCCTCGCCATGTCGGGCTTTCTGACAGGATCGTTCGCCGCACGCTCGGCGATTCCCCGCTGGGGCTCGGCGAAGGTTATCCATGTCAGTCTCGCGCTAATGTTTTTTCCGCCCCTCGTGCTGACCGGACTGGCTCTGGCGGGGTGGCTGCCAGTCGCGCTTATCGTCGCGCTCCAGTTTGTATTCTGGTTCGGCGGCGGGTTTCTGGCCCCTAACACGGCGGCAGGCGTGATGATGTCCCACCCCAAAGCCGCGGGCGCGGCGGCGGCGGTACTCGGCTTCGTGCAGATGTGCGCGGCCGCTGCCGTATCGCTTGCCCAGGGACTGATCTATGACGGAACGCTGTACCCTGTTATCGGCATGCAAGTCGTACTCGGCCTCGCCGCGTGGCTGATCTGGAAGCGGCTCAGGCGGTATACGCCCTAAGCCTGTCGGTTGCCCGCCGCCAGCCAGTTCAGTCGTAGGTCCAGCTTTTCGCCCATCCAGAACGGGTACCAGGCGTGATCGCGCCAGGCGTCTTCGGCGTCGGGATGGAGCAGGATGGTCAAGCCGTCGCGGTTGTACATCAGCCAGGGAACGATCTCGTCGAAGATCTCGTGGTCGAACTCGATCTGGTACATGGCCAGCGGATGCGGTCCGACCGCCTTGTCGCGGAACCGGCCCATGCGCACCTTGCCGGGCCATTTGTTCCACGCCTTTTCACGCAGTCGCGCCGCAGTTTCGCGCACAGCGTCGTCGTCGCCGTAATAGATATGGGCGTGGTAGTAGTTGATCTTGGTCTCGTCGCCGTTTTCGAAATTATCGAGCGTGTTTTCGGTCATGGCCGCCTCGGTCGGTCAAACTGTTGCCAGAGCATATATCCTTCCGGACGCGATTTCCAAATCCGCCTTCTCCCTTGTTTGGGGAGAAGCCTGAACATTCGTTGTCTCGGCGTCGGCCCTCTTACCCTCCCGGACCGTCATTGACTCGGTGCCTGTGGAGGTCATGAATTTAGGGCAGGGAACGCGATGAAAACCGGGAGGGACTGATGGCTATCAACGGATTCGACGTCTTTGACGGCGACGGGCACGTGCTCGAGAACGATGAAGAGATCGCTGAATATTTTGAGGGCGATTTTGCCAATCTGCAGCGCTTCAAGACCTTTGGGGTCTGGCCCAGCCTCGATGGGTGGGCGCGCGGCTTCATCATGGCATCCAACGACTGCTAACCCCGACGCTATACCCATACCGACGCCGATGTGTGGGCCGAGATGCTCGACATAATCGGTGCCGACGGCACGGTGCTTTATCCGACGGCGGGTCTTGCGGCCGGGCTGATCTCGGATCCCAAGTGGGTGGTCGAGACCATCAAGGCCTACAACAACTGGCTGGAAGACCGCTACACGTCGAAGGACGAACGGCTCTACGGCGCCGGTATCGTGCCGGTGCAGGTGCCGGAAGAGGCGGCGAAGGAGATCGAGCGCTGCGCCAACGAGCGCGTGCGCTTCCCCGCCATGATGCTGCCGTCGCAGACCTATCTGGGCAAAACCTGCGGCGACGAGTTCTTCTGGCCGATCTTCGAGGCGGCGGAAAAGAACAACATGCCGCTAGCCATCCACGGCGGGCCGAGCCGCGGCATGGGTTTCAACCATTTCCGCGAATTCGTGAAGGTGCACACGCTGGAACACCCGTTCCCGCTGATGATGCAGCTGACTGACATCGTGTTCTCAGGCATGTGGGATGCTTTCCCCAAGCTGAAGATTGCCTTCCTAGAAGGCGGCGCGACCTGGGTACCATTCATGATGGACCGCATGGATTACGAATACGAATCCGTGTTCGGGGCGGCCAGCCGGGCCAAGCTGAAAAAGCGCCCGTCAGACTATCTGCGCGAAGGGGACAATTTCTGGGTCGCCGTGGAGCTCGGCGAGCGGAACCTAAAATACACCATCGACGCCATAGGCCCGGACCGCATCCTCTACGCGTCGGACTACCCTCACGAGCCGACCGAGGAGGATCTCACCACAGAGTTGCCCGAGTTCCTGGAAAACAACGAGTTCTCGAACGAGATCAAGTGCAAGCTGGTTCATGACAACATGATCAGCTTCTACAATCTGAACTGAATTGCGCGCCAAGCGCGTGCAGGCGTTCCGTCCATTCCCGAGGCGGGCGTTATCCTACTCGGCGTAGGAGGAACCGACGGTTGTCACGATATCAAGCGCCCAAATAGCTTCCTGCGCGGACACCACTTCACCTGAGCCCACCATGTCCTTGCCGCGTTCGATACCCGCAGCTGCGGCAGCGCCCAGAAACAGCGCCATGCCGGCAATTGCCGCTGCTACTCTAGGGGTCGTTTGCGAGGTCTTCATCCCGGTATTCCTTGTACCATCCGTCTGCGTAATGTGAAGTTACCCCCTAAACTGGGAATTAATTGTTACGGTTAAAGCGCAGAAATGAGGCAATTATGTGATGACGGTCAAATGGGACTTCAGATGCCTCTAAATCCTTGACGTCACCCCCAAACCCCCCTAATTTCCGCCCCGCCCAAGACAAAAGACATTGTCCAACGCTTTCGGGTGAACGTCGGTCCGCGCAGGTGCGCGCACTGGCGCGATTTGCGTTGGGGAATTTTTGACAGTCGGAATTGCGGGTCGAGGTAACTGAACGGAGTGCCAAGGGCACATGTTCGACGGACTGACAGATCGTTTCGGCGAGATATTCGACAAGCTGAAGAAGCGCGGTGCGCTGTCCGAGGCCGACGTGTCGGCGACGATGCGCGAAATCCGCGTCGCCCTGCTCGAAGCCGATGTCGCGCTGCCCGTCGTCAAGGATTTCGTCGACGGCGTAAAGGAACGGGCCGTCGGCGAGGAAGTCCTGCGCTCGGTGACGCCGGGCCAGCAAGTCGTCAAGATCGTCAACGACTACCTGGTCGAGATGCTCGGGCCGGAGACCGAAGACTTCGAGGTTCGCGCCGCATCGCCCGCAGCCGTGATGATGGTCGGGCTGCAGGGTTCCGGTAAGACGACGTCGTCGGCTAAGATCGCCAGGCGCATCCAAGAAAAGCAGGCTAAGAAGGTGCTGATGGCGTCGCTCGACGTGCGCCGCCCGGCGGCACAGCAGCAGTTGGCGGTGCTCGGCGAACAGGCCAAAGTGGATACCCTACCGATCGTGCCGCTCCAGACGCCGCGCATGATCGCAGACCGCGCCATGGATACGGCGAAGAGGGAAGGCTACGACGTGGTCATCCTAGATACCGCGGGCCGCCTGCATGTCGACGATGACCTGATGGCCGAGGTCGCGGATGTGCGCGACGGCGCGCGCCCGGCGGAAATCCTACTGGTTGCCGATGCCATGACCGGCCAAGATGCCGTGAACGTCGCCGAGTCTTTCAACGAGAAGCTTGACCTAACGGGTATCGTGCTGACCCGTGTCGACGGAGATGCCCGTGGTGGCGCCGCATTGTCGATGAAGGCCGTTACCGGCACGCCGATCCGCCTGCTGGGCACTGGCGAAAAACTGGAAGCGTTAGAAGCCTTTCACCCCGACCGGATCGCGTCGCGTATTCTCGGCATGGGCGATGTCGTCAGCCTGGTTGAAAAAGCGTCCGAGCTGGTTGAGCAGGACGAAGCCGAACGGCTGATGAAGAAGATGGAGGCGGGCAGCTTTGATCTCGATGATTTCGCCTCGCAGCTTCGCCAGCTTCGCAAGATGGGCGGGCTGAGTGGCGTGATGGGCATGCTGCCCGGCGTAAAAAAGGCGCAGGCGCAGATGGCGGCGGCCAATGTCGACGACAAGACGGTCATCCACCAGGAAGCGATCATCGGCTCGATGACGGTCACCGAACGCAAGAAACCCGACGTGATCAAGGCATCCCGCAAGCGCCGGATCGCCGCCGGATCGGGCACCACCGTGCAGGACGTCAACAAGCTCCTGAAGCAGTATCAGGAAATGACCCGCATGATGAAAAAGATGAAGAAGATGGGAAAGAAGGGCCTGATGCGGTCCGGAATGCCCGGAATAATGCCCCCCGGCTTGCCGCCGGGACCCGGCATGAGATGAAGACGCGGCTGAGCTGCAGGGAACTGGAACGAAACCAACGATTTATTCGAAACACTTCAACAATCGCGATCAAATGGAGGGTTAATAACCTAATGTCGCTTAAACTTAGACTATCCCGGGGCGGTGCAAAAAAGCGTCCCTACTATCGTATCGTTGTTGCGGATTCGCGCATGCCGCGCGACGGCCGCTATATCGAACGTGTCGGTACTTATAACCCGATGTTGCCGCAGGAACACCCCGACCGGATCAAGCTAAACGACGAGCGCATCAAGCATTGGCTCGGTGTCGGTGCCAAGCCATCGGACCGGGTGGCTAAATTCCTTGGCCGGGCCGAGATCATCCCGATGCCAGAAATCCGCGAAACGCCGAAGCAGAGCGCGCCGCGGCCCAAGACGCTTGAACGCATGAGAGAGGCTGAAGAAGCGGCCAAGGCAAGGGCTGGCGCCGAGGCGGATGCCGCGACGTCAGAAGCCGATGCCCCGGCCGAAGAAGCTGCTGCAGAAGAAGTGCCAGCCGAGGAAGCATCGGCCGAAGAAACTGCGGCTGAAGAGGCCCCTGTTGAGGAAGCACCCGCTCAAGAGGCTGCTGCCGAGGAACAAGAGAATAAGGAGGGCTAACTCTGGTGGCAGGACGTTCGTCCGGCGGCTGGCGCGGAGGTAGTTCCACGGCGGTTGCATCATCGGCACGGGTTCAGGGCGCGGCGGATCGCGACCGTGTCTGTGTCGGGGCCATCGCGGGCGCGCACGGCATCCGTGGATCGGTTAAAATCAAGCCCTTCACCGAACTGCCGGAAGACGTCGCCGGCTACGGGCCAGTATCGGACGAGGCGGGCAACTGCCGGTTCGAGATCGGTATCGAGGCCGTCCGCGGTGGGATGGTGATCGCAGCCCTTGACGGGGTCGCGGACCGCAGCGCGGCGGAGGGACTGAAGGGTCTCAGACTTTACGTGTCGAAAGACGCGCTGCCAGAACCGGATGAGGACGAATTTTATCATGCTGATCTTCTCGGGCTGGAGGTCGTGCAGGATGAAAAAAGGATCGGGACCGTCAGGTCGATCATACCGGCAGGCGCAAACGAGGTGCTGGAAATCGACCGGGGCTCGGGACAGGAGACACTGCTGGTACCGTTCACGAAAGCGTTGGTGCCGGACATAGACATTGCGGCGGGAAGATTGACCGTCGACCCGCCCGACGAAGTAGAAGACGATAAGGAAGAGAATAGAGAAGACGAGACCGAAGAGTGACCGACGAACACAATAAATGGACGGCGAGTGTGCTGACGCTGTTCCCGGACATGTTTCCGGGTCCGCTCGCTCATTCGCTTGCCGGCAAGGCGCTGGCCGATGGTGCGTGGTTGCTAGAGGCCGTCGACATTCGCGACCATGCGACGGACAAGCACCGGACGGTTGACGATACGCCTTTTGGTGGCGGCGCCGGCATGGTGATGCGCGCCGACGTCGTCGATGCCGCCATCGAAGCATCCGCGCTGACGGATGCCCCGCTGGTTTATCTGACGCCGCGCGGCAAGACATTCAGCCAGACGAAGGCGGTCGAGCTTGCAGCCGGACCCGGCCTTACGCTGATCTGCGGCCGCTACGAGGGAATCGATCAGCGCGTGCTGGATGCGCGCAACGTCACCGAGATCAGCCTTGGCGATTTCGTGCTGTCGGGTGGCGAGCCCGCGGCGCTGGCGCTGATCGATGCCTGCGTGCGTCTGCTGCCCGGTGTCATGGGCACGGAAGCGTCGCTCCACGAAGAGAGCTTTAACCGGGGATTGCTCGAATATCCTCATTACACGCGGCCGGCCGACTGGTGCGGACGCAAGGTGCCGGACATTCTGTTGTCCGGCCATCACGAGAATATCTGCGCCTGGCGAACGGAGCAGGCGGAGATCGCAACACGGGAACGGCGGCCCGATCTGTGGGATCGGTATCAGCGGGACCTGAAGAACCAGAAGGAACATTGCCATGAACGTGATTGAACAAATCGAAAAGGGCGAGATCGAACGCCTGGTCGCGGAGCGGCCGGTCCCCGAATTCGCTCCCGGAGATACGGTCCGCGTCCACTACAAAGTGGTCGAAGGCGCGCGGGAGCGCGTGCAGGTTTATGAAGGCGTGGTGATCGCTCGCACGGCGAAGGCGCTGAATTCGTCTTTCACGGTGCGAAAGATTTCCTACGGCGAGGGCGTGGAACGCGTATTCCCGCTCTACAGCCCGCGGATAGAGAAGATCGAGGTCGTGCGCCGCGGCGCCGTCCGACGTGCCAAGCTGTATTACCTTCGGTCGCGCCGTGGCAAGTCTGCCCGGATCGCCGAGAAGGTCGACCGGCGGTTTGCCGCTGCGACCGTAGGCAAGGATGCATCGCCCGCGACTGCTGCCGAGGCGGTCGAAATGCAGGATGAAGCTATGGAACAGGCTGCCCATGCTGAGGAGGAAACGGAAACTACCGACGCTGAAGCGACGGAGGCAACCGCCGAAGACAACAGCGAGGACAAGAGAGACTCCTGATCGCGAACGCGCGGCAGGACGGGATGAAAGGGAATATGATGGACGGACCGAAAACACTGTTCGACAAGATCTGGGACTCGCATCTGGTCGAGGAAAAGGATGACGGAACGTGCATCCTTTACATCGATCGCCAGATCATTCACGAGATCACCAGCGCCCAGGCGTTCGACGGACTACGCGAAAACAATCGCCCTGTCCGCGTGCAGGATGCCCATTTGCTAGTCGCGGATCACAATGTACCCACCGCGGGCCGTGCTGACGGGATCGAGAACGAGGAATCCCGCATCCAGATCGAACTGCTGGAAAAGAACGCGAAGGAATTCGGCCTTCCCTTTATCGACTTTCTCGACGTCCGCCAAGGCATCGTGCATGTGATCGGCCCGGAGCAGGGCTTTACCCAGCCCGGCCTGACACTGGTCTGCGGCGATTCCCATACCGCTACCCACGGTGCACTGGGATCGCTGGCGTTCGGCATCGGTACGTCAGAGGTTGAACATGTATTGGCGACCCAGACCCTGCTGCAAAAACAGCCGAAGAATATGCGCATCACGGTCAACGGCAAGCTACCGGAGGGCGTTACCGCGAAAGACATGATCCTCGCCATCATCGGCAAGATTGGCACCGCTGGCGGGACCGGCTGCGTCATCGAGTACGCCGGCGAAGCGATTGAGGATCTGTCGGTGGAAGGCCGGATGACGGTCTGCAACATGACCATCGAAGCTGGTGCCCGCGCCGGACTGGTCGCTCCCGATCAGAGAGTGTTCGACTATCTCGAGGGACGGCCGATGGCGCCCAAGGGAGCTGCTTGGGAACAGGCCATCGAATACTGGAAGACGCTGAAATCCGATGACGGTGCCTCCTACGATATCGAGGTCGAACTCAATGCGGCGGAAATCGAACCGCAGGTATCTTGGGGTACCAGCCCGGAGATGGTTGCACCGATTGGCTCGGTTGTGCCCAACCCAGCCGATATTGAAGATCCCGCCAAGCGCGAAACCGTCGAAGGGGCGCTGGAATACATGGACTTGGATCCCGGACAGTCACTGACGGACATACACGTTGACAAGGTCTTCATCGGGTCCTGCACCAACTCGCGGATCGAGGATCTGCGCTCCGCCGCGGCGATCGCCAAGGGGCGCAAGGTCGCGGGCAGCGTTTACGCGATGGTCGTGCCGGGGTCGGGCCTGATCAAGGAGCAGGCGGAATCAGAAGGTCTCGACGCGATCTTTACTGAGGCCGGTTTCGATTGGCGCGAACCCGGCTGTTCGATGTGTCTTGGCATGAACGGCGACATGCTGGAGCCCGGCGAACGGTCGGCCTCCACGTCCAACCGAAATTTCCAGGGCCGCCAGGGGCCCGGCGGGCGTACCCATCTGGTCAGCCCCGCCATGGCCGCGGCTGCCGCGGTGACCGGTCATCTTGCCGACGTGCGGGAACTTGCCGCCGACGTTGCCGAATAAGGGAGACAGAAAATGAGAAAGTTCGAAACCTTCTCTGGCGTAGCGGTGCCGATGGCCGATCACAACATAGATACCGACCGGATCATTCCTGCACGGTTCCTGAAAACCATCAAACGCACCGGTCTCGGCGTGAACCTGTTCAACGACGTGCGGTATAACGATGACGGGTCGGAGAGAGAGGACTTCATCCTCAACCAGTCGCATTACCGGAATTCGGAAATTCTGGTGGCCGGCGACAATTTTGGCTGCGGTTCGTCGCGCGAACACGCGCCTTGGGCGATCACCGATTTCGGGATCAGGTGCGTTATCTCGACGTCCTTCGCTGACATCTTCTTCAACAACTCGTTCAAGAACGGGCTGCTGCTGATTAAGGTCACGCCGGAACAGCGCGATGCGTTGCTGGAAGACGCCGCCCGCGGCGAAAACGCACGGATCGAGATCGACCTGGAAAATCAGAAGATCGTCCGCCCCGACGGCGAGGAAATAACCTTCGACGTCGATCCGTTCCGCAAGCACTGCCTGCTCGAAGGTCTCGACGATATCGGCATCACGCTGCAATCCGACGACCGGATTTCCTCCTTCGAGGAGAAGCAGAAGCAATCCATGCCGTGGATGCAGGGCGCGCGGGTCTGAACCACTAAGCATCAGGGGAGAGCCGCCAGATGGCTGCCAACAAGAAAGTACTCATGCTGCCCGGCGACGGGATCGGCCCGGAAGTCATGGGCGAGGTTCGCCGTTTGATCGACTGGATGGACAAGCGCCGCTCGGTGACGTTCGACGTCACCGAGGACCTAGTCGGCGGGGTGGCTTATGAAAAACATGGTGCCGCCATCAGCGACGCGACCATGGAGGTCGCGCTGAATTCCGACGCCGTGCTGTTCGGCGCCGTCGGCGGGCCTCAGTGGGACAATATCGGTTTCGACGTGCGTCCAGAGGCCGGGTTGCTGCGGCTGCGCAAGGACATGGACCTGTTCGCCAATCTGCGCCCGGCGATTTGCTTCGACGCGCTGGCTGAAGCGTCCAGCCTGAAGCCGGAACTGGTCGGCGGGCTAGATATCCTGATCGTCCGCGAACTGACCGGTGGGGTCTATTTCGGGGAGCCGCGCGGCATCGAGGATCTGCCCGACGGTCAGCGCCGAGGTATCAATACCCAGGTCTACACGACCGAAGAAATCCGCCGTGTCTGCCGGGTCGCGTACGATCTTGCGAAAAAACGCAACAACCGGGTGTGTTCGGTCGAAAAAATGAATGTCATGGAATCCGGCATCCTCTGGCGTGAGGAAGCGACATGGGTGCATGACAATGAGTTCGCCGATGTGGAGCTATCGCATATGCTAGCCGACAATTGCGGCATGCAGCTGGTGCGAAACCCGAAGCAGTTCGACGTAATCGTCACCGACAACTTGTTCGGCGACATGCTGTCGGATGTCGCGTCGATGCTGACCGGATCGCTTGGCATGCTGCCATCGGCATCTCTGGGCCCGGCGGACGAGTCGGGGCGGCGCCTGGCGCTGTATGAACCGGTCCATGGCTCCGCGCCGGATATCGCGGGGCAGGGCAAGGCCAATCCTCTGGCGATGATCCAGTCCTACGCCATGATGCTGCGCTATTCGTTCGACATGGGCGAAGACGCCGACCTGGTTGAACAGGCGGTGCGTAACGTGCTCGATTCTGGGCTGCGCACTGGCGACATCATGCAGGAGGGCATGAGGCTGGTATCCTGCGAACAGATGGGTGAGGCAGTGACGGCGGAATTGGATAAGCTGGCGGTGTAGTTTCTCGCAGCGCCGGCCCGCTCGTGGTCCCGGGGCGGTTCGGCGACGCACAATTCCGGTTGCGAAGCTAACCAGCCGGTATAGATCTTTGATATCTGATACTTCAGACGAGAGAACACCGTTATAAAATGATAATGTCTCTGGCCGTTGCCGGTCTGTACACCGCATCCACCGCCGCTTTTTCGGAAGAAGGCGATTCCTGCTGCGGCTACCAGCAGACCGTCCGGACGGAAAAACCGACCATCACTTTGGGGACGGGAAAGGCGACGACGAAACCGACTGCAAACACCACGGTCAAGATAACCAAACCGGGGAGCTGATGCCCGCGGGTGCCTGGTGGGGCGCCGTGTAACGGAATTCGAACAAGACGCGCTCTGGACCGGAGGGCGCCTTGCTTGTCTTCGTGGTCGGTTTTGATCCGCGAGGCGATCTGTTAAATACCCGCGCCCGAGCAGGCGCATTAAGCGAAAGAAAGAAACATGGGTTACAAAGTTGCCGTTGCCGGCGCGACAGGAAATGTCGGCCGCGAGATGCTGGAAATTCTGGCGGAGAGAAGCTTCCCCGCCGATGACGTGATCGCGTTGGCGTCGTCGCGCTCCGTCGGGCGAGAGGTCTCGTTCGGAGAAGACGACATTCTGTCGGTGCAGGATCTCGAGTATTATAATTTTTCGGATACCGATATCGCTTTGTTTTCGCCTGGCTCCAAGGCGTCAGCCAAACATGCGCCCCGGGCCGCCAAGGCGGGTTGCATCGTGATCGACAATTCGTCTTGTTTCAGAATGGATCCGGATGTGCCGTTGGTCGTACCGGAGGTCAATCCGGAAGATCTCGACTGGCACACCAAGCGCAACATCATTGCCAACCCTAACTGTTCCACGATCCAAATGGTCGTTGCGTTAAAGCCGTTGCACGATAAAGCGAAAATCAAGCGCGTATCGGTATCGACCTATCAGTCGACCTCCGGCGCCGGCAAGGCGGCAATGGACGAACTATTTAACCAGACCCGCGGCATTTTCGTGAACGACTCGAAAGAGCACGAGCAGTTCACCAAGCAAATCGCTTTCAACGTGATCCCGCATATCGACGTCTTCATGGACGACGGCGCGACCAAGGAAGAATGGAAGATGACGGTGGAGACGCGCAAGATACTCGACAAGGATATCGCCGTACAGGCGACATGCGTGCGGGTCCCCGTCTTTGTTGGCCATGGCGAGGCCGTCAACATCGAATGTGCGAAGCCGATCGACGAAGACGAAGCTCGGGAGATACTGCGCGATGCACCGGGCGTTGTAGTGGTAGATCACCGGGCCAACGAAGGCTATGTCACGCCGGTGGAGTGCGCAGGCGAGGACGCGGTTTACGTCAGCCGGATCCGTAAGGACCCGACCGTCAAGAACGGTTTGTCCATGTGGGTCGTCTCCGACAACCTGCGTAAGGGCGCGGCGCTTAACACTGTACAGATTGCCGAGATGCTGGTTCGAAAGAAGCTGGTTAAGGCGGCCTGATCTGGCTGCGTTTCGGTCACGCCGCGCGACCGGTAATGCAACCGATTTCTTCGCGGATGTTTTCCAAATCGGGCGCCGGGGTGTTCAGCCAGACAGCGCTGGCAGCGGACAGTCTTTCTAGCGCGGGCCTATCCGTTATCCGGCACACCTGCCGGTCGCCATTCATGTGGATGGAAGACAGGATGGCATCCATGCGTTTGCGCCAGATCCCGCCGTTGGTAAATCGCCTGTAATCGTTGTTGGTCCCGAATTTGTGCTGTTCGACCAAATGCGCGGCAAAGTCTCCGTTGAGTATTCAGCACGCCTTGCGGCCGTCCCGAGGTGTGTCGAAATCTATGGCGTTCATGGCCCAGAATCAAAACTCGGAGGCGTTCTCGAATCCGGGCCCGGATACGAATGGGTGCGGCAACCCCACACCCGAATCGTAGAAGGCGTCGGAACACAGAATGTCCTTGAACGCGTATCCGGGCACAATTTCGAGCAACCGTTATGACTGGCCGGAACTACTGATGTGCGATTGGGTGAGAAAATTGAGGCGCCGGGCGCGTAAGTCTTTCAACCTACGCTCTGTGTCCCGCGAAGACACGCCCGACACCCCAAGAGCCGTTTAAGGCTCGTGGACGCGAGAGCGAACTGGTCTCTAACCGCTTTGTCCGGCGGTGCCCTTGGCGATACACCACTTTCCTCCACGGCCCGCCCCGTTTCCGGGACATGAGGCCGATGCAGCCGATTTTGCCTCTCCGCTTCCGGAAGTTCCGATCATTGGACGCGCGCTTCGGGGAGTGCACGTCATCCTGACAAGCGGCGATCTCCGTCCGGTTTCCCCGGCTTTAGCTCGCCAACCTCGTGCCGTTATTCCGGGCTGAACCGGCGTTGCGGCACCGAAACATCCGTCCCTTTCCACGGACAGAACCGGTTGCAGGCGACGGTCATGGGATGGAACCCTGCCAACTCTCGCCCGATCCGACCAGCACCTACACATACCGTTGCCGGGATCTGCAGACTGCCTGCCGGCGATTTGCCGATGCCGCCCGGTGACCTTTCCCGAGGGGAAGATTCCCTGGCTGGCGATGGCTCCTCCTACGCTCCCGCGTGCAACAATGATCTCTTTGGGACTTTGCAGACGCAACTTTCAAACCGTCGAATATTACGATTTCCTGTGTATAAGCGAATTTCGCGTTCACAAATTGTCCACAAGGTTGTCCACAAAGTCGACCGCACATTTTTTTGCGGCCCGAATCGCAGGGGAAACCGGGCTCAGATTGACTTGACCCACCCATCGGCGTAAATAGATCCGGTTGAGAAAATCCATTCGTTTCAGCGTTGTCGAGCAAGAAAACAGGATCCAATCCATGGCGAGCCAAAATCGCCCTCTGTCCCCGCATCTTCAGGTTTACAAGCCGCAACTCACCTCCGTCATGTCCATCATGCATCGCGCTACGGGAATCGCGCTGGCGGTGGGGACGTTGCTGCTGGTGTTCTGGCTTATCGCTGCCGCGACCGGAGAAAGAACATTTGGTGACATACAGGCGTTCAACGCCTCCTTAATCGGCAAGCTGCTGCTGTTCGGCTGGTCCTTTGCGCTGTTCTATCACCTGTGCAACGGCATCCGTCACCTATTCTGGGATGCCGGCAAGGGTTTTGGACTCGAGGCCGCCTATCGCAACGGCCGGCTGGTGGTCGTCGCCTCCATTGCGCTGACCGTTCTTTCTTGGGTCTGGGGTTACGCCTCAATGGGAGCCTTGTGATGAGTCTTCGTTCTCCCCTCGGCAAGGTCCGCGGGCTAGGCTCTGCTAAGGAGGGTGTGATCCATTGGTGGGCGCAGCGGATGACTGCGGTTGCGCTGATACCGCTCCTTATCTGGTTTGTCGCTTCTATCGCCGCTATGGCCGGCGCCGACTACGGAGCGTTCCGCGAATGGATCGCGACGCCTGTGGTTTCGGTACTGCTGGTGCTGATGACAATCGCGGTATTTCATCACGCCCAGCTCGGCCTACAGGTCGTCCTCGAAGATTACGTGCATACTGAGTGGTTGAAGATCGCTGCCATTGCGCTAGTCAAGTTTGCCGCCATTGGGCTTGCCATCGCCTCCATTTTTTCCATCGTCAAGATCGCCCTCGGCTGACAGCGCCGCAGGGATTTTAGGATCGCGAACAGGAACGCCATGAATACCAACGCATACCAAATAATCGATCACACTTATGACGTCGTAGTTCTCGGCGCTGGCGGCGCCGGGCTGCGGGCGACGTTCGGCATGGCTTTGAAAGGTCTGCGCACCGCCTGTATAACCAAGGTGTTTCCGACCCGCAGCCACACGGTTGCCGCCCAGGGCGGCATTTCCGCGGCGCTCGGAAACATGAGCGACGACGACTGGCGCTGGCATTTTTATGACACGGTCAAGGGCGCTGACTGGCTCGGCGACCAGGACGCGATCGAATACATGTGCCGTGAGGCTATCCCGTCGGTATTGGAACTAGAACATTACGGCGTGCCGTTTTCGCGTACCGAAAAGGGTGAAATATACCAGCGACCTTTCGGTGGCATGACCACGGAATACGGTGAGGGTCCGCCCGCGCAGCGTACCGCTGCGGCGGCCGACCGTACCGGCCACGCTATCCTCCACACACTGTATCAGCAGTCGCTGAAACACGACGCAGAGTTCTTTATCGAGTACATGGGTCTCGACCTGATCATGGACGACGACGGCGTCTGCCGCGGGTTACTGGCCTGGAACTTGGATGACGGGACGATTCACCGGTTCCGCGCCAACCAGGTGCTCATCGCCACCGGCGGATACGGCCGGGCCTATTTCTCGTGCACTGGGGCCCACACGCAGACCGGCGACGGGTCCGCCATGGTCCTGCGCGCGGGCTTGCCGCTCGAAGACATGGAATTCATCCAGTTCCACCCGACCGGTATCTACGGGGCCGGTTGCTTGATCACAGAAGGGGTGCGCGGCGAAGGCGGTTTCCTGACGAATTCGCAGGGCGAACGCTTCATGGAACGTTACGCGCCGTCGGTCAAAGATTTGGCGTCGCGCGATGTCGTCGCCCGAGCCATGACAATGGAAATCCGCGACGGTAACGGCGTCGGCGCCGACCAGGACCATATTCACCTGAACATCTCGCATCTGGACTCTAAGGTCATCAACGAACGCCTGCCGGGCATTTCAGAAACGGCGCGCATTTTCGCCGGCGTCGACGTGACCAAGGAACCGATCCCGGTGCTGCCGACGGTGCACTACAACATGGGTGGCATCCCGACGACCTATCAGGGCGAGATGGTTAAGCCGGGCGCAAGTGGGCCGGAGGAAGTCCAGCCCGGTATCATGGCGATCGGTGAAGCGGCCTGCGTTTCGGTGCACGGCGCCAACCGGCTCGGCTCCAACTCGCTGCTCGACCTTGTGGTGTTCGGCAGAGCCGCGGGCGACCGCGCCGCCGAACTCGTCACGCCTGGTCGGAAACAGCCCGAGCTGCCTAAGGACGCGGGCGAAAAGGAACTTGCCCAATTCGATGCGCGGCGGTTCGCTAAAGGTACCACTTCAACGGCGGAACTGCGGCTGGAACTGCAACGCACCATGCAGGCACATTGCGCCGTATTCCGGACGGAGGAGCTGATGCAGGAGGGTCGCGACCGGCTGACCGCATTATGGGCCAAGAACGATGATATCCAGGTCAACGACACGTCGCTAATCTGGAACTCCGATCTCGCCGAGACGCTGGAATACGATAACCTGCTGGCGCAATCAGTGGTCAGTCTCGACAGTGCCCTCAATCGAAAGGAAAGCCGCGGCGGGCATGCTCGGGAAGATTACCCCGACCGGGACGACGAGAACTGGATGAAGCATACCTATGCGTGGCTGAACGAGGACGGCACTAGCCGGATCGACTATCGGCCCGTCCACACCGAAACTATGACAGAGGACGTAAAGGCCGTTCCCCCCAAGGAACGGGTATACTGAGGACGCACCAATGGCCGAATTCACACTTCCCGCCAATTCCAAAATCCGCGAGGGCAAAACCTGGCCCGCGCCGGAGGGGGCGAAAAACACCAAAACCTTCCGGATCTATCGCTGGAACGGTGATGACGGAAAGACCCCTCAGGTCGATACCTACGAGGTCGACATGGACGACTGCGGACCGATGGTTCTCGACGCAGTGATCAAGATCAAGAACGAGGTCGATTCGACCCTGACGTTCCGCCGGTCCTGCCGCGAAGGCGTTTGCGGATCCTGCGCGATGAACATTGACGGCACTAACACGCTGGCCTGCACGAAGTATATTGATGACGTGAAAGACGACGTTAAGGTCTACCCGCTGCCGCACATGCCCGTGGTAAAGGACCTAGTGCCCGACCTTACTCAGGTGTACGCGCAGTACCGGTCGATCGAACCGTGGCTCAAATCTGACACCCAGCCGACGCCGGGCAAGGAGCGCCTGCAATCGCCTGAAGAACGCAAAAAGCTGGACGGGATGTGGGAATGTATCTTGTGTTTCTGCTGCTCGACGAGCTGCCCCAGTTACTGGTGGAATGGCGACCGCTATCTTGGCCCAGCGATCCTGCTGCAAGCCAATCGCTGGATTCAGGATTCGCGAGACGAAGCGACAGGTGAGCGGCTGGACGAACTGGAAGATCCGTTCCGGTTGTACCGCTGCCACACCATTATGAATTGTACTAAGACCTGCCCGAAGGATCTCAACCCCGCCAAGGCAATCGGCGAAATCAAGCAGGCGATGGTTGCGCGGCGCTGATTTAGGTCCTGCTTACGAGAGATTGCGCCGGCCCGCATCAAAGGGCCGGCGTTTTTTTTGTTTTGCAGTATGTGCTTCCGTTCGTGCTGGAGGCCGAGATAAAGTGCGATGCACATCAGCAACGGAACCACAATATACAGCAGGTCGACCGTGATGGCCGCCGCCGATCGGCAGAGGAGCGGCAATGGCGCCCTCCAAAGCAGCCCAGTGGAGCCGCTGCGAAACCGGCGCCTCTGGCTTGCCACAAACAGCATAGCAAACCAGTACAAGCGGGAGAAAAGCTGGTTTCTCTCCCTGTTTTCTATACCGGCGGACGCGAGCCGTCCCCTCGGGGAATTGTTCTTATCTTCCGAAAGTATTGGCATTAGCATTATCTGGATGTATCCGACCCTCGGGGGTGAGGTCCGGGTTGGCAAATCGCGCAATTTTTCTTGATCCGTGGCATGAATCCGTTATCCATGCCGCGCTTTGTCAGACATTTCTCCATCCTCCACCGTTCCCGATCCACAAACTGCCTATCGCACCTTGGTCGCCGATGGGGAGTTGCATCGCGACCCTGTCCAGGCGCTTGCGGTGGAAAAGCTGCAGTCGCTCTGGCACGCGCTCCTGAAATACGAACCCGAAAGTGGAGGCGGCTGGCGAGAACGGTTCGGGCTGATCCGGCGTCCCGCCAAATCGGCGCCGAAGGGGCTGTATCTCTACGGTCCCGTCGGTCGCGGCAAATCCATGCTGATGGACCTTTTTTATTCGGCGGTAGCGGGCGAACACAAACGCCGGGTGCATTTCCATGAGTTCATGCTGGAAATGCACGGCACAATGCACGATTGGCGCCAGAAGGACGGCAAGTTGCAGGACCCGCTGCCTAAAATAGCCGCCGAGATCGCCAAGGACACATGGCTCCTGTGCTTTGACGAATTCCAAGTCGACAATATCGCCGACGCCATGATCCTCGGGCGGCTGTTTGAAGCCCTATTCGAAGAGGGCGTGGTGGTGATCGCGACCAGCAACACGCACCCTGACAATCTGTACAGGGGCGGTCTGCAGCGCGAACGGTTCCTGCCGTTTATCGATGTGCTTAAAGGCCGGATCAATATTCTGGAGTTGGAAGCGCAGCGTGATTACCGCCGCGACCGTCTGGTCGATATGGGCGTTTACTATACGCCGCTCGGCCCGGAGGCGGCCGCCGCCTTGGATGTGGCGTTTGCAGCGCTGACCGACGATGCGGGGGGCGAAGCCGATGAGATACCCGTGATGGGCCGGGTCGTCGCGGTACCCAAAGCCGCAAAGGGCGTCGCCCGTTTCGAATTCTCCGATCTATGCGAAAAAACCCTGGGCGCGCCGGACTATCTGGCCATCGCCAAGGCCTATCATACGGTCGTCCTGGCAAATGTGCCGCTGCTGACCGCGGCGAAGCGGAACGAGGCGAAACGCATGGTCACGCTGATCGATGCGCTGTACGAGGCCAAGGTGAACATGGTCATTTCGGCTGAAGCTGAACCGGACGCGCTCTGTACTGAGGGTGATACGGCGGCGGCATTCGAACGCACCGCTTCGCGGCTGATTGAAATGCAGTCGGAAGAGTACACACAGTCGCGAAGTATCGCCTAAATGAATATGTCAAATCCCTGATTCGACGTTGATTTTGAGCGGAATTCATCCTGTTGCTCAATTATCGTTCGTAACATGAACGCGATTTGCCGCTTTCGCTTGCCCTCGGTGGTTAACGGCGTTAGAACGCCTGCGTCCCGGCGGTCCTCCGGCGGGTGGCTACATCTTTTTTCATAACAGCCCCGGAAATATTCATGGCCCGCAACAAAATCGCCTTGGTCGGCGCCGGCAACATTGGCGGCACGCTGGCGCACCTCGCCGGACTTAAAGAGCTCGGTGACATCGTCTTGTTCGACATCATGAAAGGCACCCCGCAAGGGAAGGCGCTTGATCTCGTCGAATCGTCCCCCGTCGAAGGGTTTGACGCCCGGATCACCGGTGCCAATTCTTATACCGGTATTAAGGGTGCCGACGTTGTTATTGTCACCGCTGGCATCCCGCGGAAGCCGGGTATGAGCCGTGATGATCTGATTGGCATCAATTCCAATGTCATGAAACAGGTTGGCAAGGGCATCAAGGAATACGCGCCGGACGCGTTTGTGATCTGCATCACCAACCCGCTCGACGCCATGGTCTGGGCGCTGCAGAAACATTCGGGTTTGCCGGCAAAAAAGGTCGTCGGCATGGCAGGCGTGCTGGATAGCGCGCGGTTCCGCTATTTCCTCGCCGAAGAATTCAATGTCTCGGTCGAGGATGTCACCGCATTTGTCCTCGGCGGTCACGGCGACACTATGGTGCCGTCAGTCCGCTATTCAACCGTTGCAGGTATCCCTTTGCCCGATCTGGTCAAGATGAAATGGACGACGCAGAAGAAACTGGACGCAATCGTCCAGAGGACGCGCGACGGCGGTGGCGAAATCGTCAGCCTGCTCGGTAACGGATCTGCGTTCTATGCGCCTGCCTCCGCGGCGATTGCGATGGCGGATTCCTATCTCAAGGACAAAAAGCGGGTGCTGCCGTGCGCCGCTAAGCTGAATGGCGAATACGGCGTGAAGGGCATGTATGTTGGCGTGCCGGTTGTGATCGGTGCGAAGGGCATCGAGCGGATTGTCGAGGTCAAACTCGACGCGGGCGAAAAACGCCAGTTCAACAAGTCGGTCAAGGCGGTTCAGGGCCTCGTCGATGTGGTCAAGAAAATGGAACGCGAAGGTGCGAAAAAGGGCAAGTAGACCTTTTTCGTGACGTGTCGGTGAAGGTTGCGCCGGAGCGAGTCTGGCCGTCGAAATTATGGTTAATGATCGCTTAACACACTTTGTTTACGTTTTTGCAATGCCGCAGGAGCATACGGATACGATATGAATATTCATGAATATCAGGCGAAGGAGCTACTCGCTAAATACGGTGTCGCCGTGCCGAAAGGCGGGGTAGCCTACACCGCCGATGAGGCGGCGAAGATTGCCGAAGGTCTCGGAGGTCCGGTCTGGGTGGTCAAGTCGCAGATACATGCAGGCGGCCGCGGCGCTGGACGATTCAAGGGCGACGACAATGACAAGGGCGGAGTGCGCGTCGTTAAATCGGTGGATGAAGTCCGCGACAGCGTCGATGCAATGCTCCACAAGATCCTCGTCACCAAGCAGACAGGTGACGAGGGCAAGGAAGTAAAGCGGGTCTATATCGAAGAGGGCTGCGACATCGCGCGGGAGCTGTATCTCGGCATCCTGATCGACCGGGCGACCAGCAGGGTCACCATCATGGCGTCCACCGAGGGCGGCATGGAGATAGAAGAAGTGGCCGAGGCGACGCCGGAAAAAATCCTGCGGATCGATATCGATCCGGCGACCGGCATCCAGCCTTTTCATACCCGCCAGATCGCGTTCGGTCTCGGCCTCGAGCGCGACCAGGTTAAGGCCGGATCCCGCTTCCTAATGGCAATGTATGAAGCGTTCAACGACCTAGATGCGTCTGTCGTCGAGATCAACCCGCTGGTCGTCACCGGGTCGGGCGATGTCATTGCGCTCGATGCCAAGATGAACTTCGACGACAACGCGCTGTTCCGTCACAAGGATGTTGAAGAGCTGCGCGACGAAGACGAGGAAGATCCGACCGAGCTGGAGGCCGCGAAGCACGACCTAAACTACATCACACTCGACGGAAGTATCGGCTGCATGGTCAACGGTGCCGGTCTCGCCATGGCGACGATGGACATCATCAAGCTGTACGGCGGCTCACCGGCCAATTTTCTCGATGTCGGCGGCGGAGCAACCAAGGAACGCGTGACCACGGCATTCAAACTGATCCTGTCCGATCCCAACGTTGAATCGATCCTGGTCAACATCTTCGGCGGTATCATGCGCTGCGACGTCATCGCTGAAGGCGTGGTTGCTGCCGCGCGCGAGGTCAGCCTCGACGTGCCACTGGTTGTTCGGCTTGCCGGTACCAACGTCGAACTGGGCAAGAAAATTCTCGAAGAATCCGGTCTGCCGATCGTCTCAGCGGATAATCTTGCGGATGCCGCTGAAAAGGTTGTCAAAGTAACTGAGGAGGTGGCCTGATGTCGGTGCTGGTAGGAAAAGACACGAAAGTTCTTTGCCAGGGATTCACCGGCGCGCAGGGCACTTTCCATTCGGAACAGGCGATCGCCTACGGCACCAGCATGGTCGGTGGTGTCACCCCAGGCAAGGGCCGCACCGCGCATCTGGACCTGCCGGTGTTCGACACCGTCGCCGATGCGGTCGACAAAACGGGGGCAAACGCGTCAGTCATCTACGTGCCGCCACCGTTTGCGGCGGACGCCATCCTGGAAGCGATCGACGCTGAAATCCCGCTGGCGGTCTGCATCACCGAGGGTATTCCGGTCATCGATATGGTGCGCGTGAAACGCGCGCTGGCCCATTCGTCGACCCGGCTGATCGGGCCCAACTGCCCCGGCATCATCACGCCCGACGAATGCAAGATCGGCATCATGCCGGGCCATATTCACCAGCGCGGCAAAATCGGTATCGTCTCCCGGTCCGGAACGCTGACTTATGAAGCGGTCGCGCAGACAACCGCAGCCGGGCTTGGTCAGACGACCTGTATCGGCATCGGCGGCGATCCAGTGAACGGCACCAATTTCGTCGACTGCATCGACATGTTCCTCGGCGACGACGAAACCGAAGGCATCGTGATGATCGGCGAAATCGGCGGTTCGGCCGAAGAAGACGCGGCCGATTTCATCAAGCAATCGAAGACCAAAAAACCCGTTGTCGGCTTTATCGCCGGCGTGACTGCGCCTCCCGGGCGACGTATGGGTCATGCCGGGGCGATCATTTCCGGCGGCAAGGGTGGCGCCGACGACAAGATTGACGCCATGAAAAGCGCAGGGATCAAAGTATCCGATTCGCCCGCCGGGATCGGCGACGCGATGGTGGAGGCGATGAAGGGATAGGACGGGGCTTGCCGCGCCGGCGTTTTCCGGTGAAGTAGCATTGAAAGGGACGGCGCCAGAGCCGCCAGACGTCATGACCGGACTGCTAGAACGGACTTCTTTTCTTACCAGTGCGAATAGTACATTCGTTGCTGAGCTTTACGCACGCTATCTCGAAAAGCCGGCGACGGTGGATCCCGAATGGGCGACGTTCTTCGAAGAACTGAAGGACGAGGCACCGGATGTCCTGAAGGATCTGATCGGGGCCAGCTGGTCGCCGCGCGAAACGGCGGTGATCGGGGCCGAGGTGCTCAGCACCAACGGCGCCACCGCGCCGGGCAGCCACGGCGCGAATCTCAGCGACGTCACCCGCGATTCCATACAGGCGCTGATGATCATCAGGTCGCACCGCGTGCGCGGGCATCTTTACGCCGAGCTCGATCCGCTGGGTCTGGAACAGCCGCTCAGCCATACCGAGCTCGACCCTGAATCCTACGGATTCTCGGAGGTGGATTACGACCGCGAGATCTATATCCACGACCGGCTCGGTCTTGGCGAAAAGGCACCGCTGCGCGATATCGTCGAACGCGTGCGGTCGACCTACTGCGGTCATATCGGCGTCGAGTACATGCATATCACCTCGACTGAGGAAAAGGTCTGGATTCAGGACCGGATCGAGGCGATCGGCAATCAGACCGATTTTACCGATATCGGGAAGGTGACCATACTCGAACGTCTGACTGAGGCGGAACAGTTCGAACAGTTCCTGCACGTGAAACACACCGGGACCAAGCGTTTCGGGCTCGACGGCGGGGAGGCGCTGGTGCCCGGGCTGGAACAGATCCTGAAACGCGGCAGCCAGCTCGGCGTCGAGGAAGTCGTCATCGGCATGCCTCATCGCGGCCGGCTGAACGTGCTCGCCAATGTCATGAACAAACCGTTCGCGGCGATCTTCTCCGAATTCCAGGGCACGGCGGCGACGCCGGAAGAAGTCCAGGGGTCGGGCGATGTCAAATATCATCTCGGCACGTCCGCCGACCGGGAGTTCGACGGCAAGCAGGTTCACCTGTCGCTGGCCGCCAACCCGTCGCATCTCGAAGCGGTCGATCCCGTGGTGGTCGGCAAGGTCCGCGCCAAACAGCGTCAGCGCGGCGACAAGGAACGGCGCAAGGTGCTGGGCCTGCTGATGCATGGCGACGCCGCGTTCGGCGGTCAGGGCATCGTCGCTGAAACCTTTGGCCTGTCCGACATCAAGGGCTACCGAACGGGCGGCACGATCCACGTCGTCGTCAATAATCAGATCGGCTTCACCACCAATCCAGCGGCGACCCGAAGCTCGCGCTATCCGACGGAAATCGGAAAGATGGCGCAGGCGCCGATCTTTCACGTCAACGGCGACGACGTCGAGGCGGTCATCCACGTCGCGCGCATCGCTACCGAATTCCGCAATGAATTCCGCAAAGACGTGGTCATCGACATGTGGTGCTACCGCCGCTTCGGCCACAACGAGGGCGACGAGCCGGCGTTCACGCAGCCGAGAATGTACCGCGCCATCGCGGATCATCCGACGGTGCGTGAAATCTACGCCGATCAGCTGATCGCCGAAGGCGTGGTTACCGCGGATCAGGTTGTCGAGATTCAGGAAAAAGTCCGCGCTCGGCTGGACGAGGATTTCGAAGCATCGAAATCCTACAAGCCGAACAAGGCCGACTGGCTGGAAGGCAAGTGGCAAGGGCTGACGACCGCCCCGTCCACGGAGGAACGCAAGGGTCAGACCGACGTGTCGCAGGACCTGCTGATGGAGGTCGGCGAGGCGATCTCGACCGTGCCGAAAGATTTTAACCTGAACAGCAAGCTCCGGCGGTTCTTTGACAACCGCAGAAAGGCGCTGGAAGCCGGCGAACGCATCGACTGGGCGACCGGTGAATCCTTGGCCTTCGGCACGCTGTTGACCGAAGGCCACCTGGTTAGGCTGAGCGGCCAGGACGTTGCCCGCGGCACGTTCTCGCAGCGCCACGTCGTTCTCACCGATCAGGAAACTGAAGCGCCGTTCATCCCGCTGGAACAGATCCGTCCCGGCGAACAGGCAAAGTTCATCGCGCGTAATTCGACGCTGTCGGAAGCGGCCGTGCTGGGTTTCGAATACGGCCTCTCGCTTGCCGATCCGGACGTTCTGGTGATGTGGGAAGCGCAGTTCGGCGATTTCGCCAATGGCGCGCAGTTCATTTTCGACCAGTTCATCTCGTCCGGTGA
This sequence comes from Alphaproteobacteria bacterium UBA7314, assembly GCA_002471575.1. Taxonomy (GTDB): domain Bacteria; phylum Pseudomonadota; class Alphaproteobacteria; order MPNO01; family UBA830; genus UBA830. The sequence goes on along the minus strand of DKQG01000050.1, from coordinate 29,096 downwards.
ATCCAAGTGGTTGCGCATGTCGGGTCTGGTGATGTTGCTGCCGCACGGCTTCGAAGGGCAGGGTCCGGAGCATTCTTCAGCCCGTCTGGAACGCTATCTCCAACTCTGCGCGGAAGACAACTGGCAGGTCTGCAACATCACGACGCCGGCGAATTACTTTCATGCGCTCCGTCGGCAAATTCGGCGTGAATTTCGTAAGCCGCTGGTGATCGTAACGCCGAAATCGCTGCTGCGGCACAAGCAGGCGGTATCGAAGCTTGAAGAATTCGGCCCCGGCACGTCGTTCAACAGGGTGTTGCCCGAAACCGGCGATCTGGTCGCGTGCACCAAGGTAAAGCGCGTCGTGCTTTGCAGCGGCAAGGTCTATTACGACCTGCTAGCGGCGCGAGACGAAATGAATATTTCCAATGTTGCGCTGATACGGATGGAACAGCTTTATCCGTTCCCCAGCGTGTCGCTGGCCAAAGAGCTGAAGAAATATCCCAATGCCGATGTCGTCTGGTGCCAGGAAGAACCGAAGAACATGGGCGCGTGGACCTATCTCGACCGGCGGATCGAGGAACTTCTGGGCAATGTTCATATCAAGGCCGAACGCCCGGTCTATGCTGGTCGGCCCGAAGCGGCGTCTCCGGCGACGGGGTCATTCGGCAAACACACCAGTGAACAGCAGGCGCTGGTCGAGGAAGCCCTCATCACCTGACCTGATCAACATTCCGCTGCGGGAGTAAAACGCACATGGCTACTGAAATCACAGTTCCGACGCTCGGCGAATCCGTCACCGAGGCAACGGTCGCAAAATGGTTCAAGGCGAAAGGCGATGCCGTCGCCGTGGACGAGCCGATTCTCGAGCTGGAAACCGATAAGGTGACGTTGGAAGTGAACGCCTCGGCCGCCGGCACGCTGAGCGAGATCACCGCCAAGGAAGGCGATAACGTCGAGGTCGGCGCCCTGCTGGGGATGATCGGCGAAGGCGGCGCGGCCCCGGCGAAGAAAGAACAGCCCGCCGAGATTTCCGCAAAAGCGGAAAAAATGGAACCGGCCGCGGCGGCCGCGCTTGCGGCCCCCGCATCGGATGATGACAGCAACAAGTTGTCGCCCGCTGTGCGCAAACTGGTCGAGGAAAACAATCTCGATCCGTCGGAGATTACCGGTACCGGCAAGGACGGGCGCCTCACCAAGGGTGACGTGCTGCTGTTCATGAAGGACGACGGCGCCACTGCCATCCCGGCCGCGCAACCCGCGCCCGCGCATCCCGCGGCACCGTCAGAGGCCCGCGCCGAGGATCCGCGCGAGGAACGGGTAAAGATGACCCGGCTGCGTCAGCGTATCGCCGAACGGCTGAAGGAGGCCCAGAACACGGCGGCCATGCTGACCACGTTCAATGAGATCGACATGACCAACGTCATGGCGGCGCGCAGGAAATTCCAGGACGATTTCGAAAAGCGCCATGGCTGCCGCCTCGGTTTCATGTCGTTCTTCGTCAAGGCTTGCATTGTCGCGCTCAAGGAGCTGCCGGCTGTCAATGCCGAAATCGACGGAGACGAACTGATCTACAAGAACTACTACGATATCGGCGTCGCGGTCGGCACCGAACAGGGCCTCGTCGTGCCGGTGCTGCGCGATGCCGACAAGCAGTCCTTCGCCGAGGTCGAGAAAAGGATCACCGATCTGGGCTTAAAGGCACGCGATGGGAAGCTCGGCATTGATGAACTGACCGGCGGCACATTCACCATCACCAATGGCGGCGTCTACGGTTCGCTGATGTCCACGCCGATTATCAACCCGCCGCAATCTGGCATTCTCGGCATGCATAAGATTGACCGGCGCCCCGTCGCGGTCGGCGATTCCATCGAAATCCGGCCCATGATGTATGTGGCCTTGTCCTATGATCACCGTATCATCGACGGCCGCGAGGCGGTTACGTTCCTCGTTCGTGTCAAGGAATGCATCGAGGATCCTGAGCGTATCCTCCTGGCTGTTTAGTTAGAGGCGAAAATATGAGCGATTCCCATTTCGACCTGATCGTGGTCGGGGCAGGGCCCGGCGGCTACGTCGCGGCGATACGTGCCGCCCAGCTCGGCCTGAAAACCGCATGTATCGACAAGCGCGGCAACTGGGGTGGCACCTGCCTGAACGTGGGCTGCATTCCGTCCAAGGCGCTGCTGCATTCGTCGGAAAAGTTCGAGGAAGCCCAGGACCACCTGGCCGAACACGGGGTGAACGTCGGCAAGGTGGAGCTCGACCTGAAGACACTGATGGCGCGCAAGGACAAGGTGGTCGACGATCTGACAAAGGGCATCGGGTTCCTGTTCAAGAAGAACAAGGTCACAGGTATCACCGGCGCGGCGAAAATCACCAAGCCCGGCGAGGTCGAGGTGATGGACGACAGCGGTACCGAGACCTATACGGCGAAGAATATCCTGATCGCCACCGGCTCCGAAGTCGCGCCGCTTCCGGGCGTTGAGATCGACGAAGACAAAATCGTGTCGTCCACCGGCGCGCTGTCGCTGTCGAAAGTGCCGAAGCATCTCGTGGTTGTCGGCGGCGGGTATATCGGGCTTGAGATGGGCTCGGTCTGGCGCCGCCTGGGATCGAAGGTGACGGTCGTCGAATTCCTCGACGCGATCGTCCCGAACATGGATACCGAGGTTGGCACCGCTCTGCAAAAGACGCTAGCGAAACAGGGCATGGAGTTCAGGCTCGGCACCAAGGTGACGGGGGCAAAAACGACCAAGACCCAGGTCACCCTGATGGTCGAACCGGCGGCCGACGGCGATGCCGAAGACATCAAATGCGATGTGGTGCTGGTGTCGATCGGCCGCATCCCGTTTACCGAAGGTCTCGGCCTCGACCACGTCGGGGTGGAGATGGACCAGCGTGGCGTCATCCAGGTCGACGAACATTTCAAGACCAGTGTCGACGGCATCTATGCCATCGGCGACGTCATTCCCGGCGCCATGCTGGCCCACAAGGCCGAGGAAGAGGGCATTGCCTGCGTCGAACACCTGGCGGGTCAGGCGACCCACATCAATTACGACGCCATTCCGTCGGTCGTGTACACTTGGCCGGAAGCGGCCTCCGTCGGCAGGACGGAAGAACAGCTCAAAGAGGCCGGCGTCGATTACAGCAAGGGCAGCTTCCCGTTCATGGCGAATTCCCGGGCGCGGGCCAATGGCGATACCGAAGGCTTCGTGAAGATCCTGGCCGACGCGGCAACCGACGAAGTGCTCGGCGTTCACATCATCGGCCCGGACGCCGGCACGCTGATCGCGGAACTGGCGCTGGCCATGGAGTTCGGCGCTTCATCAGAAGATGTCGCGCGGACATGCCATGCCCATCCGACGCTGAACGAGGCGGTCAAGGAAGCAGCCCTTGGCGTTGAGGGCTCGCCTATCCATATCTAGCGGATGGCTCACTCGCTCACGCGCTACATTGTCCTCGGACTCGGCTGGTACATCGTCGTCTTCGGGGTTTTGGGAATCTTCCTGCCTGTTCTGCAGGGCATTCTGTTTCTGCTGACCGGACTTATTCTGCTTTCGCGGGAATCGGCATGTGCGCAGCGCCAGCTTGAAAAGCTGCAACCCGCTATCCAAAATTCGCTGAAAAATACGACGAAGCCGAGGCCCGCGCCGAGCGCCTTTGGCAAAAAGTAACCCGCCGAACCTAATCCTGTTTTTCCAGATCGGCCCGAAGTCTGATCGCCTCCGGCCGGGCCCACAGCCATGTCGCGCTGCGACAATACCTTGCTGATGCCGCCGAACATTTTTTACTCTGCTAGCGGCGCCGGCAAGAGTGCCGGTGCGTTTCTACGCCAGCAGTTCATCGGGAGGCAGCGCGGGGGTGGGCACGGTCGTAGACTTCGATCAGTTTCTGGGTGTCGACATCGGTGTAGCGTTGTGTCGTCGACAGCGACGCGTGGCCAAGCAGTTCCTGAATGGTGCGCAGGTCGCCGCCGCCAGCCAGCAGGTGGGTCGCGAAACTATGGCGCAGCGCATGCGGCGTCGCGGTGTCGGGCAGGCCCAGATCGGCACGCAGGGTGCGCATGGTCCGCTGCACAATCCCGGGATTCAGTCGTGCGCCGCGAGCACCGTAGAACAGCGGCCTGTCGGCGTCGGTCGAATAGGGACAGGTGTCCCGATAGCTGTGCACGGTGTCGATCACGACGGGCAGCACTGGAACGATGCGTTCCTTGTTGCCCTTGCCCATGATCATCATTGTGTCCCCGGATGGCGCGTCGCCCTGGTTCAGGCTCAGCGCTTCGTCGATGCGCAAGCCGCAGCCATAGAGCAGCGTCAGGATCGCGACGTCGCGGGCGCCGATCCACGGTGCCGGCGCGATTTCCACGGCACGGCGCAGCAGCGCCAGCGCATCGTCGGCATTGAGCGGTTTCGGTACCGATTTTGGCGGCTTGGGTGCCTTGACGGCAGACAGCGCCTGGTTGTCGACCCGCCCGGTCCGGTCGAGAAATCGGAATAGATTGCGCAATGCCGACATAGCGCGGGTGATGGAGGTGCGGGACAGTCCGAGATTCAGCCGCGCGGCGAGCCAGGCGCGGAAATCGGCAGGCGTCAGCGCCGCCAGTATCGCTAAATCGGCAGTCTCGCCACGATGGTCGCGGATGAATTCAAGGAATGACGCTACGTCCCTGCAATAGGCGTCGACGGTATGCCGGGAGGTTCGGCGTTCGGCAGTCAGCCAGCGCTGCCAGTCTTCCAGCGCCGCCAGCAGATCCGCCGTGGCGTAAAAACAGATCAGCTTGTCGGTCCCAGGCACTGCTTGATCCGGGTTTCCAGGATATCTGCGAAAAACAGGATCAGGTCGGTTGCCTGGCGCGGGTCGAACCCGTCATCCCGTCCCGATCCCAGCGCCAGCAGCATCTCCGGCGAATTGCCGCCTGTCCGCAGGCGCAGATAGGCGACGGATTTCACGCGGTCTGCCTCGTCGCCGAAGATTAGCGGCTCGCCGGCCGTTTTTTCCTGCAACAGGACACGCTGTTTACGCCCCAGCAGATTGGCGATTCCGCCGGCGCCGATGGGGTTTGCACCGGCTAGCGCCAGCGCGCCGGTCTTTTCGATGCACAGAACCGCGGATTCGAGGTCGAGCAGGGCGGGCAACTTGGTCCGGATCAGGCTGTTCAGCGCGTGAATGTCAGGGGCCTCGACGATCGCGGCGACCGCCTGATGAATTTTCGACTGCCCCGCGGCATTGCCTTCGGCAGCCTGCAGAAGCTGCTTTTCCCGCCGACGCAATCCGGCCAGTTCTGCCTGAACCTTGTCGAGCATGAAACGCTGCATGTCGAGGATGCGCTCGCCGCGTTTGAATTCCGGCGGCGTCAGGAATGTCAGCACTTCCGGGTTATCCTGAAGAAAGTCCGGATGCCGGCGCAGCCACGCCGAAACGGTTTCGGATGTCAGCGCGTCGGGCTGGAATTCGGCGGCGTCGTCCGCGGGCCCGCTCACGATCAGGAATCCAGGATCTTCTGGCCGGTCTCGGCCCAGTCCGCAAGGAACGCCGCTAGTCCCGCATCGGTGAGCGGGTGCCCGACCAGCTGCCGTAGGACCCCCGGCGGCAAAGTACATACATCGGCGCCTATCTTGGCCGCTTCGATCACGTGATTCGGGCTGCGGATCGAGGCAACGAGCACCTCGGTTTCGAAGTCCGCATAGTTGGCGTAGATCGTGCAGATTTCATCGATCAGACCCATGCCGTCACTGCTTATATCGTCCAGCCGGCCGACAAAGGGCGAGATATAAGCGGCCCCGGCCTTGGCGGCGAGGATCGCCTGTCCCGGCGAAAAGCAGAGCGTGACGTTAACCTTGGTGCCGGCATCGGCCAGCGCTTTGCAGGTTTTTAGCCCGTCGATCGTCAATGGCACCTTAACCGCGACGTTCGGCGCCAGACCGGCCAGTTTGCGGCCTTCGGCGAGCATCGTTTCATGGTCGGTCGCGGCAACTTCGGCACTGACCGGACCGTCGACCAGCTCGCAGATCTCCGGGATTACTTCCAGGAAATTTCTGCCAGATTTCGCGATGAGGGAGGGGTTGGTCGTGACGCCGTCTACCAAGCCCGTAGACGCAAGGTCGCGGATGTCGTCAACATCTGCGGTGTCCACGAAAAATTTCATGATCTTCCTTCTGTTTGATCATGCCCCCATGTCCCTGTCTCGTGTACCCGTCCCGGGGGCAATTCGGGTCCGGGAGGAATGTCGACCGATTGGCCGTCCTGTTCCGCTAGGATAGAGTGTACTTGATGGACCCTGCCCTTTCCACACGCCCTCCGACCGATACATGCGATGCCGTGAGCGTTCTTTTGCCGCTGCCGCTGATCGCGCCGTACGATTATCTCGTGCCGGAAAACATGGAAGTCGAGCCGGGGTCCTATGTCGAGGTGCCGCTCGGCGCGCGGCGGGCGACAGGGGTCGTCTGGGGTCCGGCGCGGGGCGATGTGGACCAACAAAAACTGCGCGAAATCAGCATGTTAATCGACCTGCCGCCGATGCCCGAAAACCTGCGTCTGTTCGTCGACTGGGTGGCGCGATACACGCTGGCGCGACTTGGCAGCGTGCTGCGCATGACCATGAGCGTGCCGCGTGCGCTGGAGCCGCCCAAGGTGACGACGGTCTATCGGCTGGCCCCCGAAATCGATGGAAAAAGCGAATCACTTCCTGCTGGCGTGCGCGTAACCGATGCGCGCCGGCGCGTTTTGAATGTTCTGGCGACCGGATGGCCGCGGCCGGCGTCCGAGATCGCGAAAGCGGCGAACACGTCGGCCACCGTCATCCGGGGGCTGACGGAGGCAGGCGTTCTGCAACCGATTGCCGTTCAGGAAGACGGGCCAGTCGCCCAGCCTGATCCCTGCCGCGCCGGTGCTGTTCTGTCGGACGCCCAGGCCGCCGCGGCCGGCGAACTTGTCGCCGCCGTCGACAGCGGATATTCGGTCACCCTGCTCGACGGTGTTACCGGGTCCGGCAAGACGGAGGTGTATTTCGAAGCGATCGCGGCGGCGCTGCGGGCGGACAGACAGGTGATCGTCCTGCTGCCCGAGATTGCGCTTACCGCCGACTGGCTCGACCGGTTTAAGCAGCGCTTCGGGACGCCGCCGCTGGTATGGCATTCCGACGTGCCCATGTCGCTGCGCCGGCGCAACTGGCGGGCGGTACTGCGCGGCGAGGCGAAGTTGGTCGTCGGCGCGCGGTCGGCGCTGATGCTACCCTATCGCGATCTCGGGCTGATCGTCATCGACGAGGAACACGACCCCAGCTTCAAGCAGGACGAGGGCGTCGTCTACAACGCCCGCGACATGGCGGTGGTGCGGGCACATATCGAAGGGCTCCCGGTCATTCTTGCCTCCGCCACCCCGTCGCTGGAGACGGTCAACAACGTGTGGCGCGGCAAGTACCGGCGCCTGTCTCTGCCAGAACGGTTCGCCGCCGCGGCGCTGCCGACGATCCGGGCGATCGACATGCGCAGCGAAAAGATGGATCGTCAGAACTGGCTGTCGCCCAGCTTGGTGACCGCGGTCGGAGAGACGCTGGCGGCCGGCGAACAGGCGATGCTGTTTCTCAACCGGCGCGGTTACGCGCCGCTGACGCTTTGCCGCGCCTGCGGTCACCGGCTGGACTGTCCGCAATGCACGGCCTGGCTGGTCGAACACAGGCTGCAAGACCGGCTGCAATGCCATCATTGCGGCTACAGCGCGCCGCCGCCTAAAACCTGTCCGTCCTGCGAAGCCGAGGACCGGTTTGCCGCCTGCGGTCCGGGGGTGGAGCGCCTGGCGGAAGAATCGAGGGAAAAATTTCCCGATGCGCGGTTCGAAATTATGTCGAGCGACACGGTTCACAAACCGGCAGACGCCCAGGCGCTGGTGCGGCGCATGCGGGACCGCGACATTGACCTGCTGATCGGCACCCAGATCATGGCCAAGGGATTTCATTTCCCTTTATTGACGCTGGTCGGTGTGATCGATGCCGATCTCGGCCTCGCCGGCGGGGATCTGCGCGCCGCCGAACGTACCTATCAGCTGCTACACCAGGTGGCGGGCCGAGCGGGGAGGTCGGAGCGGCCGGGAACTGTGATGCTGCAGACGTTCCAGCCGGAACATCCTGTCATGCAGGCGTTGGTCGGCGGCGACCGGGACCGGTTTATCGAAAACGAGGCGGACGCCCGTAAACAGCACAACATGCCACCTTTCGGGCGGCTCGCCGCGGTCATCGTGTCCGGGCGGGACGAACGCAATGTCGACGAAACGGCGGCGGCGCTGGGCCGCAGCGCGCCGCGAGTCGACGGGGTGTCCGTGCTCGGTCCGGCCCCTGCGCCGATCGCGGTTGTCCGCGGTCGGCATCGGCGCCGTCTTTTGATGCGGGCGCGCAAGGACGTTAACGTTCAGGATCTTCTGCGGCGCTGGGTGTTTGCAATGAAACCCGCCGGCGGAGTGCGGATCTCGATCGATGTCGATCCCTATAGTTTTATGTAGATGATCGCGACTTAGCCGTTTTGATTTCGTGCCGCCGGTTACCACTTTTCTGGTATGACTGAGAAGAGCTTCTCTGACTGATTGCGAATGTGGGAAGACGGTGGCGACCTCGGATCGACGTTTATTCTGGCGGGCCAGATCAAGGGTCGGTCGCACCGGCTGTTCCTGATAACCGCGGCCGGCAATTCCATCGAAGCGACTCAGGAGACGCCGTTTCTTCAGATCGGAGAAAACAAATACTGCAAACTGATCGTCGACCGAATGGCCGCATTCGACATGTCTATGGACAGCGCAGTAAGGGCGGCGATGGGGTCGTTTGACTCCACGATGTTAAGCAATCTCTCGGTCGGATCGCCAATCGTCCTGATCAAGACTCTGTCGTGAAAACAGCGTGTCGATCGGCGTTCGGCCATCGGCGAGAATGCGCCCTAATTTTTCAACCTGCGACGCTAATTTCGACCTGCGCCGTTAATACGGTGACGAAGTCGTCTCGGCTTTCGACGGACTGCCGGGTCCCAATATTTCCAAATTACCGATAGGACCTTCCTGCTGAAACGCGCCGCTGAAAATAGCAACGGTTTGAAGCGTATTTCCTGCTCTGACCGGGTTGCAAGCCACTATCGCCTGTGTTACCTAACGCTGCCTCGTAAGGTTGTCATAGCCTAGGGTTATGTCTATCCCTGATTTGTGAATAAAAACAGAGACTTAACGATTTTAAACAAGACGTTTCAGAGGTAGATCGCGTGCCCTCCACATCGTCAGTCGTTTCCGGTGTAGCCGGCCGCTATGCGGCAGCGCTTTTCGAACTCGCCGAAGAACAGAAAAATCTCGATGATATCGCGGCGGATGCCGCGTCGATTCGGGCGTTGCTTTCGGAATCCGCGGATCTGCGCCGCCTCGTTGCTAGCCCGGTCATCGGCCGGGAGGAACAGGGTCAGGCCATTGCCGCTGTTCTGGAAAAGGCGGATATATCGGAACTGACCCGCAATTTTGTTGGCGTCGTCGCAAAAAACCGCCGCCTGTTCGCGCTGGATGACATGTGTGTCGCCTATCGAGACCTGCTGTCGTCCCGCCGTGGTGAAATGACGGCGGAAGTCATCAGTGCCCAGCCGCTTACCGATGATCAGCGTGCGTCACTGGAAAAGGAACTCCGGACAGCCATGGGCTCGAAAGTCACGCTGGATGCCGTTGTCGATCAGTCGCTTCTGGGTGGCATGGTCGTCAAGGTCGGATCCCGCATGGTCGATTCGTCGCTTAAAACCAAACTTCAACGGCTTGAACTATCATTGAAAGGGGCAGCGTGATGGATATCCGCGCCGCAGAAATTTCCTCCATTCTCAAAGACCAGATCGCGAATTTCGGGACCGAGGCGGAAGTTGCCGAAGTCGGCGAAGTACTCTCGGTTGGTGACGGCATTGCCCGTGTCTACGGTCTCGACAGCGTCCAGGCGGGCGAAATGGTCGAGTTCCCCGGCGGCATCAAGGGTATGGCGCTGAACCTCGAGACCGACAATGTCGGTGTCGTTATCTTCGGCTCGGATGCCAACATTAAGGAAGGGGACACAGTCAAACGGACCGGCACCATCGTGGACGTGCCCGTGGGCAAGGGCCTGCTTGGTCGAGTGGTTGACGCACTGGGCGAGCCGATCGATGGCAAGGGGCCGATCGAGGCTGCAGAACGGCGCCGGGTTGACGTCAAGGCGCCGGGAATCATACCCCGCCAGTCCGTGTCCGAGCCGATGCAGACGGGCCTGAAAGCCATCGACAGCCTGATCCCGGTCGGCCGAGGCCAGCGCGAACTGATCATCGGCGACCGCCAGACCGGCAAAACTGCCATCGCGGTCGACACGATCATCAACCAGAAAAAGGCCTTCGATGAGGGCGATACCGACAAGCAGCTTTTCTGCATCTACGTCGCGGTTGGCCAGAAGCGCTCCACGGTTGCGCAGATCGTCAAGCAGCTCGAGGAGGTCGGCGCGATGGAATATACCATCGTTGTGGCCGCAACGGCGTCTGAACCGGCGCCGCTACAGTTTCTTGCGCCCTATGGCGGTTGCACGATGGGCGAGTATTTCCGCGACAACGGTATGCACGCGCTGATTATTTACGATGATCTGTCGAAACAGGCCGTTGCTTATCGCCAAATGTCTCTCCTGCTGCGTCGTCCGCCGGGACGTGAAGCCTATCCGGGCGACGTTTTCTATCTTCATTCGCGGCTGCTCGAACGCGCAGCGAAGATGAGCGACGAAAACGGTGGTGGATCGCTGACGGCGTTGCCGGTCATCGAAACCCAGGCCGGCGATGTGTCTGCGTATATTCCGACCAACGTGATTTCGATCACCGACGGCCAGATCTTCCTGGAGACCGAGCTGTTCTATTCCGGCATCCGCCCGGCGGTGAACGTCGGCCTCTCGGTTAGCCGCGTTGGTTCTGCTGCGCAGATCAAGGCGATGAAACAGGTCGCCGGCTCGATCAAGCTTGAACTGGCACAATACCGTGAAATGGCGGCATTTGCGCAGTTCGCGTCGGATCTCGATGCGTCGACCCAGAAACTACTGGCCCGCGGCGAGCGTCTGACCGAGCTGTTGAAGCAACCCCAGTATTCGCCGTTGCCGGTCGAGGAACAGGTCGTGTCGATCTACGCCGGCGTGAACGGATATCTTGACGATATTCCGACGGGTGACGTCACCCGCTTCGAACAGGGTTTTATTCTTGAAATGAAATCCAGCCATGCCGATGTTCTGAACACAATTCGCGACGAACAGGCGGTGTCAGACGTTACCGAGGCGAAGCTCAAAAGCGTTCTCGATACCTACGCCAAGAACTTTACCCCGGCCTAATTGCCCGCCGCAAAAACAGGAACCGGTAACGGGATATGCCCAGCCTTAAAGACCTCCGCATGCGGATCGACAGCGTCAAGTCGACGCAGAAGATCACGTCGGCCATGAAGATGGTCGCCGCCGCAAAGTTGCGTCGCGCGCAGGAACAGGCGGAAGCAGCCAGGCCTTATGCCGAGCGGATGGAACGCATGCTCGGCTCCCTGGCCAGTTCAATGACGTCTAACGAGGGGGCGTCGCCGCTGTTGGCCGGCACTGGTAAGCAGGATATGCATCTGCTGGTCATCATGACTTCGGACCGCGGGCTTTGCGGCGCTTTCAATTCGTCTATTGTGCGCGAAGCGCGCAAGATGATTTCCGAGCTGCAGGCCGATGGCAAAGACGTCAAAATCTTGTGCGTCGGCCGGAAGGGCTGGGCCCAGCTTCGCCGCGACTACGCTTCGGTGATCGTTGACCTAATCGAGGATGTGGGCCGTCAGAGGCTCGGCTTCGATGACGCCCAGGGCGTCGCCAACCGGGTGCTCGAAATGTTCGAGGCCGGAGAATTCGACGTTTGTACGCTGGTCTATAACACTTTCCAGTCGGCGATCTCGCAGATCGTGACCCGCCAGCAACTTATTCCCTTTGCGGTCGATGAGGTCGAGGCGGCGATGGACGAAGAAAGCGCCGCGGTAGTGTACGACTACGAACCCGACGAAACCGAAATTCTCGATGTGTTGCTACCGCGAAACATGAGCGTACAGGTCTTCCGGTCGCTGCTGGAAAACAATGCCAGCGAACACGGCGCGCGGATGAGCGCAATGGACAACGCGACGCGCAACGCAGGCGAAATGATCGATTCGCTGACCCTGAATTACAACCGGACGCGTCAGGCGTTCATCACCAAGGAACTGATCGAAATCATCTCCGGCGCAGAAGCGGTTTGATCGATCGACACGCGACCGGAAAATTGATGTACGAGGTATGACAATGGCCGATACGGCAAGCACCAAGGCAAATAACATCGGCAGCGTTTCCCAAGTTCTGGGCGCTGTTGTAGACGTCCAGTTCGACGGCGATCTGCCGGAGATCATGAACGCACTCGAATGCGACAACGGCGGCAACCGCCTAGTTCTCGAAGTAGCCCAGCATCTGGGCGAAAGCACGGTGCGCACTATCGCGATGGATACGACCGAAGGTCTCGTGCGCGGCCAAGACGTGTCCGACACCGGCGCGCCCATCGAAATGCCGGTCGGACCCGAAACGCTCGGTCGTATTCTTAACGTCATCGGCGAGCCGATTGACGAACGCGGTCCGCTGAACACGACCAAGAAGCTCCCTATTCACCGCGATGCGCCAGAATTCACCGACCAGTCTACCGAGACCGACGTTCTGGTCACGGGCATCAAGGTCGTCGATCTGCTCGCGCCTTATTCGCGCGGCGGCAAGATCGGCCTGTTCGGTGGTGCCGGCGTCGGCAAGACGGTGCTGATCATGGAATTGATTAACAACGTCGCGAAAGCGCATGGCGGGTATTCGGTGTTTGCCGGCGTGGGCGAACGCACCCGCGAAGGCAACGACTTGTATCACGAAATGATGGAATCAGGCGTTATCCAGCCGGACGGCGAATCCAAGGCCGCGCTCGTTTACGGCCAGATGAACGAACCGCCGGGCGCGCGTGCACGCGTTGGTCTTTCTGGGCTGACGCTGGCGGAATATTTCCGAGACGAAGAAGGCCAAGACGTGCTGCTGTTCGTCGACAATATCTTCCGCTTCACGCAGGCCGGTTCGGAAGTGTCCGCGCTCCTCGGCCGTATCCCGTCGGCGGTGGGCTATCAGCCTACGTTGGCGACCGATATGGGCAACCTGCAAGAACGGATCACCACCACGAACAAGGGCTCGATCACCTCGGTGCAGGCCATTTATGTCCCGGCGGACGATCTGACCGATCCGGCACCGGCGACATCGTTTGCGCATCTCGACGCGACGACCGTACTGTCGCGGCAGATCGCCGAGCTTGGTATCTACCCGGCGGTTGATCCGCTCGATTCGACTTCGCGTATTCTCGATCCGCGCACCGTCGGCGACGAACACTACGCCGTCGCGCGTGAGGTACAGCGCGTTCTTCAGACCTATAAGGGCCTGCAAGACATCATAGCTATTCTCGGGATGGACGAGCTGTCGGAGGAGGATAAGTTAATCGTTGCGCGGGCGCGCAAGATCCAGCGCTTCCTGTCGCAGCCTTTCCACGTTGCCGAAATATTCACCGGCATGTCCGGCGTGTTCGTAGATCTCGAAGACACGATCAAGGGCTTCAAGGGGCTGGTCGAAGGCGAATACGATGACCTACCCGAAGCGGCATTCTATATGGTCGGTAAGATCGAAGACGCCGTCGAAAAAGCGAAGGATATGGCGGCGGCGGCTTGATAGCCAGCTGACTGACCCGAACCAGAGAACGGAAATATGGCCGAACCTTTCTCCTTCGAACTCGTCTCGCCGGAAAAACTGCTGCTGTCCGACGATGTCACAATGGTTGTCGTGCCCGGCGCTGAGGGAGATTTCGGTGTGCTGGTCGGTCATGCGCCACTGATTTCGTCGCTGCGGCCCGGGGTCATCGACACATATAACGGCGATAAGGTCGAAAAACGTATTTTCGTCGCTGGAGGCTTTGCCGAAGTGACCGCCGAACGGTGCACGGTGCTGGCGGAAGAAGCCGTACCGGTCGAGGATATCGACGCGTCAGCCGCCGAAGAGCGGATCAAGGCCGCGAACGAGGCAATCTCCGAGGCCGACAAAGACACTGCGCGTAATGCCGCGGAAACCGAGCTGGCCGTGGCGGAAGCCATGCTGGTGGCGGGGCGCGGTAACTAGTGACGCATTGCTGGTCTCGTGGCTGGCCTTCTGAAATCTCTGCATTTTCACCCCTTCTAGGGTGGACAAAACGCCGTGTCTTCGGCAGTTTTTCTACGCTAATGGTAGATAATCCCGCCTAAATTGCCGGCTCGAAAGCGGCTCTCGCTGCGTGGTGCACACGAGAGCACGATTTTTGCGCGGTAAAAGAAGACCGGAGTCACACAGACCCGTCGGGATGCTTCGGAGGTTCAACATGCCCAAATCCGTCACAACTGCTGCGTTCGCGGCCGCGCTTGCCCTGTTCGCGATGATGTTTTCTCCAGATGCCGCGCTTGCGCACTACGCCAAGGAAAGAGCCGGCGACACCGCTTGGATACTGACAGCGACCGCCCTGGTGCTATTCATGACCCTGCCGGGCCTGGCGTTGTTTTACGGCGGGCTGGTACGGGCGCGAAACCTGTTATCCGTCCTGATGCAGTGTTTCGCTGTGGCATGCCTGATGTCGGTCATGTGGCTGGTGATTGTCTATAGCTTGGCGTTCGGCGATGGCGGCGCAGCAAATGCCTGGATCGGCGGGCTCGACAAGGCGTTTCTGTCCGGCATTGGCGCGGAATCGCTCTCCGGAACAATTCCCGAATCTGTATTCTTCATGTTCCAGATGACCTTTGCAGTCATTACCCCAGCCCTGATCGTAGGCGCCTATGTTGAGCGAATTAAGTTCAGCGCCGTGTTGTGGTTTAGCGCGATCTGGATCGTGCTGGTGTATGCGCCGGTCTGTCACTGGATCTGGGGCGGCGGCTGGCTGGCCGAGCGCGGTGTGAAAGACTTTGCCGGAGGGCTGGTCGTTCACGTGACGGCAGGGGTTTCAGCGCTGGTAATCGCGAAGATGCTTGGTGGCCGTCGTGGGTTCCCCCGGGAAATCACCCCGCCGCACCACCCTGGCCTGACCATGATCGGCGCAGCGATGCTGTGGGTCGGCTGGTTCGGATTCAATGCAGGATCCGCACTGGCGGCGGACGGCGCTGCCGGCATGGCGATGGTGGTGACG
This sequence comes from Alphaproteobacteria bacterium UBA7314, assembly GCA_002471575.1. Lineage (GTDB taxonomy): Bacteria > Pseudomonadota > Alphaproteobacteria > MPNO01 > UBA830 > UBA830. Next base: position 13,908 of record DKQG01000050.1, on the reverse strand, counting down.
CATATATCAGCCGCCACTGCATCGCTTACCTGGATGGGCATAGAATGGGTGAAGCACGGCAAGCCTAGCCTAGTCGGCATCGTAACCGGCATGGTTGCCGGTCTAGCCACGATCACCCCCGGTGCTGGTTTCATTGGGCCTGCAGGTGCGCTGGTTTTCGGTGTCGTGGCGGGGATCGTCTGTTACTGGTGCGTCCGCCTCATAAAGCAGAAAATAAATATTGACGACTCCCTCGATGTTTTCGCCGTCCACGGCGTCGGCGGTGCGCTGGGTATTCTGTTGACGTCGTTTTTCGGCGCCGAGGTGCTGGGGGGTCTGGGGCTCGGCGAAGGTATGACCATGGCCAAGCAACTGGGCGCACAGGTTCTGGGCCTCATCGTCGTGGTGGCGTGGTCGCTGGTAATAAGTTGGATTATCGTCGCAGTTATCCGGAGGACCATCGGTCTTCGCGTTCATGAAGAAGACGAAATCGAAGGTCTCGACATCACATCTCACGGCGAAAGGATACACCTGAACTGACCCGCAGCTGCCCAGTGCCCATAAGCTAACTGGGATATCAGGGGTTTTCCGGCGTCTTTCTTAAATTTTACGCCGGAAAACTTATGTCCCAAGGCTTTTAGTCGAGAACTCTGGCAACTCTGGTCGGTAGCGAAATGCTCGCCTAGGAATTGGGTAATGTCCCGTGGGACCGCTTCGATGTATCGAAGGTGGGTCTCGAGATCGTACCGATAGTTAGAGCGGAGAGTATGGTCGAAAACAACACGGGTGATTAATGCAAATATTTTAACAACGTTTTTTCGGCAATGCGTGAACGCGAAAAGAGATCGGGCAAGGGACGGTCGAGGCAGTGCAGCATGGCAGGGCGCTGGGAAAATAGGCGGCACTCGCCGATCCGAATTTCGACTTCGAGCACGCCTTAAAACGCTTCGTCGACAATTTCAACATTCCTCTGTAGGCGACGATATCGGTGGGTGGCTCGCGGGCCGGCGAGCTTATTGCGCGCTGCATAGCGGAAACCGGCACCAACTCGTTTTACAGCGCCCTTGCTGATGCGACCGATGAATCGGTACTCAACGATATCTGCCGCCGCATCGCCGAGGGCGAGTTAGCGCATTACTGAATGTTCCATGCCTAAATGTACCGGTATCTCAAACCCGAAGTGCTCAGTTTCCGGGAAAGCCTGCGGATTGCGCCGCCGCTGACGCAGAGAGCTGTGTTACACGGACCAAGACCGGTAGGTCGCCAGCACATCCTTATAGATGCCCCGTTTGAAATCGACGATTTCCCTAACAAGATTTTCTGCGTTGGTCCATTTCCACCTTGAGAATTCGGGCTCTTCGGTCGCGATATCGATATCCGAATCTTCTCCGATAAACCGTAACGCCACCCAGATTTGCGCTTGACCGAGATACTTTGCCCCCCACGCCTGATGACTGATTCGGCGTGGCAGGGTATAGGTGCGCCAAGTGTTGTCGACACCGAGTAGTTCCGCCTTCTCGATACCGGTTTCCTCGCGCAGTTCGCGGAACGCGGCCTCGACTAAATTTTCGCCCGGATCGATGCCACCTTGAGGCATCTGCCAAGCCCCCGGCGCGTCGAGCCGCTCACCGACGAAAATCTCATCCGCGTCGTTTAGTAACAGAATACCAACGCAGGCCCGATAGCGGTCGGGCGGAGATGAAGGGTCGATCACGGTTTCTTTGCCGTCGCGGTGTTCACGGTAAGTGCCGAGACTGGCGCTAGGACAAATCCCCGCGCGCGGAGCTGGCGCGTCCAGTTGGCGATCCTCTCCAGCGTAACGGGATAGGGCGACGCGATACCGATCGCCTGTTTTTCCCGCTTGGCGCGTTTTTCCAGCTCGCCGAATTTTCGGTCGATATCCTTGCGCGATGCCCGTTCATCTAGCGTCAATGCCGATGCGGCGAAAGACATTCCGATTTGCTGTGCGACGGCGGGCGCAATGCTGCGTGTCGTGCTGCCGCTGTCCAGATACATCAGGCCACGTTGTTTGAGCGCCTTCAGCACAGGTTCCATGTGTGTTCGGGATACTGTGAAACGCGATCCCAGAAAATCTACCACGCCAACATAGCCCGCCGCCCGGCTTAACGCCCAGAACAACCTGTCGAGATTGTCGTTGGCGTTCAGGGATGTCAGCAGGGTCTGCGGACCGGGGTCATAAGCTGGATAGTTTACCGGTTCCATTGGGATATTGATCAGGACTTCGTGCCCGCCCATGCGGGCCAGCCTGATCCATTCGTTCAGCTTCGATGAATAGGGGGCGAAAGCAAGCGTAACGCCTGCTGCGAGGCCTTGGATGGCCGATTCCGTAGCAGCATCCGAGAGCCCAAGTCCGGTGACGACGATACCGATGCGGGGTCGTTTTTCCGCCCGATTGAACGGTTTGGCGTACACGTCGACCGGCCGTCTTCCGTTGTCACCCACCCGGGGGAGCGGGCCGATCGCGGTCATCTGCACCAGCCCGTTGTCGGGCACCGGCGGCAGGGGGTCGTCCGGAACCACGCGCAGAAACGCCTTCGGCATGATCGGCAGATCGGGTCTCGCTTGGCGTTTGTTGATCGATTTCGGCGCGGTTTCCTGTGCCGTCTTTTGCGTGTTCTTTCCGGGTTCAGGCTTGCTGGGCGACGGCGTGGGGGCCGAAGGGGCGGTTGGCTCTTTTTTCGCGACCTCGGCCGGCGCTTTGTTGGGCGATGCCGGTGCCTTATCCGCCGTCTCGGCGGCAGGTTTTTTGTGGAGTTCGGTCTGCGGTTCTGGATCGGGCGCGTTTACAGCGGGTGGCGGTTTGATTTCCGACGCGGGCGGTTGCGGTTTTTTCACAGCCGTGTTTGCGTCGACGGCTTGTTTTTTGTGTGCTTTCTTTTCCGCTGGCACGGCGACTTCGGGCGGCGGGGTGTCTGGGCTGCTTAGGATGACCCAGATTGAAACACCCGCGACCGCGGTAACGAAGCTGAGCAGCAGTAGTAAAGGCAATCGTGCGCCGTTTTTCATCCCTGCTCCGGGTCTTTAGTAGACGTGTGCGGTTGCCGCGCCGTTGGCGAGGAAAAGCCGCTTAGTTGGTGGCGCGGGCGCCGTAAAGTGCGATGCCGCGCAGCAGATCGAGTGCGCGGGAAAGCTGATAATCTTCCGGCCCCTTGTCCTCTTTCTTTTCGACGGCTCCGCCTGGACTGCTGTCGTTGCCACCCCCCGGATTATCCAGACGGCCGCGTAAGTTTTCTTCGCGCCGCCGCTCGGGCTGTGCGATCTTCTCCAACTTGGCTTGCTCGACGACGATATCGGGATCGATCCCCCTGGCCTGGATGGACCGGCCCGACGGGGTGTAGTACCGCGCGGTGGTCAGTCGGATCGCACCATGACCGGACAGCGGAATGATTGTTTGGACCGACCCCTTGCCGAACGTCCGGGTGCCGAGAATTATCGCGCGGCGATGATCCTGCAGCGCACCCGCGACGATCTCCGATGCGGACGCGGAGCCGCCATTGACCAAGATGACGATCGGCAGGCCCTCGGTAATATCGCCCGGTTTGGCGTTGAAGCGCTGGCCTTCGTCCGCCCGACGCGATCGGGTCGAAACGATCTCGCCTTGGTTCAGGAACGCATCGGAAATCTTCACCGACTGGTCCAGCAGACCGCCGGGATTGTTCCGCAGGTCCAAAACGACGCCTTTCAGCTTGCCGGTGGCTTCCTCCTTAAGGCGATTAATTGCCCGTTCCATGCCGGCCGTAGTCTGTTCGCTGAAGGAAGTGATCCGGACATAGGCGATGTCGTTGCCTTCCATCCGCGACCGGACCGACCGGATCTTGATAATGTCCCGCGTGACGGTGACGTCGAATGGTTTGCGCCCTTCCCGCCGTATCGTGAGTTGCAAATCGCTACCCACCTTGCCGCGCATCTTCTCGACGGCCTCTGATAGGGTCAGGCCCTGTACCGGCTCGGTGTCCAAATGGGTTATTAAGTCGCCGGACTTAAGACCGGCGCGGAAGGCAGGGGTATCGTCGATCGGGGAAACGACTTTTACGTATCCGTTCTCCATCGTCACTTCGATGCCGAGACCGCCGAACTCGCCGCGCGTCTGAGTCTGCATGTCCCGGAAATTTTTGGGGCTAAGATAGCTGGAATGTGGATCTAGTGATGTCAGCATGCCGTTCACGGCCGCCTCGATCAGGCTCTCGTCGGATATTTCCTCGACGTAACCGGCGCGTACGCGTTCGAAGATGTCTCCGAAAAGGTTCAGTTGCCGATATGTTTCGGTATTGTTGTTCTGCGCCATAGCGGGCACGGCAAAGGCCATAATCCCTGCTACAACGCCTGTTCCGATAATTTTGTTCATCATTATCCGCGTACCTTGTTCCTGCGTGCCGCTTTCGGCGGCAACGGGTTAATCGGGCGGCCCTGCCGTCTGCGTTCAAAATACAGCTTTGGCAAACTGCTCGTAGAAGGGACCATTTCTCCGAGCGGTTCGCCTGCTAAAACCTCATCGCCAATCTCAGCGCTTATTTTCGCCATGCCGGATATTAAAACGTGATCACTGTTAGGTAGTTCCAAAATGACAAGATTTCCATAACCGCGAAACACGCCTGCGAACATCACACGACCGTTAGTTGGGGCGACGACCGGTGCCGATGGCCTGGTTGAGATATAAACGCCCTTGCTGAGAGTGCCGTTGGGCATTTTAGCGCCAAAAGCGGTGACGACGCGTCCTGGTGCTGGGATCGGCCCCCGCGGTAGCCTGAACGGAGCGAACGCCGCGGTTTGTCTCGGCGGCGTCGGTGGTTCGGCGGTGGCGGTTTCAGGTTTTCCGGCGGTCGGGGGTGGTTCGAAATCTTCGCCGCGAAGCTCCGGTGTTTGTTTCTGCTTCGACAGCGCCCAGAGCAGCTCGCGCATGTTTCCGGCTCTAGCGGACAGGCGCGCGGTTCGTCTGGCGGCGCTGTGTTCCGCGCTACGGGTTTTTTCGAGTAACCGCATTTTCTTTGCCGTCAGGAAGCTAAGCGAAAGCCGCTCTTTTTCGAGGTCGGCCAGTGTTTTCGCCAGCGATTTACTGTCTTCCGCAATATTGGCCCTCAATGCCTTTAACGTGCGAAGTTCATCTGCCAGGCGGGTGGCTTCGTCCTGCAGTTTCGGGACCGTGGCACGCAAAAGAATGGCGCTTCTGATGGTGTTTTGAGGTGGTTGCGGAATGGCGACCAGTGTGGCGGCAGGCATTCGCGCCATCCTCTGCAGCGCCGAGAGCGTTGCCGCCAGTTGCCCCTGGCGTCGAGCCATCGCCGCTGCTTTCGAACGTTCCCTCTCCTGCAGTTGTCCGAGCCTCGCCTGCAGGCTGTCCGCCTTGGCCGAATAGCGGTACAGCGATCGGGCCAGCCCGATGCCACGTTCCTGAATTTCTTTCAGTTCTGTCGAGGCCCGTTCCGCCACGCGGTTAAGTTCATCCCGCTTTTCCCAGTTTTTGGACAGGTCCTGTTCAATCGCCTGCAGCCGGGATTTCATCGCGTCCGCCTGGGTGGGGTTGCTCACCTGTCCGCCGGCCCACGCCATCAGGCCTCCCAGGATCAGAACAGGGAACTTTGAGGGTGAAATTCGGCTACACAGAAACACGATTTTCCGAATCGGAGACGTCTTCGCGCCACGAACCCGCAAGCGAGTTTCCGGACATCTCCGGCGGCTGTTCTAGTCCCATGAACTCCAGAAGCGTCGGTGCTATGTCGGCAAGCCGACCGTCGCTGAGGGCGTGCTTTCCCGGCGGCGGATTCACCACGATCGCCGGTACTACGTTCAGGGTGTGCGCGGTGTGGGGCTGGCCGGTTTCGTCGTTGCGCATTTTCTCTGCATTGCCGTGATCTGCGGTGATGAGCATGGTTCCGCCGGCGCCGGTCACCGCGTCGGCCAGCCGCCCGATACAGTCATCGACTGTCCGGATCGCAGTTTCCGCCGCCGAAAAGATGCCGGTATGGCCGACCATATCTGGATTGGCGTAGTTGACGAGAATGAAGTCGTACTTGCCCGAGCTGATCTCCGACACCAGCCGTTCGGTGACTTCTCTTGCCGACATTTCCGGCTGCAGGTCGTAGGTCCTGATCTTCGGCGACGGTATCAGTACACGATCCTCGCCCGGGAATGGAGTTTCCTCGCCCCCGTTAAAAAAAAACGTCACATGGGCGTATTTCTCGGTCTCGGCGATCCGAAGCTGCCGTTTCCCCGCGTCTGAGATGATGCCACCCAGGAGGTTGTTGAGGCTTTCGGGCGGGAACATAGTCGACATGAAAGCGTTGTGACCTTTTGAATATTCGGTCAGGCCCAGCGCCGCGGCGCAATCGGCAACCCGTTTCCGCTCGAACCCTTCGAACCCGGGGTCGAGCAGAGCCAACAGGATTTCCCGCGCGCGATCGGCGCGGAAATTACCCATCAGGACCCCGTCGCCATCGGATATGCCTGTGTATCCGCCAATGATTGCTGGTTCGACGAATTCGTCGGTGACGTCTTTTGCATAGCTGTCTTCAACTGCCTTCACCGCATCTGGCGATGGGGCGCCTTTTCCTGACACGATCAGGTCGTAGGCCTTTTCCACGCGATCCCAGCGCTGGTCCCGGTCCATCGCGAAGAAGCGCCCGCAAACGGAGGCGATGCTCGCACCGGGCAGTTTTGACAAGGCGGCGTCGAAGCTGGCAATGAATTCGCGAGCACTGGAAGGTGGTGTATCCCGGCCATCCAGAAAGGCGTGAACAGCGACCGCTATGCCATTGCATGTCAGTATGCGTGCCAGTTCCAGCAGTTGATCCTGGTGCGAATGTACTCCGCCGGGCGACAGCAACCCCAGCAGGTGGGCCGTACCACCGCTTTCCATCAGCGCTGCGATGAAGTCGTTCAGGGCTGTGTTGCCGGACAGCAAACCGTCTTCTATAGCCGAGTCGATGCGCCGAATATCCTGGCTGACGATCCGTCCGGCCCCCAGGTTCATGTGGCCGACTTCGGAGTTTCCCATCTGGCCGGCGGGAAGGCCAACGTCGACACCGCACGTGTCGATAAAGGCGTGCGGCCCGGCAGTCCACAACCGTTGGAAGTTGGGCGTGTTTGCAGGCGTGATTGCGTTGTCGGCTACGTCGGTCCGGTGTCCCCAGCCGTCTAGAATGCAAAGAACCACGGGGCGTCGCGGGTGTCCTTGGTCGCTAATCATAAGGATATCCTGAAAACTCGCAGCCTAGTATATAGGAAAATGGCGCAGCATTGGTAATGAAAGACCTAAGAAACGTCATATTAATCACGGTGATAGGGATGACCCGCGAGGATTTCCTGGGCGCGGTATATCTGTTCTACCAGCATGGCGCGCGCCAGCTGATGCGGCCAGGTTGCAGCCCCGAAAGAGATCGTCGCATCGGCGCTTTGCCGAAGCTCGCTGTCCAGTCCGCCGGGCCCCCCGATCATGAAGGCAACATCCCGTGCCTGGTCCCGCCAGTTCCCTAGCTTATCGGCAAATTCCCGGCTAGTCAGGGATTTCCCGCGCTCGTCCATTATCACGCGGACGCAACCCGTAGGCACCGCCTGTTCCAGCAGAGCGCATTCCCGGCGTTTTAGCTCAGCCGCTATCAGTCTTCGGCGCTCTTCTATTTCTACGATGTTCAACGCCCAGGTGATACGGCGACGATATTTTTCCAGAAGATCGCGTTCCGGGCCGGATTTCAGGCGCCCGACCGCGCATACGGTCAGTTTCACGTCGCTGACCCGTCAGAAGGTGGCTGGTTTAGACGTGCTCGGGAGATCGGCATTCCACATCTTTTCGAGGTTGTAGAATTCCCGGACCTCGGGCCGGAACAGGTGGATGATGACGTCGCCCGCGTCGAAGAGCACCCAGTCGGCCTGGGCTCTGCCTTCCGGTGTTACGCCTTTGACGCCGTTTTTCTTAGCGACTTCGACCAGCTTGTCGGCCATCGTTGCGACCTGTCGGCTGGATTGGCCGCTTGCGATCACCATGTAATCCGCAATATCGGATTTTCCTGCCAGGTCGATCACGACGACGTTTTCGGCCTTGTGGTCGTCCAGCGAGTCGCGAATGTCTCTCAGGAGTTCGTCTGCCGCTCGTTCATTTCCGGGGCTTTGGGATGTATGATCTGTCAGGGTACCAGCTTCCTATTTGGCAAGTGACGTTTCTTTCTTTTCGGCCTTGGCCGAGTCCTGTTTCAGTCCGCGGCTGGCCCGGATCTGCGTCGCTGATCCGGGATGCAGCCGGGTATGAAAAAACATCCAGGCGGGCGGTGGCATATCTGCCAGCATAAAGGCATCTGGCCGCTTTCGCTTGAAGCGGAAAAATGCGCGCGCCGCTTTGCCCGCGAGGGCGCCGAAAGAATACGGAGCGCGGTCGAATACGGCAATCGGAACCTGATTGAATATCCGTGTCCAGCGGTGCCAGCGTGATATCTGCTTCAGATTGTCGGCCCCCATGATCCAGACGAACCGTGTTGCCGGGAAGCTGTGTTTCAAAACCGCCAGAGAGCCAGCCGTATAGGAGGTGCCTAGCCGCGTTTCGATATCGGTAACGCGGATGTTCGGATGGTTCGCCATAAGATGCGCGCTCTGCAGGCGTTCTTCAAATGGCGCCATGCCGTCGGTCGATTTCAGAGGGTTCTGGGGCGACACCATCCACCACACTTCGTCGAGCTGAAGCAGTTTCAGCGCGAGTAGGCTAATATGCCGGTGGCCTTCATGGGCGGGATTGAACGACCCACCTAGAATCCCTACCCGAAGCCCAGTGACTGAATGGCCGCGGCGGATATCGGTGATCGTTTTCAGGGGCGAACCTGTCCCGCGCCGCGAACGACGTACTTGAATGTGGTGAGCTGTTCGACACCTACCGGTCCGCGGGCATGCAGCCGGCCGGTCGATATGCCGATTTCCGCACCCATGCCAAACTCTCCGCCATCGGCGAACTGGGTCGATGCGTTGTGCATCACGATCGCGGAGTCGACGGCATTCATGAACTTTTCCGCTGTGGCGGCGTCTTCGGTGACGATCGAATCCGTGTGATGAGAGCTGTAGGTGTTGATGTGATCAATTGCACCTTCCAGTCCGTCGACCTGACGGATGGACAATACAGGTTCCAGGTATTCGGTGCGCCAGTCTTCTTCGGTCGCTGTACCAATGCGGTTGTCGAGCGCCCGTGTCTCGTCGTCTCCGCGAAGTTCGCACCCTGATTCAATCAGGGCATTGATGATCGGCGGTAGCGCGTTGCCCAAAATATTGCGATCGACCAGCAGCGTTTCCGTGGCGCCGCAAATGCCGGGGCGACGCATTTTCGCATTGACGATGATTTCGCAAGCCATTTCGGGGTCGGCGGCGCCGTCGACATAGGTATGACACAGGCCTTCCAAATGCGCGATTACGGGAATCCGGCTTTCCTGCTGAACCCGTTCAATCAACGATTTGCCGCCGCGCGGCACGATAATGTCGATATAGTCCGTCATCGTCAGCATTTCGCCGACAGCGACCCGGTCCGTAGTGGCAACAAGCTGGATCGCGCCTTCGTGCAGATCCGCAGCCCGCAGCCCAGCCTGCAGGCATTCGAGGATGGCGCCCGACGAGTGGAAGCTCTCGGAACCGCCTCGTAGGATCGCGGCATTGCCTGATTTCAGGCATAGCCCGCCGGCATCCGCCGTAACGTTGGGGCGGGATTCGTAAATGATGCCGATCACGCCCAGTGGCACTCGTACACGGGAAATATTCAGGCCGTTGGGACGGTCCCAGTTGGCCAGAACTTCGCCCACGGGATCCGGCAGATCTGCGATCTGTTCCAGTCCGGCTGCCATGGCGTCGATCCGTCTGGCATCCAGCTTCAGGCGGTCCATTAGTGATGCGGCAATGTTTCGAGCCTCCGCTGCCGCCATATCCTCTGCATTGGCGGCCAATAGATTGTCAGTCTGGTCCCTCAGGGCGGCCGCTGCAGCGTGCAGCGCCTTATTTTTGCGTTCGCTGTCCGCCTGCCCAAGTTCATGCACGGCAGCGCGGGCACGCTTGCCCAGCTCCGCCATATGGCAGGCGATATCGTTTGTGTCGATCGCGGTTGCGACACTCATTATTCCGGCGCCTCAGACGTGTTTGCCTCCAAGACCATATCGTCCCGGTGGATCATTTCATCCCGGCCACGGTAGCCCAGAATATCCTCTATATCACGGCTTTTTCGCCCGGCAATGCGGGTAGCATCTTCGGACGAATAGGCCGATAGGCCGCGGCCGACCAAGCCGCCGCCAGATACTTTTATCTCCACCGCATCGCCCCGCTGGAACTGGCCTTCGATGCCGGTGACACCCGCCGGCAGTAAGCTCTTTCCCTCGTTTAGCGCGATTACGGCACCTTTATCTACAAGGATTGCACCGGACGACGCCACTGCGCCGGCGATCCATCTCTTGCGAGCGGTCAGGGGCTCCGAGGCAGGCAGAAACCACGTACACCGCCCACCTGCGGCCAGCGTCGACAAGGAGTCGGCTGCCTTGCCGTCCGTGATCGCCATGGCGCAGCCGGCGGCATTCGCGATCTTGGCCGCATCCAGCTTTGTCACCATCCCGCCCGATGAATAACCGGCCGGCGCCACGCCCGCCATCGCCTCGATCTCAGGCGTGATGTCGGCGACCTCCGGGATCAGCACGGCAGTATCGCTGGTGCGCGGATCGGCATCGTAAAGTCCGTCCACGTCGGACAGCAGCACCAGGGTGTCGGCGCTGATCATCTGTGCCACGCGGGCCGCAAGACGGTCATTATCCCCGTAGCGAATTTCCTCGGTCGCGACGGTATCGTTTTCGTTGATCACCGGCACCGCGCCCATCTGCATAAGCGTTTCGATTGTGGCCCGGGCATTCAGATGCCGCCGGCGTTCCTCGGTGTCAGACAGGGTCAAGAGGATCTGCGCGACCGTCATGTCGTGAGTGCCAAGCGCTTCCTGCCAGGCATGCGCGAGACGGATCTGGCCGGTCGCAGCTGCTGCCTGCTTCTGTTCCAGCGCAAGGTCCCCGCTCGGCAGGCCGAGCCGGCTGCGTCCGACCGCGATGGCGCCGGAGGAAACAATGACGATTTCCACGCCGCGGCTGCGCAGCCCCGCGATATCCGCGGCAAGGCCGGTAAGCCAGCGGGTGCGGATTTCACCGGTCAATTCGTCGACCAGCAGTGCAGAGCCAATCTTTACGATCAACCGCCGCGATGCCGCAAGACGGCTGTCTGCGTTCCAGTCTAGGGCGACCATGGTAACGCGCTTTCGGCCGCCGGGTCTGCGTTGGTGGCTTCCCTGTCTTCCTCGATCATGGACCGCAGCCGGCGCAATACGTCGTCGACCCCGGCTCCCGCAGCGCCGGAGACCGCTGTGACGTGCTGACCAGACGCGGTTTCCAGGTCAGCGCATTTCTCAGCGATGAATTCCTCGGGGATGGCGTCGATTTTGTTCAACGCCAGGATTTCCTTTTTCTTCGCCAGCCCGCCGCCATAGGCCTCGATCTCGCTGCGGATGGTATGCCAGGCCCCGACGATGTCGTCTTCGGTGCAGTCGATCAAGTGGAGCAGGGCGCCGCAGCGTTCGACATGTCCCAGAAACCGGTCGCCAAGACCTGCACCTGCATGAGCGCCCTCGATAAGGCCGGGAATATCGGCGATCACGAATTCCGTCTGGTCGATATGCACGACGCCGAGGACCGGCGTCAGCGTCGTAAACGGATAGTCGGCGATCTTTGGCCTCGCGCGTGAGACCGCCGAAAGAAAAGTCGATTTACCGGCATTGGGCAGGCCGACCAGCCCGGCATCGGCGATCAGTTTCAGCCGCAGCCGGATCCAGCGTTCCTCGCCCTCGCCGCCGGTATCCGCGCGGCGGGGTGCCTGATTGGTCGACGATTTGAACCGGGTGTTGCCGCGACCGCCCTGGCCGCCCTGCAATAGGACAATCCGTTGGCCTACGCGGGTAAAATCGGCGAGTAGGATATCGTGCTCGTCGTCGAAGATTTGAGTGCCCACGGGCACTTGCAGCGTGATGTCGTTACCCGCCGCACCGTAACGGTTCTTGCCCATACCGTGGCCGCCGGTCTTAGCCTTGAAGTGCTGCTGATAGCGAAAATCGATCAGCGTGTTGAGCCCATCGACTGATTCCACAATCACGTCACCTCCACGGCCGCCATCGCCTCCGTCAGGCCCGCCGTACTCTACATGGGCTTCGCGCCGGAAGCTAACGCAACCGGCACCGCCATCGCCGCTCCGGACGTATACTTTTGCCGTATCGAGAAATTTCATGGTCTGGCATCGGTCTGCCGGATTGCGAACACGCAAAGGCCCCGTCCGGCAGAACGAAGCCTCTACAAATTTTAGTCTGGCATAAATACGGCCCGTCTAAAACGGGGCGAGGATCACATCTTGCCTTTTTAGGCCGTCGGGTTGACCGACACGAATACGCGACCACCGGATGTCTTGCGGAACGCAACCTTGCCCTCGCTGGTCGCGAAGATGGTGTGATCCTTGCCCATGCCGACATTTTCGCCAGGGTGCCACTTGGTACCGCGCTGGCGGATAATGATATTGCCTGGTATCACTGCTTCGCCGCCGAACTTCTTTACGCCGAGGCGCCGACCCTCAGAATCGCGCCCGTTACGAGAGCTACCGCCTGCTTTTTTATGAGCCATCGTTCAATCTCCTCCGGACGAAGCGTCCGCTGAATTCCTTATTTGCCTTTGGCGGATTTCTTGGCCGCCGTCTTGCCCTTGGCCTTGCCCTT
>DKQG01000050.1:0-800 GCA_002471575.1 Alphaproteobacteria bacterium UBA7314 | reverse complement strand
GCCGTTTTCTTGGCTGATGCCTTCTTGGCGACCTTTGCCGGTTCGGCACCCTCATCCGCGGCTACCGCGGGTGACTGCGCTTCCTTGGCCGTGGCGGTGCCCTTCTGACCTTTGGCCAGGACATCGGTGATCCGGATCACGGTCAGCTGCTGGCGATGACCTTTGGATCGCCGGTAGTTCTTGCGACGCTTTTTCTTGAAGATGACGACCTTATCGCCCTTCTTCTGTTCCAGCACTTCAGCGGCGACACGTGCGCCGTCGACCAGAGGTGCGCCGACCGTCAGGCCCTTGCCGTCGTCCATTGCCAAGACTTCGCTCAGCTCGACTCTGGCGCCGGCATCGCCGTCCAGTTTTTCGACGGTAAGAACATCGTCTTTCGCAACGCGGTATTGTTTTCCGCCGGTTTTGACCACTGCGTACATTATTTTTTCCGTCTGTCTTTTCCGTGTTCCGGTCAGCCGGCCCGGCCAACGAGGCAGGTATAAATTAAAAACATGACCGCAAGTTGCATACACCCAAGCGAGCAGACGCCGTACGATCGTGTCAGAAGAGCCGGGAATATAGCCCTCGATCCTTCAGTGTCAATGGTTTTTGCCCTCGATTAAGCCTTGTTTTACGCGCCGGGAATCGGCGGTTTCGTCCCCGTTCGCCGGTTGTTTCAAGCAAGTTGCACCGGCAGGCGCATTTCTGTAAAACCGCCCGCGGAGAGTTGCCGGAGTGGTCGAACGGGGCGGTCTCGAAAACCGTTGTGCCTTTAGGGGTACCGAGGGTTCGAATCCCTCACTCTCCGCCAGTTTTTC